>CAYWSE010000148.1:0-2725 GCA_964461025.1 uncultured Sphaerobacteraceae bacterium | reverse complement strand
TTCTCGCCGCGACGTATCTCGTGCTGCTCGTCCTTTTCCGTTCCGTCATCCTGCCATTGAAGGCGATCGTGCTGAACGCGCTGTCGATTCTCGCCTCCTATGGCGCGCTGGTCTTTCTCTTCCAGGATGGACACCTTGGAGGTTTGCTCCGTGTGCAGCCGCAGGGATATGTCGAAGCATCTTTGCCGATTATCATGTTTTGCATTCTCTTCGGGCTGAGCATGGACTATGAAGTTTTCCTGCTGACCCGCATTCGGGAAGAGTGGGAGCGAACCGGCGACAACACCCAGGCGATCTCGCTCGGTTTGCAGCGTAGCGGGCGAATTATCACCAGCGCCGCCCTGATCGTCGTCGTCGTGACCCTTTCCTTCGCGTCGGCGCAGGTCGTCCTGATCAAAGCGCTCGGTGTTGGCATCGCCATCGCCGTATTTCTCGACGCCACGATCATCAGAGCGCTTCTGGTGCCGGCCACCATGCGGGTGATGGGAGATATCAACTGGTGGCTCCCGAACTGGCTCGACCGCATGTTGCCCGAGGCCGAACGCAGTCAGGCAGCGGATCCGGCCGAGTTGTCTGGCAGTCACTCACCGTAAAAAAGCGCTCTTTGCGACAAGCCCTCGTCAATTCCGAGGCAAAAACCGTCCATTTCTGAGGAAAATGAGCCAGGGAACGAAAATTGCCGTTGACAAATCGACAAAGCTGGCGCGTTTTGCGGTAAACTTTTCCTGCACAGCGTTGAGCAGTGTTTCTTGAAGCGCGTGAATGACGATGCAGGGTCACTCAAGGGTAGGGTGACTGGCGGGGAAATTCCGGTCATCCGGACTTGACGACCTGTCATCGAGCTGATCCCGTAGAAGCGCGTATCAGGAAAGTGGGGGAGTGCGGAGCGGTGCTGGGGTGCGCATGAATCAGGATGAATTTGTCTGGACAGGGGAGCGGGTCAACCTGACGCTGACACTGGAAGGTGACTCGTGGTCAGTTGTTTGCCGGACGCAAAGTCCACTTTTCGGACCGACCGTCGTCACCTACGAAGCGCGGCACCGGCAGCCGAAGCACGCAGCATGGGATGTCCTTGCCCGTGTCAGCCGGGCGACAAACGATGACGAAGAAGGCGTCCGTGTTGGCCAGCAGGCGGCGCGGTGGATGCAATCGATCATCTGGTCAGGCGACATGATTCCGTCATCAGCCTGCTGAGTACCGGACTCTGAATGCTACTCACGGCACAGCATTCGCCATTCCGGCGTCAATGTATCGTGATTACGAACCGTAGCCTCGCCATTTATGGCGCTCTTTCCGGCCGGGTCCGTTCCGGCCTTTCCATTGCAGACTGACGTATGCCCGAATTGCCCGAAGTCGAAACCTGCCGCCGCATTGTCGAAGCGGAGCTGGCTGGACGTACCTATTCTCGCATCGACGTCCGGCTTCCGAAGCTGTTGCGAACCTCGGAAATCCCCACGCTTGACCCACTGATCGGAAAAACGGTTCTCGGCGCCAGGCGACGCGCCAAGGTGCTGATGATCGACGCCTCGGGCGACCTCACCCTGATGATTCACTTCAAGCTGGCGGGCCAGCTTTCCGTTCAACGTCCCGATGGTCGCCGAATCACCGCCGGCCATCCCGTGCCAAAACCAGATGGCGTCTACCCTCACAAATCGACGCATATCGATTTCTGGTTCGATGACGGCACCGTGGCTTACTTCAGCGATATCCGCCAGTTCGGCTGGCTGCGCCTGATGCCGAGCGAGCAGGTCGAGGCCGCCATCGCCGCTTTCGGTTTCGGACCGGAGGGCACCGGCGAGGAGAGAATCACGCTGCCGCAATTGCGTGCCGCGCTCAGTCGTCGCTCGATTCCGGTGAAAACAGCGATTCTCGATCAGGGTCTCGTCGCCGGCGTCGGCAACATCTATGCCGACGAAGCCCTCTTCGTGGCGCGCGTCCACCCGGAGACACCAGCCAATCAGTTATCCACAATTGCGGTTCGCCGGCTCTGGGAGGGCATTGACTTCGCACTCATACAGGGACTTGCCCAGGGTGGCGCGACGATCATTCACCAGAAGGCCTACCCCGTGGACGGCTTCCCCGCCGTCCACGGTCGCGAGGGCGAACCCTGCCCTCGCTGCGGAGCCTCGATCGAGAAGATCGAGGTTGGCACGCGCGGCACCTACTTCTGCCCGAAGTGCCAGAAACGGCCGAAATCGTCAGCCTCAGGGCCGAAAGTCGCTTGACTCGTCGATCGAGCTGACGAACGCCGCGATCAGCCGAATCGCGTTGTCGAGATCGGTCAAGCTCACCAGCTCATTCGGACTGTGCATATACCGGTTCGGAATCGAGATCAACGCTGTCGCTGAGCCACCAGCCACCGTGACGATCGCGTCGGCATCAGTCCCGCTGTGTCCCGGCGAACCTTGGAGCTGATAGGGGATCTCGTTCGTTTTCGCCGTTTCCACCATGCGCCGGTAGACGGGATCGCTCAGTGCCGCGCCCCGCGAGAGCACCGGTCCCTTGCCAATGTGCACGTCGCCCGTTCGTCGCTTGTCGGCTTCCGGGTAGTCGGAGGTGTGAGTGACGTCGATGACGATCGACACCGCCGGTTTCACCGCGAACGCCGCTGAAAAAGCTCCGGCGAAATTGACCTCCTCCCGCGTTGCGGCGAGGGCAAATGCGTCAACATCGCATCCCGTTTCCGACAGCTGGCGCAACGCTTCGATCGCCACAAACGCGCCGA
>CAYWSE010000147.1:0-2811 GCA_964461025.1 uncultured Sphaerobacteraceae bacterium | reverse complement strand
GTGATCGCATGCGGAAACGCCACGCCATCTCCCGCTGCTTGCAGCACGCCATTCGCCAGGCACTCATCGACTTCGCGTACAACCGGCGATCCGGTTACGGCAGAGACGAGATCCAGATCGATTTCCAACACCGGACCGGCAACTGCCGCCACGTCGAGCACCGCTCTCGCCTCGGTAGTAAGGCGCGACGCCCGGCCCAGCACCGCATCGCGCACCGAAGCAGGAATGCGCGCTTCTCCGGAACCAACCACCTCGGTCACATAGAACGGGTTGCCTCCTGTGCGCGCGTGCAGCGCTTCCGGATCGATGCCGGTTCCCGCCGCCAGTGTGCGAACCGCATCTACCGACAGAGGTGGGAGGGTCATCCTGATCACCGCGGACTCAGTCGCCAGGTCGCCCAGCACTCGCCGCAGCGCGTGGTTCGAGTCGATGGAATCACTGCGGTAGGTAACGATGAACAACGTGCGCGTCGATGCAATGCGCCTGCCGAGAAAGCGCACCAGATCGATGGTGGCCTCATCGCTCCAGTGGGCGTCCTCGCCGACGATCACCGCCGGTGTTTCTCGCATCGCATCGAGAATCGTGCGAAAGAGCTGCTCTCGTGGCGCGAGCGCCGCGACCGCCGCCTCGATGCTCGGCCCGAGCGCCGAGGCGATGTCGAACAAACCGCCCAGCGGTCCCGGCAGATCGAGCCCATCGCATGACACGACGGTCGCCGGGAGTTGATCGCCTGTCTGCTCGATGAACGTCCGGACGAGCGTCGACTTGCCTCCGCCTCCTTCGGCGGCTAGCAGCACGAGGCGTCCACCGTCGGTGGCAACCTCCTTGCTAAGCCGGTGCAGCTCCTCGAGTTGTGGTTCACGTTCGAGACATTGCATGAGCATCGCCGGGCAAGACACAACGAGCGACGGTCGACAACCGCTCGCGGGACCCGCTTTTGGCGAAAGCAAGAACGCAGACCCGATCGTCGCCTGTTGCCTCGTATAGTACGGATCGTGCGGGAAATTTCATCACCTGGCTGGGATGGGCGGAGACGAGAGTCAGCAGGAGTGCAGCGGACAACGCCCCGAACAACGCCTCAGGAATTGACAGTCTCCACCGGAGTATCCACAATGCGGGCAGGTGCTGGCGCCGTCTCCGTTTGTGAAGCGAAGTGAGCTGCAGTGTCCGTGATCGCTCAATCAGTTTCAGGCGAAGACCAGCGGGATCGGTTCCACCGGCCGAGCGCGGGCCGGGTTGCCACGCATATCATTCTCATCATCGCCTGCCTGACGATCCTTCTGCCGGTGTTGTGGACGGCACGAACGTCGTTCACATCGGGTGATCTCGCCTACCGCCCGGAAGTCATTCGGTTCGATCCGACGCTCGACAATTACCGCCAGATTCTGCAGGAGCAGGATTTCACTCGCTTTATGTGGAATTCCATCTGGATCGCCGCGGCCTCGGCGCTGTTCAGTCTCGCGGTCGGATCGCTCGCGGCCTACGCGATTGCCAGGTTTCGGACGGGCGGAACGCCATTGAGCATAACGATTCTCGGTACGCAGATGTTGCCGCCGGTGGCATTGGTTATTCCCTTCTATCTCCTGATTCGTCAGACGGTGAATGTCCTTGGCTACGAAATCAACATGTTCGACCGGGGCATCACGCTGGCGCTCGTTTATCTCTCGTTCAATCTGCCATTCGTCGTCTGGATTCTGATCGGCTTTTTCCAGGGCATTCCGCGGGAACTGGAGGAAGCGGCGAGAGTCGACGGCGCCTCGCCATTCCGGGCGTTTCGCAATGTCGTGCTGCCGGTCGCGTTGCCTGGCCTGATGGCGGCGGGGATTTTCGCGTTCGTTCTCAGTTGGAATGAGTTTCTCTTCGCCCTGATTCTCACCGGCCGCGACTCCAAAACGATGCCGGTGGCGTTGGCGTCGCTGATGACGTCGCAGGGCAATCAAGTTGGAGCGATTTGCGCGGCGACCGTGGCGATGATGCTGCCGATCGTCGTATTGACATGGTTTATTCAGCGATATCTGGTGCAGGGGCTCACCTTTGGAGCCGTGAAATAGCGCTGCTGCATGGGCAGTGGCGGCAGGCGTAAGGAGGAAAAGGTCATGATTGGAACGCGGAAAATCGATCGCCGCCGGCTCGTCGGCGGAGCGGGAGCAGCGGGACTGAGCGCCGCACTGGGCAGCCGGTTGGCGGCGCCAGCGGCAGCGCAGGAGATCACCTATTCCCGTGAGTTCGAGGGCACAACCATCAACGCGCTGATGGAGGACCTCACCGAGACGACGGTCATCGAGGAGATGCTGCCGGAGTTCGAAGAGCTGACCGGCATCAAGGTGCAGTTCGAGAAGGTCGTCTATCCCGTCATGCACGACATTCTGGTCACCCAGCTGGCGGCGGGCGAAGGCAACGGCTCCTACGACTTTCTGCAGGTCGACTTCTACTGGACGTATGAGTTCGCCCGCTCCGGTTGGGTCGAAGAGCTGACGCCGCGTATCGAGGCGAGCAATGGCGCGCTGGATCTCTCACGCTACTCAGAGGCGCTGCTGAACAGCAACTCGCGGGTCGATGGCGGCACCTACTATGTGCCGCAGTACATCTACCCGATGGGGCTCATTTACCGCACCGACCTGTTCGAAGACGAGGAGTTCAAGTCGGCATACGCCGAGATCGCCGGCACAGAGCTCGTCATGCCGACATCGGTTGGGGAGTACGTCGAAGTCATCAAGGCCGTCCAGCAGATCAATCCCGGCGAGCTCTACGGCGGCGTCATCCAGGGCATGCAGGGCGACCCGATTCTTATGGAGTTCTGCAACTGGCTCT
>CAYWSE010000146.1:0-3550 GCA_964461025.1 uncultured Sphaerobacteraceae bacterium | reverse complement strand
AACCACATGGTATCGTTCGCCAGCTGAGTGCCAAAGCACTTTCCTCATCGACCCAAGTGCCCGAGATTCTTGAAACCCAAGAGGGCAGCTCCCGTTGCCGGCATAGTCGTTGCTTCGCTATCCGAACTTCCTGCAAATGGCAACTAGTCGTGTTGGCGACTCGACGCTGCAAGTACTATGAATGCGGCGTGTTACGTGCGCCCTGGGCAACGTCCCTTCGCTGATGGTGGCCCCGTCTCACAAAGGAACGCATTCGTGACCAATTCCAACACTCGCTCCGATCGACCCATGCCCAGCAAGAAGCTGATGGCAGGGGGGCTTCTCGCTGGAGCCGCTGCCGGCGCCTGGCTGACGACGCGCCGCCGTGCAGTCGAGTCTCCGCCAGACAACGTGATCACCTTCCCAGGTCCCGCAAGCTCTGCGATCGACTGGGAACAGGCTCGCTCGATCGCCGTCAACATGAATCGCGGCGCCGCGTTGACCGCCGCCGAACGATCGAAACTCGATGCGCAATATCAGGAACTCGCCGAGCTAGTGACTCCGCGCGTCGCTGAGTACATGGGGCTCACCCTTCCACCTGGCGTTGGCTCGCCCTACTCGGTCGATCGCGTCGACTGGATCAACGCCAACATCGACTCGTTTCGGCACATGCTCTCGCCGTTCGAACCCCTCCTCGCACCCGATCAGCAGTCGGGCTCGTCATCGTTGCTCGGCAATGTCAACCGCAAGGTCGTCGCGGCCGAGCTAGGCATTCTGCTCGGCTACCTGGCCAGGCGCGTGCTCGGCCAATACGACGTCGCCCTCCTCGGCCGGGAGCGAGTCGATGCCGGCCGCTTGTATTATGTAGAACCGAACATTCAGCAAGCGGAAGCGAATCTGAAGCTGCCGGGAAAAGAGTTCCGGACATGGCTGGCGCTTCACGAAACGACCCACGTCTTCCAGTTCGAAGCCATTCCGTGGGTGCGTCCGCATTTCAACAGCATGATCGAGCGCTACTTCGTTTTCCTGCAGGACGATGCCCGCCAACTCGGCGAAAGCGTCAAGAACTTCCGGATCTTTCTCGATCGTATCCGCTCGCAGGGGTCGTCGTCAGGCAGCTGGATCGAGGCATTGATGAACGACGAGCAGCGGGAGCTGTTCAACGAAATGCAGGCCATGATGTCGATTATCGAGGGGTATTCGAATCACGTCATGAATGCCATCGGCCGCGACCTGTTGAAGAGTTTCGATTCGATCAGCAGCAAGTTCGAGCAGCGGCAGCAGAACCGCAGTCAGGTCGAGCAGCTCTTCGCCAAGATCACCGGACTCGACCTAAAGCTCGAGCAATACCGGCAGGGGCAGAAATTCATCGACACTGTGGTCGAGCGGCGGGGTCATGACACCGCGAAACTCGTCTGGCGGGGCCCCGAGTACCTGCCGACGCTCGTGGAGATCCGCAACCCCGATCTCTGGCTGACGCGAATCGATGCGATGCCGGCGGTCAATGCCTGAAGTGGCGTCGCCCAGTCGCGATCATCGCCATACCGGCGGCATCCGCGGCGGCAATCACTTCGTCGTCGCGCATCGAACCACCGGGCTGGATGACCGCTGTCACACCGGCCCGAGCAGCGGCTTCGACCCCATCCGCGAACGGAAAAAAGGCATCGCTGGCCATGACCGACCCTGCCGAACGCTCTCCCGCCCGCTTCACGGCGATGGCCACGCTCTCCACCCGGTTCGGCTGACCGCTGCCGACGCCCACCACCGCTTTGTCCCTGGCAAGCACGATGGCGTTCGATTTGACGAACCGTACTGCCCGCCAGGCGAAGCGGAGAGCGTTCACTTCGCCGTCCGTGGGCTGTCGCTTCGAAACGACGTGCCACGTGGTTTCATCGGTGTCCGAAGTATCGGCGGATTGCGCGAGCCATCCGCCCGATACAACCTTCAGATCGATCGCCGCACCCTCGGGCGAGGTCGCGTCGATCTCCAGCAGGCGCAGATTCTTCTTGCGACTCAAGGTGGTCAGCGCCTCTGGAGCGAAACCAGGTGCGACGATCACCTCGTAGAAGAGCTCGGCTATCTGCCCGGCCGTAACCCCATCGATCGCCTGACTGCTGGCGACGATCCCGCCAAACGCGGAGACGGGATCGCCGGCCAGCGCCAGCGCATAGGCATCCACCAATGATTCCGCTTCGGCCAGACCGCAGGGAATCGTGTGCTTGATGATCGAAACGCATGGCACACCGACATCGCGCACGCAGTTCCACGCCGCGTCGGCGTCCAGCAGGTTGTTGAACGAGAGTTCCTTGCCCTGCAATTGCCGAGCGCCGAGCACCCCTGAACCCCCACCCAGATCCGCCGAACGATACGCCGCCGCCTGCTGATGCGGGTTTTCGCCATATCTGAGCACTTGCGTCCGCGCGCCACTCAGCGTCAAGCGCTCCGGAAACGATTCTCCACCCGTGTCGTTCATCAGATAGCGGGAGACATTCCCGTCGTACGCACTTGTGTGTGAGAACGCTTTCGCCGCCAATGTCTGCCGGTACGCGAGATCGATCGTGCCAGCACTCAAGCGCTCCAGAAACTCTGCGTAGCCGGCGGGATCGACAATTGGCGCCACGTACTCGTGATTCTTGGCGGCAGCCCGCAACATCGCCGGTCCGCCGATGTCGATCTGCTCGATCGCTTCCTCGCGCGTGACGCCGGGCCGGGCGATCGTCGCTTCAAACGGATAAAGATTGACGACCAGGAGCTCGATCGGTGTGATGTTGTGATCGCGCAACTGATCGGAATCAGATTGCAGTCCCGACCGGCCCAGCAGACCGCCATGAATGGCTGGATGCAGCGTTTTGACGCGACCGTCGAGGATTTCCGGAAAGCCGGTGACCGACGACACCGGCGTCACCGGGATGCCACTCGATTCCAGATGCCGCAACGTGCCGCCTGTCGAAACGATCTCCCATCCCGCTTCGGTTAGCGCCTGTGCGAATTCGTCGATACCCGTCTTGTCGTAAACGCTGATCAGCGCTCTCATGCCCGCTCCATGGTGTTCGCCATTGAATTCGGGCATGAATATGCCCAGGGGCCATAATACCAGCGCCTCATCGCCCCACAACGTTGGACATGACCATGCCGGAACCACGAGTCATCTCTGCCGATCACTTCGTCACATCGCTGTCGAAGCACTCCGCGCCGGTTGCCACGATCGATACCGGGGAGACCATCGACTTCGAAACGTCGGACCTCTCATACCTCGGTCTGACCGGCAACGACATCGACACAAGAAAGGTCGATTTTCGGTCGGTCAACCGCATGACTGGCCCGATTGCCGTCAATGGCGCAGTCGCAGGCGATGCAATCGGCTTCGAAATCCAGGACATATCGGTCGCTGAGACCGCACATGTTGTCTTCTCGGCAGACTGGCGAGGCAGGGATTTCTCACTCGATCGTTCCTCAGTCCAACACATTGCGATTCAGGACAACGCCGTCATCCTCGACGAGTCGGTGAGGCTCCCCTTGCGGCCGATGATCGGCTGCATCGCCACCGCTCCCTCGCGGGGCGTTCTGTCGT
>CAYWSE010000145.1:0-3985 GCA_964461025.1 uncultured Sphaerobacteraceae bacterium | reverse complement strand
ACGCTTCGTAATAGGGCCGGACCTGCGCGTCGACGTGATAGAGGTACCCGCTGCCGAGCGAAGTGAGGTTGCGAATCGGTTCGATTGGCGAAATGATGCTCGAGTTGGGTGCTGCCAGGAATTCGCGGACTTCAGCATCAGGTTGTCGTTCCAGCCGAAGAAGGTCACTCGCCGCCGCGAGTCGTGTCATCTCGCCAGTCGATGGCCTGCTCAGCACGCCATATTCGAAGTACTGGACCTGCCCCGATGCCTGCAGCAAGGGCTCCGTGACCGGATACCCGATTGCGGTGGCGCCGTCATTGTCGATCCACCATTGCAGGAACTCACCGCCGAGTGTGTGACCAGTGGCATCGACGAAGAATTCCGTGGGCGCCGCGGCGCGCGCCGCTCCGGTGTCCGTCGCGGCTCCACTGGCGATGAACAGCAGGGTGAGAACGACGCGAAGAAACAGACCACCCCGGTCCTGACGGCATTGCCGCCGGATCGACTGAGGGGCTGCGGGCGGGAGATCGTTCACGGGCCGAGAGATTGGACGGCGGCTAGAGATATCGCGAAATCAGGTACGCGCCAACCACCGCCGGTCCGACGAGGATGAAGGGCAGCATGAAACCCTTCAGCGATTCGATGTCGAACCCGAAGCGATAGAGCCCGGTGCGCTCGCGCACTGCATCGACTGGCCCGAAATCTTTCTCGTAGTATTGCTCTGCCATGATGCCCTCCGGGCCGACACTCGCGATTGCAGAACGACTCAGGTGGTCCCGCAACGTCTTCACCCCGGCTATTCTATCGCAACCTCGTCGTCGTCAGATGTGTCGTCCGGCACTTCCAAGCCATCCGACCTGCGCGGTCGCCGCATCGCCGGGAAGAGCACGACATCGCGCAGCGTTGCCTGATCGGCGAAAAGCATGATCAGGCGATCGATGCCGATTCCCACACCGCCGGTCGGCGGCATGCCATACATCAGGGCATTCAGGAAATCCTCGTCGAGAGGCATGGCGTCCGCATCGCCAGCTTCACGGTCTGCCTGCTGTTCCATGAACCGCCGCCACTGATCGATCGGATCGTTGAGCTCGGTGAATGAATTCGCCAGTTCGGCGCCGCCGATATAGAGCTGAAATCGCTCGACGTGGGTAGGATTGCCGGGGATGCGCTTCGCCAGGGGCGAGAGCTGAACGGGATAGTCGATCAGGAACGTCGGCTCGATCAGATTCGGCCGCACGAACTGCTTGAGCAGCTCGTCAACGATGCGAGGCCAGACGGTTCCGGACTCGATGTCAGCGCCGGCCTGCCTTGCCACTGCGAGCAGGTCGTCCCGCTCGGGATGTGCGACGTAGTCGATGCCTGACTTCTCGTGAATGGCTTCACGCAGGGTGACTTTTCTCCAGCATCCAGAAAGATCGATGTCGTGCCCGCCGGAGTTGAAGGTCAAACCGCCAAACGCAGCCATTGCGGCACTCTGCACCAGCTCGCGAGTTCGGTCGGCGATGATGTTGTAATCAGCGAACGCTTCGTAGAACTCGAGCATCGTGAACTCCGGGGAGTGATTCCGGTCGATGCCTTCGTTGCGGAAATCTTTGCTGATTTCGTACACCCGCTCGAAACCACCAACGATCAACCGCTTCAGATAGAGTTCATCGGCGATGCGCAGATAGAAGGTCTGGTCGAGCGCATTGTGGTGCGTGGTGAACGGCCGGGCCGCGGCGCCGCCATAGAGCGGCTGCAGCACTGGCGTCTCGACTTCGAGGTAGTCAAGACTGTCGAGATAGCGACGAATCGCGGTGATGATTCTCGACCGCATGCGGAAAACTTCGCGCACCTCGGCATTGGCGATGAGGTCGACATACCGCTGACGATAGCGTTGCTCGATGTCCTGCAGGCCGTGCCATTTTTCCGGGGGAGCATTCAACGCTTTGGAGAGCATGTCATAGCCGCTCACCCGGAGCGAAGGCTCACCCGTACGCGTACGGAACGGCGTACCGACAGCCTGAATGATGTCCCCGAGATCGACGAACTTCAGGAACGCTTCGAAGGCTTCTTCGCCAAGCGCGTCACGCCGAACATAGAGCTGAATCTGGCCGGAAGCGTCGCGCACATGGGCAAAGGCTGTTTTCCCCATATCGCGAATGCTCACGACCCGCCCAGCCACGGTGACGTGAGTATCAAGCTGCGCAGGCTCGTCCGCGTCTGCTGCGTCGACAAGCGCAATGACCTCCGCCGCCACGTGGGTTCGCCCGCTGCGCAGGGGATACGGGTTGATGCCCTGATTGCGCAACGCGTCGCTCTTCTCGAGGCGAACGCGTTGAAGTTCTGAAAGTTCTGGCAGCATGAGGAGCATTCCGGTATCGGCGGACACAAGTGCGCCGGCGTCCTGTTGACGCGCACTTTCGAAAACCGCCGGGAGACTATTTGACGCTGACAATGGTGTAGTTGAGGATACCTGCCGGTGTTTCAACAGACGTGGTGTCACCCGACTTGCGCCCGATCAACGCACGACCGACCGGCGAGTCGGTTGAAATGGCGCCTACTCGTGTGTCGGCCTCCTGCGGACTGACCAGCCGCCAGGTTTCCTTTTCACCGTCATCGCTGCGTAACGTCACCGTGGAGCCAAGACCCACCACGCCTTTGGCCGGCGGCTCAATGTCCTCCGCTTTGTCGAGCAGGAACTCCAGCTCGTGAATGCGGGCGTCGGTCAGGACGAGTTCCTCTTTCAGCTCTTCGTACTCACTGTTGTCTGAAATATCACCGTGTTCGTTCGCATCCTGAATGCGAGCAGTCAATTCGGGGAGCTTCACGCTTCGAAGATGTTCGAGCTCGTCTGAGAGCCGCTGACGGCCCTCATGCGTCAATTGAACGACCTGGTCGCGGACCATTGCCTGTACCTTTCACTCCGGGAGATCGCCTTAGGGTCCCGGACGCTCACTGTGCACATGCGATGCCGTACTTGCAGGGCCGCTGAGCGTCGCGAGTCTCAGTCGCAACGTTCCAGGAGGCGCCTGTTGTCACACCGGCTACACAGGACTGCGCCGGTTCGGTGTGACTGCGGAAATCGTGCTGTGCCCAGTTGACAAAGAAGCCAAGGGCGTTCGCCCTCAGCTTTCTGACCACTTCATTATAGTCCTTACGGCAATGACTGTAAATCTGGCGCGAGGTTTCACGTTCCTTCTCGTTGGAAACGAACGAACGGTTTCGGACCGGCCCGCGAGTTCAGAAATACAGCGACCGTACGCGTTGACAGAGCGTCAGACGGATAGGTACACTGCACCTATTCGCCCTGAATTCGTCACTTCGTGACGTATCTGGCTGCAGGGCGCGCCGAAAGACTCACCGTTGGGAGGGGGAGTAATGGGGGATCGGCCCGAGCAGGCTGAGGCGTTGGACCTCCGCGATTTCGCTTTGCGCATCGCGACGGTTTTCGCCCTCGTGGTAGGTTCGCTGGCTTTCTTGCTCGTGGTCTGAGACCTCGCAAACGCCCGCGTTTCCCGCACATCAAGAGAAACATTCAGGGCCGGCATGGCGCCGGCCCTGTTTTTGTGTTCTGGTTGATTCGGGATTAGCGCGCCGCCAAGCGACTAGCGTTGACCCGGCTGAACGCCATTTCGAGATCGCCGAGCAGGTCGTCGATATGCTCGATGCCAACCGACAGGCGAATTAGGTTGTCGGCAACTTCGGCCCCGGTGCCGGCCACGCTGGCATGCGTCATCTGTCCTGGATGCTCGATCAGCGACTCCACACCGCCCAGACTTTCCGCAAGCTGGAAGATGCTTGTCGATGCCGCGAACGCTTTCGCTACCTCGAATCCGCCCTTCAGCGTGAAGGAGACCATACCGGAGAAATCGCGCATCTGCTTTCGGGCGATTTCGTGACCATGATGGCTTTCCAGACCCGGATAGAAGACCTCTTCGACGTCAGCCGATCGCTGCAGAAACTCAGCAACGGCCATGCCGTTGGCGCTGTGACGGTCCATCCGCACACCGAGCGTCTTGAT
>CAYWSE010000144.1:2171-4020 GCA_964461025.1 uncultured Sphaerobacteraceae bacterium | reverse complement strand
ACCTCTTCCGGAAAGCAGCGTCAACCGCGCGCGATGCCAACCTCGGCATGTGGGCTGCCTGCCCGCAGTATCGGGGATAGGGCGAACGAGGCGACGGGCAAAAGGCAAAAGGCGATGGGCAATAGGCAAGACGTTCTCCCCTCTCCCGCGGCCGGGAGAGGGGCCGGGGTTAGGGATATTTGAGCGCGTCTTGCCGCGACGCACCAGATCGCAGGGCATCGACACGGAGGTCGATGCCTACGACGTCGCGGACGACTTGCCGACTCGCCGTCTTACCGTCGTATTGGATATTCCTCGGCCGTCTTCAAGAACTCGCCAACAGCGGCAGCATTCGGGATGCCGTCCACGCCGACGCCAGTCAGACTCAAAGCGGAAACCCCCGAAGCGAATTGCGCTGCTTTTACCGCTGAAAGCGAGCGGTCGGTCGCTTTGATGAAGAACGCCGCCGCGTAGGTATCGCCGGCGCCGGTCGCGTCGGCGACATCAACTTTGTATGCCGCTACATGCTCGGTCTTGCCGCCGTAAATCACCCTGGAGCCGTTGTCTCCCATGGTGATCGCCCCCAGCCGGCGCGATCCCACCGCTTCCACGGTATCCCGGCAATCGGCGATCTCCTCATCAGAGACGATGATGCCGTCCAAGCTTCCGACCAGGCTCGCCGGCAAGCGCAGATGCGACGTCGTGACCCGTCCACCTTCCGGTTTCGGCCAGTTGCGCATCCATCCCTGCGGAGTCGCACCAAGAAACTCGGGGGTCAGGCCACCGGTCTGGCGTGTGTCGATCTCCTGGGCAATCGGTCCAAGATGGATGATTTTGGCATTCCGCCAGTGAGGCGGGAGTCCGCGCAGATCGATCGGTTCGGCCCAGTGTGGAAGAAGTTGCGTTCGTCGCCCTCCCTTGTAGGTGTTTACAAACATCGTCGTGCTGTCGGCTTCCTGCACGATGATGCTTAGCTCATCCGCGAACTGCTCGAGCGACGGCACCAAATGGCCATGAACTTCACGTCCATACACACCCCGGGTCAAGACGGCTGTTCTGAATCCGAGCCTCGCCGCGGTCAGCGCCGAATAGAGCGCCGTACCGCCAAGCACGACCTTCCCCTCCGGATGCAGATCGGCGCAGATATGCCCGATCACGAGATACTCAGGGGTCCGCAACGATTGTAGCCCCCCCATCGACCGCGACTCGCTCAATGGCTGTCGCACGGGCGCCTTGGACGATTTCTTGCCGCTGCCGTCACTCGTCGCCGATTTGCCCATCTTGCTATCGTCCTTCATGAGTGCAGCCGACGACGTCGTCGGCCAGATCGGGCGCCCGCTCATGACACCCTGAGCTTCGGCCACCGGTGTCAGGTGAGACTACTTACACCGGCAGAACGGTGATCCGACGCTCGTGACCTTCGCCGCTGCTTTCCGTGGTCACTTCCGGATTGCCCCGCAACGTCATATGCACGACGCGACGCTCGTTCGGCGGCATCGGCTCCAGCTGCACCGGCCGGCCACTCCGCGCCACTTGACGGGCCACGCGCTCGGCAAGTCCGATCAGCGACTCTTCCCGCCGCGTGCGATACGCCTCGACATCAACAATGATCCGCGTCCAGTCACCCAGCTGCTTATTGGCGATCAGATTGACCACGTATTGGAACTGCGCCAGGTGCTCACCCCGGCGCCCGATCAGCATGCCAAGATCCTGACCGAGAATATCGACGAAGATCGTCGGCGGCTCATCATCGCTGAGCGGCATGGAGGATGGATTGTCCGTTGCCACCACTTCAGCCTGAATACCCATATGCTGCAGCAGCGTCCGCACGATATCCTTCGCCTGGGCCTCCCCTTCCGCATCGGGCCGG
>CAYWSE010000144.1:0-2161 GCA_964461025.1 uncultured Sphaerobacteraceae bacterium | reverse complement strand
CACCCGCTCTGGCCGCTGTCCGCCACCCCGCTGCGACGGCCGGTCACCCGGCACACGCCGATTCGATTTGGGACGCTGCGACTGAGTCTGCTGCTGAGGTTTGCTGCTCCCAGGTACCGGCTGCGAGGCCATCCCTTTCGCCGTGACGCGAACGAGTGCTTCCTCATCTTCTGTCGCCCCGGCGTCGGAAAGTATTTCGATATCGACCTTGTCTTCGCTCAGTCCAAGCTGTTCGAGCGCCAACCGAATCGCATCCTCGACTGTCACCGCCTGGATTTCGACACTCGTCATTCGCATCTGATTCATACCAATGTGCTCCGTCATCCCATCCTGCGAGCCAGGTTCGCCTGGTGCTGTTCTCGTGGCTCGCACACCCGCATAGGTATCGATATCATCAGGTTCCCCGGTTCGACCGGCTCTTGCGGGGAACAGGAGCTCCGCCGCTGGAACTACGGGAGCTTTTGCCATTTGCCGAGGATTCAGGTTCTGATTCTTCCAAAGGAGGGGCAGAATTCGCCAGCGACGACTTTTTCGACTTCTTCGCCTGCGGTTTCTGGCCACTCTTGGCCGGAGCTGGTTTTTCTGCCGATACAGCACTGGCGGTCGCAGTGGCCGCGGCGGGCGCGCCGCCTTCCTTCGCGGCGAGTCGTTCCGCCTGCTGCCTCTGCGCTTCATCCATCTTCGACTGGAACCACCCCATGAACCGTCCTTGCGATGCCTTCCCAGACGCCGCGAGAGCCTCCAGCTCCTCTTCGTTGCGAGGCGGCCGATATCCAAGACGGCGGTGCTCAGGCAAGTCTGGCAACATCGGGAACCAGTCCAGCATGGCGCCCCAACCAGTGATCAGCCATTGCTGTATGACCGAATAGACACTCTGGGTCACCCAATACAGCACCGGACCGGAAGCAAACGTCCAGCCAAAGAGAACGACCGTGATCGGCATGAAGTTCATGATCTGGTTCATCATCTTTTGCTGCGGATCAGAAATCGGTCCCTGATTGGCCGGACGCATCATCCGCGTCTGCACAAACTGAAAGATACCGGCGGCAACTGGCAGGATGTGGTAAGGATCGGCTTCAGCCAGACTCGGCAACCAGAGAAAACCGCCAGCCCAGGTGGATGAGATGTCGAAGCCGGCATTGTTGTTGGAAAGATGAAGAATCGCCCGGTAGAGGCCGAAGAAGATCGGCATCTGAATGAGGATCGGCAAACACCCGGCCATCGGATTGACTCCGAACTGACCATAAAGCTTCATCGTCTCCTGCGAGAGCATCTGCCGGTCGTTCTTGTACTTCTTCTGTAGTTCCTTGATCTTTGGCTGCAGTTCCTGCATCGCCCGGCTAGAGCGAGTCGCCTTGATCGTGAGCGGCAACATCAGCGTCTTGACGATGATCGTGAACATGATCACCGCCAGGCCGGCGCTATTGAATGTCCTTGCCAGAAAATCGAGAGCCTTCTCGAGAAGGTTGACGTAGGCATCCCAGCCAGGAGGAGAAGGGAAGGAAATCAGCGCATGGATATGGGGAAGGATATCGAGCACGAACCGGCGACTCCTGGAAGGTGGCTAGAACCGGCAGTATAGGGCAGGTACGACCTGAGCCACCGGCGCGTTTGCGTTCACTTCATGTTGCAGCATGCTGCGAGTTTCGATGCGATGGATCGAAGGAAACACACACTCGATCCGGGCACGGGAATACCAACAGAGGTTTTCCCACCGTGGCGCATAAGCATAGTGAGTTGGCTGGGAAACGACAACAGCGAAACGGAACATGGCGAGCTAGTGTGTGCACGCCGAAACGACGACTCGTTCTCCCAGGCGAAGCCAGTCGACCGGACCGAGACCGCGTGCGGCACAATGAAGCTCCGTGAAGCGCTCAGACCCCAACGCCTCACGACTTCGTTCCGTCGCTCTCTTCCAGCCATTTCGATCGATGGAGAAGAGGGCGCCGCCGATCGTATCAAGCAGGTGATCGCAACATCCCAGAAGCGTCGCGGCGACCTCGAACTCTCCTATCGCCGCTGCCACATCAGCGATCAGGATCATCGGCTGGAAGAGATAGCTTTGGCTCATCGTGGTCAGCCACAGCTCCAGCGAACGCAGAGCTCTCGCCGCCGCGTCATGCCAGCGCTGTTCGGCAGCGTCAATGCATCCGAGACGCTG
>CAYWSE010000143.1:0-4181 GCA_964461025.1 uncultured Sphaerobacteraceae bacterium | reverse complement strand
GCGGCATTCGGCGCCGTGACGCTGAGCGACAAGTTCGTCGGCGTCGTCGAGCGCGTGCCAATTGGCATGATCGAAGACAATGCCAAATCGGTCTCCCTGATTACGATCACGATTCTGCTTTCCTTCTTAAGTATCGTTTTCGGCGAGCTCGTGCCAAAAACCCTCGCCGTGCAACATGCCGATTCGATCGCCCTTCTCGTTTCCCGGCCAATCGACCTCCTCGCCACGATCATGCGACCGCTGGTGATTCTGCTCACGGGTGTCACGAATGTGATTCTGCGCCTCCTCGGCAGCGAAGAGCGCGCCAACATGCCAAGCGTGACGGAAGCGGAAATTCTGGCCTTGCTCGAAGCGGCCGAGGACGAGGGGGTCGTCGAGCGCGGCGAAGCGGAGCTCGTCGAAGAAGCCTTCGAATTCGGCGATATTCAGGTCCGCAGCGTCATGATCCCGCGGGTCGATGTCACTGGGATCGAGGCAAGCACCTCCGTCGGCGAGTCGATGAAGATCTTTCTGAAAACCGGCTTCTCGCGACTGCCGGTCTACCGCGAAACACCCGATGACGTGCTCGGCATTCTCCACATCAAGGATGTTATGCGACTGGTCTGGGACAACCCGAAGGCCGCCAGTCTGCGAGCGGCGGAACTGGTTCGGCCAGCCTATGTGGTCCCGGAAACCCGCCCAATCGACGATCTCCTGGCCGATCTTCGCTCCCAGCGGACACATCTGGCGATCGTCGCCGACGAATATGGCGGCATGGCCGGTATCGTCACACTGGAGGATCTGATCGAGGAGTTGGTCGGTGAGATTGCCGATGAGTTCGATCCGGGATACGAACCGGTGCTGCGGCTCGCGGACAACGAATGGCATGTCGATGGTCGTTTATCGTTGCTCGATCTGCTCGATGTCATGGATGTCGACAAGTCAGTGCTCAGCGATGTCGAAGCGGAATCGGTCGGTGGCCTCATTTCCGACATCCTGGAACGCATCCCCAACGTCGGAGACCAGGTGGAAATCGGCCCCATCCAGCTCGAAGTAGAGTCGATGGATGGTTATCGCGTCGCCCTTGCCAGGGTGAAGCGGCAGCGCGACAACGAAGCCACTGATGCGTCCGCCGACGCAGAGGTCGACGCGCCGGCGAACTGAACTGTCAAGCGAAGATGAGTGTTCGCCGAACGCTCCAGGACCGGCACGTCATGCTGAGTCCGCCAGCCCGGCGCAGCAAACCAATCGCGGCCTCTCCATGCACAACGCACGGTCATTGGTGCGTGCGCGCAAATTGACCAGAGCCGCCAGCAGGGATTTCTCGCTGACGGAAAGCAAGGGGTCTTCGCGACTCGATTGTCTCCGAACGATCAGGTCCAGGCGGCGGGAACCGACTCGGCGTTCTCCTGGGTGATGATCGGCAGATCGAGATGGTATGGCTTGGGAATCTCTGATTCCATGCCGTTCAGGTAGAGCCAGGCCATGTGCATGCCTTGCCACGCCTGCGGGTAGGGATCCTGATTGATGGTGCCGGTCACATAACCGTCGATGATCGCCTGCCGGACATCGGCCGGGTAGTCGCCAAGGATGAACTTCACTTCCTCTCGGCCATTGTCCCGGGCAAATTGCGCCGAGGTCACGCCTTCCGGACCCTGCATGACGATCACGTCGAGCTCACCCTGCGGGAAGCGGGTCAGGAGGTCCTGGGTCACAGCGAGAGCCTGGGCGCTGTCGAAATTGTCGGTGACGGTGCCAACGACCTCGTACTGCGGGAATCCCGCAATGACTTCATCGAAACCCGCTTGCCGGTTGATCTGCGGCGATGTCCCGATAATCCCCTGCACATAGCCGATCCTGGCAGGGTCGTCGCCAAAAATCTGATTGAGAAGCTGGCCCTGCAACCGGCCAAACTCGACGTCATCGGCGCCGACATAGGTAACGACTTCGACATCCTCGCTGGCGAATCCTGTCGTGTTGTTGACTTCGATAACCGGCACACCGGCGTTGTTGGCTTCCAGAATGCCGGGGATGATCCCCTCGCCGGAGGGAGTCAGCAGGATCAGATCGACACCAGCGGCGATGAAGTCCTGGATATTGGCGACCTCGACCGTCAGATCGCCGCTGCCGCCGTCGCGCAGGTCGAATTCGAAGCCGAATCGCTCAGCGCCATCCTCCAATCCGGTGATGAAATTGGCGTAGAAGGGTACCGACAGATAAGCGACGCTGACGCCGATCGTCTGACCACTTGCAGGTACCGGCGTGCCGTCATCCTGGGCCGAAACGGAACTGCCGGACAGCTGCCAGAGCGCGGTCAGGGCAGGGACGGAAAGTCCTGCAGCGGCGGCTCGCTTGATCAGCGCTCGCCGGTCGAGCGGCGACATTGCGGAATGAAGCCTGGTGAACGCGTCGGATCGGTCCATCGAGTGCCTCCTTGCAGAAGAGTTGTCAGCAGCGTGGCCCGGAAAAGATTCCCACCCACGTTTCTGCAGTCTATCAAAGAACCACCGGCGACAGATCGACCTGACTGATACGATGCCGTGATTCTCACGGCTTACACAATTGGAGGCGCATCATGGCCAGGCTCGCGAGCGCGGAGTTTCAGACGATCGACCTTTCATCCTCATTCAACGCCGACCGGGAATTGCTGACGGGCGGTCTTTCCCCCGACCCGGGTCCGTTGACGACATCGGCCCGCGCTCATGCCGAGCAGGTCTATCGCGGTATCTCGTTCCTGCTCGGAGAACCGGGTCGAGAGAATGTCATCGTGCTTTCCGACGGGACAGAGGTCGCTGTCGATGTCGGGTCGCGGAAGGCGAGCTGGCTCGTTGTTCTGCATGCGGTGGAGGACCAGCCCGCGGAACCGGTCGGCGCGTTGGGAGCCGAGGGCAGATTCCAGGGCACAGAGGTCGGCGGCAACGAGCTCGGTGATCAGGTGGCCACATACGCGATCGCGTATGTGGACGGAAGCTCGGTCGAACAGCCGATCGTCCGGCGAAACCAGATTCAGCAACGACACATCGGCTGGGGAGCGAGTCCTTTCGCCGCGATTCCTGCTGCCGGTCACGAGGTGTTCGGCGGTGCGACAGAGAGCTTTCTGTTGGGGCAGGTGGCCGACGCAACCTATGGACGTGGCGAGACCCGGATCGATGCGGACCGCAACAGTGTAGAAGAGCATCTCTGGCTCTATGCCTGGCCCAATCCTCACCCGGAGCGGGCAATCAAGAGCCTGACGCTGCGGGCCGGAACGCAACAGGTCGCGGTGTATGGCATCTCGTCCACGACCATCACCGAGCATCCACTCCGGCCAGGTGTGCGAAGAAAGGGCATGCTGACCCTTCCCGAAGGCGCGGCGATCAACGCAATCGGCGAACTCCAGGTGTCCGGCTCCAATCCGCAGCTGGCGATCGATCTGGGCCATGTCATCTCGGCTCGGGCTGTGCTCGAGTACGACGAGAATCGCTGGCTCAGCGCCGAGCCGGATGTGCAGCCATCCGTCTCCAGCAAGAAGGTGGTCGTCGAGTACGCGTCACACCCCGATGGCGTGCTCAGCGTGCGGACCGGTGATGGCTGGAAAGAGGCGCCGGCGCTCGAAGTCGTGGGCGCGGCGGATCGACCAGTGACGATCCGGGTTGTCGATGGCGACACCGGTCAGCCGGTGCCGGTGCGACTCCATTTGCACGGCGAGGCAGGCGAGTATCTGCCGCCGCGTGGGTACCACCGCAAAGTCAACACTGGGTGGTTCGAGGACAACTACGGCGAATTCGCCAACGGCCGGAATCAGTATTGCTACATCACCGGCGAGTGCATCGCCGATCTGCCGTTGGGGAAGGTCTTCGTCGAGATCACGCGCGGGTACGAAATCGCGCCAGTCCGTTCGTCGTTCGACGTGACGAGCGAGACCGAGGAAGTGACCTTCACCCTCGATCGGCAGCTCCGGTGGCGGGAGAAGGGTTGGGTCACGGCCGATACCCATGTGCACTTTCTCAGTCCGCAGACGGCGTTGCTGGAAGGAAGCGCGGAAGGAGTGAATGTCGTCAACCTGCTGGCCAGCCAGTGGGGCGAGATGTTCAGTAATGTCAGCGACTTCGACGGCAGAACCACGTTCGGAGCGAAGGATTTCGGCGGCGACGGCGAGTTTCTCGTCCGGGTCGGCACCGAGAACCGGCAGCAGGTGCTGGGACACATCTCTCTGCTCGGCT
>CAYWSE010000142.1:0-4211 GCA_964461025.1 uncultured Sphaerobacteraceae bacterium | reverse complement strand
CTGCCTTGCACGCTCATGTCGTGCTCGGGCGAAAGGACTGCTCGGCGCTGGCTGGGCACGTCGACGAACTCGTCGTCTTCCCGACCATGGAAGTCGTCATCACCGAAAGCCCGGCCCATCTCCGCAAGCGCTTTGATCGTCAAACCGGCCTCACCCTCATCTCACCGGCTAATTCGACGTCGATCAGCGCTACCCGGCAATGACATGGCCAATCGCCATCGATTTTCCGTAAGCACACGCTTGACAGAAAAGAACAGAAGTTCTATTTCGATCCTACACGTTCCCCGCTGCCAGGTCGGCGGACGGCGGCTACCCTGCCTTTGCCCAGTGCCCAGTGCCTTACAACTCCAGCACCATTGGCATATGATCGCTCTGCGACAGCCACTCCTCCGGATCGCCGACGGTCAATCTGGCGTCCGGCAGAAGCGACGCGGTGGCGAAGATGTAGTCGAGGTGAAAGGCCTTGTCGCGGTGCCGGTACATGAACTGCGTCGGTTGTGATTCTTCGCCTTGCCGCTCGCCAGTGACGGCGTGGTACGCGCTCGCCAAACCCAGCGACGCCAACCGTGCAACCAGGCAGCTGTGCGACAGCTCGCCATGCTCATCGTCCCAAACGGAGTTGCTGTTGAAGTCGCCGGCGGCGACCGCGAACGGCGAATCGAGAAACGCCGCGCTTTGATCGAGAATCTGATGTCCGAGCTTGACGTACCGAATTTTCCACGATTTCACGCATGCCCATACTGCTAACACCTTGACCGAATCGTCGATGGTCACCGGCAGAAACCAGGGAAGACTGACCGTCGCGCAAGGATCGATCCGGGCCGAGTGGTCGCCGTAAACAAGCACCGCCAGCCCCTTGTGCATGTTGCTCCCCGTCCAGAAGGCGCACGTCGCGCCGCTCGTGCGTATATCGCGCTCTGAGCATTCCTGGACCACGACGATATCGGGCCGCATCGCCAGAATCAGCGCCGACTTCCGGGCAAAGGCCATATTGCAGTTCCAGGTCACGATACGCATCGAGGCTCCTGATTTCGATCGGCGTCTCGCCCGTGTGGTTGTTCCACTACTGTAACGGGGCGAATTCGATTTCGTGACATCTGGACATTGTTGACGCTGTCCGGGCGTGACCGTACGTTGACCCCGACGAACTCGCAACTGGAGCAATGATCGATGATTACGAACTCCTCAATTGGCTCCTATGGCCGGCTGGGCAACCAGATGTTCCAGTATGCATTCCTGGTCGGCAGCTGTTGCCGTCACGGGCGGCGCGCATCCATTAACAAGGATGTGCACGGTTTCGATCTCCACCATCTCGACATCGCCGCAAATGGCTTGGTAGAGGTCTTGTCGCGACGGGATTATTCGGCGGCATACGAGCGGGAGATCGTTGCCAGTTGGTGGGAACGAACGTGGGCGTACTCGGAGATCACGGCGAACGGCGCTGATGGGTGTGACTATTTCGGATACTTCCAGTCAGGGCGCTATTTCGCAACCTGCGAGTCCGAAATTCGCAGTGCTTTCCGCTTTCGCGATTCACTCCCGGCAAGTGCCGCCACCTGGAGCCAGATCATTGAAACATCATCCTCGGCGGTCGTCGGCGTGCATGTTCGCATCGGCGATTACCTGAAGATGGCCGGCATTCACACCAATCTGCACCGAACCGATTACTACGACCTCGCCCGCGACGTCCTGGAGAGTCGTCTCGGGTCCTCTTTCACGGCACTGATCTTCAGCGACGATATCGCGCTGTGCCAATCGAGTGGTCTTTTCGCCAATTGGCGCGACGTTCGTTTCGTCGATGGTCTGACGCACGTCGAGGATTTTCATCTTCTCAGCCGCTGCCGGCATCATGTCATCGCCAACAGTAGCTTCAGCTGGTGGGGAGCCTGGCTCGCCGCGCATCCGTCGCAGCTGGTCATCGCTCCACAGCAATGGTTCGGACCCGCTTCGCCGTATCCTGAGTGGGAGTCCATCTACCAGAACGATTGGATAAGATTGCCGAGTCAGCGTCCCTCAACCATGTCATTCTGAGCTTGCGAAGAATCTCCCGCCGCAGCGGGAATCTCGCGAACGTACGCTCGGAATCCACTGGGAGATTCTTCACTTCGTTCAGAATGACGGGGCTGGTGGCAGCAAGGAGAACGCTTACTCTCTGGGAATCACCGGCAACAGAATGTGCGATGGATACTCAGTCGAATGCAACACCGTCTGCTCGGCTACCACAATCCGCGTCGACGTCGCCACCGGTTCGCCATTGTTCAGATTGCGACTGAAGCGCGGAAAACTGCTGCTGGAGATATCGACGCGCAGCTTGTGTCCCTTCCGGAAAAGCATGCTCGTGGCGTACATCCGAATCGTGAACTTCTCGACTTCGTTCGGTTCGAGCAGCTCGGGGTTGGAGTCGTCGTTGCGGTACCGGGCGCGCAGGATACCCTCCGAGACGTTCATCGCATAGCCATCCGGGAAAACGTCGATCAGTTTGACAGTGAAATCGGTGTCCTTCGCTGACGACGCGGCATAGAGAACCATTTCCAGATAACCCGTGACTTCGAGATCTTGTTCGAGCGCCGCGCTCGTGTAGACGAGCACGTCGTCACGGCGTCCGATCATGCGCTGGTCGACTGGACCGGGGATGATCGGTTCTTCCGCCGACTGCGACCAGTCATTCGTCGAGTTGTTGCCGCCGACGCTCGGAACGGGATTCTCCGGATCGTAGGTGAACCGGTCCGCCGGCTCGGAGGATGGAGCCTCCAATGACAGCGAACCGTCGCCGAAGAGGGAATTCGCCTTGCCACCGCTATGCAGAAACCATGGCGTGTATTGAGTGTTCGGCAAAGGCCATTCGTTCTCGAACCGCCATCGGTTCTCGCCCATCACGAAAATCTGGATCGGCGGCTCGTCCATCACGCCCGTTTCTTCGCCCTTCAGCCAGTAGTCGTACCAGCGCTTGTCCTCTTCGTTCAGGAAGCGATACGCGCTCGGACCGAAGTCGATCTCCGCCAGCTTGCTGCTGGTGGGAATACTGTGCGACCAGGGACCCATCAGCACTTTTTGCGATTTGCGCACTCGCTCTTCAGCCGGCTGCGTGGTCATCGCCTCCCAATGCTTGAATGTGGACGTGGGGTAGGCGTCGTACCAGCCACACTGCTGGAAAACCGGAACGTCGATCAGATGATGCTTGCCGACCGTATTGATTCGCTCCCAATACTCGTCATAACGATCGTGCGTCAACCAGTCGCGCCAGAACGGTATCTCGCGGCCGATCGCCGCTACATCCATGTCGATCAGCGGCAGCTGACGCATGAAACGCTTGTTGTTGTAGAGCTGGGCGCTTCCTTCCTGGGTGATATCGACGTTCACTGAAAAGCAGATCGCCGCCATGATCGAAAGCGTCAACTGGAATGCGCCGCCGATGTAGTGATTGTCGCGGAAGAAGTCGTCGCTGATTACATGCGAGGCCATGCAGGTCAGATCGGGGCTCTGCAGCGGTCCGAGCATCCATTGGTAGATTCCGCCGTACGACCGTCCCCACGTGCCGATTTTTCCGTTGCACCACGGCTGATCGGCAATCCATGTCAAGGTGTCGTATGAATCGACGCCGTCGTCGACATAGGCGTAGAAGGTTCCTTCCGACTCGAACTTGCCCCGGCAGTCCTGAATGACAAACGCATAGCCGCGCTCCGCCCACCAGATCGCGTGCTTGATCCAGCGGCTCCACAGACTCTGATAGGGGGTGCGGAGGACGATGGTCGGCCATTTTCCGGGCGTATCGGGAAGAAAGACATCGGTGGAAAGCCGAACGCCGTCGCGCATCGGGGCTTTCTGGTCGTAGAGAAAACGAACGTTGTGGAGCTGAGGAGAAAGCGGAATGACCTGACCTGCCGACAAGGGAGTCCTCCGATGGGTATGCGCATGAGATCGCGCTCACCGCGAGCGCCCCTGCGTGATCCTATCAAAGAACCCCGCGTGCCGAATCGCGCTAGCTTGGCAGGTATGAGATCGATGAAATCGCCGCCGGCATCCCGTGGAAGTCACCGAATCTTGAGATCTCGTCGTCCAGCAAATCACGCTCAGTGGCATCAAGTTGGCCGAAGAGAAGCAGCTCGACTGCGATGGCCTTCCGGACGATCGTCCTTCGCCACAAGCCGACCCGGAAGCCGTTGATGATCACCGGACGGTAGAAGACACTCGGAACCTGCTGGTTGCCTGCG
>CAYWSE010000141.1:0-4331 GCA_964461025.1 uncultured Sphaerobacteraceae bacterium | reverse complement strand
GCCCATCTTCACACTGCTGTTTGCCTCTGTTCTGGGGATCGAACAGGTTTACCGCGCACAATGGCTCGGTGTTGCGGTAGCGTTTGCGGGCATTGTGATCTTCGTTGGCGAGAAACTGCTCCACGGCAAGCCGGCGATTGGCGATGTGCTGAACCTTCTCGCCGCGGTCTGTTTTGCAGTGTATGGCCTGGCGACTCAACGGCTCGTTCGCCAGTACGGAGCCCAGCTGGCCACGGCATGGTCGGTGTTGATCGGGTTTGTTGCGGTGATTCCCTTCACCCTGCCTGCAGTGCTGTCCGAGGACTGGCAGGCGATGCAGTGGCGCGGCTGGACGGCAGTGCTCTACGCCGCGGTGATGTCGATGTTCGTCGCCTATACGCTTTGGAGCTGGGCGATCGGCAGGCGGACAGCCGGGCGAACCGTGCCGTTTCTCTTTCTGATCCCTGTGTTCACAGGCATCTTTGCTGTGATCTTTCTCGATGACTCGATTGGTCTCTTCCAACTGATTGGCGGCGGTTTTGCACTGACAGGGGTGGCGCTTGCCAGGCGATCCGCCGCTCTCCGGTAACATTTGGCACCTGATCAGAAGAATCACGTCAGGGGAGGATGTCATGGTCAAGGCAATCAAGGTGAAACCGGGCAGCCGCGTGAATCTCGCCGAGATCGACCCTCGTGAGAATGGCGGGTTGACCAGGGAAGAAGGCAAAGCGCGGCTGGGCGATCTCGCCAGCGAGATCAACGAGTTGCAGGACCTTCTCTACGCAGCCGACGAGTGTTCGTTGCTTGTCGTTCTGCAGGGAATGGACAGCAGCGGCAAGGACGGGACGATCAAGAGCGTCTTTCGCGCCGTCGATCCGCTGGGCGTCTATACGTGGGCATTCAAGGCGCCGACTGACCTCGAGCTGGCGCACGACTTTCTCTGGCGTGTGCATCGCCGTGCGCCGGAGCGGGGAAAAATCGCGATCTTCAACCGTTCGCACTATGAGGACGTCCTCGTCGTTCGGGTCAAGGATCTGGCGCCACGAGAGGTCTGGAAAAAACGATACGATCACATCAATGCATTCGAGAGCCTCTTGACCGACAGCCACACAGTCATCCTCAAGTTCTTCCTGCACATCAGCAAGGATGAGCAGGAAGAACGCTTGCTGGCCCGTGAGGAAGAGGTGGACAAGGCGTGGAAACTCTCAGTGGGAGATTGGCGTGAGCGAGAACACTGGGACGCCTACCAGGACGCCTATGAAGACGCACTTTCAAAATGCTCGACTCCGGACGCTCCCTGGTACATCGTGCCGGCCGACCGAAAGTGGTACCGCGATCTTGTCGTGGCGGAAACGATCGTAGACACGCTGCGTCCGCTTACGAAGGAATGGATCGCCTCGCTGACTGAACTGGGTGAAGAACGAAAAGCGGAACTGGCGGCGATGCGGAGCGGCGCCTAACTGATACGGGTAAGCATTGTTGGCGTCTTGAGCATCGCGGCCATTGCCAAAGTTGTCACGACAGGAGTTCTTGACTGTCGCAGAACGGAAACACAGCAGGAATGATCAGTGAATAGTCAGGGCCAAGAGATTCGGCACGAATTCGTCGACGCAATGAGTCGCGCTGCCGGCAGTGTCTGGATCGCGACCACAGTGGGTCCGGGGGGCCGCTTCGGATTGACGGTCTCCTCGGTGACGTCGGTTGCCGCCGACCCGCCGACCGTGCTTGTCTGCATCAACCGGCGCAATCCGCTCGAACAGGCAATTCGCACCAATACGGTGTATGTGCTCTCAGCCCTGCGCGCCGATCAACGAAGCACGGCCATGAGTTTTTCCGGTCATCCGCCAGATGGTTCTCCGTACGATTTCGACGCATCGAGCTGGGTGGCGGCGCCGAGCGGCGCATTGCGCCTGAGCGGCGCCGTGGCGTGGTTCGACTGCAAAGTGGTTGCTGTGCATCAGGTTGGAACCCATTCGATCTTCATTGGCCGCGTTGAACACGCGGGAAGCGGTCATGGCATGCCGCTCGTGTACGGTCGGCGGTCGTTTGCCGAGATTCTCCACCTGCCCGATATCGCTGGGGAGCTGGCCGCCATACCGGATCCGATCTGGGACGAGCCTGAACATGAGGAGAAGCATCGATGATTCGTACGGGCGACGAGTATCGAGAGAGTATCCGCGACGGCCGCGAGGTCTACATCGACGGCGAAAAGGTCGCTGATGTGACTACGCACCCGATGTTCAAACCGATCGTCGACATCCGGGCGCGAGTTTATGACATGGCCCACGAGCCGGATCGCCGGGACGTGATGACCTATGTCGATCCTGTGCTCGGCGAGCTCAACGCGATTGGTCCCAAGCTGCCACATACGAGAGGAGACTGGCGCGCAAAACGCGCCGCCGTCGACGCCGTGCTCGACGACATTGGCGGCGTAGTGACACGTGTTGGCGACGAAACCGTCGGTGAGATGTGGTCGCTCTACGATGGCCAAAATCTGCTGAACGAAGTAGATCCGACGTTCTCGGAGAATATTCGCAGGCATGTCGACCGGGCAGTGCATGAGGACCCCTTTCACGTGTCAGCGAACACCGATCCAAAGGGCGACCGGTCGAAGCGGCCGCAGGACCAGGATCCGGACATGCTGTTGCACGTCGTGCGGGAGACCGACCGGGGCATCGTCGTGCGCGGGGCGAAGTACGAGACCGCCGCCGCCTATGCCAATCAGGCGTTCGTGAAGCCGACGATCGCCAACTGGGGCGACGATCAACTCTCCGACTACGCGGTCGGCTTCATCGTGGAAATGGGCCAGAAGGGTCTGAAACACATCTGCCGGACCGGTTTTGCGGGAAGGCGACCTGTCGAGGACTACCCGCTCGCCAACCGGTTCGACGAAGTCGACACGCTCGTCGTTTTCGACGATGTCGAGGTTCCGTGGGAAAACGTGCTTTTCTACCGGCATACCAGGGCCGCGGCATATATCCGGGCGACGCTCCACCGCTACAGCGCGTTTCCGTTCGTGCAACGCACCCTGCGCGTTGCCGACTTGCTGATTGGTACGGCCCTGTTCAACGTTCGGCAGACCGGTCTCGATCGCCAGCAGGCGGTCCAGGAAAAACTGGCCATGCTGGCGATCTACCGGGAGGGGATCAACGCCCACCTCACGGCGGCGATCGATCAGGCGGAGATGAGTCCTGGTGGATTGCTGATGCCAAATCAGTCACTGCTGTACACGGGAAGGGTGCTGGCCAGCTCGCAGCTGCCGGAAATGATGCATATCGCCCGGGAGCTTTGCGGCGGCCAGATCGTCGTGACCCCGGATATTGCGACTTTCGAAATGCCGGATGTCGCCCCCTGGCTTGAGAAGTTCTACACGATCAATGACGAATGGCATTCCAGCGACCGCCGCAAGCTGCTGGCGTTTGGTCGCGACCTGATCAACTCCGACTTTGCCGGACACCGCCTCACGTTTCAGCTCTTTGCGCAGTCACCACCCTTTGCCAATCTCGCAGCGGTCTATCGCAGTTTCGACTGGGACCGCTCGCTGCGGGCCGTCCAGAAAGCGGCGGGATTGTCTGAACGCGTGATGCCAGCTCAGAAAGGCGGTGGGGGTGCATCATGACCGCTCATCGTCGCATTCGGCCGTTCAACACGCGCGACACCTATCCGGATCAGAAGCTGGACAACGATCTCTGCCAGGCAGTGGTGGCAGGAAACATGGTCTTTCTGCGCGGTCAGGTTGGACAGAACATCGACACCGCCGAGTCGGTCGGAATCGGCGACGTCGCCGTTCAGACCGAGCAGGCGATGCAGAACATCGCGTCTTTGCTGGATGAAGCCGGATCGAATCTTGGCGACATCGTGAAGGTCGTTGTCTATCTGACCGATCCCCGCTTTCGGGAGCCGGTCTATCAGGTGATGGGCCGCTGGCTGAAGGGAGTTTTTCCGGTGTCGACCGGTCTGGTCGTTTCGGCTCTGGCCAGACCGGAATGGCTCGTCGAGATCGACGTGACGGCGGTGATTTCGGGGGAGTCCGAATCATGACCTTTTCGATTGCCGCCCGCGACGATCGGACCGGCGCGTTCGGCATCGCGATCAGCTCCTCCAGTCCGGCCGTGGCGGCCAGATGCGCGCACCTGCGGGCGGGCGTCGGCGCCGCCTGCAGCCAGAACCTCACCGATCCGCGGCTTGGCGGGCGGTTGCTCGATCTCCTCGCTGGAGGAGCGACTGCGGATGAAGCGATGTCCATCGTCACGAAGGAGACGCCGGACATCGCATACCGCCAGCTGACGGTTGTCGACACACAGGGCGAGACGGCGTCGTGGTCTGGTGAGCACTGCCTGGGTACGCATGCC
>CAYWSE010000140.1:0-4487 GCA_964461025.1 uncultured Sphaerobacteraceae bacterium | reverse complement strand
CTCCGCAGCACGTTCAACATGATGGAAGCGGCAGCGAATGCGGGAGGCATCGAGCGGTTCGTCTTTGCGAGCAGCGACGAGGTCTATCCATCCCTCTTCGCCAAGTATCTGCCGATCGACGAATCCCACCCCAAGGAGCCATACAGTTTCTATGGAGTGACGAAACTGAGCGGCGAAACGATGGGTGACTACTTCTATCGCCGTCGCGATCTGCCGGTGGCGGTGGCCCGCTTCGCCCTGACGATCGAGCCGTGGGAAGTACTCTATCCGGAACGACCGCTCGGAAACTTCCTGCACTTGAGCTCGATGTTACGGTTCATTCGTAACCGGTCGGGCGACGAGAGCGCGGATCGCGTCGCGGCGCTGCAGGTAGGTGAAGAACCCAATCTGCTGCTGGCGCGGGAAGAAGACGGCACGCCTTATCTCTTCCAGTACTGTGATGTGCGCGACCTCGTGCAGGGACTGCAACTACTGCTCGAACATCCCGCCGCGGTGGGCGAGGCGTTCAACCTGAGCGGTCCGGCGCCCTTTTCCTACGATCAGGCAGTCGGCGTTCTGGCCGAAGCGACCGGCCGGCACGTGGTCGATGTCAAGCTCCCCGGTCCGCCGATTCGCATTCATCATTCGACGGCGAAAGCGCGCAACATGCTCGGATACAACCCGGTGCACGACATTCGCAGCACGGTCGCGGAGGCGATGAGAACTGATCCGGGTGAGTTACCTCGCTAGACGGTCTTGAAAGAGTCCTCCAATCTCGTACAAGACCTGTCATCCTGACGAATCCGCCTAACGATGCCTCTCGTGTTGAGCGACCAGATTTGCCGGTCATCCTGAGCGAAGCGAAGGATCTCCCGCCGCAGCGGGATTCGTCCTGCAATGCAGCTGGAAGCATCGCAGCGAAGGCGAACAAGAGATTCTTCGCTACGCTCAGTAGCGCGTCCAACGCAAATTGCCATGTGGGCCAAGCAACTAAATCATCATGCCATTCTGAACGAAGTGAAGAATCTCTCGATGGATTTCGAGCGTACGTTCGCGAGAATACCGCTGCGGCGGGAGATTCTTCGCTGACGCTCAGAATGACACTGTGCTTAGGGCGCTAACAGGGCAAGTAACGTTTGGAAGCGCTACTCTGAATGACGAATGAATAGGATGAGGCGCTTTCTTGGAGAGTGATTGGCGCTGCTACCAGGGGAGCGGAGCGTGGCCGATGGTCCAGCCGCCGTCGACGATCAGGTTCTGTCCGGTAATGTACGAGGCTTCGTCGGAGGCGAGAAAGAGGACCGCATTGGCGATCTCGTCGGGCGTGCCCATGCGATCGAGCACGGTCATTTCCCGCCAGAAGCGCATCGCCTCGGGATTTTTCTTCAACTCGACCTGTTCCGGCCTGCCCGTGTCGATGATGCCCGGGCTGATGGCATTGACCCGAACGCCCGACTTGCCATAGTCGATCGCCATCGAGCGGGTCAATCCGAAAATGGCGCTCTTGGCAGTGACGTACGCAGCGTGCTTTGCTGCTCCCATGACGCCTTCGACAGAGGCGATCGAAACGATCGAGCCGCGGCCCTGTGCGGCCATGACCCGTACGGCGCACTTGCTGGCGTAGAAAATGCCGTCGAGCGTCACGGCGATGCCGCGTCGCCACTCGTCGTCCTGCATGTCGCCGGCCGGAAAGGCGCCGCCGAGAAACGCTGCTGAGTTGACCAGAATGTCGATCGTGGCGAATGCGGCGACCGTTTCGTCGACCGCTCGCCGCACCTGTTCGGGGTCGGCGACGTCGCAGTGAACGAACCGCCCGCCCGCGGATGCCGCTGTCTCTTCACCGTCCGCGTCGTTGATGTCGGCAACGACGACCGACGCGCCCTCGCGAGCCAGCCGGAGCACCGATGCCCGGCCGATCCCGGTCGAACCACCGGCAACCAGCGCAACTTTGCCCTCGACCCGCATCTGCTTATCCCTGGAAACGTGCCCGGAATGCTTCGTCGAACTCGACGTGGTTCTCGACTTCCTCAACGAGCGAGATCTCGCCGCCGGCATCGTAGGTGGCGCTGTTTTCCCAGTCCTTCAAAGTGAGATTCATCAGCAGCGAAACGAGGTCGCCGCGTGTCGTCTCGAACTCGCGCATCAGCGCCTCGGTGTCTTCCGGAACAGAGGCGGCGGCAAGAGTGTCTTCAAACGAAGGCAGGATGGTCAGATGAGGAAACGGTTCACGGACGAGCCGCTGGACGCGGTCGAGTGTTTGCGCATCTCTGGCGTGAAGTGCCGCGATCATCTGCAATCCGGTTGCATCAAGCTCTCCCGCCTCCCGAACGACGCCGGGTGTGCCAAGGAGTTCTTCGATTAGATCCTGATAGTCGTCGAGCATTACTCTGCCAGCGAGGATCGCAACACGTCAGGGAGGAGTCCCTGCATGCCGATTTCCCACGGAACGCCGAAGGGATCGCGGAACTTGAAGGACGCCTGCGTCTCGCCGAGGAACTCGAGCGAGTTGATGAGCACCTTGGCCTTGATGCGCCGGTAGCTGGCCGCATCGACCTGGATCGAGAGACGATCGATGTTGGTGCGGTCGAGTCGTGCTCCACTGCCGACCCGGTGCAGTCCGAGCACGAGATTGCCGTTGCGCAGGAACGACTCATCAGCCACGGTCTCCGTGACGATGGCGCGATCCCAGTCGTACTCCCCGATGATCATCCGGTACTTGCCATCAGTATCGATATTTGCCCGACCGACGACATCGAGCCCGAAGAATTCACGGTAGAACTGCTCGGCTTTGCGAAGATCCATCACATTGATCGCCAGCAGATTGACGCCTTCGATGTTCACCGCGTTCTGAGCAGGCGCGACGGCGGCTTGCTCTTGCGTCTCAAGGGAACTGGTCACGATCTTCTCCTCGGTATGGTCGCCAATCCGCGGCACGGTGCGGACACCCCATGGCTGGTCGGTGCGGATTTCCGCAACGATGTCGTCAGGTGCGTAGTCGGAGAGGGGGATGCGCTGGCCGTCGAGCAAAACGATCCGCGCGTCGGTCTTGCCGTCCTGGCGCATCCAGTCGTAGATCGCCCGCACGACATGCACATGTTCGGAAGCAATCGTCAATGACGCGTATGGATAGTCGACTCCGGCCGGATACGAGAGCCGGGTAACCACAATCTGCGTTTCGGGGACGGCTCCAACGATGACTTCAGCGGACTTGCGATCCGCTTCCGGAACCTCGAGCACAAATCGATAGGCCACGAATTCCACTCCCAGGGACGATGCCCGCCGGCACATCAGGCTGCCGATCAGCCCTCCAACATCTGTCGTTTCGATTGTACCCGTTCGGCGCGATGCGTCGTGGTTGGGGCGGACACGGAGGTCCGCCCGTACGGCGTTTGGATGGGAGCCCAGTCGGACACGGAGGTCCGCCGGTACGAATGCTCGGAGGTACGGGAGTACGTACGGGAAATTCGCCTGTCGATTCGAGAATGGCTTGCCCGTTCGCAAACGTGCGTGGTAGTCTCCGCCCGCTCGCCCTTCGGTGACCGGAGTTGTGACATGACTTTGCAGTAGTCATGTTTTTCCGCACAGGCCGGCAAAGAAGGATGAGTTTGGCTGGATGATCGGGCAACATAACTGCTCGCGAGGGGGCGAGTGCTTGCCAGATCGAATACGAGTCAGCCCTCGGGGTCGCTACCCGTCCCGCTGCGGGTAGTCCGGGGACTCTCAACACACTCAGAGGGAAGGAACTCCTCCAAATGAATGTCCGCGCATTGGCGCGGCCACGCGCGTTGCAGCGCGCGGGCCGGGCGATCGCCATGGCGTTGCTGGCCGCCGTTTTCGTTGCCAGCGTTTCACCGGCAGGCGCCTGGGAAAGCTACTGGCAGGAACCAGCGCCACCAACTCCACCCATCGATGCCCACCTCGAAAACGTGCCCTTCACATGGGTCGGTTTCAGTGAACCGAACGACTTCACGGAACATATCGCCTTGGATGCCCAATTGAAGGCGAGCATGGCCCCGGCTCTGCCGAAATCGTCTCTCGGCGATGTGATCGTTTCAACCGCTCTTGCATACGTCGGGTACCCGTATGTCTACGCCGGCGCTGGCCCCGGCGGGTTTGATTGCTCAGGTTTCACGCAGTTCATCATCGGGATCACGACCGGCATCTGGATGCCGCACGCGGTCGAGTCCCAGGCCGGTTCAGCCGGTGCGTGGGTGAACTACGGCGAATGGCAACCGGGCGACCTGATCTACTTCCAGAACACCTACCGGGCGGGCGTTTCTCACGCCGCGATCTACATCGGCGACGGTCTGATCGTGCATGCGGAAAACGAGTCGACCGGCGTGACGATCGACAGCATCTATTCGAGCTACTACGGACCACGTTACTGGGGAGCGCTGCGCATCGGCTGACGTTGAGCGCGCGGTGCTCATGCTGGCCTGGTCGCCACGACGCACTCCCGCTGCAGCGGGAGATTCTTCGCTGGCGCTCGGAAAGACTGGGTTTTTGTT
>CAYWSE010000139.1:0-4562 GCA_964461025.1 uncultured Sphaerobacteraceae bacterium | reverse complement strand
CCAGTGAAAGCAGCCATGCGACCAGTCGGCATCCCGCCATTGATTTCGTACGAACAGCCGGGAGCCTCGACGATGACGTCGTCCTCCTCCGCGTTCTCGGCCAGCCATTTGATCGCGGCGACATCGTCCGGATACTGCGCTTGCAGAAATTCCAGACCGTCCAGACCTTTCCATTCGCGTGTGCCCTGGACCCGCGTCCATTGCAGCGTCGCCACAACCGGATACGCGGCGGCAGCAAGCAGACCAACCGCCAATACGGCGACCGCCACCCCCTGCAGCGCCACACGTTCCCGCAGCGCTCTGATCGTCAGCGCAATACCGACAGCCGACCCGATCGCCAGCATCGTCCAGACCTGATAGTAGACCTTGAACAACGTGTTGTACCGTCCGGAAAAGACATCCTGCACGTAGAAGAACTCCGTGAAGACGATCAGTCCAAGACCCGCGGCGATGAGGCCATTGACGGCCACAACTGCCGGCAAGGCGGAACGGCGGGCGTCAGTCAGCAACCAGAGTGCCACCGCCAGCGGCGCACCACAAAGCAACACGACTGGCGCTTGAGCGACCACGGCCACGATGGCAACGAAGAGTCCACCACCGATCATCACACGAACCGAGGACTGAGCGACCGGGTGCGCCTGCAACGACCCCACCGCTTGCCATGCCAGGAACACAACGACCGCCACCCAGAAGAATCCGAAGACCGTGAAGAACTCCTCGACCGAGGTTCGCTCCCCGGTGTGCCATCGCAAAAGCGTGAAGACTCGGGATACGACAGGTATCTCACGAAGCCACGAAGGGAGTCCCGAGTCGTCCGTTCCGGCGAACGGCACGAAGGTCGCAAGGAAGGGCAGCCACGCGATCAGCGCGCTGGCGACGACGATCGCCGTCTCGATCAGAAAGCGCTGCGTGAATCCACGCGAGATCAACAGAGCGCCCAACACGACGACCAGGTATGTCGGAAAGTCAAGGCTGTTAAGGGGATAGAGCGCGCCCGCGACGGCTCCAGTCGCGATGAGCGGCAGGGCATCCCGTGGACGCAGATTCTCGCTCGGCGCAGTTCGAAGCAGATTGAATGCCAGAGCAATCGCAAGAATCGTGAAGGGAAGTGCGGTAAGGTGTGGGTGCAGGTCGCCAAGCAATAGACTGAACCAGGGAAATTCATTGATCGTCTGCTCTTGCTGACTTCCGGTATCGACCACAATCCGGCTCGAGCTCCAGCCGATCGACCCCCACCACCCCCGGTCGATCGCTTCGGAGCCGTTACGCAATACTTCGATCGGCGCCTTCATATTGCCGGCCAGCACGCCCAGAAACGCGGCAAGTGCGCCCGTCGCCACGGCTATGCGTCGAGTGACCATCGACCGGACGATGTTGAACGCTGCTCCCCCCGCGGCAACAACCGCCATCGATGCGGTGGACGCCAGCGCCAGATTGAACGCCACCCAGGTCGGAACGACCGCGATCCGGGCGATCGTGCCGTGAATCAGGTAGCCCAGGTAGTAGTAGTTGATCGTTTCGCCGCTGTACCAGGGGTCTGCTGGCGGCATCTCTGTGGTCACCGCCGATGAGGTCAGGAATGCGATGTCCATCGGCTTTTCGGTCCAGATGATCTCCGGCGTGTAGCCACGCAGCAAGACATACCCGAAAAACGCCGCGAGCGAAACGAGCTCGATCGCGCCAAGCGTTGCCAGCCAGTCACCAGTGACCTGGCCAGACCGCCACGCGACAAACCAGCCGGCAATCGCCGCGACCGCCACCACCACCACGAGCAGCGTCGCGGTGTAGGGAACCGGTGATACCGAGGCAAGAAACCAGGCGGGCCAGACGATCAGCAGCAGAGAGAGCGGCCGCGCCACGGTTGCGCCACGATCGGGCAACCCGCCGAACAACCACCGAACGAACGGCGCACAACCCCAGGTGACCGCCGCGAGCACCAGGTACCACCGAATGCTCTCGCTCAACCAGCTCTGATCCACGCACGCCTCCTGAACGTCACGCTGCGAATCCTACGGTATGCCGGCAGCCGCGCTACAACAATCCGAATTCTGGCACCATGCACATGAAGAGTTGGATCGCCGTATGGAGGAGGCTGATGTGGCGCAACAGATCACCGATTTTTCGCGGTCGTTCGTCCGCTGGTCGCTGCTGGCCGACCTGTCAGACACCCGTTCACCCGGACATATGCCATGGGGCAACAGCGTTCGACTTCAGATCGATGCTCGCTGCCGCATCAGCGAACCCTCCGGTGCCACGACCGATTTCTACCTCATCGCTCCTTGCCGCAAGGAGTGGATGTATCGGGATGCCGGTCTCATCATGGATCCGGGCGCCGAGTACCGGGCAATCTTTTGCGCGGACCGGCAAGTCGATGCGGCAATGCAGGCCAGACTGGTCGACGACTGGTCCCTGCCCGTGACGACTGACGGCTTCATCGGACTCGCGTTCGAGATCACGACCAGTCCAGCCGTTGAGTTGACCGCCGACGAGGAGATCATCGATGCATCGCTGAGCACCGATCCGATCGTCGTACAGACAACGCTCCGAAACGAACAGAGTGGCCTCACCGCCGCGCTCGAATATCCGGTGCGCACGATGAACTATCACCCGGAACGTGGGCGTTTCCAGGTCGATACCGGTCCGCTCATCTATCCCGACCTTGATGTCGATGCCGGGCATCCGATAGACCGTTGCCGGCTGGCTCACACGATCTTCAACACCCTCACCACCGCCGAGTTTGTCAGCCGGCCAGAGGGAGACGGATTTGCCTGCACTGCAAACGGTGTCGGCTTTCGCAACTATGGCAACCTGCACCGGCATGACGTGACCCACGCCTTCTGGGCTCTCGTCTCGCCCTGATCCCTCCAAATGGCGGGGTCCGCCATTGACATCGAAAATCGGTCGAGAAAACGCTTGACTTCCGGCGGATTCCGTGAAAAGATAATCCTCGCCCACAAGTTGGGGCGACAGTGATACGAGCTGCCGGCAACGGTTCACAACGGAAAGGAGGCACCGATGAAGAGGAATCTGCTGATCAATCTGAGCGCAATCGGCGCCGCCCAGACCGGAAACAGCCGCCCCAGGGAGGGGTGCAGATCGTAGAGCGTGACGCAGCCGCGTCGCGCGGTAAGACGACTGATGGACTCCCCTGGTTCGGCGAAACGAATCAGGGTTTTTTGTACCCGTTTTGATCTCACGGATGACCTGGCCAGTCGTCCTATGACTACCGGAACCGATGACGTCCGGTTCCCACTGCTGCGGTATGGCGATAGAGGTAAGTGGGAAGGAGACCAATGATGGCAATGCACTTCAATCCGGCGGTGAAGCCCGCCAGCACCTGCATCGGACAGTAGTCCGCACGTGGTTCCTGTGAACCACGCCAACGAAATCGATTGAAGTCGAGCCGGGATGACCGGCATGTCAATAGAGGATGAAGTAGGCCATGGAACGTAATTCGAATCTCGCTTTGGAAGTCGCCATGCTGTCGCACCAGGAAATGATTCGGGGCACAGAGCGACGCCAGGCAATTCGCGAACTTTCTCGCCGCAATCGCCGGTCACGACTCTTCGGCATCCGGCAAACGATCGGTCAGTCGTTGATCAGCGCCGGCGAGCGGATTCATATCGAGGAGCGTGAGCGAATCGGCGAAGACCTCGCCCGCGAGCCACTTTCGCTGAATCTGGCCCGCTGATGACCGCGAGAATGCTGTCCCGGTGGACACCTGCCGGGACAGCCGCCCACATTCGTCAGTTGCATGACGAATGCGTGGGCACTGCGCCTGAACGCTGAGAGACTGAAGGCGCACCATAGTAAGTGTCGATTCGGGACATCGTCCAGCGACTAATGAGTAATTGAGCGGTATTCACCCGCGAACCGGAGGCGGATATGGAAATCATCTATGGGATTGCTGGAGTTCTCAGTTTGACGCTCTTTGCGGCGTTCATGGGATTGGATGCTCGCAACCTCTTCCACGGCTCGAATGATCGTTCGTGGATGGACGACGACCCGAACTCGACCCTGGGAGTGATGCGCGATGTTCTCGCCGAACAGGGTGAGGCGACCTGCTCCCAGCTTTGCGCCTGAAGACCAGCACTTCGTTCCACCACCGCGTGGGTAATGCGTCTGGTGATGGATCAGGCAAGATCGCACAATCGTTTCATGAGGCAATAAGTGGATTCGAGCCTCGTACAGCATCTGGAGTAATGGAAACCGCAAGTCGTTCTACCGTCTGCAGCCACCGCGGCGACACTCAGTCCGCGTGACCATCCGCGGCACGTCCGAACTGGTGAGGGCCGAATGAATCGGCCTCGTCGCCCAGGGTGGCAAGGACAAAGCGGACGAGCCCCACTAATCGCCGGGGCCGTTCGCTCGGGGAATGGATGGGCGCAGCGAAGACCCGCCTGATGATGGCAGGTTCTCCCCGCTCGATAAGTGGTGGTATCAGCCTGAAGTCAGTTCACCAGCCATGAGCTGACTTATTCGAAACAGCACGGCGGTGAGACCCCCTCTCCTCCATCTCACCGCCGCGCCACCCCCCTCTAAAAAACGCACCGGTAGAAGAA
>CAYWSE010000138.1:0-4806 GCA_964461025.1 uncultured Sphaerobacteraceae bacterium | reverse complement strand
ACCGGCAGCACCGCACCGGTGATGAATGACGACGCATCCGACGCAAGAAAGAGAATCGCTTCGGCAACTTCCGATGGCTCACCGATGCGGCCCATCGGGTGCAGCTTCTCGATCGCGTCGAGGTACTCCTGACCACCCGGTTCGTCGGGCAGCTGCTTGACCCGCTCGGTGCGGATGGTGCCGGGCGCGACCGCATTGACCCGGATCCCCCTCTCCGCCCACTCGATGGCCAGATGTTTGGTGAGCCCCGTTGCAACAAACTTTGCCGGACCGTAGGCGGCTTGTCGCGACTGGCCCGCCATACCCGAAATCGAAGATAGACAGACGATCGAGCCACCCTTGTCGTTCTTCAGCATCGCCTCGATCGCGAACTTGCAGGTGAGAAACATACCCCGCCCATCGATCGCCATGACCTGGTCCCAGGCTTCCACCGAGGTTGCGAGAGCATCGTCGAGTGGAATGATCCCGGCGTTGGCAACGAGCACATCAAGCCTGCCAAACGCATCGCTGGCGGCGTCGATCATGCGGCGCGCGTCGTCCTCAACTGAGACATCGCCGACGACGACGCGAACCTCGGCCCCGGCGCCGCTCAGCTCGAGCGCGAACGCTTCGAGCGGCGCGGCCTGGATGTCGGTCAGCACGAGTTTCGCGCCTTCCCAGGCGAAGAGCTCCGCCGTCGCCCGGCCGATGCCGAACGCGGCGCCGGTGACGACGCAGACTCTGTCATTCAATCTGCCAACTGGGAACTGATTCGCCATCATTCGCCTCTGACCTCCCTATCACCTGTCTCGTGCGTCGCCCGACAAGCGGCTATCCGATCTCGCCAAGTACGTCTGGCGAGACGCCGTGGGCAAGCGCTGCGGCAACAGCCAGAGCGGCTGTCGCCAGCGGTATATCCAGTTGGGTCGCCACGCTCAAAGTGACGCCATCCTTCCTTAATACCTGGATGCCGTCACCTGCAACACCAGCGACTGCCGTGCCGCCCGCCTGGAGATGCGACTGAACCTCGGTTTTGGACGCATCGTCGCTCACCAGAATGACGTTGACTCGTGGCGGGATGAATGACCCAAGACTGGCAAAACTTGCACCGTCCAGCACCACCGAACCGCCTTCGACCACCATCTGAGCGACCACTTCCTCCGGCCCGATCCGATGAGCATCGTTCCGGCCTTGAATTCCCGTAATCACCGCGACATCAACCTCGTGAAACTCGAGACCCGGGCGCTCCAGGTCCGCATCGTTCACGGTCAGAATGGCCGTCTCCACGTCGGGGTTCTGCAGTGCTGCCAGCACCGGGCTTGGACCGAACGGATGTTGAGTGCGCGTCTGCATCGACCCAATCATTGCGCCACCTGCCGTGGAGCGGCCTACCGTCTCACCATTCCGGGTCAGGACGTCGCCGATCGCTGCGCCAAGTTGATCGAGATCACCAGGTCCAGCCAGCGCAATGACCGGAACTCGCACCGGCGAACCGGGTGGGAACATCATCTCCAGAATTGCCGGCACCGGATCGCGGGGAGGCCCGGCAGTCGGCTGGTAGTGAGGATAGAGACCGGGCGCTGTGTTGATTTCCACGATGCCCCCACCGGTTTCCCAGACAGATTTGGCGATATCTGGAGCGAGAAAATCGAGACCGGCAAGATCGATGCCCAGCGATCGGCAGGCCTGGCATGCGATGGCCGCGTTGTCTGGATGAATCGTTTCGGTGACATCAACTCTCGTACCGCCATTCGCTCCGGACGGTATGTACTTGACCTTCACCACGCGACCAGCTTCAGGAACCGCGTCGACGGTCAGCCCCTGTTTGGCCAGCGCATTGATCGACTGGTCGTTGATCTGAATCGGCGCCAGATAGTTGCCGCCCACCACCTGACGCTCTGGTCGAGAATTCTCGATCTCGACCAATTCCTCAACGGTACGCACCCCATCGCCGGTCACTGACGCGATTTCACGCTCGAGCACCGCGAAAATCTTGTAGTCGATCACCAGAATCCGGTAGGAAATACCTTCCAGGAAGCGCTCGACGACCACCTGGCCACTCTTCGAGAATGACTGGGTTCGGGGGAACGACTGGCGCAGCTCGTCCTCATCGCGAATGTCCGGCATGACGCCGCGAGAATGATTGGCCGCGAGCGGCTTGAGTACAACGGGATAGCCAATACGGGAGGCCGCCGCAACAGCCTGGCTCATGGTCGTGACCACGGTGTTGGCCGGCACCGGGAGTCCTCGTTCGAGGAGAAACTTGTTTGCCATGCCCTTGTTGCCGGCGATCCTCACACCATGGATCGTCGTATCACTGGTCCATAGCCGCCAGAACTGTTTCGTGTACTTGCCGTTGCCGAATTCCATCAGTGCACTTGATTTGAGCGGCTGCTTCAAGGGAATACCGCGACGGCGGGCTTCCCTCACAAAGCGAGGGGTGTCACCGATTTCCTCTGTGGTGGCCGGATTGACCAGTGAGCTCTCGAACCGCGTGATAAACGCCGTCGAGTGCGCGATGCCCTGCAGGAGATCATCGAGAGCGATCAGCGAGAGATCGGCAAGCTCCCGCCCCATGGCAGGATCGGCCACCTCGCAAATCACATCGTAGATTCCTGGCGTGTCACGTTCGATCGACTTTGTTGCCTGCACCTCCCAGCCGCCCAGTTTCTGAAGCCCGAGCATCAGGAAGGCCAGCGCCTCTCCTGGATCACTGGGGGGTTCCACCAGGGCATCAGGTTCGAACGACTGGAGCAATGCCGTCAGTCGTCCCGCCAGTGAGGCAAACGCGGCCGCTTCCTTATCAACCAGATTCTGGGCATCGAGGCGAACATGGACCATAGGACGGGGCAGCCAGTAATTTGGGCCGCGAAAGACGTCGATCGACTGCGCGGTCAGCAGCGCCTGCCGACCGTAGTTTTCACCTTCTTTATCCGACGCGACTGGCATGTGCCCTGTCTGCACCAGATGAAACGCCCCAGCCAGAGCCGAGATGTTGTGTTGGACGAAGTCAACGCGCACATACGATTCCTTTTCGTCCTGCGCCCAGGCGCCAACGACGCGGCCCGGACCCGGAAACAGCCGGGCAAGTTCGGATGTGTATTGCACGCGCATCTGAAACTGAACGGTACGCAGCGCGGCTTCTGAAACGCGCTCGACCATCTCCTCGTCACCTCGATAGGTAGCAAGGCTCCAGACGGCATTCATCGCCTCGGCCTTGGTCGCCGTTGAGGTGTAGTTCACTGAGCTGCCTCGCCGGGAACCGCCAATCTGTCGCCAGTTGGCATGAGTAACCGGATACTGACTTCGCATCATCGCCTCGGCCTGCATGTAAGCCACCGCGGCAAAGGAAGGATCCGGATGCATCGGATACAGCTCGCTCAGCGCCTTGGCCAGCCAGTGGTCCTGACGCGGCACGGCACCCGCCTCGATGATGTCTCCATCCCGCACCTTGACGAGATATTCGCCGGCCCGCACCGCCTGTTCGAGAAAAGGACCATCCGGGAAATGCTGGGCCAGACGGGTCAGGGCCAGTAGACACTCGCCAGGGTAGTAATCCGAATCGGGAGTCGGAAGCATTTCACCCGACTCGACTTCAAACGAGTTGTAGTACCTGCCTGGAGCATCTTCGAACTCCAGGAGATCGAGGAACGTCGTCAGCTCGGCGATCAGATCATCGTAATCGTGGCGATTGAGCACGCGTCGCCGTTCCAGCAGAGCAACAATTGCCAACGCCTGCCCGCCCAGCTTCATTCGACCCCGATAGACGAACGCACGTCCGCCATGCGGAGTCGGCACGCTCGACTGGCGCAACCATTCGCACGCCGCATCGATGCTCCTCGGCCACCGGGCATCCTGGTTGAGTTCAAAGGACTGGCACAGCGAGTAGATCGTCCCGGCGTGACGAACTTCGTTGTACTGCTTGCGATTGTAGGTGTCGGTTTCTGGATAATAGAGGTAGGCAAAGCGGCCATCCGGCCCCATCGACCGCAGAATCCAGCTGGCGCCGAGCACCATGCGCTTGCGAGCCAGATTTGCCAGCCTGTCTCGTTTCAGGGGCCGCTTGCCATCCAGCAATGCACTGGCTTCTTCTGGCAAATGATTGATTCTCTTGGGTGATGATGCTTCTGCGTTGACCGACATCGTTCCTCCTGCGGGCCTCGTCGAATGGGCGCCGGGTGCCTTGGGGCGTCCGTCGTAGCTCACTTGGTCCAGCGTGGAAGAATACGAATGTTCCGTACAACGCGCTATTGCCACCGAATGCAATCTGCTTGCCCGAAGCACATGATCTTGGTGGATGTGTTGGGAAACAGCCGAACGTACGCAACAATTCGACAGAAGCTCGCATAGAGCGGATCTTGAAAATGGCCGGTTGAAACGGTTGCAGATTGTCAAAGAATGCCTTACGATTGCAGCGGAAGTCCACGCTTCTCACGTGGGATGGGATTGGAATAAGTTCTTGGGGAGGATCCATGGACGAGAAAGAGTTCGAGTTGACCAGCGGCCTGGAGTTGGGCGCTGACCGCCGGACGGTGCTGAAGTGGCTCCTCGGTGGTGCCGGTGCTGTCGTTGCGGGCGTCGCGTACACCGAGAGCATTGCTGCTGCGGATGACGACGATGATGATGACGACGACTACGACCCAGAGCCACCGGCAGATGATGACGACGACGACATCGATCCCCCAGCGGACGATGACGACGACGACGACACCGATCCGCCGGCGGACGATGACGACGATGATGACGATGACGACGACACCGATCCCCCAGCGGATGACGACGACGATGATGACGACGATGATGACGACGATGACGGGAAGCCGCACA
>CAYWSE010000137.1:0-5334 GCA_964461025.1 uncultured Sphaerobacteraceae bacterium | reverse complement strand
TGATCTCGTCGATCGCTTCGGCGGCGACAGAGGCCGTGCGTTCGTAGTCGGCCAGGGTGCAGATGAGCGGCGGGGCCATCTCGAAGGCGGTCGGGCCGATCGCCGAGACGATGACGCCCTTGTCGCGCATTCGGCGAACGATGGCCTTCAGCGAGTCGGTTGGCAGTGCAGCTTTGGTCCTCTTGTCACTGGTGAAATCGACCGCGTGCCACATGCCGACGCCCCGCACGTCGCCGACGATCGTCTTGTCGAGCAAGGCATCGACAAGAAGCTGATGCAGGATTTCGCCATCGCGTCGTGATTTGTCGATCAGACCATCCCGCTCCTTGATGCCGATCACCGTCACAGCCGCCGCCGCCGCCGCCGCGTGGCCACTGAACGTGTGTACGTGCCGGAAGACAGGCATGGCATCGGCGATCGCCGGTGTGGTCATCACGGCGCCCATTGGCATGTAGCCGGCGGTCAGCGCCTTGGCCATGGTCATGATGTCTGGCTTCAAACCAAAATGCTCGCTGGCGAACCACGCGCCGGTCCGCCCGAATCCAGTGATCACCTCATCGGCGATGAGCAAGATGTCATTGTCGTCGCAAATTTGCCGCAGACGCTCGAAATAGCGAGGCGTCGGCTGCTGCACGCCATGCGCCTGCATGATCGGCTCGGCAATGAACGCGGCGATCAATTCCGGACCTTCATGCTCGATCTGGCGTTGCAGATAATCGGCGCAGAACGACTCGTACTCTGCCTGGTCCATGTCGAACGGATTGCGATAGTGGCTCGGGCCGGGGATGAACGAGTATCCCGGCACCCCGGGTTCGGAAATATGCCGGGTGCCGAGCCAATCGGTCGCGGCCAGCGCGCCCATGGTGGCGCCGTGGTAGGCGTTCCAGCGGGAGATGATCTTGTGGGCACGCGGTTTGCGACCGGCGTTGATGTGGTACTGCTTTGCGATTTTGATCGCCGATTCGACTGCTTCCGAGCCGCCGCTGACATATAGAACCCGCGAAAGATCACCCGGCGCCAGCTCCGCCAGTTTCTCGGCAAGAACGATTGCTGGTTCGCTGAGATTATCGACCGAACCGACGTAGTGCAGCGTCGCCAGCTGTTGATAAATCGCCTGGGCGATCTCCTGGTTGCCATACCCGAGCGAATTGGCCCGAGTATGGGTGCTCATCATGTCCAGATAGGTCCGGCCGTGAACGTCAGTGATCTGCGCGCCCTCTGCCTCAACGAAGATGGACGGACCGTTCCTGCGAACATCGTCCATCTGGGCCAGCGGAAAGATGCAGTGGTCCATCGCCGCCTGCACAAGGTCGCCGGCAGAGCGTGCTGATCGTTGCGACGTCACGGTATGTGAACCCTTTCGGACTTTCTGGCTTGGTTCATCGCCTGGCAAACAACAGATTGACCGGAGAACCTGCTACCCGGTGATCTCGTCTTTCACCACATTCAGCCGCACGTGCTCGTGCGTAACACCTGCGACCTGCTCGAAGGGAACGTGGAAGTCGGTGTGGCGAAGAAAACCCTTCTGCACGGTAAGTCCCTTGATCTTGCCGTCATCGCCGAACTGAATCTCGTCGACTTCGCCGATCTTGTCGCCGATTTTGTCGACGACGTCGGTGCCGTGACTGAGAGCAATGTCAGACGCGCCGAGCGGACCGACTTCGATCATTTGCGCATCAATCGGAATTGCCTGGGCGAAGAGCGAACCGCCGCCAGTTCCAGGCATATCCCCCTTGGTGGGACCGATCTGCATCCAGTTATCGGGCGAACCGGAAAGATTGATCATGCCGCGATTCATGAAGCTGGCCAGATGCTCTTCCGCCTCCGACTCGGTGAGACTGATCTGAATGAGCTCTGATGTGGTTGACGTGACGTAATTCATACTGACAACACGCCCGCTGTCGCGAATGCCCTTATCCGCCACGAACCCGGACAGTGTCTTGAGTTCGCCATTGACGATAAGGTGGGTGACCTTGCCGATGGAATGGCCATCGGAGGTGCGAACATCGGCGCCAATGTTTACTTCGTGAGCACTCATCTTCTTCTCCCGCAGTCTGGCGTGAAGTCACTGATCGCAAAACTGTTTCCGTGCATCCTACCATCTGCGCGAAAGTGCACGCCGCGCAGTGGTCGCGCTCCTCGTTTCCCCGCGTTCCACACTTCGCAATTGACCAACCTCCGCCCTATGCTTTGCACATGGTGAACGCATCCCTGACTATCCCGGCAACGTTCGATCGCGACGACACCCAGCCCATTGCTCAGGCGGCTGCTCGCCCCGTTCCCACGTTTCGCGCCCGTCTCGCCAATCCGTGGCTCTTTCCGCTCGTGGTCTGGCTGGTGCACTTCCTCATCGTGAACGTCACGGCGTTCTACGCGTATCGCAACTGGACGATGAACAGCGGCTCGCCGCCATATGGAACTGATGCGCCGCCGCTTTCCGGCTGGCAGGCGCACATCGTCGAGCCGCTGAGGTTGTGGGACGGACTCTGGTACCGCTTGATCGCGATCGAGGGCTATGCCTACGACGACGCTGTGGCAGCCTTCTGGCCGGCACTGCCGGTATCGATGCGCTGGGTGTCTCGGATCACCGGTCTGCCGGAAGAAACATCCGGCTACTTCATCGCCAATATCGCGTTTGCGGTCGCGCTGCTGGTTCTCTACCGGCTGATCGCGCTCGATTTCGGTCAGATCATTTCACGACGTACTCTCTGGATTCTGGCGCTCTTTCCAACGGCGATTTTCTTCTCGGCGGTCTACACCGAGTCGGTCTTTCTGATGTTTGCCGCCAGTTGTCTCTATGCCGCGCGCTTGCAGAAGTGGTGGATCGCCGGTCTTCTCGGGCTCCTGGCATCACTGACCAGGTCATATGGCGTGTTTCTGGGACTACCGATGCTGGTGCTGTTCATCCAGCAGAATGGCTTCTACTTGCGGGCATTCATTCCACGAGGTTTGGCGATCGGGCTTCCGGCTTTGGGGCCAGTCCTCTTTGGCCTTCATCTGCAGAACGTCCAGGGAACCTGGCGGCAGTTCATCGATGTGCAGAATCAATGGAATCGTGTCGATTTTGCCTGGCCATGGGAAACCATGCGCTGCGCGATTTCAGGATGCGAGCTGACCGTGACCGCATACGGGCAAACCAACGAGTACACGGTGTATGGGGCCTCCTGGGCATGGCTACGAGAACTCATTACCAATCCGAGCCTCTATCTCGTTTCGGAATCTCACTGGTTGCGATCGATGTCCGACCAGGGAGTAATGGTCAGCTGCACGGCCGGAACGTCTCCCGATTGCCAGCACTTTCGCCAGATTGCCGCGGACAGCGATGTTCTCGAGCTTGTGATGACCATTGGCTTCATCGCCCTGGCGATCGTTGGGTTGAAGGTGCTTCCGCTCTATCAATCAGCGTATCTGATTCCCGGGTTGGTGATTCCGCTCTTCAGTCCTTCCACCGTTCATCCTCTGATGAGCATGCCCCGGTTCGGCCTGACGCTCTTTCCGCTCTTCATCGTCATCGCGATCCTGCTGCGCTGGCGATGGCTACGGTTACCGGTCCTGGCGTTCTCGACGCTCCTCCTGGTCGTCCTAACCGCGCAATTCGCGAACTGGTACTGGGTGTCGTAGATCGTAGGACGTAGACCGTAGACCGGAGCTCGGAGTCCGGAGCCTGTGCTTCCGCTTCCTCATGTCGTCCCAATCCACGATCCACAGAGGACGAACCACGGACTACGGACTTCGGACTTCGGACCACGGACTACGGTCTACGGTCTGCGGTCTACGAAATAATGCCGACGTCAAACGCAATGACCGGGTCGCCTGAGGGCGACCCGGTCATTCCAGTGAGCTGATGCGCTCTTATATCTGCGGAGCGGGGGCCTTGCTCCATGGATCGTCGGGAAGGACCGTCCGCGCCATGGATGCCAGTTGCGCCCCAATGCCAACGACCGCTACGGCGGCCCATGCCAGCAACCACCAGTTGCTTTCGTCGATTGCCGCCCAGACCACACCGTAGCCGAGCTCACTGCGCTCGATCTTGTCGAACATCAACAGAATGCCGCCAATCACCCAGGCCGCGCCATTGAATGCAGTAATGACTACGACCCAGTAAATCGGCAACGCCAGAACAATGACCAGCAGCGCCATCAGGATGCCGCCAATGATTGCCGCGACAGTAATCACCCAGTTCGTATTGACGTTGAAGAGGTTCATCAGACCAGCGCCCAGCGACGCGCCGATCAATCCGCCTCCAAGGACAACTGCCACATACCAGAAGAGATACGACAACAGCGCGAAGACAATGCCGATTATCACACCGACGATGATCCCGGCGGCCGTTGAGAGGATTCCCTCGTCGAACGCCCAATACATGATGGCCAGACCAAGGGAAATTCCGGCCATGAACCCCAGAATCGGTAGCAGGATCGAGAAAACGCGTAATCCGGCCAGGACGAGCGCAAGGCCCGCCAGCACCATCAGAACACCGACGACGATATCCATCCCCTAACTCCTCCACGTGCGGGCACTGTCCTGGCAGTCCCGGTCAACCAGACATCCTCCACCGGCGCCGTGAGGTCACCAGGCGCCGCGGATGCTGATTGCTCCACACCTGCCCACCGACGATGGATCAGCTCTCGCGTACGGACGCAACCTAATCATTGCGCTCAGTTCCAGCGGTGTCAAGATGTCAAGTCACCAGAAATAGCATACTTGGTCAAATCAGGTGAATTTGCGACGTGTTTCCGCCAGAAATTGCCGATTTCCTTCGATGTAGCCAGCGATCGCGGCCGGATAGAGTTCGCACTCTGCCTGGAATACACGGGTCCCGAGCGATTCCACGGTATCGTCCGGTTCGACCGGAACCGTGGTCCGGGCGATGACGTCGCCAGTGTCATAGTCGTTGTCAACCAGATGCACTGTGGCGCCCGATAGTCGGCATCCTTGCCGCAAGACCTCTGCATGGACGCGGTCGCCATAGAAACCCTTGCCGGCAGCGGAGGACATCTCAGGCAGTAGCGCAGGATGAATGTTCAGAATCCTGCCTCGCCATTTGTCAGGAACCACTAGCTTTCTCAGAAAACCAGCGAGAACAATCAGGTCAGGGCAACGTGGTTCCAGTTCGGAGAAGATCGCTGAGGAAAACGCGTCATCCGATTCGACGCTGCGTCGCTCGACGACGAACACAGGCAAACCGGCAGCAATGGCAATATCCAGCCCGCGAACGCCGGGTTTCGAGCTTCCAACCGCGACGATCCGGGCTCTGAGCTCATCATTCGACGTTGCTTCCAACAACCGCTCGAGCGTGCGCCCGGTCCCGGAGAGCAATACCGCAAGCCGAGG
>CAYWSE010000136.1:0-5384 GCA_964461025.1 uncultured Sphaerobacteraceae bacterium | reverse complement strand
GCTCGAAGGTCAGCGAGATGGGGAAATTGGCGTCGACATACGCCAGCTGCAGTGCTGGCCGAACATATCCAACGGGGCTGCGAGACTCGATGATGGCGTATGTGCCGCGGTGGTAATAGTTCCCATACCAATTGAAGATCGTCGTCAGGCCATCGAGAGACCCATCATCGCCATCGCAGGCACCGTCCCCGCCCATCTGGGTGCGGATCGGTTCGTAACAGGCACCTGGCAGCGGCTGTTGCGTCAGAGCGTCCACCGCCAGAATCTGGAATGCCGGCACGGTCCTCGGAGCCCCAAACGTGACGGTGATCGTTCCGCCATCCGCCGGGATGGTGACTGCCTGGTCAGCAACAGGTTCCCAATCCTCATTGTAGATCTCCAGTGTGTACAAACCCGCTGGAAGCTGATCGTAGAAGGTCGTGATGCCGTCCGAGATGCCGGCATGTCCGGAGTCTCTGGTGTCGCAAGAGAAATAGCTCTGCCAATCCTTTTGCAACCGGAAGCAGGAGCGCAGGACCGGATTTTGCGCCGAATCCTCGGAAAGGATGGTCAATGACGGAGCAAGCCTCGTGCTGACCATGACAAGTGGCTCCGCGGATGGAAGCTCCATCGATTCCGGCTCTGGTGCGCCCAAGCCATGGAAGATCTCGCCGATCCGAATCTCATAAAGCCCCGTCAATCCGTAGATGCGGGCAATGCCATCGAGTTGACCGTCGTGGCCGTCGCAGGCGACGAGACTCACATACGGCGATGTATGGAAGCACTGGCCGACAATCGCTTCCCCAAACTGGTCTCGAGATTCGATGATCAGCGTCGGCTCCTCCTCCTTCAGAGTGAAGGTGAAGGTAAGCTGGACGGTCCCGCCGTCCGTTACCTCGATCGTCTGGGTCTCGAAGTCAGGCTCCAACGCCGGATAGTCGTTGTTCGCGTGAACCTCGTATGTCCCCGGGGGAAGGTTGTAGACGGTCATCGCGCCGTCCTGTACGGAGTCAAAGTGATCGCAGAGGGAGAGCCGTCGATCCTGACTGTCCACGATCAAGAAGCAGGGTGGATTCACGCCCGGGTTCGTCAGATTCGTCGCGATCACCAGCGACGGGTGCAGCGTTATCTGTACCCAGGCCTCGCGGTCCCCAGAATGAATCGTGACTGTGCCAGTCGCCGAGGTTTGAATCGATCCGCCACCGGACATGCTTGCGTCGACATGCACCGTGTGGTCGCCTGCCGGAAATCCTTTCAGGACGGCAACCCCATTGGACTCGTAGCGATGGACGCAGTCGCTGTAGTAGACCGCGGAAGCGCAGAAGTGCTCCAGCTTTGCCCCGGTCGAATCAATGACCTCCACGAGTACCGTGGCAGCGGTGATCGCCTGGTGATGGATCGTAACCGGTGTGCCGCCGCCTGCCGCGACGACGTACGTGGTGGGAACCGTGCCGACGACTTCCCAGCCATATGGCGGCTGGTACTGCCAGGCGCCGATTTCGTATGTACCGGCGGGCGCCACGATGGAGATCGTCCCGTCGGGACCGTTGGCATCGGTGTCGTCGCAATAGATGGTTTCACCCACTTGCGCCGACGTGAGTCTGATGCACGCCCCGTTGATGAGATTACCCTCGGTGATTGGTTCGCTCTGCTCATCGACCAGATGAATGTCGAGAGAGCCAAGGACAAGCTCCTCGTAGAGTCCAATCCGTCCGAGAGTGTCCGATTCACCGCAGACAAAGCCGTCGGGCACATCGTCGGTCGTCGTGATGTTGACCCACCCCGCGCCGCCGAACTGGAACATGTTGACGCGACCCGGATCGGCGAAGTCACTCAGCGACAACGGCGCGCAGATCACCACCGGAGGGATGAATGAGGCTGTGGTGTCCAGATCGTAGACAACTGCGGTGTTCTGGGCGAAGTCGGCGGGAGGGTCGATCTGCGAACCCATGCTAAACCGATTGGCCCAGGTCCCTCCGGCAGAGATGACTTCCGTGAAACGAACGGTGATGCCGGAGCCGCCATCGGCAATGACCAGACGATCGGTTCCGAGGTCGGTGTTCTGGGCGATGTGCAGCAGATAGTGGGAGTTCCACGTCCAATGGTCGGAATTGACCTGGTAGCTGCTCAGGTCGGCGGGCTGAATCAGGGCATATCCTGCCGGTGGGATGTAATCCACGATGCCGTATGTGCCGGAGGGCAGTTTGATCGTGATCGTGCCGGATTGACCGTCCAGATCGCCAGCGTCACAGACCTGCAGATCGTCGAATGGCTCAGACGTTTGAACCGCGCTCAGCGTGATGCAACCAGTCGACTCGTCGCCGACGATTGGCTCCCAGTTCGTCGAATTGAGAAGATTGAACGAGATCGTCGCGATATCAGCCTGCCCGATGGCGACTTTCATCGGCGATGAATAGGGATAAGCGCAGAGCTGGTTCCAGTCGGGGGAGTTGTTCCAGTTTTGCTCCTCCCAGACCCCACCACTGAACTGCGCGATGCCGATCGGGCCGTGGTCGTTGAACTCGGAGACATCGTAGGTCACGCACACGCGGATCCATGAATAGACCGCATTGGTGCTGAGGCTCCATCCGCGCACACTGTCTGGAACCGGCGCGGCGTATCCGTAGTAATCCGTCCACTGTCCGAGTGAGAGGGGATCGTCGATCGACTCGATGGACAGGGTGCCTCCCTGGGTGACGTCCCACAGCGTGACGGTGATGTTCGGGAAGTCCGGATGGTGCGCGGTCACCACTGATCCGGTGCTGATTGTGCCCCCGCTGTCATCGCCTTCCGGCTCGCCGACGCCGAAATCGGAGAAGTGCGTTACCTGACCGCAGATCGTGCCATTGACAGGATTTCCGCCACTCGTGATGTCCAGCCAGCCGCCATCGTCATGGAAGAGGCGCACGGCTCCAGGATTGGCGAAATTGCCGGGATCGAAGCTGATGCACACCGTTGCGAAGCCGCTGAATTCGGCGGTTGTTTCGATCGAGAAGAAGAGCGCGTTGCTGGTGGCATAGCCGTCTGGCAACGGCTCCATCGATGACGGGTCAGCGTGGACCGATACCGTCGTGCTCCCCGCGGCAGTCACGGAGTCGAATGTCACATTGACATACCCACCGGCCAGCCCGTAAACGGTGACCGGGTACGGTCCGTTGGGAAACGTATTGGTTTGCGGTGCGGGAGTGACCTCAAAATAGTGACTGTCGAACCTCCAGGCCTCGATCTCAACAAACCACGTGGGATCGGAGACCAGCACGTAACCCGCCGGACCCTCGCGGTGAAGGACGCAGTAGATTCCCGGCGCCAGTTCCCTGTTCGCGTAACCCGATGCGTTGGTGGTGAGGGTGGCGACGAGCGTGCCCTCGTCATCGCAAGATTCGGTAACGCTCACGACGTCGAATGTGGCGCCAGGGAGTCCGGTAGCAATCCAGACACCGCCGCTGCCGTTTGGCTGGTGATAGATGGTGTGCGACACCATCCCGCCGGCCTCAACCGAGAGCGGTGGGAACTCGAATTCATCTGCCAGCCGCCACAATAGCGGCGACAGGTAGGACTCAACAGTCAGCTCGCTACCGGCCGGGATGTAGAGGTCGATGATGCCGTCCGCCTGCGAGGGGAGACCGGAAATATGGTCCTCGTCGCAAACTGTTATCTGGCCAGTGGCTACTGGGCCACTGAGCGTCACGCAAGCGCCGCCAGCGTGTCCTGCGCCACCAGAATTGAAGTAATGCCACAGCGTGCCGCCGCCCTCATTCCGCAGGTTGAGTCGCACCAGCCCGTAGGTCTCGGGGTCTGGAAGCTCCGGATACGTCGCGAAAGTGAACGAAACGCTCGTCTCTTCGCCCGAGGTGACTGTCACTGTGTGGTAGCGGGTGTCGGGATCGTCATATCCGGTTGGGAACCAGTTGAGCCAGACACAATACTCGCCCGGCGCCACACCCTCGAAGACATTCATGCCGTCGATGTCCGTTACCCGCACCGCGAGCTGCGTGCCGGCTTGGTCGCACGTGGTGGCGGTCGTGTAGAGACCGACCTGAACGGCCTCAGCGGGTCGACCGTCCGCGCCCTGCACGACAGCTCGAATTGAGCCAGCCTCTGCTGTTTCCGGCTCACCGACGCCGAAGTCGGAGAAGTGCGTTACCTGGCCGCAGACTGTGCCATAGGCAGGATCTCCCACGTTCGTGATATCGAGCCAGCCACCATCGTCGTGGAAGAGGCGCACTAATCCCGGATTGGCGAAGCTCCCGGCGTTGAAGGTGAGGCAAACGGTGGCGATGCCGGTGAACTCAGCGGTCGTTTCGACAGAGAAGAAGAGCGCGTTGTCAGTGACATAGCCAACAGGCAGGGGCGCTAGCGAGGAGGGATCGCTGTAGAGCGACGCCGAGGTGATTCCTGCCGCCGTCACATTTTCGAACCTCACCGAGATCGCTCCGCCGGCAAGGTCCGAAATGGTCTGCGGCTCAGTGCTGACCTGCGTGTTCGGCGCCTGCCGCAAGGTAACTATGGTTTCGTCGATCGCGCAGGTGTTGATCTCATTGCAGATCTGTAGTGAGATCGTGTATTCGCCCGGTTCTCCGAATGCTGATGCGCTGACCTGCGGAGCCGCTCCGAGGGTGTCGCCGGCGTCGCCGAATTCGCCATTGCCGTTGAGATCCCAGGCGAATGCCAGATAGTCGGCGCCTGCGCCGCTGCCATTCAGCGTGACCTGCTCACCCTGAACGACGGTGTACGGGCCACCTGCGTCGGCTGTGACGGCAATCTTCGTGTAATCCAGATAGACGTTGTATGTGAGATCGGAACCGGCATAGGCCACAGGCTCGGGGTTCACGTACCCCGGCACGGTGCCGATGGGAGAGAAGATCAACGGACCTGCGGGGAGCGGAAACGCGTGAGCGTTGTAGACGCCGTCGACGGCTCCGTCGAGGCTGTCGCAGACCGTGGCAATCGTCACGCCTGGCTCAGCGAGCGTGCCGGAGATGATGTCGACGCACGCGTCCCAGATGTTTGGATAGCGCAGCGGGTTGGAGTCGGCGCTATCCCGGAAGACAATGACTGGCGCGACGCTGTTGCTGTAATAGGTCAGCTGAACGGGTCCCATGCCGAGGTCGACATTGATGTGGAACGCAAGCGGCGCAACGTAGCCTTCGAGCGGGAGTGGCGTAATGCGATATCGCCCCGCTTCGAGCATTATCCGAAACGTGCTCGGATCATCGGGGTCAGTCCAACCTGAGCCATAGAGAATTGGCAGACCGGCTTCACCGTCAAGAGGATCACTCTGGATGTTGAAACCGTAGACGGTCACGGGTTCTGATGACGCGCCGGTCCCATCCCTGACCAGGAAGACGACTTCGACATTGGCCACCAAGGGGTTCGTGCCATCGTCTATCTCGTCGCCATCGTTG
>CAYWSE010000135.1:0-5461 GCA_964461025.1 uncultured Sphaerobacteraceae bacterium | reverse complement strand
GCCGGGCAAGGTCAATCGCTGCGCCGTCCGCCGACCTTACCGCGGGGATCGTGTGTGGATATAAGAGAACATATGTTCTCTTGTGTCAAGGGGGGGATCTGGGCGCTGGGAAGATCGTAGTTGGGAAGTAGTGACCGGAGGCACGAACTACGGAAATGCCGGCTCCGGCGCTCTACCGGAGCGATCGGCCGGAGGTCGATAACTGATGCCACCGGCAACCTTGGTTGTGCTCAGGGAGCTCGCTGCATGTTGCGGCCCTGCGGTCCGCCCTCCGGCAAAGCGCCGGAGGCTACGTCTGCACACGGATTAGCCACGGGGCGAAAGTCCCTCACGGTGCCCTCTCTCGACCGCAGGAGGGGATGCTTTGCACACATACTCTTGCCCACCCTGTGCCGACGAGTAAATCGCCTTCTGCTCCGGTACGTTAGCATCTGCGAATTGGAATGATCGGTCGGCGGAAAGTGAGGAAGCGGGTTGGTGAGCGAGTCAGCACTCAGAGCAGGGATCGATATCGGCGGCACATTTACCGACATGCTCTTGTTCGACGAGTCGACTGGCGCGTTCACGATTGGCAAGACGTTGACTGTGCCGGGTGAACCGGCTGTCGGAGTGATGAACGCGATTCGCGAGGTCGGTGAACTGACGGGGAATGCGCCGTCGGCGATCTCGCAGATCGTGCATGGCACGACGCTGGTCACCAATGCGCTGATCGAACGGAAGGGCGCTCCGACCGCGCTGATCACCACCAAAGGCTTTCGCGACGCGCTGGAAATCGCCCGCGAGCACCGCTACGACCTCTACGATCTGATGATCGAGTTGCCGGAACCGCTAGCGCCGCGCCATTTGCGGTTCGAGATCGATGAACGCGTCCTTGCTGATGGCTCCGTTCTGCGGGCGCCCGATCCCGCCGGGATCAGCGCGCTGGTGGAGCAGCTCAAGGCGGCAGGGATTTCGGCTGTCGCGGTCAGTCTGATTCACAGTTACGTCAATCCGGAGCATGAAAACCTGGTCGGCGCGGAAATCGCGGCATCGGCGCCGGGAATGACCGTGTCGCTCAGCTCCGACGTCGTGCCCGAGATACGGGAATACGAGCGCACCAGCACAACGGTGGCGAATGTCTACGTCCGTCCACTGACCGAACGCTACCTCGAGGAACTCGTGCAGGCATTTGCCGCTGCCGGTTTCACCGGCAGCGTGTTCATCATGCTCTCGTCAGGGGGTTTGAGCTCTGTCGAGGCGGCGCAACGCTATCCGATCCGGCTGGTTGAGTCGGGCCCAGCGGCAGGAGCGCTTGCCGCGGCGCATATGGGAAAGATCAGTGGTCGGCCCCAGCTGCTGTCGTTCGACATGGGAGGGACGACCGCCAAATGCTGTCTGATCGGCGAAGATGGACCAACCCATAGCTCGGAATTCGAAGTTGGGCGGGTCTATCGCTTCAAACAGGGAAGCGGTTTCCCGATTTCCGTGCCAGTGATCGAATTGATCGAAATCGGGGCGGGCGGAGGCAGCATCGCCCGAATCGACAACCTTGGTTTGCTCAAAGTCGGCCCCGACAGCGCTGGCGCCGATCCGGGCCCAGCCTGTTACGGACGGGGTGGAACCCAGGCAACGGTCACCGACGCCGATCTGGTGCTCGGGTATCTCGATGCCGATCACTTTTTGGGTGGCGCGATGAAGCTCGACACCGACGCCGCGCGGGCTGCAATCGGTTCACTTGGCGATCGGCTGGGTATGACCGTCGAGCAAACGGCGTGGGGCATCCATCAGATCGTCAACGAGCAAATGGCCAGCGCGGCCCGCATTCACGCGATCGAACGAGGCGAAGACGCTCGTCTCTACCCGATGTTCGCGTTCGGCGGGGCAGGACCGGTGCACGCCTACGGTGTGGCGGAGATCTTGCGGTCGCCGGAGGTGATCGTTCCCTTTGGCGCCGGCGTCGGCAGTACGATCGGCTTTCTGGTGGCGCCGATCGCGTTCGACTTCGTGCGCACCGTGGTTGGACGCATCGATCAGATCGACTGGTCCGAGGTCAACGCCAAGTTCGCGGAGATGATCGATGCCGGGTCGGCGATGGTCGAGGAAGCCGGGGCCGATCCAGCCAGCGTGCGAGCGCAGCGTTTCGCTGAACTGCGGTATGTCGGGCAGGGTCACCAGGTGCGAGTGGAGCTGCCGCCGGGTGGTGACCTGTCCAATGACACCCTGCCGGCGCTGATTGAAGCGTTCGAGCAAACGTATCTGCGGCTGTACGGACGGGTTGCAGAGGGGAACCCGATCGAAGCGATCAATTGGCGGGTGATCGTTTCGGCGCCATCGCCTCACCTGCCGCTGGAAGGATTCGGCAGGAAAGCAGCGTCCGGAGCCGATCCTCGGCGGGGAGCGCGAGCCGTCTACCTGCCGTCCTCCGGGACATATGAGAATGTGCCCGTTTTCGATCGGTATGCGATCGGACCTGACTTCGACGAGGTCGGGCCGATGATCCTCGAAGAGCGAGAATCGACCATCGTCGTCGGCTCTGGCGCCAGGGTGACGGTCGATCCGTACGCCAGCATCGTGATCGCGATGCCGGGTCATCCATAGCTGAATCGTCTTTTTGGGCAGAGCAAACAAGGACAGACATCTGATTTTGGCGAACAAGAGTTGCGGATAACATGTCACTTGGGTACGATTTGGCAGTAACCGTGTGGAGGCGAGCAATCGCCGCTGAAACGTCCCAACCTCCGATTGTCTGACGAACAACAATCCGAAGGGAGCTTCCATGGCATCTCGACGACCATTCGAGCGAATGAGCCTCCTGATGCTCACGGCGCTGCTGGCGGTGCTGGTACTGGCAGCGTGTGGACGAGACGATGACGAGAAACCCACGCCCACGCCATCGGTCGACGCAGCTGCTTCGGCGGCAAGCCCTGAAGCGGGATCGCCGGAGGCAGGTACGGAGACCGAGGGCACACCTGAGGTCGCGTCGACCGCCGCGCCTTCGGAGTCGTCACCGGAGGCAGCTGCCAGTCCTGTTGAAGAAGGAGCCGCCAGTCCCGAAGCCGTAACTGAAGGAACTGCCGTCGCCGCTGGAGAAGCATCTCCAGTCGCTGAGGCAGCCTCGCCGGTGGTCGAAGCTGCTGGAACACCGCGAACGATTTCTGCAGCAGCGTCGCCAGCTGTGGAGGGGGTAGCATCGCCCGAGGTCGAGGCAGCGGCGTCACCAGAGGCAGTCGCGTCGCCGGAAGCGGAAGTCGCGGCGTCGCCTGAGGTCGAAGCAGCAGCGTCGCCTGAGGTAGTCGCGTCGCCGGAGGCGGAAGTCGCGGCATCTCCTGAGGTGGAAGCGGTCGCATCTCCAGAGGTGGAAGCGTCGCCTGAAGCTTCGCCCGCGATTGTGGCCGCCAGTATGGAAACCGCTGAGCCCGAACCGACAGCGACCGAGGAACCGACGGCAACCGAGGAACCGACTTCTACACCAGAACCGACGGCAACCGAGGAACCGACTTCAACGCCCGAACCGACGGCAACCGAGGAACCGACTTCAACGCCCGAGCCAACAGCCACCGAGGAGCCGACCTCCACACCGGAACCAACGGCGACTGAGGAACCGACTTCGACGCCTGAGCCTACTGCAACCGAGGAGCCAACGGAGACACCGGAACCAACAGCGACGGAAGTGCCGCCGACCGAGACGCCGGAGCCGACGGCGACCGCGGTGCCACCGACTGAGACGCCTGAGCCGACGGCAACCGAGGTCCCGCCAACGGAGACACCAGAGCCGACGGCAACTGAGGTTCCGCCAACGGAGACCGCCGAGCCGACAGCCACATCGCTGCCAACCTGTGTTCCGCAGGATGACGCGACGCCGGATGCTGATGGGTCGCCAGAGGCCGGCACACCGGTGGCGTCGCCTGTTGCTTCGCCGGCTGGCAGTCCGGAAGCGCTCGACGGATCGCCGGCGCCGGAAGTCGAAGTGATCGACTGCATCTAGTTCAAGAGAGAACAGGACACCGGAAAGAGGCTGGAGCTAACGCTCCGGCCTCTTTTCTCGATTCATACGACAATTGGAGTGACTGGCGGCTTCTGGGATATGAAAGGCGCATCTGGGTGCAGGAAATCGACGCAGTTCGTCTCGAAGTGATGTGGAACCGGCTGATCTCGGTGGTCAACGAGCAGGCTGCAGCACTGATGCGAACGAGCTTCACATCGATCGTGCGGGAGGCCGGCGACCTGTCGGCTGGGGTGTTCGACGCGCGGGGCAACATGATCGCCCAGGCCGTCACCGGCACTCCTGGGCATATCAACGCCATGGCCACCTGCATTCATCACTTCCTGGCGGTCTACCCGGCGGCGACGCTCCGTCCGGGCGACGTGCTCGTGACGAACGATCCGCAGAAAACATCAGGTCACCTGCACGACTTCACTGTGATCACACCGGTTTTTCTCGACGATCGACTGGTCGGTTTTTTCGGCAACACCTGCCATGTACTCGACATCGGCGGCATCGGACTGTCGACCGACGCCCGCTCTATCTACGAGGAGGGGCTCTTCGTTCCGATCACCAAGCTCTACGACGCCGGCGATCCCAATTCGGAACTCATGAAAATCCTCGCAGCGAATGTGCGCACACCCGAACCGGTTCTCGGCGACATTCACGCCCAGGCGGCGGGGAACGACGTCGGCGCCAACCGTCTCGTCGAGTTCATGCGGGAGTTCGGGCTGGAGACGCTGGAACAGCTTGCCGACGAGATCATCGGACGAAGCGAAAAGGCGATGCGCCAGGCGATTGCCACCTTGCCAGATGGCGAATACACGAACGAAGTCTGGTCGGACGGGCATGAAGAGCCGGTACTGCTCAAGGTGAAGATCACCAAGCATGGCGACGAGCTCGACGTCGATTGGTCAGGCAGCTCGCCGGAGAGCAAGCGCGGCATCAATGTCGTGCTGAATTACACACACGCCTACTCGACATACGCGCTGAAGTGCGCACTGGCGCCCGACGTGCCGAACAACGAGGGGAGCTTTCGTCCTGTGCGGGTGACCGCGCCCGAACGGTCGATTCTCAACGCGTTGCCTCCCGCCGCAGTGGGTGCACGGCACATTCTCGGGCATTTTCTGCCGGGAGCGATCTTCGGTGCACTTGCGGAAGTGATTCCGGAGCGGATCATGTCGGAAGGCGCCGCGAATATCTGGAATCTGCAATTTCTCGGTTACGACCAGGCCGGCGACCCATTCTCGTATGTCTGGTTCTCGTGCGGCGGTACGGGAGCGCGAGCCACGAAGGACGGGCTGCACGCCACGGCGTTTCCGAGCGGCATCTCCGGCGTTCCGGCCGAAGTGATCGAGCAGCTCTCGCCGGTTGTGGTCCATGCGCGTGAAATCCGGGAGGGGTCAGGGGGCGCCGGGCAGTACCGGGGAGGATGCGGTCAGCGACTGGTGCTGGGGGTGCGAACCAACCGGTCGTATACCTTCTCCGGTCTGTTCGACC
>CAYWSE010000134.1:0-5486 GCA_964461025.1 uncultured Sphaerobacteraceae bacterium | reverse complement strand
TATGTCGGCTATCCCTATGTCTGGGGAGGAAGAGGGCCAAACGGATTCGATTGCGCGGGTTTCGTCTACTGGACGAACTTCAACATCACGGGCGTCAATCTCGTTGGCGGCGTGATCAATCAGTACACGTATGGCCGGCCGATTCCGTGGGGTCAGCTGCAGCCTGGTGACATCGTCTACTTCGCCAACACCTATCAGCCGGGACTCTCCCACAACGGCATTTACATCGGCAACAACCAGTTCGTGCATGCGTCGAACGCAACGGATGGCGTGATCATCAGCAATCTGACGAATTCGTATTACCTTCCACGCTGGTACGGAGCGCGCAGGATCATTTGACCGGGTCTGTGATTCGACCGGCGTCCGGAATGCACGGCGGGCCACAATGTGGCCCGCCGTCTTTGTCTTCAGCGGTGGGGTAGCCTATGGGCAGTGACTTCGCCCGAGCCGGAGTCGCCAACGCCACCGCGGTTGACAGAGCGAGAGGAGCGTGCTCGATGGAAGTTGCGCTGACCTGTCCCGTTTGCGAAGGTTCCGGGAGTATCGTCTGTCCGGTCTGCGAAGGTTCCGGTTAGCAACCTTGTCCTGAATGTGGAGGCGCTGGTTGCCGCGCATGCGACCAGACCGGCGTGAAGGATTGCCCGGTGTCCACAATCTGCCCAAATTGCGCCGGCATCGGCATTCTCTAGAGGAGCGACAGCATGATGAGCGATCAGAGGTCACGCACGATCTATCTTGCTTCCCCGCTCGGTTTCGCAGAGTCGACGAGCGGGTACATGGAGCGACTAGCCGCCGAACTGCGCGCGTTGTTTGCAGTGCTCAACCCCTGGGACGATCATCGCTTCGATGATGAATTCGGGAAGGCCCCGTCGATCGTCGATCGAATCGAGCGCCTGGCGGTTTACAAACGGATCAACACCGAGCTGGGTCGCTCGAACGCTGCCAGCATCGATGCCGCGGATGCCGTCGTGGCGATTCTCGACGGCGTCGATGTCGATTCCGGCACCGCGTCGGAGGTTGGGTATGCTTTTGCGCGGGGCAAGCATATCGAAGGATTGCGCACCGATTGGCGGTTGGCCGGCGACAACGAGGGCTCGATCGTCAACTTGCAGGTCGAGTACTTCATCGAAGCATCGGGCGGCAAGGTGCATCGCGACAAAGCTTCGCTTCTCGCGGCGTTGAACGTCTGGGCTTCCAGCGTCTGAACCCGTTTCAGAATTGCTCTAGAATGCGGCACGAGGTTTGCACCTGAAAGGGAAGACCGTGTTCGTACCCGATCGCCCACTACTGGCACTGACCATCGGTGACCCTTCGGGCATCGGGCCGGAAATCACGCTCAAAGCGCTCACCCATCCTCAAGTCTTTGCGGTTTGTCGTCCGGTAGTCATTGGCGATCGCCGCATTCTCGAACGCGCGCTTCCCTTGGCCGGTGAGGACGCGCCCTCACTGTTTGCGGTCACCGATCCGGCAACTGGAGTTTTCGAGCCTGGCATCGCGACCGTCATCGATTTGAAGAACGCCGACCCGCGCGATTGCCCGATTGGCGAAATCGCCTCTGCCAGCGGCAAAGCCGCTGTCGAATATGTCTTCGCCGCCACCGATCTGGCGATGACTGGCGACGTCGATGGCATCGTGACGGCGCCGCTCAACAAGGCCGCGATGCATGCGGCCGGTTTCGAGTACGCCGGACATACTGAGCTACTTACGGAACGAACCAATGCCGAACGGGTCAGTATGCTGCTGGTCGGGCCGAACCTCCGAGTTGTCCACGTTTCGACGCATGTGGCGCTGTCCGAAGCGATCAAACGCGTGACGAAGCAACGGGTCGAAGTTGTCATCGATATCGCCTGGCAGTCGTGTGTGGCACTGGGGATCGACGATCCGCTCATCGCCGTTGCCGGGCTGAACCCTCATGCCGGCGAAGGCGGCATTTTTGGCAACCAGGAGATCGAGGAAATCCAACCGGCGATCGAAGCGGCGCGAGCGCGAGGATTGCGGGTCACCGATCCGCAACCGGGCGACACGGTCTTCCTGCGGGCAACCAAAGGTGAGTTCGATATCGTCGTCGCCATGTATCACGATCAGGGTCACATCCCCATGAAACTGCTGGCCTTCGACTCTGGGGTGAATGTCAGCGTCGGACTGCCAATCGTGCGGACATCGGTCGACCACGGGACAGCGTTCGATATCGCCGGGAAGGGCATTGCCAGCGAGGAGAGCATGCTGGCGGCGATCGATGTCGCCGTGAAGATGATTCGCGCTCGATCACCGAAATCGGTCTGACATGGTCGCGCCGCAGCTCGTTGTCATTGCCGACGATCTGACGGGCGCCGCAGACACCGCTGGGGCTTTCGCGGCAAACGATCTATCAGTGATTCTGTCGCTGTCGGGCGCCGAGGTGCCTGCTGCCGACGTACTCTCACTCTCCACCGACTGCCGCGACGCCGGGCAAGGCGATGTCCGGCAACGCGTACTGGCGACGCTGGAACGTGCGCGGCAACATGGCGAGCCCGATCACTGGTTTCACAAAATCGACAGTGCTCTGCGCGGACATCCAGGCGCGGAAATCCCGCTGATCCTCGAGGCGATCGGCCGTTCCATCGCCGTCTGCGTTCCCGCCCTGCCCGATCAGGGACGCACCGTGCGCGGTGGGTCGATTCTGATCGGGGGGGAACCGCTTCATGAAACAGCGCTCGGAGCTGGAAAAGCGACCTCGTCGATTCGCTCGATCGTCTCGGAAATCACCTCGATCGAGAGCGTGGAGATCGGCCTGGATGATGTCCGGGCAGGAACTGACTTTCTGGCCAGTTACGGGCAGGAGACGAACCCGCTGCTCGTGATTGTGGATGCCGAGACGGACCGCGACCTCGACCTCATTGCCATGCAGCTCCTTCGGCGATCAGACGTGCTGCCAGCCGGCTCAGCAGGTCTGGGCGCAGCGATGGCCGGAGCGTTGAAGCTCTCGACACGGACGCATCCGGCATTGCCGCGAGAACGGTGGAGCGGACCGGTGCTGTCGGTGGCCGGTTCGGCGCATGCGGTCTGCGCTCGGCAAGTCGAAGAGGCGCGAAAGCAGGGTGTGGTGGTGGTCAGACCTGCGCAGATCGAGTCGCGCTGGACGGCCAGCGAGGTCAACGCATTGAGAGACTCGCTTGCATTCCATCTTCGGGAAGGACACGATACGATCCTGACAACCGCCGGGCTGCCGCGGTCTTCGCTCGATGGTCAGGTATTGGCGGGACAACTGGCGTGGGTGGCGGCTGGGCCGATCCTCGCCGGGCTGTGCGGCGGGTTAGTGCTCACCGGTGGCGATATCGCGGCAGCGGTCTGTTTGCAGATCGACGGCGAGTACCTTCACATCCGCGGTGAAGTGAGCGCGGCAATTCCATGGGGCATTCTTGGCGGCGGACCCTGTTCCGGAATGCCGGTTGTGACGAAAGCCGGCAGCTTTGGCGGGCCAGACGCGCTGCTGGACGCCAACACACGGGTTCATCTCTACAACTCAAACAGCTGAATTCCACTCCGGAATGACGATTGCGCCATCGACGAGCACCGGCTGACCATCGACCTCGATGCGGCCACCCTGGCGAAGATCGGCAATCAAGTCCCAGTGAATGGAGGAGCGATTCACACTGCCGGTGTCCGGATAGCCGGCGCCGAGCGCAATGTGCGCCGTACCGCCGATCTTTTCATCGAGGAGCGTCAGTCCGGTGAATCGGTCGATGTCGAAATTCGTACCGATAGCCACCTCGCCAAGCCGCCGGGACCCATCGTCCGTGTCGAGCGCTTCGAGCAGATAGGATTCGTTCAGCGTTGCGCCGGCATCAATCACGACGCCGTCCGCAAACTTCAGCGTCACGCCGGTCATTGCCCGCCCGGCATGAATCACAGGGAAGCTGCATGAGTAGAACCCCGTTGCGGACGACTCAACCGGACCGGTAAAGACCTCGCCCGATGGGAAATTCCGCTTGCCGTCCGAGTTGATCCAGATTCGGCCCTGCACGGAAAGGGTCAGATCGGTGCCCGGGCCAATGATGCGGACCTGCTCCTTGCCGGTCAGCCAATCGATCAATCTTGCCTGACGTTCGTGCAGATCGTTCCACGCGGCAACGGGATCGGCATCGTTGAGCTTGCATGCCGCGTAGACGAATTCCGCGAAATCCGGCCCAGACATATTGGCATCCTGAGCGTAGGCATCGGTTGGAAAGACGGTCATACTCCAGCGGAGATCGCCGCTCGCCGCACGCTCCATGTATGACCGTTGCAGCTCGTGACGAGCTCTCGCGTAGCGCGTGGAGCGGGCCGGATCGACGTCCGATGCCGATCGCGTATTGGATTCGGCGAGAATCCGAATCGAGATGTCCGCTTCCTGCCGGAAGAATCGTTCGACTGGCGAGATGTACTCGAGCTGCTCATCTGTTCCATGCTGCAGCAATTCAGCGTTGAGTCCGCTCAAGGTGGGCCAAAGAACCGGCAAACCGCCCGCCGCGATGACTTCCCTGTAGACCGCTCGCATCAGCGGCTCAGCGGGAGTCTCGCCGGTGATGATCACCCGTTGTCCCGGTCGAACTCCAGTGCAGTAGCCAGTGAGCACGCGCGCCCAGGCCTGAATACGGGGGTCCTGCATCGCCGACGGCCGCTCGCTAGTCGAGCGAGAATGGCGGATAGCGGTCGGTCATGAAGTAGGTGTACGCGCTCACCCGGTTGCCCCACCGCGACACGCCGACAACGAAATCGAAAAGACTCCGCGGATACCGTCCCGTGATCAAGATGGCAAAGAATGCGATAGCCACGCAGCAAAGCATCGCGATCCCGAGAATGCCCAGAATGACCCAATGTGGGATGATCAGCAGCCACTTCACGAAGATCAACCACCGGGAAAGTGACTGCGGATAGTCCAGATTCAAACGAACGGGATATGTCGCATCGCCAAATGGCGGGTACTCATCGCGCTGCAGGAGAGCCGAATAGGCCGTGACGTTCGCCGTCCATCGCATATACATCAGCATGAAATCCCAGAGCCCGCGGGGAAACTTGCCGGTGATGAGAATCGCGAAGAAGGCAATGAACCAGACGATCCCAACGGCGAACCCGAAGATGCTGAGAATGATCCAGTGCGGAATCGCCAGCAACCACTTGACGAAGATCTTCCAGCGCGAGAGCGATTCCGGATAGTCGACGTCGAACTCGAGCAGTGGATCTGATCCAGCATGGACTTTGGCGGGTGGCGCCGACTCGAAACCGGTCAGAATCGCCATATCCGCGGCTGGCTGACTGGCGGCGATCGTGCCCGGAACTGGAGTGCCGCAGTTTTCGCAGTAGGCGGAAGCGGGAACGAGCGTTGCCCCGCAGTTCGCGCATGTCGCCGGCTGACTACTCATGGTTGAACCCCTCCCGTGACTCAATAGAGACTCAATGTAGCGTACTGTACGCAGGGCAATCGCATCTTATTGAGCGAGCAACTGGAGCAGGAAGTCATCATCCCA
>CAYWSE010000133.1:0-5549 GCA_964461025.1 uncultured Sphaerobacteraceae bacterium | reverse complement strand
CGCCGACCTCCTGACCCGCCACGGCGACCCTCCCGGCCGAGCGTGGGCTGGCGCCAAAAATCACCCGGCCGACCGCATTGATGCCCGCCCCCATCAGCCCGAAGATGCCTACGACTTCCCCAGCATGGACGGTGAGGGACAGATCGTAGACGCCATGCCCGGTGATGTTGCTGACATGCAGCAGAGGCTCTCCGATCACCGCAGGCGACTTGGGATAGAGATCGCTCAACTCTCGCCCGACCATCCAGGTCACCAGCTGCTGGATCGAGGTTTCGGCGATATGAGTTGTCGTCACCAGATGGCCGTCACGGAAGACCGTGACGCGGTCGGCGATGCGAAAGATCTCGTCGAGCTTGTGTGAGACGTAAATGATCCCGACGCCGCGCTGCTGGAGTTGGTCGATGACGGCGAAGAGCCGGTCGACCTCGCCAGGGCTGAGCGCGGAGGTTGGCTCGTCCATGATGACGATTTGCGCTTGCTGCGACAGAGCGCGGGCGATCTCCACGAGCTGCTGTTCGGCGACGCGCAGCTCTCCGACCGGCGTCCCCGGGTCGATATCGAGACCGAGCTCGGCCAACAGACTCTCGGTGCGGCTGTTCAACGCCGCCCAATCGACTAATCCGCGCGGTGTTTTGGGGTAGCCGCCGAGGAAGACATTCTCGGCAACGGACATGTCCGGCACAAGGTCGAGTTCCTGGTAGACGACCTTGATGCGCCGGGCGATCGAGTCAGCGGGTGACCGGAACTCGGCAATCTCTCCACCCACCGACATCTGCCCGGCATCGGGCCGGTAAAGCCCGGAGATGATCTTGATCATCGTGCTCTTGCCGGCGCCGTTTTCGCCGACAAGCGCATGCACCTCGCCCGGCAGGAGCTCGAAATCGACTCCGGCCAGTGCGACGACGCCAGGGAACTCCTTGCGAATACCGGCGAGTGTGAGAAGTGGGGCGCTGGTAGTGGTCGCCATGGCTTTCCTAACTCTGCCCGGTCATGCGGCGGCGCATCGTGTCGAGGAAGACTGCCGTGAGAATCATCAGGCCGACGACCGCGGTTTGCCAGTTGGAGTTGTAGCCGAGGAGGACGATGCCATTGTTGACGGTGCCGAGCAAAACCGCGGCCAGCAAGGTGCCGATCAGCGTTCCCTTGCCGCCCGCCAGACTGGCGCCGCCCAGCAGCACTGATCCGATGACCTGGAGCTCGAAACCGAAGCCGGCGTTGTTCTGTCCAGAATTCATGCGAGCGATCAGCATGAAGGCGCTGAGCGACGCCAGCATGCCCGTAATGATGAAGCAAATAGCCTTGATCCGATTAACAGGGATACCGGAGAGCGCCGCGGCCTCTGGATTTCCGCCCAGGGCATAAATCGATCGTCCAAACGTCGTGCGACTGAGTATCAACCCAAAAACGATGAATATGATGACCATAGTCAGGACGGGATTGGGAATCCGAACAGGATTTTCAATGAGCGCGCCGTTGAATACCTTCTTGAACGACGCAAGTTTGTGCTCGTTCTGAACGGCGGCGTTTGTGCTGGTATAGGCCAGGCCGCGCACGATCTGCATCATCGCCAGCGTGACTATGAACGAGCTGATCTTGAGGCCGAGCGTCGCTCCCGCGTTGATCGCGCCGACGACTGCGCCCACCGCCAATGCGGCCAGGAGTCCGACCAGAAGATTGTGCGACTCGTTTAGCGCCTGCATCGCCGTTACGCCCGCGAACGCCTGCATCGAACCGACCGACAAGTCAACCTCGCGGGCGATCAACAGCATTGTCATGCCGACGCCGGTGATGGCGATCATCGACACCTGACTGAGCATGACGCCGATGTTGCGCTCGGTGAAGAACACATCAGACCGCGAGGTCAGATAGATCCAGAGGACGGCGACGATGATGAAGAGCACGCCTTCCTGACTGCCAAAGAGGCGGCGCAGGAGGTTTTGCAGAGAGCTTTGACCCGCTGGTGAGGCGCCGATCGTGCTGGCTCTTCTTGCGAGGTCAGCGCTCATTCATGCTCCTTTTCGGCGAGCACTGGTGACCGCGGTTCCGCGGTCACCAGTGACTGGTTGATGGATCAGCTTTCGCCTTCGACTGAAATCTGGGCGATCGCATCAAAGTTCGCAGAGTAGACGCCGCCGTCGAGCGTGTAGAACTCAGCGAGATTGTCGGCCGTGATCGCTGTCGACGGAGCGATCAGGTGTGGGGGCAGTTCGACGCCATTGAGGGCGGCGATGCCTGCATCGATCAGCAAACGTCCCTGGTATTCGGGGAACATTGCAGCCGAGACCTTGTACGGGCCACCTTCAGCGAGGGCGTCCTTGCAGGCGTTTCCTTCGCAACCAAAACCGACCACGAGCAGGGCGTCCATATCGAGACCGGCCGCTTCGTACGACTGCATGCCGCCGAGAGCGGAGTCGTCGTTGATGCCGAAGATGACATTCACATCGGGATGCGCGGTCAGGGCGTCAGCAGAAACCGTCACCGAGACATCCTTGAGACCATTACCGTCGACCGACTGCGCCAGCGTGGCGTTTTCGCCGAGCACGGAAACTAGGCCATCCCAGAATCCGGTCGAGCGATTGACGGTCGTCGTCAATGCGGGCAGACCGACATCGAGAACGACGGCATTGCCGCCCAGATTCTCGTTCACATAATTGCCAGCCCAGACGCCTACCTTGAAACCGGCGGCGTAATCGTCGATCGAAACGAGCGTGGTGCATCCGGCAGTCGGCGAGGACTCGCAAATGATCGGCAGGCCAGTCGCGGCCACTTCAGTGATCTTCGGACCAGATGCTTCTTCGTTGACCGGCGTGAAGTTCAGAACGTCGACGCCTTGCGAGACGAAATCGTCAACTGCTGCAAGGGATGTAGGCAGATCGAGATTCGCATCGTTGATGGAGAAATTGATGCCCCACTCGTCTGCGCGAGCCTGCTCGCCCTTCGTCAGATTCTGATACCACTCGTGGACAAGATAGTTCGTCACATGGCCGACATTCTCAGGGAGCGTCCAACCATCTGGCAGGGCTGCGGGATCGAGACTGCGCACCTGCGCATCGCCCGCGATTTGGGCCTCGGTCGGTGTAGAGTCCTGGGCGATGGCAACCTGACTCAGTACGAGCAGGGCGGTGAGTGCTACCGCGACTTGCATGAGCAATCGTTGCGTTGTTCGTCCGTTCGTCACGTGGTCCTCCTTGGTGAAATAGGTAACCATCGGGTCGTTGACGAGATACTGCAGATTCTGGTTCCACCCCCTTCCCGAACGCGCGCGTCCAATGTGCCGGATGCTGAACGGACTGGTGACCGAAGCTGTCGTTCAGACTGCGGTCATCACGTGCGTGCGTTTGCCATTCTCAAAGGGATGTCAGCGATTGTCAAACCCGGCGCCGCACCTGCATGGGGTTGTCCGATTGCAGCGTCACTGCCAGCAGGATGTTCGGCACAATCACCAGCCGAAGGGGGCAGTTATGTGCCGATCAGGGGCTTGTTTCGGGGGTGAGGGGAAGAGCCGAAATCGCGTCGAAATTTGGCGTCCACATGTCGTCATCCAGGGTGTAGTACTTGTCGACTGAATTCGCCGTCATCGGCACCGAAGGGGCGATGAGATGAGCGGGCAGATCGATTCCGTTGAACGCGGCAACGCCGGCATCGATCAGCAACCGCCCCTGATATTCGGGGAAAGTCGCAGCGGACACCTTGAAGGGTCCGTTTTCCTTCAGCAAATCCTTGCAGTCGTTTCCATCGCACCCAAAACCAACGACGAGCAGGGTATCCATGTTCAAACCCGCGGCTTCATAGGCCTGCATGGCGCCAATCGCTGAGTCATCGTTGATGCCGAAGATGACATTGATATCGGGATTCGCAAGCAACGATTCGGTGGTTGCCTTGACGGCCACATCGAGCAAGCCGTTGCCGTCGATTGACGTTGTCTGCACCGCGTCGCCGCCGAGAATCGACGTGATGCCGTCGACAAATCCCTGGGAGCGGTTGGCCGTGCTTTCCAGCGCGGGATAGCCAACATCGAGCACATTCGCGGAGCCGTCGAAATGCTCCCGAACATAGTTGCCAGCCCACACACCGACCGCATAGGCCGCGGCGTAGTCGTCGGCGCCGACGACCGTGTTGCACCCTTCGACAAACGATGTCGCGCAAATGACCGGAATGTCGTTCTCACGCGCTGAGGAGATGGCTCCGGTGGACGCGTGCGGATCGACTGCCGTGAAATTCAGCACGGCGATCCCTTCTTCGACAAACTGATTGACGCCAGCGAGCGAGGCGTCCACATCGAGCCCGGCGTCGATGATCGTGAACGTAATGCCGTAGTCCGCCGCCCGGTTGACTTCGCCCTGGATCAGATACTGATTCCACTCGCTGATCTGATAGTCGACAACGTGTCCGGTGTGCGCGGGAAGCTTCCAGCCTTCTGGCAGGTCGGATGGCTGTAGCGTACGAACCTGCTCGTCTGCTTCCTGTTCCGTTGCCGTAGGAGTCGATGTTGCGGCGATCAGCGTCGGCTGGCCAAGCATCACTGCCAGCGAAAGAGCGGCGACATTCAACAAAAGTGGTTTGTAGCGACGCCTGAAAGCCAACCGGTCATACTCCTTCCCCAATGTTCACTTCACAGGATACCCAAATCCTCGTCGCTTTTGTGCCCCCAATCGTCGAAACTTGCATGAATCATGAGATTTGGGGAGGAGGGGAGCAACAATATGAAGACGCTCATCGTGATGCGACACGCGAAAACGGAAGAACATCATCCTGATGGGGACCACGAGCGCAGCCTGACCAAGCGGGGTGAGCGCAATGCCGGGCAGGCGGCGCAGTCATTGGCCGATCAGGGGCTGAAGCCGGAAGTGATTCTCTCGTCGACGGCTGCCCGTGCAGTGGAGACGGCGCGAATCGTGGCGGCGGCGTTTGAAGGAGAGTTTGTTCAGTTGCAGGACGAACGCCTCTATCTTGCTGGTGCTGACGACATTCTGAGTACGGTTCAGGAATTCGACGAAGGGATCGACGTTGTCTTGTTGATTGGACACAACCCGGGGCTGCTCGATTTCATCAATCTGTTCACCGGCGTGGAAATGGAACGAGACACGCTGCCAACATCAGCGTATGTCGTCATCGAATTCGAAACCGGCTCGTGGACGAACATACTTCACGAGATTGCCCGGGTTTCTCCACTCATAACGCCGTGATCGTCGAAGCCGCCGGATTACGTGCCAAACGCCACGTCATTTCGAGCCATCATACCGGCGCGCTGGCGCCAGCGCGACAAGACAGCAGGCACTGTCATGCTGAGCGGAACGCAGCGGAGTGCAGTCGAAGCATCTCCCGCCGCAGCGGGTAGTACCCTGCAACGTTGTCTCCGAATCGCTCGGAAACCCGAACGAGAGATTCATCCACCTCGGTCGGAATGACGCCACTTTGGCGCGCGCTCTATGCCAAGAGCCAACCTGTCATTCCGAATCAATGTCCCGTCGACGCGAGCGCACCCGTCGAGCGTGCCGCCAGCAATGGTTCATCGCTGATTCGCACCGGATATCGCTTGCCGAAATACT
>CAYWSE010000132.1:0-5819 GCA_964461025.1 uncultured Sphaerobacteraceae bacterium | reverse complement strand
AGGGCTGGATCGGCACGCGGAACCCGGCGATTTCGCCCAGGAGAGGACCCCAGATGCCGCCGCAGAGCACGAGCCGCTCGCAATCGATGACGCCGGCGTCGGTTTCGGCGCCGGTCACCCGGCCGTTTGCGACCCTGACTCCCGTAAGTCTGACGCCTCCTGCAAATTCGACGCCCAGCGCTTCCGCCCGCCTCGCAATGCGCTCAACGGTCGGCACCGCCCGCACGATGCCGTCGCGCGCGATCTGGATCGACCCGTAGATCAGGCGTGTGTCGAGCCAGGGAAGCAGCTTGCCCGTTTCCTCAGGACCGAGAAGGCGCGCGTCGAGACCCCAGCTCGCGGCATACCCGACTTTGCGGTGCAGATCGGTCCATCGCGCTTCAGTTGTGGCGATCTCCAGACTGCTGACCGGGAAGTAGGTCGGTGTTCCTTCCGAGGAGACATCGAGAAAGGTGTCTACGGACCACTGTGCCAGTTTCGACACCGTCCGGCTGGGATTGTTCTGAAAGACGCCGCCCGGCGCATGGGATGTCGAACCGCCGGTACGAAAAAGCTCGCCCTGATCGATCACCAGCACGTCGGTGCGGCCACGTTTGGCCAGCTCCCATGCCGCCGACACCCCGACGATGCCCGCGCCAACGATGACCGTCTGAGCCGACATCTTCATTGCTGCCTCCACTGCTGTTTTCGTAGACCGAAGGCCGAAGCTCAGACTCGGTTATTCGGCCCACGACTTACGCCCTACGTATTCCGTAGACCCACATACTTCGCCAAAGCTTCACCCATCGTTTTGTGAAACTCGCCGTTGGAGTAGACGCGCTTCAAGCCGGCCTGCTTGGCGGCTCGCCGTCCTTCCACATCGACGTGTGGTCCGAATCCGATCACGGGTGGATCGCCCTCGGCTCCCGTCAGGACCTCGGAAACTGCGTCCCACTGAATTGGCATGTTCAGATCGAGCACGACCAGCGCGATCTCCTCCCTCGCCGAGTTCCAGCGTTCCACCAGTTCCGACTCATTCGTCGCGCGTTCGACATCCAGCCCAAGCACTTTCGCGGCATTGGCGACTGCAATTCCGGCCATCAGATCGCGGTTGAGCAGAAGCAGACGTGTCGCCGCTTGATGATTGCCTTCGTTCACAGTCTGTTGCTCCCGAAATCAGCGCACCAGAGTGGTGCGCTCTGTCGATTGACTCCACTTTCGACCGACCATAGGATAAGTGAGCGTTCAGTGAATTTGCCGGTTGGCACTCCAGCCTGAATGTAGCTCAGGGGGATTGAGCATGGCATTGCTTTCAACTTCGGGCATTTCCCGAAAGAGCGCCGAGAAACGCTGGTGGGTCATTCTGGCCTGGATCATCGCCATGGTGGTCGCTGGCGCGTCGACTGCGACCTGGCTCGGCGACGCGCTGACGACCGATTTCGAGAGCTACAGCGATCAGGATTCGGTGACTGGTCTGCATCTACTCGAAGAGCGGATGCAATATCCAGATCCTGAGCGGGAGACCGTGGTCGTCGATTCGGACACACTGACGATCGACGATCCGGAATTCGAAGAGACCGTGAACGGCGTCGTTGCTGGATTGCGGGGGATGACTGAGCTGGTCGATCCCGCGACGGTCATCAACTACTACGAGATACGCGACTCCGACGACCCGGCTGTTGCCGCCCAGGCGCAAAACCTTGTGTCGGAGAACGGAGACGCACTGATCATCCCGGTCACGCTGGTTGGTTCACTCGATGAAGTCTCCAAACATTACGACGCATACACCGAACTCCTCTCCAGTTTTGCGACAGATGAAATCCAGGTGCTTTCTGTCGGCTCGATGAGCCTGAACGAGACCTTTGCGGAGATCTCGGAAGAGGATCTTCAGAAGGGCGAGGGGATCGGCATTCCGATCGCTTTCATCATCCTGATCATCGTGTTCGGCGCGATCGTTGCCGCATTCGTACCGATCGTTCTGGCGCTTGTGGCGATCTTTGTCGCGATCGGAATGGCGGCGTTTGTCGGCAACTTCTACGACCTCTCATTCCTGGTTACAAACATGATCACGCTGATCGGACTGGCGGTCGGCATCGACTACTCGCTCTTCATCATCGAGCGCTATCGGGAAGAGCGCCGGCATGGCCGCGCCAAGCTCGACGCCATCGAAGAGGCGGGCGGAACGGCGAGCAAAGCCGTCCTCTTCTCCGGGCTGACAGTTGTATTCGCCTTGTGCGGACTCTTCATCATGCCGAACTCGATCTTCCGGTCGCTCGGTCTCGGTGCGGTGCTTGTGGTCATTGTCGCCATCATTGCCGTCATGACACTGGTGCCGGCGATCATTTCATTGCTGGGCGACAGGCTGGACTGGCCACGCCGATTCACGTACGACGACGAAGCAGTTGCCGCCGCATACCGGCGTGATGCTGAGCTCATTCACAGTGGGTTCTGGGGCAGAGTCTCACGCGCGGTGATGAACCACCCCTGGCCGTTTGTGATAGGCGCCGGCGGATTGCTCATTCTCCTTGCCATTCCGTATTTCAGTATGGAGAAAGGATTCGAGGGTTTCGCGACGTTGCCCGACAGCGACGTCAAGGCCGCTTTTCTGATTCTCGATGAGAAGTTCGCAGCGGGGCGGCTTTCTCCCGTCGATGTCGTCGTCGACGGCCAGAACACCGAAGAAGTCAATGCCGCCATCGACAGTCTGGTTGCCTCTATGACGCCCGAAAACGGCTTTGCCGAAGTTGGCGAGACGGTGTGGAGCCCGAACAACGATCTCGCCCATATTCAGGCCTATTTCGAGGCGGAGCCGAACTCCGATGAAGCGTATGAAGCGCTCGACGTCCTGAGAAACGAACTCATTCCAGCTGCATTTGAGGGCGTGGACGCCAGCGTCTACGTAACGGGCGACACCGCATTCAATCAGGATTTCTTTGATCTCACTGATGAGCGAACCCCGTGGGTCTTTGCTTTCGTGCTTGGCTTGAGCTTCATTCTGCTGATGCTTGCTTTCCGTTCGATCGTGATTCCGGTGAAGGCGATCATCATGAATCTGTTGTCCGTTGGCGCCGCCTACGGACTGCTGGTGCTTGTGTTCCAGGAAGGTCATGGCGCAGACTTCTTCGGTTTCACGCAAGTGCCGTCGATTGAGGCCTGGTTGCCGCTCTTCCTCTTCTGCATTCTTTTCGGGTTGTCGATGGATTATCAGGTCTTCCTGATCAGCCGTATCCGCGAGCAGTACGACAAAACGAAGAACAACACCGCGGCAGTGGCCAGCGGTCTGCAGCTCACCGCCAGATTGATTACCGGCGCCGCGGCGATCATGGTCGTGGTCTTTGCTGGCTTTGCCGCCGGACAACTCTCATCGCTGCAACAGATGGGCTTCGGTCTGGCGGTGGCCATCGCCATCGACGCCACGATCGTGCGGTCGATTCTCGTCCCGGCAACGATGCGCCTGCTCGGCGACTGGAACTGGTATCTGCCGTCGTGGCTCCAATGGCTGCCCGATCTGCGCATTGAAGGCACGCCGAGACCGATTCACCAGGACGCAGCTCCCGCCGAGGGAGCGGGCGACTGATTCGAAGGTCAAATCAGACAAATGTCAGGAACGGCGGATCTCACAGGTCCGCTGTTCCTGCGTATGATTCACCGCAGGACTTCTCGTGCTGGCAGGGAGCAATCATGATCGTCGATCAGGAACGGACGCGCGTCATTCACCGGGATCTTCACGCCGAGCTGCCGATCATCGAGCGCGGCGAAGGGATCTATCTCTATGACACCGATGGCAACCGCTATATCGACGGCGCCGGCGCATCGGCGGCGGTGACCGCGATCGGGCATGGCGTACCAGAGGTCGTCGATGCCATCACCGCACAGGCCAGAAAGATCGCGTGCTCGCCGACGCATGCGTTTTCCACGCGGCCGATCGAGGACTGTGCACGTCTGATCATCGAAGAGTTCGCTCCCGAAGGCTTCGATCGCGTCTGGTTTGTCTCCGGTGGTTCCGAAGCGGTCGAGAACGCGATGAAGATGGCCCTGCAGTATCACCGCGATCGCGGCAACGGCACGCGGCACGTCTTCATCGGCCGGTGGGGGAGCTATCACGGCGGCTCATTCGCCACACTTGCGGTGGGCGGAAATGCTGGTCGTCGCGGCAAGTATGCCGCCAACCTGATGCACACCGAGCATATTGCGCCTTGCCACGCCTACCGCAGCCGCTGCAACCGAAATGGCACTGAGTGCGACCTCAGCTGTGCCAGGCAGCTCGAATCCGTCATCAAGCAGATCGGCCCGGAGAATGTCGCCGCGTTTGTCGCGGAACCAGTCGTCGGCGCGACGCTCGGGGCGTCGCCGGCATCGGATGGCTACTTCCAGACGATCCGCGAGATTTGCGATCGCTACGGGGTGCTCTTCATCGCCGACGAGGTGATGAGCGGGTTCGGCCGGCATGGCGAGAGGATGGGCATCGACTACTGGGGCGTCAAACCCGATCTGATCGCCTGCGCGAAGGGAATCGCCGGTGGTTACACACCGCTCGGAGCGGTCATCGCCACACCGGAAATCGTTGGTGAAGTGCGCAGCAGGGGTGCTTCGTTCGTGATCGGGCATACGTCGTCCGGCAATCCTCTGTCGTGCGCAACTGGCATCGCGGTCATGCAGTACATCCTCGAACACGACCTGATCGGCAACGCCCGCGACACCGGAGCCTACTTCCACCAGTCGCTCCGCGAGCTCAAGGAGAAGCACGAACTCGTCGGCGACGTGCGGGGACTTGGCTTGCTGGCCGGTGTTGAGTTTGTTGCCGATCGCGCCACCAAAGAGCCGTTTCCGGTCGAAATCAGAGCCTCGAAGCAGGTGGCGGCCGAAACGTTGAAGCGAGGTCTCGTTTCCTATCCTCTCCAGGGATGCGCGGATGGCATCAGCGGCGATCATCTGCTCTACGCGCCGCCTCTGACGATCTCCCGCGCCCAGATCGATGAGCTGATCGGCATCCTCGACGAGAGTCTCGTTGCCGCTGGAGAAAAACTGGTCGCGCATGCCTGATCTGACGGCATCGAACGGCAACCGGCCAGATGTTGAGCCCTTGCGATTCGTCTTCATCGGGCCATCGATCCGTTCGGATTGGCACAACACGGCAGCTCATACTCACCGCGCGGTGCTAAAGGCGCTGGGCGAGCGCGGGCATCAGGCGACTTTTCTGGAAGCGCGCCGCAATGCTGCGGTCGAGGGTCTCCTCGCCGAGAAGGGCGCGGAGGCACTGCTGGCTTTCGACCGCGATTTTGCCTCGATCGACTATCGCACGTACGATCCGCCAATGCCGCGGGAGCTTCGCGTCTGGCTTGGCCGCGAGGGCGCGACCGCGGATGTGATCGTGCTGTTGGATGGCATGGACCCGCAGATCGTCGATGCCTTCGAGCGAACCGAAGTGCTCGATCTCGTCCGTCTCATCGAACAATCGGATGCCGATGGTTCGGGGCTGGTCGATCTGCAACGCGGCAAGGAGATCGCCCGATACTCCTCGTCATCGGGTCATATCGATCCTTCCGAGATCGCCAACGCGTTGGAGCAGATCGCCACAATCTAGCGGTGCGGAACCAATTCGCCCGGTCAGGCGTCCCTGAGAGTGGCGGCTCCAGGTTGTCGCCGATGGTGGAGCGTATCGAGGAGAGGAGCCAGCATGACAGGAGCACTGTCCATTGGGCTCGTCGTCACTGCAGTGTTGCTGGTGTTTACGGCAACCCGACCGGAGCCGAAACGACGACAACGAGACCCGGTCGAGCGGGACTCGGCGGAGAGGACGGCCGCTGAGACTCAGCCCGTCACCCAGGCAAACAGACCCG
>CAYWSE010000131.1:0-5890 GCA_964461025.1 uncultured Sphaerobacteraceae bacterium | reverse complement strand
GCTCAGAACTGGATGAACGTTTCTCCTTCAGCGACCTGCGGCGCGCCAATCGCTGCCCCTGTGATGTTCTTTTTGACCCAGTCGCCAGCCAGGCGCGTTGATTCCTGCGTTCCTTCTTTGCTCTCACAGACCGTCACAGAGGTGAGGGTGCCACCAGCGCGGGTGGCGTAATACGCGACAAACCCGGGAACACCTTTGATCAGGTCAGTGACTTCCTGTTGCCGCTTCAGCATTTCGTCAGCTAAATCCCCGGCATTTGTCCAAGTGCGAACGACGATGTACATGGAGAACCTCCACTCCTTGATGGCCGCAGAGAGCGAACGTCGACGCTGATGACCATCGCATGAAATGCATCTTGCGCTCGTTGGTAGGTAGCGTCAAGTAAATGAATCATCACAAAAGGTGGCCGGGATGGAACCGCGTTCTGCGCCTAGTTGACGCGCCAGCACGAGGCCCGGTCGTGCGATATGCCCGAAGCCTCTCTCCGCTTTGAGCCAATCTACAGGTATTGTGTTTGGCCGTTGCGAGCGCTACCATCCTTTGCAGCACAAGGTAGAACCAGAGACGCTCCTTTTGTCGTCGGTCATTCTCTCCCGGAGGTGTTCACGTGGGTTGTTCTGCCCTTCGCGCGGTGATTGCTGCGGCGGTCGCCGTCTCGCTGTTCGGCTTCGCTGGCACGTCGGTGACAACCGCGCAACCAGCTTCGCGAGCCTTTGTCTATCACCAGATCACGAATCTGACCGAAGGCTCGGGGTATCTCGGTTTCCCTGTACTCAGTGCGGACGGCACGACGGGCGTCTTCATGGACGCTCCCGGAACCGGCGACCCGGAAACGCCCAATCGCATTTACACGATCGGCTTCGACGGCAGCGGGATGAGGGAGGTCGACAGCTACACCTCGCTCTGCTACTGCAACTCCTTTGTCGATATCAGTGACGATGGTTCCACAGTGGTTTCCTCGGAAAGCGTGCAGGTACGCATTGCAGATGACAGCGGAGCGCGGTCGCTCATCACGCTGACCAGCAATGAGATCACCGCCATCTCGATCAGCGGCAACGGCGAGACGGTGTTCTTCCTGGTCCGGCGAGGCGCCGCCATTGCCGAAAGTGGCGAGTCCGTGCCGCATGGCGTCTGGGCAATCGATGCCAGTGGAGCCAATCTCCGGCAAGTCGTCAGCTCGGAAGCGGTTGCTGCCGTCGTGGGCGCGCCGCTTGACCCGAACCTTTGCTGCTTTCATGGCGACGGCCGCACGCTCGATTCTTCTTCTGACGGGAACAGGATCGTCTTTGAGGCCTATACCGGCGATGGACAGAACGTGCTCACCGCAGACGGCAACGGCGGAGATCTGACAGTCCTGAGAGAAGGGCTGCAATTCGTGTTCAGAGTGGCGATCAGCGGAGACGGCTCGACGGTCGCCTACAATGTTGTGCCGCGCGAATCGGATGTCGATCAGATCGAGGTTGTTGCGGCGTCCGGTGGGTCGCCTCGGGCGATGCCGGGAGCGCCGTACGGTGGGTTCTATGAACCGATTCAGCTGAGCAGCGATGGTTCGCTCTTGCTGGTAAGTCCATTCGGGCTCCTCTACGACACTGCAACCGCACAGGTGACGACGCTGGCGGTATCGATCACGAACGTGGGCGGCAGTCACGAAGCCGTGCTGACCGACGGTCTGGCCAGAGCGACGATGGACGCCAGCGGGCAGACGTTTCTCTACGCAATGCGGACGGTGCGATGCGCGGATTGCGCGAATCCGCAGGAACAACTGGCAACCATGGAGATCGATCCCGCGAATCCAGGGCAATCTCCGGAAATCAGCAGTGTATCCGTCGATCCTGCAGAGATTGGATTGAATGGAGCTTCCTCGACGACGGCCCAGGCAACTGTAAGCTCAGATGACGAGGTGCTGGGCGTCGGGTTTGCGGCGCTGCTCGATGGGTTCGTGGACATGAATGTCGGCAGCGGCGCCGCGTTGCTCGATGACGGGTTGAACGGCGACCAGCGCGCTGGCGACGGCACTTTCACCGCTGGCGGGATCGTTCACGTCCAATATGTAGCAAGAGAAGACGATACGGGCGAGCGAGTCGTGCGCATTGCCGCTGAAACTGAAACTGAGGATGGTCTACGGCACGCGACAGCGATCGATGCAGCCACACTGACGGTGGTCGAATAGTCTGTCACGTTGTTGGGAGAGTCGCGATACGTATCGACGGAACGTGATGACAACGTCGAACTTGTCGGATTCCAGGAGAATGTAACGCAGGAAGGTTAGTTTCCAGATGCAATAACCTCGACCCGGTCGCGGCGGTCGACAACCAACGCGCGGTCGAGATCGATGGAGGGAGCTTGTTGTTCAAAGAACCGCTTGAGTATGGTGTTGAGTGCGGGAAGCGCCCGGTCATCTCCTCTTAGGCCGAGGAGAATGACGCCGACTTCGATACGACCGGTCACCAGGGTCGGGGAGATAAAGTCGCTGTCGAGCGTGATAATGACTCGTCATTCCCGACGAGCGAGCCTGAGCACGTCAAAATCCTGCAGTTGCCCCAGCCCCAGGCGGAGCAAAGAAACAGCATCAAGGCCCAGTTCGTTTGTGAGAAATCTGGCCGTTCGTGGTGAGAGATTCGCGTCCAGCAGGAGTTTCGTCACCCGATCGCACGCCAGGGTCGAATCTCAGTGCGGCTCGCAATCTGATCGGTAAAGTCGAGAGCGGCCTGAATATCCTGCTCAGTCAGATTCGGATAGTCTTCGAGAATCTGTGCCGGGGTTTGTCCGCTGGCGATCCAATCGTAAATCAGATCAACGGCAATGCGCGTGCCCCGAATAATTGGCTTTCCGCCGAAAATTCCAGGGTCACTTGTCACTCGTTCGACTGACGGTTTGACTGACATCTTTGCGTCTCCTCGCCCGAATGAGCCAGGTCTACAACGCCCTCAGTGCCTTCACCTCGTCGACCATGCTCACGATGAGATATCGCGCAACCTAAGTAGGTGGAGACACATCTCGCCGTCGTTGTCTTCGTAGGTGTGAAGGACGGCGACGAGGGTACCGTCCGCCGCTTCGACCAGATCGGGGCAGCCACAGAAGTAGCCGGGCCGGTGCACAGTGGAGTTCGGCTGGTAGTAGAGACTACCGGCCCATTCCCAGGTTTCACCGCCGTCTTTGCTGACGCCGATGCTCGTGCCGTAGTGAGCAGGGTCTTCATCGCGATAAAGGCAGCAAACATCGCCGGATTTGAGGATGAACAACCGGAAATTGGCGCCGCGGAATCCGGTGGGGCGGAAGTCGGTCCACGTCTGCCCTTCATCGGAGGAGTGGGAAAAGAAGGTGCCATTTTCCATGTGCTCGCGGAACACGGTGAGGAGGCGACCGTCGGGCAGGCGGACGATGTCGTTGTCACTGTACTGGAAGTAGGGATCCTGGGCATAGATGATCGGCGGGGAGAAGTCGTTATCCTCTGCGTCAGTGAAGCTGACGCCTACTCGCCAGTCGGCATCGCGATCCTGCGTTCCCTGTACCGCCCAGAGCAAGCGACCGTCGGCGAGTTTGTGCGGATTGCTGGTGCCGTAGAACTCGGTCCAGCTCGGGAAAACCTTGACGTCGTCGCTCGGTTCGGTCCAGTGCGCTCCTTCGTCGGTGCTGTCGATGTACTTGGTGTGCCAGCCAGCGTCGAAAGGTTGTTTGCCCCCGGCGTCGGGAGCAAAGCGGTACTGCCCGATGAAGAGCCGGATGCGATCGTCAGTGATCTGGCAGGCGCCGCCATTCGGAAAACTGTCCCACCCCGGCACGGCCCAGAGCGGTCGCGGTGGACTCCAGTTGACGCCGTTGTCGTCCGAGTGCGAAATCATCGTGCCGGCATCGTTGGTGCGGGGCATTGTGCCATGCATGAAGGTGAGGAGGATGCGACCGGACGGGCAGGTGTGGAGCCCTCCGAAGTGACGCCGCATCCGGTTGCCGGAGGCGAAAAGCGTCTTCGCATCGATCAGCTCGAAGGGAGCACTGGGCAGGAGATAAGGACAAGGGTCGTTCAACGTGGCACCTCGTTGGAAAGGCCGTCCGCAGCCGGCGGTACGCCGTCAGAAATAGCTTCGCGCATTTGACCAGATGATTGGGAAGTGGGCAAGACGGCCGATTGCCGCCTCAATACGCCGGGACGTAGTCCGGGTCGACTTTGCGGATGCCGCCGACGGGGGGTGCGTATCCGTAGCCGGCGAGGTGCGCGACGACATCTTCGATGACGTCGTCGGGGGTCGATGCGCCGGCGGTGATGCCAACCGTCGTTCGGCCCTCCAGCCACTCGGGGAGAATGTCTTCCGGTCGTTCGATGTGATACGAATCGACGCCCATGGCGTTGCCAACTTCGGCGAGACGAGCGGTGTTGCTGCTCTTCATGCCACCGATGGCGAAGATGACATCGCAATGGTCCTGATCGACGAGTCGCTTCAGGGCATTCTGGCGTTCGCTGGTCGGTTCGCAGATGGTGTTGCAGAGACGGAATTCACCGCCTTCCGGCACGACCATTTCCTGCAGTTGGCGGGCAAACTTCATCAGCTCGTCGACATTTTTGGTCGTCTGGCTGACGAGCGCAACCTTGCGCGGCGGCGAAACTTTGCCGGGGCCAGTCTCGCCACGACGGGCGTTCCAGGGCAGGTCTTCGATATGTTTCGCCGAAACCGATTTGGTGGTGCTGGCCCATCCGAGCACGCCCTTGACTTCGGGGTGGTAGGAATCACCGTAGACCACGAGGAAATATCCCTGGCGAACGAGCTTCTGGGCGAGGCGCTGGACTTTTGTCACCAGCGGACAGGTGGTGTCGACGAGCTCGAGATTGGCTGCCGCGGCTTGCTCGGCCAGATGCGGTCCCTGTCCATGCGCGGTGATGGCGACGCGCTTGAATCCTTCCCGCGCCGCGGCATCGACCGATTCGGCGCCGACAACTCCCTTGACGCGCAAGCGTTCGACGACCTGGGGGTTGTGGATGATGTCGCCAACCGGGGCGATCGGGCCGGTCTGCTGGGCGGAATCCTGGATGATGTCGAGAGCGCGCCGGACACCCCAGCAATAGCCGAGCTCGTCGGCCACGACAATGCGCTTCTGGTCGGTTTGAGGTTCGAGTGTGATGGTCACGATTGCTCTGCAAACTGGAGTATGGACGTGAGCGCCGATGCCCGGTCCTCGTCAGTGGTCAAGTATAGCGGGCCACAAACTCGCCATTGCCTTTTGCCTATTGCCGATTGCCCTTTGCCTAGTCGTACTCGATAACCTCAATGCCCTCTGCGGCGGCTTTCTCGGTATCGAGCTGGCCAGAGGCCCAGGAGGGGAAGGTGACTGTGTTGGGGTTGCCGTCGCTGGTGTAGAGGCTTTCCGGGCTCGATGCAAACACACCAAACCAGAAATTGAGGAAGAGATCGGCTTCACCATCAGACGGGTAGTCCTTCGCGCCAATGCGGGCAATCGACATGACGTCGAAATTGACATTCATCGGCGAGGGGGCGGGGTCGGCGCCGGCGGCGAGAACGGTCATCAACTGAATGCGTTGGCCCTCGTATTCGAATCCGTGGCGGATCCAGTCCCATTGCTGCTCCCAGTGCTCGCCGCCGGGGAAGACACCATACGGCAGGATCAGCGCGGCGCTGGCCGTTTCGACGCCGGTCTGCTCCCGAATCCAAAGCGTAGTGTCCCCGATTTTTTCCAGGAAGACCTCGTTCGAGACATCACCAAGGTCCTGATGGTCCCACGTGTGGTTGGCGACTTCGTAGCCGTTGCTCACCAGCCACTGCAGCTTCTGCTGGCAGAACGGTGTCTGGCTCGGTTCTTCGAAGTCGAAACAGTGAATCGGCAGGACGGCGAAGACGGCTGTCCGACCGAAGTCAGGATGCGCATCGAAAAAAGACTC
>CAYWSE010000130.1:0-5971 GCA_964461025.1 uncultured Sphaerobacteraceae bacterium | reverse complement strand
GCGCGGCATTGATGGGGGTCGGCGGCTCGCTCTACGCCATGCAGCAGGGAGCGATTTCTCCTGACACGTTCACGCACTTCTTCGCGACGTTCATCTTCTGGGCGATGCTGATCATCGGCGGCAGCGGCAATACGCTCGGCGCAATCGTCGGCACCTTCGTCTTCTGGAGTCTCTGGTCGATCACCCTTCAGGTGCAGGGATACGACTTGCCCGACGTCGTTCAGGGCCGGATTTTCTACATCCGCGACTTCCTCGTCGGAGCGATCATCGTCGTCATGCTCCTCCTCGCCCCGCGCGGACTTCTCCCCGAAACCGCCCGCGTCTCCCGCTGGCTCGACCGCCGCGTCGCCGAGCTCCGACGCCAGGACGGCTAGTCGTCAAGCCGGACAGCCGGCAACTCGAAATCAATCGTCCCATTCGTCTCTGCCTGCACAGGTGGGAACGCTGCCCGGTGACAGGCCGCAATACCGTGCTGGCCGTCTCGCCGACTCAACAAACGCGCCCGGACGTTTCCGCCCGGGCGCGTTCGCTTTCGAAGTGTCTTCTCGAACTATTCGGACAGATCGACGTCGCGTGATTCGACCACAACGACTTCCTCGCCCTGAATTGCCCAGATGACGATGGTGCCGGTCAGGTTGTCGCCATTCTCATCGAGATTCTGGCTGCCCGCCGCGCCCTCGTAATCGATGTCCGTTCCATCGGCCAGCAGCTGTACCGCGGCCGCGAATCCCTCGGTGCCCGGTCCGACGATTTCGCCTTCCGGATTCGCCACGTCACGCAGGACATCGCGCATCGCCGCGGGATCGACAGAGTCGGCCGCTTCAGCCGCCAGCGCGATCAGATAGATCGCGTCGTAGATCTCGCGGAGGTATGGGAGCGACGGCAGACTGCCGAACGCCGCCTCATAGGCTGCGTCAAAGCTGGCGCCTGCTTCGGTCTCCGGCGCGCCGGCCGATGTGCCGCGGAATCCCTCGAACGATGACCAGCCGAGCTCGGCGAACAGATCGGGCGAGCGCCCGCCGTCTGAAAAGAGGAAGTTCTCGACAGCGTCGGCCTCGATCGCCTCGCGGAGATAGACGCTCATGCTCTCTGGATAGCTGATGGCGACCAGCACATCCGGGCTGCCGTCGGTGCAGGTGGTGATTTCGGATGAGAACGTCGGTTGCTCGTTCTCATGCGGAACTTCAGCGGTGACTGTTCCGCCGAGGCCGGTGAAGGCTTCGGCGAAGACCGCGCTCAGACCCTGCCCGTATGCGTTGTTGATGTACATCGTGCAGGCGCTCTCGTAACCGAGCTCCTGTGCGACTTGCGCCATCACCACGCCCTGCGCCGAGTCGGCGATCGTCGTACGGAAGTAGAAGTCGCCATCGTCTACCGCTGTCAGCGCGTTCGATGTTGCCGAATAGCCGATGTGCAGGATACTTCCACCCGTCACGCTCTCGATCACCTGTAGCGTGTCGCCTGAGCTGGCAGGGCCGATGATGGCGCTGACGCCTTCGATCTCCACCAGGCGGCGGGCTTCTTCGACAGCCTGCTGTGGCGCGGTGCCGTCATCACCCTGAATCAGTTCGACTGGCTGTCCATTGACGCCGCCAGCGGCATTGATCTCATCAACGGCCAGCTGCGCTGCATCGAAGAACGGAGGACCGAAGTCGGACAGCGCGCCAGTGAACGGCATCAGCGCACCGATCTTCAGCGGACCGACCTCTTCCTGCGCTCGAATCGTCGGTGAGCTCTGGGCAGCAATCGCCGGAAGGACGAGCATTGCCGTAAGCGCAATGACCAGGAGCCGTATTCGCATAGAGAAACCCTCCAGTTGGTATTTCGAGGTAACGCGACGCCGGACGATCCAACGCCCCGCCACCCTCGGAAACGTGCACAACTTTTGCGCGAAGATGGTAACACGTTGCACAGAACGCGAGTCCGTTTCTGGGCGCCGCGCTGCCAACGGCGAGGAGCATGTGGATTTGCGATCCTACCAGCGACACAGCGATCGCTTGTTGGCTGGAAGGAGACAGTTCGATGCTCGTGGACATCACACCAATCGAAAAACTCGATTTCGATTCAAAGGGAGCGCGACGATACTCGGTGCCATTCACGTCGGACGGCATGTGGGCGCGAACGAGACTTCCGCTCTATGTCGCGTCGTCCGGCAAGCCGGGCAAGACCATCCTGGCCATCGGCGCGACACATGGTGACGAGTATGAGGGGCCGGTCGGTCTCAAGAATCTGATCTACGATCTCGATCCCGATTCCCTTGTCAGCGGAAGACTCATCGTCGTCCCCGTCTTCAACGTGCCAGCCTTCAATGTTGGCCACCGGGCATCACCCGAGGACGGCGTCAACATGAACCGCGCATTCCCGGGCGATGCCAACGGCTCGATCACCTATCGCATGGCCCGTTTCATGACTGAAGAGCTCTTGACGCGCGCCGACGTCGTGATCGACATTCACTCCGGTGGCGTCGGCTACGAAATCGCCCGCTGCATGTCCTTCCACAAGGTCGATGATCCCGAACTGCACAAGCAATTCAAAGAAACGGCATTCCTCTTTGGAACACCCTTCACCATGATCTACACCGGCGGCATGGGAACCGGACTACTGACCGAGGAAGCGGAGAAGATGGGCAAGATCACCATCGGCAGCGAACTCGGCTTCGGCGCCTCGACCGACTATTGGGGGGTGCGATGGGCGCATCACGGCACGCTCAACGTGATGCGCCACTTCGGTCTGCTCAATGATCGGGTGATCGACAACACACCCCCCGGTCTCGATCGCCAGCGCCTCATTTCGAACACCGATATCGACCGCTGGATCACCGCGCCGGTTGACGGCATCAGTGAACCGCTCGTCGAGCTCGGCAGTTTCGTCAAGCAGGGAACGCCGGTCACGCGCTTGCACGACTTCGGGCGCTGGGACGAACCTGGAGTCGATATCGTCGCCGATGTCGATGGTTGGGTGCTTTGCCGGAAGTTCCGGGCCGAAACGAAGCAAGGCGAAGTCGTCATGGTCATCGCCGAAGAAGTCGAATAGGGTAGAGTGAGAATCGAAACTAGCTGTGTGCCGGAAACGGAAAGACGATCGGGGCAACGGCATGGATTCCACCTGCAAGATGAGCTCGAAGCGGCGAATATGGGTACGTGTACTGATGGCGGCGGTTCTATCTTTGACCGCAGTGCCACTCGTCGTTGCGTCTGCCCAGGAGGCGAGAACGCTCTACGAAGACCCAGATGGCCGGTTCGAGTTTCCGGTTCCCGCCGGTTGGACCGTCGACGAGCTCGATGGCATCGTCGTCCTCACCGATCCTGATGGAGATCTCCACTTCTCGATTGTGGTCACGGCCGGCGATGACGCGCGCTCCGGCATTGCCGCTGCCTGGGAAGTCATCGATCCATCCTTTAATGGCGAACCGATTCCGGGAACCGACCAGGATTATCCGGCGATGGATGGCGTCGACGAAACCGTCATCCTGACCTACGACATCGGCCAAACATCGGGGCAGATCGTACAGGCGGTGGCCCAGCGGGTCGGAGATCAAGTTCACGTGGCGATCATCGAGGGTTCGCTTGAGGCGGCGACCCGCCGCAACAACCAGATTCAGCTAATCGCCAGCGGATGGATCGTCACTGAGACCGCTGACGTCGATCTCAGTGGGAGCGCAGCGGTGCCATTCGACGGAGAGCTCATCGAGTCGTTCCGAGATTTCGTCGAGTTGCTTGTTGAGCAAAGTGGAATTCCAGGCGCCGCTGTCGTCGTTGTTCAGAATGGCGGCATCGCGTTCGCAGAGGGGTTTGGCGTGCGGGAGCTCGGTAGTGCCGACCTGGTGACGCCCGACACGCTGATGATGATTGGTTCGGTGTCGAAATCTTTCACGACCACGATGATGGCTTCGATGGTCGATGAAGGACTCTTCGACTGGGACACGCCTGTGGTGGAGATTCTCCCGACCTTTCAATTCTCAGATCCGGAGCTGACCTCGCAGATTACGATGAGCAACCTGGTGTGCGCCTGCACCGGAGTGCCTCGCCGCGATCTCGAGTTCCTCTTCAACGCCAACGAGCTGACTGCTGAAGAGGTCATCGCCTCGCTGGCCGATTTCGAGGTTTTCACTGATTTCGGTGAAGCCTTCCAGTACAGCAATCAAATGGTGGCGACGGCCGGGTACGTAGCGGCGCACGCAGCAGGGGGCATCTTCGGCGATCTCGACGATGCCTACACGCAGGAGCTCCAGCGGCGAGTGCTCGATCCCCTGGGAATGGAGCGAACGACGCTCTCGTTCATCGATGCCTCGCTCGATCCGGACGTAGCGACACCGCATGACCATCCGCCCGAAAGAGATTTCGAGCCGATGGAGCTCAGCACGGAGGCGCTTCTCGAACCGGTCAAACCAGCCGGAACACTCTGGTCGACGGCGAACGAGCTCGGCAGCTATCTGATTATGCAGCTCAACGACGGCGTCGCGGCATCTGGGGACGTCGTGGCGTCGGTGGAGAATCTGGTCAAGACGCGCGAGCCGCAGATCGAAATCACAACAACGGTCAGCTACGGTCTGGGCTGGTCGGTGGAGGACCGGAACGGGCTGCAGGTCATCAGCCATGGCGGCAATACGATGGGGTTCACGTCCTACTTGTCGTTCCTCCCAGACGTGGACCTGGGGTTGGCGGTGCTGATCAACGGGCAGGCGGCGAACGGATTTGGCGAGATTCTTGAAGCGCGCCTCCTTGAGTTGGTCCTTGGGCTGCCGGAAGAGGTCGAGAGCGCGATCGAGGAAGATGAGGAAGCTGGCGGCACCCCGGTTGCGATAGCCTCCCCCGCCGCAGTCGACACCGCTCCAGACGCGGACGTAGATAGTCCTACTTTCTTCGGTGATCGGCCTTCCGAAGAGGACGTCTCCGATCTTCTCGGCCTCTACAGCGAGTCGAAACTCGGCGATGTGACCGTCAGCTGGTCGGCAGACCAGGGCCTGATCTTCGATGCTGGTGAGTTCACGGCGGAGCTGCGACCCACCACAGGCGAGGCGATCGCCTTCGGCGACTGGATCATGATCGACGGTCCGCTCGCCGGCACGCCCCTCGCAGTGGAGGAGGGCGAGAGCGGCGATTCGGAACTCGTGATCAGCAGCGGAAGCGACGTTTACCGATTTGCTCGCGTTGCTGCGGAGTAGCAGCGAAATGGCCGCCAGTTCGTTTACCGGCGCTTTTGTTCCCGCGTCCGATCAGCCGTCGGTATCGCATTGCGACCCGGAAATGACCTTCGACATTCTCTATCCGGAATTGCTCTCGCGCTGGAAGGTACTGGTCAAGTGGGTGCTCGTGCTTCCCCACCTCGTGGTTTTCGCACTGCTTGCACACGTTTTCTTCGCCGTCGTGATTGTTGCCTGGTTCTCCATTCTGATCACCGGACGGTTTCCTCGCCCGCTCTGGAACTTCGAGCTCGAGTACATGCGCCGTTCCACAAACCAGACGACGTATGCCATCACCCTCCAGCGCGACGAATACCCACCATTTGGTGCAGCCGCCTATCCCGCCACGCTCGATATCGCCTACGCCGAGCAACTGAGCCGCTGGAAGGTGCTAGTCAAAGGGCTGCTGATGATCCCCAATCTGCTTGCACTGGGCGTCGTCATGGTCGGCATGGCGCTGGCCGTGCTGGCCGCATTCTTCGCAATTCTCCTCACCGGTCGCTATCCGCGTTCTCTCTTCGACTTCGTGACCGGCGCCTTTCGCTGGGGGCACCGCTGGGGCGCGTACTTCTACCTCATGACCGACCGCTACCCGCCATTCCGACTGAGTCCCTGATCGAAGACGGTTCATAGCTGCGCACAGCGGTGCGCCTGGCGCAACCCGCGCGACGATCGTGGAAACACGAACCGTGCCTCGTTTCCTGTCATATTGTCAACATGATGTACGTACAGTACCAGGGCTTACGCATCTAAATTCGGTTCACTATTCCGTGGGATGTTGGCTATAGT
>CAYWSE010000129.1:0-6083 GCA_964461025.1 uncultured Sphaerobacteraceae bacterium | reverse complement strand
TGTGCTCAGCATATAAAACGAGCTATCTTTTCACCGCAATGCGCACGGTTTGGCGCTTTCGTCCACTTCGTGCATGTGATTCGGCGACTCACGCATTGTTCTCAACCAGTCATCAGTCGTTGACGGTGAGTCAACGAAGTCAATTCGCCGAATGAGAGAACAGCCGGTCGACTTTCATGAGTCGATTGTTCGCGGAATCCAAAGAGACAGGTGTCGAGCGTGACAGTGACGAACGAGGCGCTTTGGGTAGATCGAACAACAGCCGACCGTCTGGGCGTCATCGAACGAGTGACCTCGGAACGAATCGAGTTGATCGATCTCGTCTTCAGTGACATCGCCGGTGGCGCCAAGGCGCTGACTATCCCGGTTGAGCATTTGCGCCGGGCATTGCAGCACGGTTACCGATTCGATGGGTCCGCTGTCATGGGCGGTCTGCGGCGGGTCGAGCTCGACCTTTTGCTCGCTCCTGATCCGGGCACGTTGCTGATCATGCAGGGGGACGAGCAGCGAGACCGCCGGGCGCGACTTTGCTGTTCGGTTCTTCGCCAGGACGGCGAGCCATTCGACGGCGATCCGCGCTCGGTGCTCATTCGCGAGTTGCAGAACGCGCTGGATGAAGGGGTCGAGCTCGAAGTCGGCGTCGAGATCGAGTTCTATCTGGTGCGCGGTGAGATGACGTCGCCGTCGCCGGCTCGCGATGCAGCGGGTTATTTCGATATCGGCGAAGACGCAGTCTCCCGGACCCGAGACGCGGTTGTCAGCGCGTTGCAGGCGATTGGCATTTCAGTTGGGGGTGCACATCACGAAACTGGACCGGGGCAGGAGGAGCTCGATCTCCTCGCAGTTGGCGCGCTGCAAATGGCCGATCAGCTGATCATGGTGCGGCACGTCGTCCGCACAATCGCCCAGCGACACGGACTTCGCGCCATGTTCATGGCCAAACCGTTCGCCGACGCGCCCGGATCGGGAATGCACATCTTCCAGCGATTTCGCCATCCCCAGTCCGGGATTGATCTGCTCGGAGAGGCGTCGGGATCGCTCTCTCAGTGGGGCCACCATGTGATCGCCGGTCAGTTGAGCCATGCGCCGGGCATGAGTCTTGTCCTCTGCCCGACGGTCAATTCCTATAAGCGCCTCAATGCTGGGCATCGCGCTCCTCGTCACGCCTCGTGGGCGTATGTCAGTCATGGTTCGCTCCTTCGTGTCCCTGCCTGGCGAGATGGCGAGCATGCGGCGCTGGAGTTGCGTTCTCCCGACCCGATGGCCAACCCTTATCTGGCGTTTGCTGCCGTGCTGGCGACGAGTCTGAGGGGAGTACGTCAAGGCGATCAGCCACCGGAACCGCTGGAGGAAAGCTTTGGCTCCTACGACGACGAAGGGCTCCAGCGGATCGGCGTGCCGCGTCTCCCCGCGACCCTCGGCGAAGCCATTCATGCCTTTTCGCAGGATTCGGTCGTGCAGGGAGCGTTGGGTTCGTATGTCTCCGATCAGTTGCTGTCCGTGAAGAAGAGCGAATGGGAGGAATACCGCTCGAACGTCAGTCCGTGGGAACACGCGCGCTACGGGGATGCCTGATCGATGTCGATGATCACCGTCTCTGACCTCATCGAACTGGCGCTGCCACCGCAGACGGCGATCGTGGCCGGTAAAGAATCGGTCGATGCCGAAGTCTCCTGGGCCACCCGTCCGCGGCCGAGCGCGCCCGCCTTCGACCATCTGAGTGGTGGCGAGCTTGTGTTGCTGACTCAGAAAGCGCTGACCAGTCTCGATCAGCGCCTGACGCTCGACGCGGCGATCCGCCAACTGTCCGGATTCGGTGTGGCCGCCATCGCATTCGCCGGCAAGGCTTCGGCTCCGGCCCGCCAGGCAGCCGATGAGTCGCGCATTCCGTTGCTGCAGCTGCCAGTCGATGCCGACCTCGCTCTGCTCGAACGGGAGGCGTCGCACATCATCGCCGAGCGCAAGCGCGACTCTCAGCGCGTGACAAATGATGCCGGCCGCCGTCTGATGGAGCAGGCAATCGCTGGTGAATCGCTGCCCGACCTTGCCGCCTCGCTGGCCGAGATGGCGGATCTCGATGTGATCATCGAAGCACGGGATGGACGGCTTCTGGCCATGACCAGTCCGACCGGTCAAGTGCCCACATCTTCCGTGCTGTTGCCAATGCTCGAGCGGGGCCGACCGGCGGTGATGAGCTGGTTGCGCGGTGGCGCGACTGTCAGCTCGGCCGAACCGCCCACTACGTTGCTCGATTGGGACGATCGATCGCGGCGCGTCGTTTCGCCGATCACAGGACGAGATGGACTGCTCGGCGTGCTCTCCATGCTCCTCCCCGGCAATAGCGCTTCGCAGCAGGTGACAGCTCTCGCATCACGCGGCGCAGCGGCGTGCGCCGTCGTCATGGCGCGCGAACGCGCGGCGGCGGTCGCCAGGCAGGAGCTCGAGCTCAACGTTCTCGATGAAGTGCTCGACGGCGCCCTCCGGAGCGAGGTTTCGCTGCTCCAGCAAGCACGGCTCCTGGGCTACGATCTGGATGGCCCGCACCTCGCGCTGGTGGCGCGAATCGACCGGACTGGCGCCGGACAGGCGAGAACGGAACGGGGAGAATCATCCACGCTCTTTGCGGAAACGCTCGATCGCCGCGACCCCGCCGTACTCTGGCGCTATCGCAACAATCACGCCGAAGTCATCCTGCCAGTCGAAGACGGAGTGGACCCCGACTCGACCGTCGCGCAGATCTATTCAGAAGTCGAACAGCGGGTTCGCACGCTCCTTGGCAGTGGAGTATCCGTGGGAATCGGCGGGGTCTACACTGGCTCCAACGGCATCCGCAAATCGCATCAGGAAGCGCGACAGGCCCTGACAATCGGACGGCGGTTGAACGGTCAGGGCAAAGCAACGCGTTTTTCCCAGCTCGGCATCTATCGTCTCCTCTTTGCTGCTCGGGAATTGCCCGAACTGCGGTCATTTCACGACGACACGCTGCAGGCGTTGATCGAATACGACCGAAAGCACAACGCCGACCTCGTGAGAACACTGGGCGCGTTCTTTGATGGCAAATGCGGACCCAAAGAAGCAGCCGCGATTCTCGGAGTTCACCGCAATACTGTTCTCTACCGCCTGCAACGAATACAGGACCTGAGCGGTCTCGATCTTGATGACGCTGAGGTACGCCTGCGACTTCACCTCGCCTACTGCTCCCATGTGGCACTGTATGGTGACGCGGCGAGAGTCTCGGCGACACGGGGCCGCAGCGCGTCGCACTGACGTCGGTATCTGGTGGCCGGAACACACGGAACAGTGAGAGGGAAGAGGGGTGATGCGCGTGACCTTCTGGTTGCTGGTCGGTACGGCGCTGCTGATGGGCTGTTTCATGGCGATCCAGCCGGTTATCAATGGTCAGCTCCGCTTTCGGATGGGTTCGCCCGCGCAGGCGGCGATGATCTCGACATCGGTTTCGACGATCTCCCTGCTGCTCTTCGTGCTCGTTGTGCAGCGGCCCTCCTGGCCGGAAGGCGACGTCCTCCGTGCCGCCCCGTGGTGGATCTGGACCGGCGGGCTGCTTGGCGCGGTCTATGTGGCCGTGAGCATCATCCTTGTCCAACGACTGAGCGCTGCGGTCGCGTTTTCGCTGGTCGTGCTTGGACAGATGATCTGCGCGTTGATCATCGATCATCTCGGCTGGCTTGGATTGAGTCAGCATGAAATCAGCCCGGGCCGCATCCTGGGCGCAACGATGGTGGTCGGCGGCGTAGCGATGATCAGATTGCTCTGAGGGAGGAACAACATGGACGCGTCATCGATTCATCTTTCAGAGGTCGATCGTGCTCACAAGTCGGCGGGGGAGATGTGGCACGAGTTCCTGCGCGTGAACGACCTCAGTGTCGGGTTGTACGTCATTCCGGCAGGAGGCGACGATCCGCAATCCCCTCATAATGAGGACGAGGTCTACGTCATTCTCTCCGGCAAGGGAGTCCTGCGCGCCGGCGAAGAGGAGTTTCCCGCCGAGGCCGGATCGATCCTCTATGTAGCGAAACAGGTGCCGCACCGGTTCCATGATGTGACGGAAGAACTCCGGGTGCTCGTCTTCTTCGCCCCGGCGCACACAGGCTAGCGGCGTGCCTCGATCAACTCCGCCGTGCCATACTTGGTTGGCCGGTATGCAAACGTCCTCGAGTATGCAGGAGGATCAGTGATGTCATCAACGATCACACGAGTACAGTCCAGGGGTCAGGTGACATTGCCCAAGGAACTGCGAGAGCAAACGCAGATTGCTCCCGGTGATCTGGTGCGCATTTCCGTCACGGACGAAGGCAACCTCCAGATTGCTCCGGCAGGGATCAAACCGCTTGAGTACTACTGGGAGAAATTCGCGATCGAAGGGCCGGTGGATGTTGAATCCATGCTCCGTGAAGCCGAAGAAGAAGAAGCGCAGCGCTTCTGGGAAAGAATGAGTGAGTAGTTCAACGGCTGGACTCTTGGATACGAACGTTGTCGTCCATGCACTGGGGAACGACTCGAACTCTGAGGAGTGCCGCCGTTTCCTTGCCGCTGCCAGGGAGGGGCGGGTGAGAGTTCTCATCGAACCGCTTGTGCTGCATGAGATCACGTATGTTCTGACCAGGCGAGGTCCACGACTCAGTGCGATGGAAGTCGCCGGCTATATCCAAACCCTGCTGAACATGAAGGGCGCCGAAGGAGACGTACGAAGCATGAGTGACGCGCTCGTCCTCTGGCAGCAGAGTCCATCGCTTGGTTTCGTCGACTGCTATCTGGCGGCGAAAGCGCGTCTCATGGACGTCCCCGTCTACACGAAGAATGTGAGGCATCTCAGGCGGCTCGGCGCAGATGCTCCTGACCCGCTGCCCGAATCCTGACGACGAAGTGGGCGTCAGGCAAACTTCGCGTAGCCATCATCGACCGGGGCGTACCCAGTGATGCGCATCGTTTCCTCGAGCGACATTCTCTTCTTCGCATTGTTCGACTGCCCATGCACGATGGCGAAGTCGACCCCCTCGACTTCGATGCACCGCTCGATCAACTGGTTGAGATCGCGTTTGCTGACCCAGGCGCTGATCAGCTCGTCGCCCATATCCGCTGAATGCCACTCGGCGTCATACGCTCCGATTCGGATCGCGATCGCCGAAAGCCCGTCTGACGCGAACTTGCGCGCCGTCGCCTCACCAAAGCACTTCGAGACGCCGTACATGTTCGTTGGCCAGACGGTCGCGTCGACCGGAATAGGCGTACCCATCGGATGCCCAACCACAGCGTGAATGCTGCTGGCGAAGATGACCCGCCGGCATCCGGCTTCGAGAGCCGCCCGGAAGATGTTGTGCGTGCCCCGGATGTTGTTCTCCAGCAGCGAAGCATCGAAATCTGCCTCCGGCGACGGATCGGCTCCGAGATGGACAACCGTGTCGATCTCCTCGCACGCCCTCATACAGTGTTCGAAGTTGGCAACATCCACGAGCGACGCCGTGTCGCTGTCGGCCACCTGTCGCTGCAGGAGTCGCTCATCGCGATCGGCCAGGTGAAATTGATGCATTCCCTGCATGGCGTCATAGAACGCGGTGCCGATCCGGCCAGCGGCGCCAGTGAGTAGAATTCGTCTCGGTTGCGTTGTCGGCATATCGGACTCCTGAAACATGGGTTTGCCAGGTTTGGCCATGGGCCAACACATGGGACGACTCGCTTCCCATCGCCCCGCGACTATTATCCGGAAGTCGCGAAAAGTTGCGACCTGAAGCGTATGACGACATCGAAGCAAGAGAAACTGGAGGTCTCGGTGACGGTTGAGATTCGCGTTGCTTCTTCATTAACCGAGAAAGAGATCGAGCGGCTCGGCGACTTACTGGTCGCGGTCGTCGACTCGGGCGCTTCGGTCGGGTACCTGCCGCCACTCGATCCGGAGGTTGCGCGCAGATACTGGCGCAATGTCTGCAAACCTGAGGTCGTGCTCTTTCTGGCCGAGGTCGATGGCGTCATCGCGGGAACCGTCCAGCTCGAGGAAGCAACCAAAGCGAATGCGCGTCATCGCGCTGAAGTGAACCGGCTGCTGGTCGATCCCGCTTATCAGCGAC
>CAYWSE010000128.1:0-6083 GCA_964461025.1 uncultured Sphaerobacteraceae bacterium | reverse complement strand
TCGATCGTGTCGCGCAGGACCTCCAGACCCCGCGGATCGACAGCGTAGTACGCCCAAACACCACGGCGCGACACGGTGATCAATCCGGCGTCACGCAGAACCTTCATGTGATGCGATATGGTCGGCTGACTGACCTGGAATCGATCGACGATATCGCACGCGCAAATCGGCGCCGATTGCGCCGCCACAAGCCGGAAGATCTCGAACCGGGTCGAGTCCGAGAGCGCCTTGTGCATATCGACGACGCTCGCCGTCGTTGCCGCAGGCAACGGATCCGGCTCGATCGCAATCTCACAACATCCAGGTGGCCGGATCCTTGCATCCATAGCGGTCATCCTAATGGCGATATAGATGATTGTCAATATCTTCTTCCTCGATGGTGGATGACGGGTCGCACCAGGTCTTCCCGATCATCGTTCCCGGTCGATCGGGAATCCGCCCGCTGGTGACCGGGAATGCGCGCCCGCTACCGTGCAGGCGTCGGGCAATTCGTCCGGTCTCAACGCAACGCAGGAAGGACAAGGCATCCATGAATCGCCGAACGTTGCTCAAAGGAAGCGCCGCCGCTGCCGCATCGCTGGCGGCTCCCCGGTTCCTGTCGCCGGCCTCCGCACAGAGCGACTTTCCACCGCTGACCATCACCGTCCACGACGATCGCTTCGAGCTTCCGGACGAGCTCACGGCCGGGCGCTACGCCGTGGAGGTCGTCAACGCCAGCTCTGCGCCCATTCATGCCATCTATGCTCGCCTCCCGGATGGGGTGACCCAGGAGGATCTGCTTGCCGCTGCAGAAAGCGACGATGATCCCGAATGGTTCGATCAGATCACAGGTCTCGGCATGCCTGACTGGGGCGGACCGGGCTCGACCCACACCGGCATCATCGATGTCCACCCCGGACTCTATGTCGCATTCAGCATTTTCACACCCCAGGAAATCGGCATGTTCACGGCTACAGGCGAGTTTGGACAGCCCGCCGAGCCGGCGTCCGATCTCGAGATTGGATTCGTGGACATGGCGTTTGATTTCGCGGCAAACGAGCTTCGATCCGGACCGCAACGTCTCAAGATGACCAACGCCGGAGCCTTACCGCACGAGATCCAATTCCTCGAGGTGCCGGAGGGAACGACTACCGATCAAATCATCCGCCTCTTCGCCCTGCCGGAGGATGGGTCGGCCACGCCTGAAGCCGATCTCGTCGAGCTGTTCGATCTCTGGACGGCGGAGTATCTTCCCGTTGCAGCATGTGCAATGCTCGGCAGCGGCGCCAGCAGCTGGCTCGATGCCGATCTGCCCGCCGGTACCTACGCGGCGGTCTGCCCCCTGCCATTTCCCGCAGGGCCGCACGTGATGGAAGGCATGGTCGAGATTCTGACGCTCAGTTAGCGTACGTCGTAGATCGTATGCCGTAGACCGCATGGACCGCGACCGGCTGGCACCGAACATCGCACCTGCACCGGTCGTGCATCAATGATGTAGCCCGTTTCACGGCCCACGGATTACGGTCTACGGCCTACGAACGACTACAGATGGCGCCCACGATCTTCGTACTTCGGACTTCGGACTACGTATGGCCCTTGCGCTGACAACCTTCACCGGCCCCGATATCTCGGTACGACTGCGCGAGCGGTCGTTCCGCCTTTGTCTGGCGGTCTGGGTGATCATCTCGCTCATCGCGCTCGGATTTCAGTTCGTGTCGTTCGAACCGGTGGTGCAGCGTTCGATCGAGCTGGTCCAGGGCGAAGGGGAGGGATCGGTCCAGCTCAGCCAGGGCCTCGACCGGCTCGGCATCACTGCCCGCACCTTCGGCTATCTCGGACTCACCGGCAATATCATCCAGATCGCCGTCACGTGGGTCATCTCGTTCGTCATCCTCGTTCGCCGGAAACCGGACGATTGGTTCGCGGCGTGGGTCGCGCTGGTGCTCGTCAGCCAGATCGGTCAGTACTACCCACCCGAGATCGACGAGGTCGCCGGCGGGAGTCTTTTCTGGGCGATCGCCGTCCGCGCCATGACCGTGATCGGCATCACCGGCTTCTTTCTGATGCCCTTTGTCTTTCCGACCGGGACCTTCGCCCCTCGCTGGATGGCGCTCGCCGGTGCTTACGTCGCGCTCGGCGGCGCCATGTTCATCATTGCGCCAAATTGGGATGCGCCGGCTCTCGTCGCCGTCGACAATTCGCCTCTCGACGAGATTGCTCTGGTGCTGGCCGCGATCGCCTCGCTGATCTATCGCTACCGGCGTCTGGCAACGCCAATCGAACGGCAACAGATGAAGTGGGTCGCCGTCGGTCTGGCGATAGCTGTCCCGGCGTTTTTCATCGGGGACTTCCTGATCCGGCGAATCGACGACACCCCCCACGGCGTACTGGCCTACTTCGGCTTCTCATCGGCGATGTCGTTCGCTGGCGTGATCGTCCCGGTAACGCTCGCCTTTGCCATCCTCCGCTATTGCCTCTTCGACATCGACGTATTCATCAGTCGCCTCCTTATCTACAGCCTGTTGACCTGTCTCGTCATCGGGGTTTATGCGTTGATCGTCCTCGGTATCGGATCGTTGGTCGGCAACCGGAGCAGTCTTCTCCTGTCGGTCATCGCCACCGGCGCGATCGCCGTGCTCTTCCAACCGGCCAAGCAACGAGTGCAACGGTTTATCGACCGGCGTTTCTTTGGCGACCGGGGAAATCCCTGGGCCGTTGCCGCGAAGCTCGGTCAGGAGCTGGAACACGTTGCCGCGCCCGAGTACATGCTTCCCGCTGTCGCCGAATCGCTGACGAGCTCCCTGCGGCTCCCCTACGCCGCAATTGTGCTGAACGACCACGGTCGGCCAGTCGTCGCTGCCGCTTCCGGTTCGTGGACTCGCGAAATCGAGAGCTTCCCGCTCACATTTCAGGGAGAACAGCTCGGCCGTCTCGAAGTTGCGCTTCGCGCTCCGGGTGAAGAGCTCAGCGAAGGAGACCGGCGCCTCCTGACGGAACTCTCTCGCCAGATCGGCATGGCCGCACACGGCGTTCGGGCCGCCGCGGCGCTGCAACACGCCCATCAACGACTCGTCACAACGCGTGAGGAGGAGCGCCGGCGGCTCCGGCGCGATCTGCACGACGGACTCGGCGCTCGCCTGGCGGGACTTTCCATGCAGGCCAGCGCCATCCGCTCAGTCGCTCCCACCAACCCCGATCAGGCAGCTGCCATGGCCGGAGAGCTCGCCACGGAACTCCGGCAGGCGATCGGCGAAATTCGCCGTCTCGTCCAGGGGCTTCGTCCGCCCGCGCTCGATGAGCTGGGACTCCTCGGCGCACTGCGAGAACACGCTGCCACGCTCACCGCCGGCCCTGATTCCGTCGAGATCGCTGTCGATGCCCCCGACCCACTTCCTCCCCTGCCCGCGGCAGTCGAAGTGGCTCTCTACCGAATCGTCGAGGAAGCGCTCACAAACGTCGTACGTCACAGCGAGGCCACGCGCTGTCGAATCTCCTTGCACATCGAAGACGCGGTCAGGCTCACAATCGCCGACAATGGCAAGGGCATGATGCAGAATCACTGGGGCGTTGGTTTCGCCTCTATGCGGGAACGTGCCGAGGAGCTCGGCGGAAGACTGTCGATTGACCGCGGGCTCGATGAGCGCGGTGTCGCCGTCAACGTTTCCATTCCCTGGGCAGTCAGTCAGGAAGACGATGGAAAGCTCGGACACCCAGCGTGATCAGCTCCGCTTGCTGATCGTCGACGACCATCCGCTTGTACGCAAAGGACTCCGGGCGATGCTTTCCGTCGAACCGGACATCGCCATCGCCGGCGAAGCAGCCAGCGCCGCTGAAGCCGTCACGCTCGCCCTCGATCTGCAGCCAGACGTGATTCTGATGGATCTGCAGATGCCCGGCCAGAGCGGAATCGACGCCACTCGCTCGATCGTCCGCGACGCTCCCGGCGTCAAGGTGCTCATGCTCACGCTCTACGACGATGATGACTCGGTCTTTTCCGCGCTCAGAGCCGGCGCCTGGGGCTATCTGCTGAAGGAGAGCGACGAAACCGAGATCATCCAGGCGATCAGGTCGGTCGCCGCCGGAAACGCCATTTTCAGCGCCGGCGTTGCGACGCGCGTGCTCAGCTATTTCGCGGCGCCACAACGATCCGCCTCAGCGCACTTTCCCTCCCTGACCGATCGCGAGCACGACGTGCTGGAGCTTCTCGCGCAGGGTCGCAGCAATACGCAGATCGGCGATGCCCTCTTTGTCGCGCCGAAGACCGTCGCCAATCACGTCAGCAACATCTTCGCCAAATTGCAGGTCGCCGATCGCGCCGAGGCGATCATCCGCGCCCGCGACGCCGGTCTCGGCCAGCGCTAGCGCCAACGCGAATGGTGGCGCCCCTTCTCGCCACACCCACATTCGTGCCCGCTCGCACCTCCCCGAGCGAAGCCGTGCTGCGCAACCGCCATCGTCGTTGAGATTTGGCGCACGCGGTGCGCGGCTACTACCGATCTTTCAGATTCAGCGCCTCACCCAGCAACTCGATCGACCGCAACCGCGTATTCACCGAGACGCACCGGTGGGTCGTGATCAGCTCGTCGGCGCCGGTTTCGCGCTGGAATTTGTCGAGATAGGCCGCGACTTCGGCCGGATTGCCGACGCCGCTATAAAAGAGCATGTCATCGACCATCGCCGCTTGCCCCGTCTGCAGCAACGCTTCCGTTTCGTCGAGTGAAAGCCGCCGGCCACTCCGGCTGAACAGCTCCCGCGCCCAGTTTCGGCGCATTCGCTGGAATTCCTGCTGGGCTTCTTCCGTCGTGTCGGCCGCGACAACCCCAACACCGGCCATCACATACGGACGGTCGAGCTGCGCGGACGGCTGGAACTGATTGCGATAGATGGCGATCGCCTGATGCAGCAACTTCGGCGCGAAATGCGAGGCAAATGCATACGGCAGTCCCAACTGTGCCGCCAGCTGGGCGCCGAAGGTCGACGACCCCAGAATAAAGAGCGGCACATGCGTGCCTTCCCCTGGAATCGCGCGCACACCCGGCACCGGACTCCTGTCGCTGAGAAACCCCTGAAGCTCGACGACATCCTGCGGAAAGTGCTCCGAAGTCATCGGATCGCGACGCAGTGCCCGGGCGGTGATCTGGTCGCTCCCCGGAGCCCGTCCGAGACCGAGGTCGATGCGCCCCGGATGCAGTGTCGCCAGCGTGCCAAATTGTTCAGCAATGACCAGCGGTGAGTGATTGGGCAGCATGATTCCACCGGCGCCAAGCCGGATCTTTGATGTATGCGCAGCGATATGCGCGATCAGCACCGAGGTCGCCGACGACGCGATGTTGTTGATGCTGTGGTGCTCGGCATACCAGACCCGGTGATAGCCCATATGCTCCGCCAGCTGAGCCAGCATCAGACTGCCGGCAAAGCTGTCGGCGATCGTTTCACCTTCGCCCACCGACGCCAGATCGAGTATCGAAACCGGAACTGGATTCATTCTCTTGCCTCAGTCGTCTATCTGTGTTCTTCCAGCAAGCGCGTGATCTGCGCGACAAAAAGTCTGTACGTATGCGCCTCAGCACATCGTCATTCTGAACGAAGTGAAGAATCTCTCGTTCGGGTTCGGCCACATTTCATGGGCTGCGCTGTCGAATACATCTCGCTGCGGCGGGAGATTCTTCACTGCACTCCGCTTCGCTCCGTTCCGCTCAGAATGACGGTGCTCTTTATGCTGCGCGCCGGGAACGGATGACGACGAGAAGCGAGCGAAAGGTCGTTGATCTCCCGGCAGACATCGAGAGCGTCAAGCAGCGACCGGGCGGTCTCCTGATGCAAAAATCACCTCTCGCGTTTCAGCGACCGCTTCTCGGAAACGAGGTTTCATCCGTTCCTCGAAAACGAGATCGGCTTTTTTCCCATGAAGTGATTCCAGCGCATCCGCGAACCCGATGAACCGCCTGGCGATTCCCGGTTCGTATGCGCCCAGATCGACGATGAAACGCGACGGATCGAATCCCGAATGAGTCGACGAACCGAACGCCTCCAGGCGCCGAACTCCATATTGGCGGCACAGCACTTCAATTGCCTGGGTATTGTTTTGAATCGTCGGGTGCATC
>CAYWSE010000127.1:0-6196 GCA_964461025.1 uncultured Sphaerobacteraceae bacterium | reverse complement strand
CATGATGCGCGACGACGACAACCGGCCACCCTTCGGCTGTGGTGGGACTGCGCAACTCCTCATCGGAAGCCGAACGAAGGATGGCGGCGATGTCACTGGCGTTTTTCCGGATATCCGCTGCGTATTCTTCGACCGAGCGAACGGGTACGTCCGGCAATGCGGTCTGCTGAGTGTCTGTGGCCATGATCGATTCCTTTCCACGAAACGGTGATTCGTGAAACACGTTGCTCCGGCGGCGAGCAGTGGGTTTCAGGAAATAGTCGTTCCGACGTGCGAAGGATCGACCGGTAGCGGAGGTTATCCCTTGATCGCCCCGCTGGTCAGTCCGCGGACCATGAATCGCCAGACCGGGAAGGCGAGGATTATCGTCGGAATCGTACCGATAGCGATCGTTGCCATGAGCATGTTCCATGAAACGTCTGTATTCGAAGAGAGCGAACCAATTACCACTGGCAGCGTGCGCCGCTCACGGGTCGTGGTGATGAACAACGCGAACATGAACTCGCTGTACGAAAGCATGAAGGCAAACAGCCCGGCCCCAATCATGCTTGGCAATGCCAGCGGTATGCCAATGTCTCGGAGAATGCGCCATGGCGATGCGCCTTCGAGCTGGGCGGCCTCATCGATTTCGACCGGAATGCCCCGGAAATAGAGCGTCAATACGAGAGTGGTAAACGGCAGTGTCAGCACAGAGTAGATGAGAATCAGTGCCCAGAAGGAATTGATCAGATTCAGTGACTGGACAATCAGATAGTAAGGAACGGCAATAGCGACTGTGGGAATCAGCCTGCTCATGAGGACGAAGGTGAAGGCAAGCTTCCGGCCGGGAAACCGGATCCGGGCGTAGGCATAGGCGCCAAGACTGCCGAAAACGAGGTTGATGAGCATGACCGCCGTGGCAACGATGAAGCTGTTCAGAATCGCGCGCGGGACCTGGCGAACCTCGCTGGAGATCATGCTGCGCATGGCGCCCCGCTGCTCGTATGTCTCCGGCACCTTGCCCGTAAAGATGTAGTCGTACGTTTGCAGGTTGACTCCGTCGCGAAACCAGTCCGGCGGGTAAGAGACGAGGTTGACTTCGGGCACGATGCTGCCCAACAGCACGACGACGAACGGCGCAAACCAGAAAAACGCCAGCAGGAGTGCGCCCGCATAAATGACGATCCGTCGGAGCGGAGAGCGATGCCTCATGCCTGTTCATCCTCCAGCGCTCCTTTGGGGAGGGCACGCACGAGAATCAGAATCAGGACCAGCGACGACAGCGAGATCATGATTGCCAGTGCTGAACCACGACCGAAGTCGAGTCTCCGGAAGCTTTCCGACCAGGTGAAGTAGGAGAGGAGCGTGGTTGCTGTGCCAGGTCCTCCTTGCGTCAGGGAATAGACAATATCAAACGTCGTTACGGCCATCAGGAGCTCGAAGAGCGCAACAATGACCAGCATCGAACGAATACCGGGGAGGGTCACCGTCCGAAAACGGCCGAAGGAGCTGGCCCCGTCGATCGCAGCGGCTCCATAGAGTTCTTCTGGGACTGATTGCAGCGCCGCGAGGAGAAAGACCGCGGCCAAGGGAAGCTGTGCCCACACGAAGACGACGATCACCGTTGCTTTGGCCAGATCGGGATTGGTGAGCCAGTTGACGTAGCTGTCGATAATGCCGATCTTGTAGAGCCAGGCATTGAGGGCGCCCCAGCTGTCCAGGAAAATCCAGCGCCAAATCAATCCTGATGCCGCTGCCGGCAGCGCCCACGGCAGAAGCATGCCGATCCGCAATGCCGTGTTTCCAAGGAACGGCTCATTGAGAAGCAGCGCGACCAGGATTCCCAGCCCGAGTAGCAATGGAACCGTAATTGCCGCGAACAACATGGAGTTCTGCGCAGCGTCCCGGAAATAGAAGCCGTTCCAGATATCACGGTAGTTCTGCAAACCGACATACTGTGAAGGGAATATTGGCGATTCGATGCGGGTGCTCTGGCGGATTGCCCTGGCAAAAGGCCAGATGGTAAATACCGCAATCAACGCCAGCGCCGGCAGGACCATGATGAACCCGGTGAGTGCATGACCTCTGGGCTGGAATCTGTGTCTCGGTGCGGCCGCCATAATGGTTTCCAATGTTCCGAAAAAACGCGATTTGGGCCCTAGAACGTGCTGATGTTTGCGATCGCCAGAGAGCAGCGTGTCTGGTGCGGCAGAGGATTCTGAGTCCGTGGCCAGCGCCCCGCCGCCGAACACTGTCTCGGCGGCGGGACGTGTGAGCGCAGTCGGTGATTAGCCTTCGACGCGTTGCTTGAGCGTGTTCCACTCTTCAGCCGAACGCTCCGCGAGCTCCTCGACGGTGATTTCGCCGTTCAGCGCTTGTCCGAGCATCGGGTGGAATGATTCGCTCCAGATGCCGTACCAGACCGCCTGGTTCCGGCCGCGGGCCATTTCCAGCTGCGATCGCCAGGTTGGCACGTCGACCCATGCGCCGAATGCTTCCTGAACTTCGGGGTCGTCGAGAAGCGGAATCTGGGCAAACCCGAGGCCATGCTCGATGGCCCAGCGCTTGGCGACCGGAAAACCGCCGTCAACCTCACCGGCCATGTACTCGATGAACGCACCACTGGCGTCGATGACCTCCTGGCCCCGGTCAGCGGCCATCTGGGTCATGTTGTAGAACTTGGCGAAGCCGTAGCATTCATGCGTTTCGCCAGGCATCAGGCCGAGTTTGAACTCTCCGGCGAGCGGCGATGTCGCGGCGTTGTTCAGCGCGGCGAGGTTGTAATTGAACATCACTGAGTACGCATGGTTGCCGGTGTTGAGGTCGCGTGTGACCGTTGTCTCATGGTCCTGGATGGTCAGAATGCCGTCGGCATTTTTCGCGTCGACGAGCCACTTCATCTGCAGGAACGCCGGGCTTTCCGGATCGGTCCAGAGTGGATTGTGTTCTTCGTCGATCAGCTCGCCGCCCCTGCCGAAGATCATGCTGGCGAGGGCCTCACTGACATTTGGCAGCGTGTTGCTGAACTCATAGACGAAGGGTGCGTCCATCCCTGCCTCTTTGAGTGCGAGGCTTTGCTCGGTGACTTCTTCCCAGGTTGCTGGTGGAGCGGAGAATCCAGCATCGGAAAGAATCCGCTCGTTGTACATGAAGGTGATGGTGTCGGAATAGTACGGCAGTCCGTAGACTTCGCCGTTGTACGTCATGTCTTTCCAGGCGAATGGAAGGATCTTCTCCTCGTAACCAGCGACCCAATCGAAGTGGGCATCAAGCGGCACGACCCAGCCTGCGGCCGCAAACTCTTCGAGCCAGTTGCCGCCGTTGTACGAGACGTCTGTCGCCGTGCCGGAGCTGAACCGGTTCACCATCGTCGTGTGGAATTCCTCCCAGGCGAAGGAACTGAGATTCACCGAGACTCCGGGATTGGCTTCCTGGAAGAGGCGAATGTTGTCCTGGATAACGTCCTCGCCATAGCTCCAGACGGTGAAATCGAGATCGGTGCTTTGCGCGCTGGCGCCACGAGGCAACGAGAACGAAGCTGCTCCAGCAGCCAGTCCGGCGGCGCCGCCCAGCAGGGTTCGACGATTCACGCTTTTCCGCGCGAATGAGGTCAGGGTGTCGTGCGATCGTTTCACAGTTCACGTCCTCCTTGTTCGAGTGAGACGGATTCGATCTGGACCCCGCGACGGGGCCGCTCATCACATGGAGACAGGGGCCGCTGGTGGCGCTGTTGTCTCTCGAATGAGCAATGATGTTTGCAGCGTGCGCACCTCCTTTGTCGTTCTGTCCCGGATTCTGGCAAGCGCCAGCTCGACTGCGGCCCGCCCTGCCGCAGCGACTGGCAGGTCGATCGTCGTGAGTGGCGGATTCGCATAGCGGACGGCATCGGGATTACCAAAAGCGACCAGTGAAATGTCCTCCGGCACCCGAGCCTTGAGGCGAACCAGGGCTCGAAGGGCTCCCAGCGCCATGACATCGCCTCCAACGAAAACAGCAGTCGGACGTCGCTCCCAGAGCGCGGTCATGCATCGCTCGCCCGACTCGAACGAGTAGTCGCCGATGCCGACCAGATCGGCGTCGATCGATAGCCGTGCTTCTCTCAGGGCGATTTCGTAGCCTGCCTGTCGTTCGATGCCCGTCATGCGGTTTGGGGGTCCGGCGATGTGGGCAATGCGCCGGTGACCCAGCGAGATGAGGTGCTGCGTGGCTCGATAGGCGCCGTCGCGATGGTCGAACCAGACGGCGGAAAGTGGGGAATCGTGCGGGAGGTGACGATTCAGGGCAATCACAGGAGTGCCTTCTCGTTCGGTCTGCTGCAGATGGTCGCTGGCGGCTTCGTGATAGGAAACCGAGAAGACGATCAAGGCGTCGACCTGCTTGGCCCGCATCAGCTCCACGCTCTGCCGTTCGGCCTCGACCGTTTCCGCGCCTGCCAGGATGAGGCTGTAGCCCGACTCCCGGCATGCCGCTTCGGCTCCGATCGTGACCGGTGGGTAGAGTGAATTGGTCAGTTCGCCGACGATGAGACCAATCGTCGCGGTGCGATTCATCACCAAACTGCGGGCGACCTGATTGGGTCGGTAATTCAGCGACGAGATCGCCGCCAGCACCCGGTCGCGTGTTTCGGGCTTCATCTGGTGATGGCGGCCGCTCATGACGTTGGAGACGGTGGATACGGATACACCAGCTTCGTCGGCAACGGCCTTGATGGTGGCTCGCTTGGACATGGCTCGTTCTCTGTAACGTTTTACTAAATCGCTACAGCAATGCTATGCGCGACCTGACTCTGGTGTCAAATGCGCGACTCCCGGTCGCGTGCAGGCGCACAGCGTGGATTGACCCAGGATATTTGTCGCAACTCGTCGAGGCCGAATCTCGAGACAGAGGATCGGCTACACTGATTTGGCAGGTGAACAAGCTAAAGGCAGTTGATCTCAGGAAGCCTACCGTAAATGACTCTTTGATGGTCTACCAGTGCGGGGTGGTTACTCGATGAACCGGCCGGCAATCTTCTGGGTGAATCTGGCCGTCAAAGCGGCTCTGATAGGACTGCTTCTCTTTGCCGTCCTCAATCCTGATATGGAACAGTTTCAGGGCAAGGCGATGCACGCCCGCGCGCTTTTCTATCCAATCTCGGCGATCGTCGTGCCTGCCGGCTATTGGTATTTGACTCGCCGCAGAGGCGTGCAGATCGATTATCCGCACGGTCTGGACATTCTGGTCGTGATGCCCTTGCTCATCGACACCGCCGGCAATGCCCTGAATCTCTACGATACGATCGAGTGGTGGGACGATTTCAATCACTTTCTCAACTGGGGCATTCTCACGCTCGCTTTCGGGCAGGTGTTGCTGAGATTGCCGGTTGGCAAATGGGCTGCGGCCGGATTGATGATCGGATTCGCGGCATTGACGGCGTACCTCTGGGAAGTGCTGGAATACGTTACCTTCGTGCGAAACTCACCTGAACTGGAGACGGCCTACACCGATACACTGGGTGACACGGGATTGGCGCTGATCGGGGCGACGATCGCCACACTGATCGTCACCCAATGGCAGTGGAAACAGCGAGACGCAGTTGACGGCTCGTAGCCCCATCTATCGAGTGCGAAGGAGACACACTGACATGACGCAGCTGGTCCGGATTGTGCGACGATGACCGTGCTCTGGGTGGGCATCGGCGGTTTTCTCGGCGCCAATGCCAGGTATTTTCTCGGCCGGGAGATCATCGAGCGATATGGCGCCGCGTTCCCCTGGGGGACGCTGACCATCAACGTCGCCGGCTCGCTGTTGATCGGTCTGATCATGGAGTTCCTGGGGCAGCGGCTGGTCACTGATCCGGTCTACCGTCTCTTCCTCGTCGTCGGTTTTTTGGGCGGATTTACAACCTTCAGCTCGTTCGCGTTTGAAACGGTGACCCTGCTCGATTCCGGCAAATATGCTCGCGCTGGCGCGTACATACTGGCCAGCAATGCTGCGGCAATTGCCGCGTGCCTGTTCGGAGTCTGGCTAATGCGGCGGCTTGTGTAGACGGATAGGGCACTGTAGCCGCCGCGCCCCGTGCCAGCGCGTGGTCGAACGGAGCGACAAAGTCGTGGAGAGAGGCCTCTGCCAATGGCCGTGGCCCGAACAGCAGCGCCTTCTGGGATGCGTTAGGCGCACGCCGTGCGCACTGAACTTTGGCACTCTTGACTAGCCGCAGATCGGTCAGGAGGAGACC
>CAYWSE010000126.1:0-6575 GCA_964461025.1 uncultured Sphaerobacteraceae bacterium | reverse complement strand
CACTGGCCGGGATGCTGCGGGACTCGTAGAATCAGCGGATGCGCGGTCAGGTCGAACGTATCGTTGCCGCCTGGGTCCCGCTTTCAGCGCCGGATGCACGTTCTGCTCCCAGTGAATTGCCTGCCACCAAATGAAGTCCAGAGTCGATACGATCGCAACGAGAGTGCTCGCCGGACTCGTTGTTGTGGTGATGGCGCTTTCCGGCTGGGGATTTGTCGCCCCTCAGGGTGTGTCTGCCCAGCAGCCGGTTGAGCCCGTTTTCGAAATCGAACCAGGTGTTTCCGCGCAGGACGCCGGATTCACAATTGAAGGAATTCGCCTCGCGCAGGATTTCTTCGTCAACCGTCTCAACGCGGACATCTCGATCCCGCTGCGGGTCGAGGTACGATCCGCCGCGGACGGCGACTCGCCAACGCGCATTGCGGTTGCCAACGAAGACGAGATCACGGTCTATGCCGGGTCGCGGGGCTGGTTACAGACATCGCCTGCCGAGCGATACGCCGTCATCGTCCACGAATACACGCACTTCTATCAATATCTGCTGTTGCAGGAGCACAATTTCGATTCTCCGGCCTGGTTCGATGAAGGGGTGGCCGAGTTCCTCAGCGTCATCGCCATGAGCGAATGGGGCGTGATCGAACGCGCCGATTTCGAAACCTACTGGGCCACACTGCTGGCCCTGGCGCCGGTCGAAGAATCGTTTGCGGAACTCGAAGCGTGGACGGTGTATCAGGCGGCGGAGGGAGCCGTGTATCCGCTGTCCTATTTTGCCGTGGCGGCGCTCTTTCCCGATACCTCCGATCTCTCGCCGATCGAGCGCGTGTACACGCTGATCGGGGCCGGCCAGTCGTTCCAGTCCGCGTTTACGCTCGCCTTTGGCATCACACCGGCAGAGCATTATGCGCGCATCGAGACGAATCTCGGCGCCCCGCCGGCCAGCTCCGATATCCCCAGCGACATCCTTATTTATCAACCGATTGTGCGGACGACTCCCTTTACCCCGGGGGAGATGCCGCGATCACTCGACTCTGACGTCCAGGTGCTGATCAAGGGCACGGCGATGCCGGCAAGTGTCTGCACCCTTTCGCTGGTCGATGTGGCGACACAAACATCGCTGGTCGACCGGACGACCTTCGCCGACGGCACGGGCGATGTGTACTGGTTCATGACCGTGCCCGCTGGTTCCGCAGGCGGTCTCGTGTCGCTCGACATGGCCTGCGGCGGTGAGCCGGTGGAGCGGATTGCGGTGATCGCATCCTGATGCGCTTTGTCATCTTTCTGGCGTTGATCGTTGGCGCGATCAGTCAGGCGGGTGCGCCCGCGTCTGCGCAACCAGTCGCCACGACATTCGAATTCGCGGCGGGTGTGACAGATGCCGACGCCGATTTCGTCGAAGAAGGCATTACTCTCGCCGAGACGTTCTTCATCGAGCAAATCCGCGCCGAGTTCAAGAACCCCGTACATGTGGAGGTCGACGCCGGTTCCGACCCGGAAGTTCCGGAACTTCTCGCGTATTTCGATGGGGACCGAATCGTCGTCCTCACCGGATCACCGGTGTGGCAGCAGTCGATTCCGCTCGAACGCATCGCCACGATCGTGCATGAGTTCACGCACGTCTATCAGGCCGATGTGATGGGTTTCAACAATGTCGAGTCGCCGGCCTGGTTCGAGGAAGGGATCGCCGAGTATCTGAGCTACGCGCTTCTCGGCCAGCTCGGGTTGCTCGATCATCAGCACTTGATCGATTACGACACGACGATCGTCGCGTTGTACTTGCCGAATGCGACCCTCGCCGAGATTACGCGATGGCGCGATTTTCAGAGTCATGGCGCCGATGTGTACGCCCTTTCGCACGCGGCGGTGGCGCGCCTGATGGATGGTGTGCCGCTTTCGCGAATCAGCCTGTATTACTCCATGATGAGTCAAGGGTACACGGTCGATCAGGTGTTCGCGCTCCTCTTCGGCATCACACCGGCTGATTTTTCGGACGAAATGTCGGTGTACATCGACGAATGGACATCGCCGGGCGGTACCGATGTCTTCGACGACCAGATCGATCATCCGATCGAACAACCGAGCGCCATGACCGTGACCAAGGCTCCCGCCAGTGTCGCCGAGGGTGACCAGTTTCTGGTTACCGGTATGACGGAACCAGCCAGGGTCTGCTCGCTGGTGATCGTCGACGCCGTGAATGAACGTCCGATCATCGACCGGTCGACGTTCGCGGATGGAACCGGCGATCTGTTCTGGCTGGTCACCATCCCTCCTGGTCAGGCGACTGGCCTCATCTCGATCCAGGCCTCGTGCGGTTTTGGCGTCGAGGTTCGCGCTGCCTTGCTGGGCTGAGGCATTCCCAACCCGGGTCATTGCAAGCGCCATGAAGGGCGAGGCGACGCATGATCTTCCACCAGTGCGTTTTTCGGTAGTTCTACGGACGGATTCCTGCGCTGCGGACGCGACAGTACTGACCTGACCGACGGGTCTGCTTCTCTGTCGCCAGGAGGGTTCCGATGCGCGCGTTGTCGTTCAGGCTCGTTGTTGGCCTTACCGTTCTGATTCTCACTGCGCCGTTCGTTGCATCGACACCAAACGCCAATGCGCAAACAACCGGCGACAGGTATGTCAGCCCAACGTACGGATTCACCGTGAGCTGGCCAAATGGCTGGTTCATGGCTGAGGAAACGCAGGATCCGGGCATGGACTATCTCTTCGTGTCGGACGGCGCCGACGGCGGCCAGTTTCTTGGTCTGCCGTACATGGGCGATCCGGAGCTGACGCTCGTCGAGCTCATCACCATGTATGGCGGTTTGGAAGGAATGTCGGGTTTCGAACCGCTGCGCGATGACCGGGGCGTGAGCGTGCGATACGCGGACAAGCAATCGGCCTACGCGATCTACAGGTCGATCCTCGATCTTGATGGATTTCGCGTGGAGGCGATGGTGTATTTCGGTGTGGTCGATCTGGTTTCTGAGTCAACAGTGGCCGTGATCATCGACGGGATCCTCAGACCGCTGCCGGAATTTTCCAACGTGGTCGAAGGGTTTGCGATCGACGGAGAAGCACTGCCGGTTCCTGTCGAATCGACACCTGCCGAACTGAACGAGATTCCCGCGACGGGCAGTCGCATCATACCGGGCACGGTCAGTGGTCGATTCGAGACGACTGATGGTGAGCCAGCCCCTGTCTTTGTCGATGGCAACTGGCGATTTGCTGTGGCGGCCGCAGTATCCGCGCCGGGCATTCCCAGTCTGGAGCTCGAAGCAACAGTCGGCCGTGTATGGGTCGTTCTCGTCGCCGATCTGACCAACTGGTCAGATCGTGAAGCGGAGTTCAGCCTGCGCGATCCGTTGATTCAATCGGACGCCATGCCCGAACCGTGGGATATCGCGCCGGCAAGCACGCGAAAAGTCGCGCGGAAGCTCGATCTGCGTGCCCAGGGGAATGAATCGGTGACGATCGCGCCCGGGCAGGTGATGCGCATCGTGCTTGTCTATTCGATTCCAGAAGGGGGTGGAGCGGTCACATTGACTATGCACGAGGCTGGCATCGAACTCGACCCATATCTCGCTTCAACGCTCACTGCTGACGATCTCCCACCCGTGCCCACACTTCCTGTCCTGGAATCGGGCACGATCACCAGAGTTGCAGCAGAGCTGAATGGCGACATCATTCTGACGCTTGGCTCGGAAGGGCATTCATACAGACTTCTGGGTGTCGAGGCTTCGAGCGATTTTGGCTGCATGGACGTCAACTCGTTCGCGCTCACGCTGGTTTCCCAGTTCGTGGAAATCGAAGTCGAACCGGTGGCGGCCGAAGAGTCGGCTGTGTATGTCTGGCTTCGCGCTGCTGATGGAACGCGAACCCTGCTGAACCAGCAACTGATTGCAGCTGGAAGCGCCAGGTACGCGGAACTCCTCGATGACGCGCGGTTCTCGGCGTGGTTCGCCTATTCGGAACAGATTGCCAGGGAAAATAGTGTCGGTGTGTGGGGAGGATGCGACAGCTGAAATGCAGGAATGACTGTGCCGTCTCTTGCCGAGCCACGGCGAGTCTGCTCACGCGGTACGCTATGGATGCATTCGCAACGCAGGCATTGCCGCGGCATCTTGCGCTGGCGGTGAACGGTTGACGCGTCGTGCAGAATGACGAACGACGCTGAATGCGCCAGGTACGCGAGGGGCAGGGCGAGAGAGATGGACTGGGTAGGTTCATGATCGGAATGAAGGTCTATGACCTGCAGTGGTTCACGGTCTACGGCATGGATTTCGATCGTGCCGCCGAGGCCCTCGCCGCCGACGGCATCGACACCGTGCTGACCCAGAACTTCATCGATCCGCTGCCCACTTCCGGCGTCGATCAACGTGCGTACCGCGCCAGATTCGGCGACCGCCTGGCGACCTACAGCGATGCTGCCTGGCACAAAGCGCTCAAAGCCGCTGGCCTGCGCGTTTTCCAGACAACCGCGACGTTCTTCGACCCCGCCGCGCTCATCCAGTTTCCTGATGCTCGCCCTATCAACGCCCTGGGTGAGCCAGATTACGGCTTCGATTGGTACCTTGGCGTCTGCCCGACCAGTGAGGAATACCTCACCTGGAAGATCGAGCGCGTCCGCCAGGTCATCGAAGAACTCGAACCGGAAGGGTATCTCTTCCAGTTCACCCGCTTTCCGGGATTCTGGGAAAACTGGACGTGGAATCCGGACTACGTCTTTTCGTTGGAAGACCAGTGGTGCTTCTGCGATCGTTGCCGGTCGCTTTTCTCCCGGGCGACGGGCATCGCTCTCCCCGGCGTCAGCATCGGTAGCGACGCGGCCGTCATCCTCGGCGATCACCGCGACACGTGGATTCGCTGGCGGTCGGGTGTGCTGAAAACGGTCATCGAGCAGATCGTTGGAGAGTCGGGCATGCGGGAGCGGAGCGTCGAAATCCTGCTCAACACCCTGCCCTTTCCGAAGTCGGATTTCGGCGGTCTAGACGTCCGGCGCACAATTGGCGGGCAGGATCTCGCCGTGCTCGGCGAAACGATCGACTGCTTCGAGCTGATGACCTATCTGCAGATTCTGAAGCGGCCCGTTTCCTGGATCGATACCGTGGTCGCCGATGCCATCAGCCAGCTTCCCAGGCGATCGAAAGTCGTGTGCACGTTGCAGGTTGGCCCCCTCTATACAAGCGGCATCCACGCCGGTCGCGGCCGGGCCACCGAAACAGGCGCCGACCAGCTCTGGGAGGCGGCGTCAACGGCATTCCGCGCCGGCGCCGATGGTCTCGTTTTCTACCATTGGACCGACTTCCTCGAAGATGAAGCGGCCCGAGGCATCAAACGCAGAATGCTGCGAGAAATTACGTCCAGCAGTTTGAGACCTGTATGACGCCACCCCGCCTCGGACTTTCCTACTTCGGCAATCGCTATCCCGGTCATGCCCGGGAGGACCTGCAGGCGATCGCGGCGACCGGAGCCTCGATCGTCGATCATGTGATGTCGGAGGAGGACCTTCGCTGGAATCCGGGCACGATCGGCGATCTCGTGGCGACCAGCCGGGAGCTCGGGTTGGAGACGTGGCTGGCGCCATGGGGACTGGGCGGCGTTTTCGGGGGCGAAGCAGCCAGCTACGCCGTCATGGAAGCGCCCGAGCAGTGCCAGCGTGACCATCGGGGCAACCACCTGCCGGCGCTTTGCTTCAATCAGCCGGCCTTTCGCGAACTGTTCATCGCCTGGCTAGATGCCGCTGCGGCAGCCGGCGTCGATGTCGTCACCTGGGACGAACCGCATCTGGCGTTGCCGGCTCCGGCGCAGGCGGGCGACCGCTGGGCGTGTCGCTGCGCGATCTGTCAGGAGCTCTTCGCCGGGCAGTTCGGCAAGCCGATGCCGGAGGCATGGGATGACGATGTCGCCAGCTTCTGCAATCAGACGATCAACCAGACGCTCGATTTCCTGATCGGGGCGGCGGCCGAGCGAGGTCTCGATTCGGCGGTCATTTTTCTACCGGACGATGTTGCCGGTGATCATGGCTGGAAGGAACTGGCCGCCAATCCACACGTTCGCTATCTCGGAGTCAGTCCATACTGGATCCTCCAGGGAATCCCAGCGGCGGAGTTCGAGCCATGGTTGCGACGCTGGTGCCGGATGATCGTCGCGGCCACGACTGGCGGCAATGCAAAGTCGCTCGCCTGGATTCAGGCATTCTCGGTTCCCGCCGGACGGGAGGATGAGCTGGCTGCCGGAATGGAGATCATGCGGGACGAAGGCATTGAGACAATCTGCGCCTGGTCGTACCACGCCTGCGAAGCAATGTCGGGTCTGACACCCGACCAACCCGAGCGCGTCTGGTCGGTCGTTCAGCAGGGGTTCGACCCGCTCCGGGCCGGGAGCTGATCGATCGATGGAAGCGCCTTCGACATCCTCGTCACAAGCACCAATCCTCCGGGCCATCGATGTCAGCAAGCATTTCGGCGCGGTCAGTGCGCTCGACCACGTTCCGCTCGAGGTCTATCCCGGTGAGATTGCCGGCCTGGTCGGCGACAACGGGGCCGGCAAGTCGACGCTGATCAAGATTATCTCAGCGGTTCTCCGCCCCG
>CAYWSE010000125.1:0-6658 GCA_964461025.1 uncultured Sphaerobacteraceae bacterium | reverse complement strand
CAGGCATCGACTTCGATACGTAGGCATCGACCTCCGTGTCGATGCCCTACCGACTCGAACCACCCTCTCCGGACTTCGGACCCCGCACCTGGGCTATCCTTCGTCACTATGGATACGAACGAGAGCCTCGCTTCAGTCGTCGATAGCAGCGAGCCAGCCTCCACCGGTCACCACCACCATCATCACCACTCCTCCTCCTACGATGCCGACAAGGCCAGGATTCAGGCCCGGCTGCGGCGGCTGGAAGGGCAGGTTCGGGGTGTCCAGAAGATGGTGGACGAGGACAAATACTGCGTTGACATCCTCACCCAGATCTCGGCGATCGTCGCAGGGCTGAGAGCGACCGGTCTGGTCATCCTCGAAGACCACATCCGCGGTTGCGTCCTGAGCGCAGAAGAAGACGAGCAGGAAGCGATTCTCCAGGAGCTGATGGGCGCGATCGAGCGCTTCAATCGCAGCATTGGATAGACACCGCTCCCATTCGATCGACAAGACTTCAAGAACATGCTCTCGAAATCTGTCCGCCGGTCCAGACGGTCGTTCCTGCCGCTGGCTGGTGATCGATTTCATTGTGCATGAGACCCATTTGCACGATTGTGAAACCCGGTTACCATGTGGCAACACCAGTGTGGGTACCGAGAAACTGATGAGATAACGAACAACAAAGGAGGGACCGCAAAGGCAGAGTCATCAGATGCACTTCCGGCAAGGGCCGGACGTCTGGAAATGTGCTGTGAAAGGACTGATCGATGGCGAAGAAACCAACCTATCAGCTATTCAGTGACTACCAGAAGGGTCTGATTAGCCGGCGCGATCTTGTCAAGCGGGCCGCCGCAGCCGGCATCGCCACACCGGCGATCGTCGCCTACCTCGACCGCGGAGAAGTCGCCGCGGCGCCCAAACCACATTTTTCACTCACCAAATCGGTCGCCCAGGCGGCGGCTGTCAGCGCTCCGGGCGCTGATGCCGACACCTCCGAATCGCTCGTCTTCCGCGGCTGGAACTATTTGCCGGAAGTCGTGATCGACAACACCTCTCGCTTCAACGAAGCCTATGGCGAGACGGCCGACTATCAGACGATTACCGGCGACTACATCGGCATCATGGAGAACTTCCATGTCTCCAATCAACCGCTCGACCTGGCCTATGCCAACCCGGCCACACTCTATCGCTGGTCGATTCCCGGTTGGGTGCACAACTACGAGCGCTGGTGGGATGTGGAGTCGGCCAAGGCCGACATGTACCCGGGCGTGCGCGAGTCGATGACGATCAACGGCGAGCTCTACGGTCTCCCGTACTTCGTCTCAATTCGCGGCACGATCGCCACGAATACCGCAATCCTCGATCAGGCGGGAATCACCGCCGATGCCTATCCAAAGACATGGGCGGAGCTGTACGACACGATTCGGGCGCTCAAGGCTGACGGCGTTGTCGACGTGCCATATCTGCCGCACTGGTTCACCTCCGGCGTTTGGTTCGGACCTTCTTGGGGCTATGTCTTTGAGTGCATGAATGTCGGCGCGGTCCTGTTCGATGACAACAACGTGCCGGTCTTCGATGATGCATCGCTGGAAGTGCTCAACACGTGGCGTTCGATCTACGAAGAGGGGCTGGTGCCGGAAGGCGTCTTCAACATGGGCGAAGCCGACTTCATCGACGCCTTCGCCACGGGCGAATATGCGTTCAGCCCGCAGCAAATCTACGATCTCAAGGTCTTCAATGACCCGGCCCGGTCACCGATCGCTGGCTCATTCACCGCGCTGCCGGTTGTCGATCAGCCGTGGGGCCTGATCGACGAGGGCATCTATTCGATACCGGCCAGAAACGACAGTGACGACAAACTCGCACGCAAGTACCGGCTGGGCGGTTTCTTCGGCTACAAGAACCATGAGGATATCCTCTTCGTGGCCAAGCGCTGGGCGATCGAGTCTGCGCTCAACTCCGGTTACAGTGCGGTCCTCGAAGACGAAGAAGTCATCGCCGCGTATGACTCGTGGATGCCAGAAACGCTCTCTCTGGACACGCTGAACAGCATCCTCAATGCCGGAGCCTCGCCGAAGGTCTGGCAGACGTTCTGGTGGGAAGAATGGAATGCGACAGCCATGACCGAGCTGCCTCGCGCCATTCTCGGTCAGGCGCCAGTCGAGGAAGTTCACGCAAACCTCAAGTCTCTCGCCGAAGAGCTGGCAGAGCGCTACACGACCTAGCTGAAATCTGGGTGACCTGCATCCAGTAGTGTCGCCCCTGCATTCATACCTGGACCGCCGTCGTTTTCACGCCGGCAGTCCAGGCCGAAGCGTGAGTCCGATCGCTCTCAACAACGCAAGGCAGACCATGGCTGCAGATTCGATTCCTGGCGTTCATGCAGTGCCAAAGCGATGGAGTTCGTCGCGCCTGAGCGAGACGCAATTCGCGCTGCTCCTTGTCTTGCCCGTGCTCATCGTGCTGGCGGCAGTCGTCGCCTATCCGATCGGCTACTCGATCTGGATGAGCCTGCAGCGGATCGACTTGATCTTCAACACGGTCGAATCGGTCGGGCTGCAGAACTATCGAGACGCAATCAACTCCGCCCAGGTTCACCACGCCTTCCGCGTCACCATCTATTACACGATCCTGGTGACGCTTTTTAGCCTGGCAGCGTCAATTGGCGGAGCACTCCTCCTCAACGAGAAATTCAAGGGCCGGCCGCTCCTGATGACGATCGTCATTCTGCCCTGGGCCGTCTCTCTCTATGCCACCGCCATTACCTGGCGGTATCTCTACAGTCCCGAGTGGGGCATGTTCAGCTCGATTCTGCAAAAAGTGGGTATTACTGACAGCTCGTTTAATTTCCTGACTGAGCGCTGGGCGGTTCCGGGTGTCGCGCTCGCGCATTCCTGGCAAATTGCCCCTCTCGGCATGTACTTCATTCTTGCGACTTTGCAAGTTATTCCCGACGATCTCTATAAGATGGCAAAGGTCGACCGGCTTGGCGCGCTCGGCCGTTTCCGGCACGTCGTGTTTCCGTATATCAAGACGCCGATGCTGATCGTGATGGTGCTCATCACCGTCGAAGCTGCTCGCGCCTTCGATACGATTTTCTTCCTCACCAACGGTGGTCCGGGCGATGTCTCGACGACGCTCAGCTGGGCGGTCTATCTCGAAACATTCCAGAAGCGCCAGTACGGCTATGGCGCGGCAATTGGCTGGCTGCTCGTTCTCTTCACGATGGTTATCACCACGATCTACTTCCTGCTCCTCTTCTACCGGCGAAAATCGAACAATGCCGAGGAAGGCGACGAGGTCTTCGCCGACGAGGAGTTTTCGAAGCGTGGCCGGGTCCTTACCGGTGTGTTGGGGGCAATCGTACTCCTCGGCATCATCCTGGCAGCTCGCAGTTATCCCGACATGATGGTCACGATCGCCGGAGCGCTCGTCGGCATCGCTCTCCTGGCAGGAGTGTGCGGGCTCCTCATTCAGGCGGGCGGAACAGTCCGCAGGATCGTGATCTATTGCGCCGCTCTCCTTCTGCTGATCTGGACACTCATCCCGATCTACTGGCTGCTCAATATGTCGCTGATGTTCAAGACCGAGTTGCTGACAATTCCCACAAATCTCTTTCCCCACGATCTCACATTCAGCAATTACCTGCGGGTTTTGGGACGGCCGGCAACCGGGCAAAACGGCGAGGAGCTCCTGCCCCTCGGCCAGGCCCCGATCATCCGGCAGGGATTGATCAACAGCGCAAAACTTGCCGTCATCGTCACAGCTGGAACAATGCTCGTGGCGCTGCCGGTCTCGTACGCGCTCGGTCGCCTCGTCTTCCGTGGGAAAACCGCACTGCTCTTCGGGATCATGGCTACCCGGTCGTATCCCCCGATCTCGATCGTCATACCGTTCTTCTATCTGTATTCGAAACTGAGTCTGCTCGGAACGCTGCAGGGTCTGGTGATTATCTATTTCACGCTGACCGTGCCGATGATCGTCTGGGTGCTGACCAGCTTCTTTTCGTCATTGCCACGCACCGTTGAAAATGCCGCACGGGTGGATGGCAACACGCGTTTCCAGGCGTTCCGCAAAGTCATCTTGCCGATGTCGTGGCCCGGCATCGCGGTGGCAACCGCAATCAGTTTCATGGTCTGCTGGAACGAGTTCGCGTTCGCCCAGTTCCTGACTGCCGGCTCCACCGCCCAGACATTTCCACCGGTGCTGCCGACGATGCTCTTCCAGATCTCGATGCCCAACGAGCTGGCTGCCGCATCGATCATCGGCATCATTCCGCCGGCTGTTATTGCCTACTTGTTCCAGCGACGGATTCGCAGTCTGAACCTGGTCGATCCGCTGTAATTGTCTGATCGCGACATCCTGGAGAACCTCATGAGCGCATCACCAGCAACCACCGCACGACATCAGCTCCCAGGCGAAGAGAGCCGCTCGGCTTCGATTCGTCTGCAGGATGTGGAAAAGCGCTTCGAGGGTTTTCACGCGGTGCGCGGACTCAATCTCGATATCCAAGATGGTGAGCTGCTGGTACTGCTCGGTCCTTCCGGATGTGGCAAGACAACCACCTTGAACATGCTCGCCGGGCTCGAAACGCCCACGTCAGGAAACATCCTCTTCGGCGAGAAAATCGTCAACAAACTACCGCCGGAGGAACGCGATATCGCGATGGTTTTTCAGTCGATCGCCCTTTATCCCCACCTGAATGTGCGGGACAACATCGGGTTCGCGCTGAAAACGCAGAAGGTCGACAAGCACGTCGTCGCCGAGCGAACGACGGAAGTCGCCGGTATTCTCGGATTGACTTCGATGCTCGACCGCAAGATCAACCAGCTCTCCGGTGGACAGCGGCAGCGCGTTGCGATCGCCAAGGCGCTGGTGCGGCGACCGCAGCTTTTTCTTCTCGACGAGCCCTTTTCCAGTCTCGATGCCGAGCTGCGCCGCCAGATGCGGTCGGAGCTGATCCGCATCCACCGCGAGGTGGAAACGACGATGGTTTTCGTCACGCACGATCAGGAAGAAGCGATGGCAATCGCCGACCGGATCGGCGTGATGAACGAAGGTCTGCTCGTGCAGCTGGGCGGTCCGCTCGATCTCTACCAGCATCCGCGCAACGCCTGGGTGGCGCGGTTCATCGGCGCGCATCCGATCAACTTCATACCGACCACGATCGGCGAAGGAGGCGCGAGTGTCACCCTGTTCGGTTCCGGTGACTGGAAACTCGACATTCCCTCGGAAATCCGGCAAACCGTCGCATCCCTCCTCACCGGCAACGAGATGACGATTGGCGTGCGGCCCGAGTATCTGCGGCTTTTACGACGAGCGGGGCATGACACCACGCGGGGCTCGATCTACACACGTCAGGTGCTTGGCACGGAGGTGCTCTACGAGGTCACCGTCGGCGAAAACACCTTGCGAGCGGTGGCGCCGATTACCCACGTTTTCGCCGAAGGGGACGAAGTCGATGTAGCGATCGACTGGGGCCACGTTTTTATCTTCGACCCACAAACCGACGAGCGGATCTATCCGGGGGAATAGTCGAGATTCGTAGGTCGTAGACCGCAATTCGTAGATCGCAGATAGTAGATAGTAGATAGTAGATAGTAAACCGCAATCGAACGCCTTGGCTCGTATGCTGCGGACTTCGGACCGCGGACTGCGGACTCCGGTCTACTGCCTACGAATTACGGCCTACGAACCCCACCAACGGAAAAACCCGGTCCGCGCGCGTCGAAGGCCACCAGCGCACGACCCGGGTTTCCCCGTTTCCCAAGCTCCCGCTTGCCTACACGATGAGTCCGGACCTGGCGGCATGCACGGCCGCCGCAGTGCGATTCCCCACGCCCAGCTTCGCCAGAATGCTGGCCATATGGGAAGTCACGGTCCGGCGAGAAATGAACAATCTGTCGGCGATTTCCTGGTCCGTGGCGCCCGTGGCCACAAGTTCGATCACCTGCAGCTCGCGGCAGGTCAACCGCTTGTTCGGACTCGCATCCGCATCGCCTGATCGTTGCGGCACGATCGTCAGTGACGACGTCGCCTTTGGAGCGATCTCCTGAAACTCCCGGTCGACATCGAGATCGAGCCGGTAACTTGGCGAATGTTGCGTCATCTGCGTCGCGCTGCGACGGCGAAGGGTCCAGGTTTCACTGAGTTCGGAGGCAACTGTTGACATCGATACTCTCCTTTCGATGCATCGATTGTCCCAGCCAGCCTCCGACACGAACATGCAGGGTACCCACGCATTGGTGGATGGAAATACGCTGCCGGCCGGATAGGAAGGTTTGTACTCCCGGCGCATCAGGCCATTTTTCCCCCGTCTTCTCAGGAATCAGTAGGTGCTGGGGCCGATATCCGTCCAGGGACGGATATGCGGATCCGTCTCCCTCCCCTATCGTCGAAACGGAAGAGGGCAGACCATTCGTCTCGTCGGAAGGTCTGCAACGTTCGCATGCACGATGCCCTGAGGGACTCAACGGATTGCCGCGGATCGTGGCCCGGTCTTGAGGTTCACGTTGGCGGCCGCTGAATGCGTACAGTCGCAAAGGGGGTCCTGCATGGACGATCGACGCTTCGACGCAATCACCCGACTCGTTGGGCAGGGCGCTTCTCGTCGCTCCATTCTCAAGGGTTTCCTCGGTCTCGGTGGCGCCGCTGCTACAGGCTCAATCGCTGGGGA
>CAYWSE010000124.1:0-6927 GCA_964461025.1 uncultured Sphaerobacteraceae bacterium | reverse complement strand
CCGATCTGCGGCTAGTCAAGAGTGCCAAAGTTCAGTGCGCACAGCGGTGCGCCTGGCGCCTCCCAGACGACTCTCAATTCCTGCGAGGCATCGCGCCCCAGGGCCACGCACGGCATTGCGCCCTCTGGTGTACTTCGAACCGGATCACTACAATCACCACATGACGCGATCGCTCTCCTCAATCCGAACACCCCTGTCGGTTCTCATCCTCCTCCTGCTTCTCCTGAGCCCCCTCGCGACTTCGGGTGGTCAAACGGTCTTCGCTGTTGCCGGGAATCCTGGCGCCTCGACTGAACGGCAAGATGCGCAGGATGGTACCGGAGGACCATTCATTGTCGAGAGCGGGGAAACCGACCGGCTCCGAATCACCGGTCCCGTGGAGCTCGTGTCGCTTGATCCGGCCCTGGTTCGCGATCTCAGCCAGATGTTCCTCGTTCGACAGCTCTTCGCCGGACTCGTTCGGTTCGATGACAAACTCGAGCCAGTGCCAGCAGTGGCCAGGTCGTATGAGATTTCCGACGACGGACACGTCTACACCTTCCACCTCGATGAAAACGCCCGCTTCTTCGATGGCCGCCAGATCAGCGCGGACGACGTGGTCTATTCGCTGAGCCGGTCGTTCGATCCAGATGTCGCTTCGGGGGACGCGGGCGCGCTGTCCGGACCGACCTTTCTCTCCGACATCGTCGGTGCTGAGGCAATGCTGTCTGGGAATGCCGACACTCTGGAAGGCATCGTTGCGACCGATCCGCAAACGGTGCAGATCACGCTCGCCACACCCCGCTCGACCTTTCTGATGCGACTCGCCTCGGCGCCAGGTTCGATCGTCGATCGGGGGGACATGACCCTCGGTGAGACATGGTGGCAATCGCCGAACGCGTCCGGGCCGTTCGCCATCAGCCAATTCGTCGCCGATTCGAAGATCGTCCTGGTCGCCAACGACCACTATGTCCTCGGCCGTGCCCTGGTCTCGGAGATCGACGTTCGCATCGGTCCGGCAGCCTTTGGCGCGCTCAATCTCTATGAATCGAACGAGATCGATTTCACAGGCGTTGATGCCCAGAACATCGAACGGATCACCGATCCGCAGAGCGCCTTCGCGACAGAAGTGACGGTTTCCCCGCTGTTCACCGTCGAGTACATCGCATTTCGCTCCGATGTCGAGCCATTCGACGATCCCCTCATTCGGCAGGCACTGGCGCTCGGATTTCTTCGCGACCGCGTCGCCACTGTCTCGCTGAATGGCCGAGTGCAGCCCGCGGAAGGGATCATTCCCGACGGCATGCTCGGCATGGAATCATGGGCAGTCGAGGCCTCACCAGACCTCGAACGAGCGCGCCAGCTCATCGTCCAGTCGAGCTACGGATCGGCTGAAAACGTGCCTCCAATCACCATTTACTCCTCTGCCTCGGTGCGAGCGGAATCCTTCCGGGATGCGATCGAGGCCGATCTTGGACTGCAGGTCGATGTCGTTTTCGTCGATTGGGTGAGCTATCTGCGCGGATTGCAGAATCGCGAGTACCCCGCCTATTTGCTCTATTGGGGAGCAGACTATCCCGATCCCGAAAGCTTTCTGTTGACGCTTTTTGGCAGTCAGTCGTCGGACAACTACATCGACTATCACAACGAGGAGTTCGACGCATTGCTCGATCGAGCCGCTCATGAAGTCGATCCCGAGGTGCGGCAGACACTGTACAGCGAGGCGAATCAGCTTCTCATGGACGATGCCGTTGTTGTGCCATTCTTCTACGATGTCGCCTACACGCTGGTAAAACCCTGGGTGCACGACCTGGTGGTCACGCCGCTCGGTGTTCTCTATCTCGATCGGGTGTCTATTGGAGAAGGTTCGGGCTTCTGATGAGACTTGCTGCGCCATTCCGCACAGCGCTCGGAGTACAAACCCTCACGCTCGACGATTTCGATCGGGAAAGCTTTTTCTGGCGCGAGTTGATCGATACCGATCAGGCCAGGAGCGTGGTCGAACGCTTTCCGGATCGCTCGGTCTGGTCTCCGGCGCATCACGAGTGCGTGATCGTCGGTGAGTGGAGAAATCGCCCGCGCATCGCCTCCGTCGTGGGGACCACCGCGATTCGCACTCGCCGTGAACTCCTGCGGGCATCTGCTGATCGAGCCGAAGAGCTCAGTCTCGAAGGCATCATCCTCATCGAGTGGAACGAGCATGAGTCTCCGCACTTCTATGCGTCAGCCGGTTTAGAGTCTCTCGATGCCGTCATTCCATTCGAGTTGACGCTGCGCTCCCGGGTCGACGAGTGGACGCCGTCGATGCCGCTTGTCCAGCTCGATTCTCGCGATCCTGAAGACCTGCGGCAGTTAGTCGAGGTCGACAACGATGCCTTCGACTGGCTCTGGATCAACAGCGCGAGGGAATTTGAACATTATGCGCGAGGCGAAGAATCGGAGCTTTGGGGCCATTTCAATGGTTGCCAGCTGATCAGCTATGCCGGGTTTACCCGTTTCGGACCGTGGGGGCATATTGACCGTCTCGCCGTTCAACCGAATTGGCAGCAGCGAGGCCTCGGCAGGGAACTCACGTTGTTTGCGGTGGAACGAATGAGGCGATTCGGAGCGACAACGATCGGGCTCAGCACGCAGGCCTCGAATTGGAAGTCGCAGCGCCTCTATTCGCACCTCGGGTTTCGCCGAACTTCGGTGAACGCCTACCAGGTTTATGGGCGCCGCTTCGCCAGTCGCTAAACTACCGTCGGCGCATTGCCGGTTGCTCGAATCAGAAAGTCATAAACAATGGGTAGTTCTTTCGGCGGAATCTTTCGCTTCACGACGTGGGGCGAATCTCACGGACCAGCCCTCGGGGTCGTCGTTGAGGGGTGCCCCGCCGGTATTCCGCTCACCGTCGAGGACATTCAGCTGGAGCTCGACCGTCGCCGGGTCGGCCAAAGCAAGGTCACCTCGCCCCGCGGCGAGAAGGACCGTGCCGAGATTCTCTCCGGGGTTTTCGAGAATGTGACGACCGGCGCGCCGATTTCGATGATCACCTACAACGCCGATGCTGATTCATCCAAGTACGATCTGATCCGCCATCTTTTCCGACCGGGGCACGCCGACTATACGTACTGGGCAAAATACGGGCACCGCGATCATCGCGGTGGCGGTCGTTCCTCGGCGCGCGAAACCTGGGGGCGTGTCGCCGCCGGAGCAATCGCCCGCAAGATTCTCGCCACACAGGGATGTGAGGTGTTCGGGTTCGTTCGCGAGCTCGGCGGCATCGAAATGCAGACTTTCGATCGCGACGAAATCGAGCGCAACATCGTTCGCTGCCCCGACCCAGTTGCCGCGCAGCAGATGATCGATGCCATTGGCGTCGCCAAGGAGGAAAAGGATTCGCTCGGTGGCGTGGTGGAGGTCCGCTCGACCGGCACGCCGGTCGGCCTCGGAGAGCCGATCTACGACAAGGTCGACGCGCTGATCGGTCAGGCGATGCTCAGCATACCGGCGGTCAAAGCGGTCGAGATTGGCGAAGGATTCGCGGTCACCAAGAAGCGCGGTTCAGAATCGAATGACGGATTTACGGTCGAAAACGGGCGCATACGCACATTGACCAACAATGCTGGCGGAACGCTTGGCGGTCTCACATCGGGCGAAGACGTGATCGTCCGAATCGCTGTGAAGCCGACCTCGTCGGTCGAACGCGTTCAGCAAACGGTCGACACCGACCTGAACCCTCAGTCGATCGTCGTTGAAGGAAGGCATGACCCCTCGGTTTGTCCGCGCGCGGTGCCGGTCGCCGAGGCGATGTTATCGGTCGTGCTCGCCGACCTGATGCTGCGCAACCGGGCGGCGCGCATCGATTGGCCGGCGTTCGGACAAGAGCAGTAGCGGGAACTATCGGGTTCGCGTCGCCTCGGCAGCGATGACGATTCGCTCCGACGAGTCTTCAAATGGTTCGAGCTCATATCCGCCGTAGAGCACGACTTCTTCGAACCCGGAATGCATGAGCATCACCGTCAGCTCCCCCGGAGATACATACCGCTGTCGCAAGTCTGACGATTTGCGGGTCAGTGTGCCGTCCGGCGAGAGGTGGTCGTACCAGATATGCGAATCGATCGTCTGGGTGGCCGGATAGACCGCATGTGACGAGAAACGGTCGACGACGGAACCATCAACGAGCTGCCAGCGACCATCGAAACCCACAGCCCCGTCCATTGCCTGCAGTCGCCCTGGCGACGCGTGCATCATATCGAGCAGAAGAACGCCGCGCGGATCGAGCGCCTGACGCACTGAGGACAACGCCACGATCTGATCGTCGATCGTGGTGAGATGGCTGAGTGCTCCGAGCGCCATGATCACGACGCCGAACGGTCCTCCCGGAATCGTGCGAGCTTCCTTCATGTCGGAGTGCACGAAGATAGGTTCGACACCATGCCCGCGGCCGCGATCGCGGGCGCGCGACAACATTGGTACCGAGCTGTCAGCGCCAACAACCCTGAAACCAGCGGAAGCGATGGGAATGGTCACACGGCCCGTGCCACACGCCAGTTCGAGCACTGGATCACCGGCCGATTCGACATACTGCAGATAGAACGCGACGTCATCATCGAACGCATCATGCTCAAGGTCGTAGAATTCCGCGATCGACGCGTATGCGTCCTGCTCTGGCATTTCCAGATCCATCTGAATGTCTATCGCCAGTAGTCCTGGCGCCGCGTGCATTGTAAGGGTCAACAATGGCGAAGACTGTCGCCAAAACCGAAAACAGCGATTTCAAGGTTGTCGCTTCGAACCGTCGTGCATTTCACGACTATCACATTCTGGAAACGCTCGAAACTGGGATCGCACTTACCGGCAGTGAGATCAAGTCGATCCGAGCCGGCAAGATCTCCCTGACCGAGGCGTACGCGCGCGTCGACGATGGCGAGCTTTGGCTGATCGGCGCGCACATCGCGCCCTATTCGCATGGCGCGTATGCCAATCACGATCCTCTGCGTCCGCGCAAGTTGCTGGCGCATTCGAATGAGATTTGGGAGCTCAAGCGCACCGTCGAGCAGAAGGGCATGACCCTGGTTCCCCTCCGGGTGGTGCTCAAGCGCGGAAAGGCCAAGGTCGATATCGGTGTTGCCCGCGCCAAGAAGCTGTACGACAAACGGGCGGCGGAAGCAGAGCGGGAGTCGAAGCGGGATATCCAGCGGTCACTCGCCGAGCGTGACTGACGGCTATTCCGCCGGCGCGGCGAGCACGACCGGAGCGTTCTCAGGAATGAGATCGCGACGACGAGAGAGTGCTGTTCCAGTCAGCCCGCAACCGATCAACCACCACCCCGCCAGCTCGGCCCCTTCCTCGATTCCGACTTCGATCGTGTAGCCGGCGCGGTCGTTTTCGCCATCCAGTTCCGGGATGACAGCTACCGCGCCTTCGGCCGCGACGGCAAGCACCAGACAGGCGATTCCCGCCCGAGCGACTCGTCTCCAGCCGCTCGTTGGCGCCAGATTGCTCCAGATCATCCAGGCGGAGAAGAGCATCAGAGGGAGATAGAGCACAAACCAGATTCCCGAGATCGCCGGCAAGAGAACCGGATCGATCGGTTCTCCCAGCCGCTCGTGAATCTCCACCGAATCGTCGAGCGCGAAGTAGAGAAACGTCGCCGCAACCAGAAACCACTGACGCCGTCTCTCAATGTTAGACAGACCCACCCGAATAGCGGCGAAAGCCGCGAACAGCGTTGCGGCGACCGACAGGATGGTGTGGAGGTTGCGCTCCACGTCGGCATTGAAGTGGCGATGTCGATCGTCGAGAAGGAGATCGTTGACGGCGTTCGTGACATTGACGTACACGAACAACATCAAGGAAACGGCGATCGCGAGTTGCCGGGCCAGACTGTGTGGAGAGTTTCCCATCGGGCTATGTGGTTTCCGACGTGAAAGCATTGGACCAATCGAAGGAATGCGTTCGAGCGTCGTCAGCTACGCGCCAAACCGCCAACAGTGTGCAAGTTCGCGGCGGCGTTCGACTCGCGCTGATTCACCCGGCCGTTTGCTCTGGAGTTCCCGATCGCCATCTTTTCGACCGGAAGTCTAGCGGAATCCGCGTTGCCGGGATGCTTTCGCGACGACCGAGCGCGCAGTGCACGTAACTTCGCTCAAATGTGCTATAATCCGAGATGCGCGGTGTTGCGCACATCACTTTGGGGATGTTTGGTTTCGACAGGGTTGGAGGTTAGTTTACTGCGTGCCGAAGCGCCCAGGCCTTCGTAAAAATGGGCAAAACAAGAACTGGCACCTCTGAGATGCCTCTCGCTGCCTAAGTCACACGACCTCTAGTCAGCGCGTCCGTCCGGACCTTTCCCTGCCGGGACCGGGTACGGGCGTCACCCAGGCAAGGGCGCGATGGTGAAGTCCGCTGGAGCGAAACCATCTAAGACAGTTCAGCTCACCAATCGATATCCTGTCGGCGGGAAGATTGATTGGTAAATGAAACACCGACTACGCACGTAGGATGTATTCGACCGAAAGCTTTGGACGGGGGTTCGAATCCCCCCATCTCCACCGAACAGCAAGGCTCTGGCAATGCGCCAGGGCCTTTCGCTTTCTGCCACTCGCCGGTGACGTTAGTACGGTCGCGTCAAGTTCTCAAACATCGGAAAGTGCTTGAGATTTCGCGTCCAAAGCCGCGCGCCATGCTGCAGGGCGGTGGCGGCGATCACAAAATCGAACGGATCGATGGTGGAATGTGATCGGCGGAACTGGTTGGCCAGTCGACCGGCCCCCTCGGCGATCGGCTGACGCCGCGCAGGAGTGCTACATCGTGATCGTGATTCCACCAGCGGGGAAGAGTGGCACTGATGTGGGCGAGACGCACCAGTCGCTCAAACTCGGGGTTCTTCAGAATCTGCACTCGTGAGCATAATATTATTCGTCTCGGGAGTTCGTGAGTGAGTTCGTGAGTGAGTTCGTG
>CAYWSE010000123.1:0-7181 GCA_964461025.1 uncultured Sphaerobacteraceae bacterium | reverse complement strand
CCGGCATTGCCATAGAGCAGACCATCCGATCCGATGCCGTTGATCGACTGCTTGGCAAAGATGCCGGTTGCCAACGCTCCCCAAATGCCGCCGACGCCGTGGACGGCGAAGACATCGAGCGCGTCGTCGATTCCAGCCCCTTCCTTGAGCAGATCGACGGCGAAGAAGCAGATCAGTCCGGCCCCGAAGCCAATTGCGATCGACGAGGCGGGAGAAACGAATCCAGCAGCCGGTGTAATACCAACCAGCCCGGCGATCGCGCCGACGGCCGAGCCGAGAACGCTGGGGTGACCGTGTCGCCACCAACTGACCGTCATCCAGGTGAGTGCGCCCATTGCGGCGGCCAGCGTTGTGACCACGAAGGCGTTCGCGGCCAGCCCGTTGGCGCCGAGTGCGCTGCCGGCATTGAAGCCATACCAGCCAAACCAGAGCAACGCGGCGCCGAGTACAGTCATTGTCACGTCGTGCGGGTCCATTTTTTCCTGGCCAAAGCCAACGCGTTTGCCCAGCAGTTTGGCGGCCACGAGCGCGCTGACACCCGATGCGATATGCACGACCGTGCCACCGGCGAAGTCGAGAGCGCCGTAGTCGGCGAGCCACCCACCCGCGGCCCATACCCAGTGGGCAATCGGCGAATAGACGAGCGTGGACCAGAGGATAGCGAAAAGAGCAAACGCCTTGAATCGCTTGCGTTCAGCGAACGCGCCGGTGATCAGCGCCGCGGTGATGATGGCGAACATCATCTGGAACACCATGAAGAGCGAGAAAGGAATCGTCGTGCCGTACAGCTCGCTAGGCGTGCCGCCGACATCCTTGAGCCCAATGTGATCCAGACCGCCAATGAGCCCACCCTTGTCATCGCCGAACGCGAGTGAAAAGCCCCACAGCGCCCAGACAATGGCGATCAGGCACAGAATGAAGAAACTGTGCATGATCGTCGAGAGCACATTCTTCTTGCGGACGAGTCCTCCGTAAAAGAACCCGAGCCCCGGCGTCATCAGCATGACCAATGCCGCAGAGGCCAGCACCCATGCGGTATCTCCTGCGTTGATTTCCGGCATTTCTATCTCCCCCCGGACAGTGAAACGGTCTACAAGGCGGAGTGTACGAAGCGGGGAAAGCTCAATCCGCGTGCGCCAGTCACCAAAGTGACAATGAGAATTGGTCGTGGTGCACAGTTTCTCCGGATCGACTCGCAATATTGTCCGCAATGCCCGGCGGCCACCAAGTAAGCTCGGTGGTCATTGTGTCGAAAGCACAAAATAGTCGGAAACGGGCAACGGTCAATGGGCAATAGGAGACGGGATATGGGTGACGGGCAATCTTCGATCAACCCGCGACCAACGACCTGCTATCTACAACGCCCAAAAACTCCGGATTTCGGACTGCTTACCCCGGACCCCATGTATCCCCGCGTCGTATACTGGCCAGCCATTGAAGCAGACCTTCCTTGAGGTAGTTGGGCAGTTCATTGCAGCGCGAGAGTCAATCAGAGCACAGCGGACGGGATGGTGGTGCGGCCGCTCCGAGGGCGACTGTGTCGCAGTTCGGCAGCGCACCGGCCGTTGGCGCTGGTGACACGCTGTCGTTGCCCGGATACACCCCATTTGCCCAGGCACCCAGCTACTGGACGCGCCTGCCGGCGTCAATTTCGATGGAATCCTTCACCTATCTGCTGCTGATCGTCGCCGCGGTCTTCACGCGTTTCTGGGACCTCGGTTCCAAGACTCTCCATCACGACGAGAGTCTCCACACCTATTACTCATGGGAACTAGCAACGGGACGGGGCTATATTCACAACCCGCTGATGCACGGGCCCTTTCTCTTTCATGCCAACGCGCTGGTCTACTGGCTCTTCGGGGCCACCGATGCGACAAGTCGCTATATGCCGGCCCTTTTTGGCGTCTTCATCGTCGCGCTGCCCTGGTTGTTGCGAGCCCCACAGTTCCTGGGTCGGTGGGGTGCGTTGGCGGCGTCGTTCTTTTTTCTTATTTCCCCAACGATCCTGTATCAGAGCCGCTACATCCGGCACGACATTTATACGATCGCCGGGACCCTCTTCCTGTTTATCTGCGTTGTCCGCTTTGTCGATGAGCGACGCAGGCGCTGGCTGGTTCTCGGCGCGGCGACGATCGCCTTTCTGCTGACCAATCATGAGATCGTTTTTGCGATCCTGGCGATTTTCGGCGGATATCTCTATGCAACTGTCTTTGTTGAGTATTTCCGCTCGTGGCGCCGTTATGCGCCACGACTGGCCTGGGGGCTCGTCGGTATTCACGTCCTCATGCTGATCGCGTCGGCGGCGCTCTTCAAACTGACCTCGACCGCCACGAAAGATGAGTTGCTCGATATCCCCTGGAACAACCCGACTCGCCAACAGGAGCGCGACTACTACGAGACTGTGCTGACGAATCCGATGGTCCTGGGGTACATCGTGCTCTTCGCGCTCTTTTGCGCCGGACTGATCCTGCTGGTCATGGAAGCCCGAAAATCAGTAGCGCCGGACGATTGCGGAGTTCCCTGCCACCCAGAACGACGGGAAGGCAGCGTGGCCCGAGCAGTGAACGCTGCGATCCATGATGGCAGCGGGCTGCTGATGGCGCTCGCCGCCGGTCTGGCCATTTTCGTGCCGCTCTACACAACGCTTTTCCAGAACATGAACGGCCTGCGCACGTCGACGGTCGCCACGGACGGCACGCTCCTCTACTGGCTCGGTCAACATGACGTGCAGCGCGGGGAGCAGCCATGGTTCTATTTTCTGCTGCTGCTGCCGCAATATGAATTCCTCACTGTGTTGCTCGGCGGATTCATGCTCCTGGTGATCGCGGTTCAGACACTACGAGCGCTCGTTGGCGCCGCCGCCGGACCGAATCTTTTCTTCCGATTGTTCATTGCCGTCTGGTTCGTGCTCATCTTTGCCGGACTTTCCTATGGCGGCGAGAAAATGCCCTGGCTCGTTGTGCATATCGCGCTGCCGGGGATTCTCCTCGCCGCGATGTTCGCCGGGATAGCGATGGAACGCGCCGGGAAGCTGACTCGAAGCCACCTGGCTCTGCGCAGCAGATTGGTGATTCAGCATCCAGACCGAGTGCTGACCGGCTTCCTCCTGCTCGCGGGCGGATCGTGGTTTTTTCTGGCTGCGCGGCTCAGCTTTGGCCAGTTTGTTCCGGAGCCGACTGGCAACCGGGGCGGTCTTCGCCGGGTCGCGACTGATTTCGCTGTCGATCACTGGTGGTGGCTCGCGATTCCCTGGATCGTCGTCATTGGCGCTCTGATTGTCTGGACGTTGCTCCGAGGACCGGCGCGAACAGCGCTGGCAACACTCGCCGCGGTAATCATTGGTCTCGGCCTGCTTCAGGTTCATGCCGGCTGGCGCCTCGCCTACCAGGAGGCCGATGTGCCTCGCGATATGCTCGTCTACACGCAGACCTCGCCGGATGTGCAACGTGTCATGAACGAAATCGACGAGCTATCGGCGCTGTTGACAGGCGGAAAACACCTCGAAGTGATCTACGACAGTCACGTTTCATGGCCATTCCAGTGGTACCTGCGCGACTACGATCAGAAGCGCTTCGTCGGATCAGCAATGACGGATTCCGCGGATGACGCGGCGATCATTCTGGCTGGCCCCGGCACCTCGCCCGAGATGCTCGCAAACTACACCGCTACCGAATATGTCCTTCGCTGGTGGTTCCCGGAAGAAACCTACCGTGATTTCGCGATTGCACCAGAGATTCCGCCAGGTCGATCGGCGTGGACTGGTCCGGACGATCCCCATGGTCCGCTCGATGTGATGGGCTCGGTCTTCGACACGGTCGGCAATCAGACTGAAATCAACAATCAGCTCCGGCTTTACCGACTGGTGATGTATCGCGATCTCGATTCGAACATCGGGCAGACCCGGTTCAGGCTCTACGTGCGAAACGATCTGATGCCGCTCTATAACTCGATTCGCTATAACAGTTGAGCTCGCGAGAGATGGACGCGAAACAAAGGGGGACTCATGGCCGATACGGCCCACATGCAAAATGAGACTGCGCTCGACAGATCGTTCGATCTGACTCGCGTGTCATGGTGGACCGTTGGTGGAGCGTCGATCGTTCTGGTTGCCGCATTGCTGCGCCTGATCGTTCCTGACTGGATCGCCCTCTCGAGCAACGAGGCGGAACGTTCCTTACAGGCGCTTTCCCTCTATGACGGGCGTCCGCTGACGGGCATGGAACTTCCAGACACCGCGCCAAGCCACCTGATCGGACAGGCGCTCTCGTTCTTCCTTTTCGGCGTGACAGACGCCTCGGCCAGGCTCGTCACGGCGTTGGCTGGCGTTCTCATCGTGATTCTCAGTCTGGGGCTGGCGCCATTTGTCGGCCGCACCGCGGCGTTTGGCATGGGCATCGCCGCAACATTTTCCCCAATCCTGTTGTATCAGTCACGAGTTGCCAATCCCGAAACACTCGTCGCGGCGTTCACGATGATTGCATTGCTCTCCTTTCTGAAGGCGGGCCAGCGCTGGCAACATGGCGAAAGCAGCACAGCCTGGATGGTGACGACGGGATTCGGCATCGGCGGCATGGTGGCGTCGGGTCCGTCGTCGCTCACGGTGCTTGTCGCGATCGCCGTCGGTCTGGCGCTGGCAGGATTGGCGGAGCAGGGCGAGCCCGGGCCTGTAAGGCAGAGCGTGCACGCCTTCGGTGGAAGACCCCTCAACTGGCTTGTGCTTCTTGCCAGCCTGGTCGTCACCGTCGTGGTCTTCTTCTCTCGGGGGCTCAGCTCATTGTCATCGCTGTCCGGCATCGGGGAGACCATTGGTGACTGGGTCAAACTGCTGACCGACGAGTCGAGTGCAACGCCCACGCAGTTCTTCCTGCTGGCGTTGCTGCTCTATGAGATCGTTTTTGTCTTGAGCTCGGTGGCCGGGTTTGCGTCAGGCGTCTTCGATCGGCCGGGACGCCTAGGGTCGGTATTCTTCCTTGGATGGTTTGTGACCGCGCTGTTGATGTTCAGCTTCAGCGCAGGTCGCATGCCGGAGCACGCGATTCATGTCGCCCTGCCGGTGGTTCTGATGGGAGGAGGAAGCGCTGCCAGTATCGTTGCGGGGCTTGGCTGGAGCAACGGCCGGTGGAAGTCGAGTGGTCTGCTGTTGCTCGTTGTGGCGGGCGCGATTGCTTCGCTGGTTGCGTTCATCGTGGCGCTCGACGGCGCCAGCTCTGCCTCCGATAGTGGCCGTGCCACATTCGAAGTCTTCGCCGTCGTGGCAATTGGCGTGGTTCCGCTGACGATCGCCAGCGCGATTCTTCTGCGCGAACGATTCGCCATGACTGGTGAACCGCGCTGGAGCACGCTGGGCGCGATCGTGGTGACGGCGCTGCTCGTCTTTCTCGGCGCATACACGATTCGTTCCTCAACCTATCTCAGCTACTACCGGGCCGACACCAGTCTGGAGCTGGTGGCGCAGCGCACATCGCCCCCTTCGGTGCAGGCGCTAGTTCGGCAGATCAACAACCTCTCCCGCGACCTGACCCTGCTTCAGCCAACGGTTCAGGATCCAACCGGAGGTCATGGCATCGTCATTGCCATAGAATCGGATGTCGACTTTCCCTATCGTTGGTATTTCCGGGAATACCCGGAGCTCAGCGTCGTCGAGCCGGGTACCGCCGTCACCACGGGAGCCGATCTCGTGATCAGCCGGGACTCGACCGGTATGGACACCTCCGGCTACACACCCCGTGTTTCGGCCAGTCGCAACCGGATTCCACCGCAATATCTGACGCCGAGTTTCAGCTCGGTGCTGGAAAGCGTTTTCTTTCCTGCCCGGTGGTCGGAAGGAATGGATTTCCTCCTCTATCGCCAGGGAATCACCCAACCCGATCCCGAATCGGTGATTCTGGGGTATGGACCTCGCCTCTCTCAGCAGCTCTTTACCAGCACAGGACCTTACGCGCTGAATGAGCGAGTCGGCACCGGAGCGGGACGCGGTCAGTTCAATCAGCCGCGCGGGATCGCCGTCAATTCCGGCGACGGCTCCATCTACGTTGTGGACTCCGCCAATGGTCGCGTTCAGAAGTTCGATGCATCCGGTTCATTCAGCGGCGCCTGGGGCGGTCCTGACTCGACGGTCTCGTTCCAGGTGACTGCCGAAGGGCTCGGTCCGACTGGCATCGAAGTCAGTTTCGATGGCTTGATTCTCGTCGCCGATACCTGGAACCATCGCGTCGTCGTGCTGAACAACGATGGCCAGGTCGTACGGGAATTCGGGTCGTTCGGCGACACGCTCGACGCGCAAGTGGCGACCGATCTGCCGGGACAATTCTTCGGACCGCGCGACATCGCCACAACGGCGAACGAAATCTACGTGGTCGATACCGGCAATGAACGGGTCCAGGTTTTCACGCCCGATGGCACCTTCGTCCGGGCCTGGGGCGGGCATGGCTCGGACCCCTCCCAGTTCATCGAGCCGGTCGGCATCGCGGTGGGACCAGACGACCGGGTGTATGTCGCGGACTCCGGCAACGCCCGGATCAGCGTTTTCGCCCGAGACGGCACCCCGCTCGCCCAGTGGCCGGTCGAAGCCTGGCAAGTCCAGGCCTATTTCGAGCCCTACCTGGCATTCGACCAATATGGGACGCTCTACGCCACCTCGTCGGGCACTGGAACAGTCGAGATGTTCGATATCGAAGGCAACTACCTGGGCAGTCTGGTCACTGCCGGCAGCGAATCGATGGAAACGCCGATTGGCATCGCTCTGGCGATCGATAACACCATGAGAGTGACCGACCGCAGCGTCTCGGCCGTCATGGCCATCCCCATCGAAATCCCACCCGAGCTGCCATTCGATGACGCCACCCCGCTGGCCGGTACGCCGGAAGCGGTCGATTCTCCCGCCGCGGCATCACCCATCGCATCGCCCGCCTCGCTCACGGTCGCGGCGGCCCCTGAAGCAACGCCCCTGGTCGAATCACCCGGTGCCTCTCCTCTGGCAGCGTCGCCTATCGCTTCGCCCATGGCCTCCCCACTCGCCTCGCCCATCGCCTCACCCGATGCCACTCCCACACCCTGATCAGCCCCATTCGCGCTCATTCGCGACAATGAAACACCCGCCGGCAACATCGCCGGCGGGTGTTACGTTTGCCTAGTGCCTAGTGCCTAGTGCCTAGTGCCTAGTGCCTAGTGCCTAGTGCCTA
>CAYWSE010000122.1:0-7262 GCA_964461025.1 uncultured Sphaerobacteraceae bacterium | reverse complement strand
CGTCATTGTCGATGGCCGCCAGGGAGCAGAAACGAACCCCGAAATCGAAGTCATCAGCAATTGCCCGCGCTGCCTCCAGGGCCAGTCGAGTCTTGCCAATGCCTCCCGTCCCGGTCAGGGTAAGCAATCTGACGCCGGGTCGCCTCAGTAGGTCTCGGACCTCCCCAATCTCCTGCCCGCGGCCGACAAACGTGGTTAGGTAACTCGGAAGCGATTGCGGCGTCAGGGCACCCACGTGTACTCGTGGCGCCGCCCTCCGTTCCTCCTGAACCGCGCGATCGACCCGAGTTTGCCGGTGCTGCGACGCCTGGAAAAAATGCCCCTGGTCAGCAGCGCCCATCTCCAGAGCGCCGGCCAACAACTTCAGCGTGTCGCTCCGGGCGGACTGCCGTATACCACGCTCCAGGTCGCTGATCGTTCGAACACTGACGCCAGATCGATCGGCGAGTTCCTCCTGGGTGAGCATCGCGCCGGTCCGAAAGCGAAACAGGAAACTTCCAAGCGAGGAAACGGACTGCTGAGTCATGGAAATTTTCCAAACGTTGCGTTACGTCACTCAGATACTATGCCTGAGCATCGGTCCTTGATTCAATGCATCACTTCTTGGGTATACGGGTGAAAAGCCCTGAGTGTTACACCAGTTGCGAGGAGCTTACCGCCGCATCGCATCGGCAATCTTCTCAGCCGCCGCCACCACGGGAAAGTGCAAGTTCCCATGAGGTCCTGTCGGAAATATCGACGCATCGGCCACCCGCAACCCCTCGACGCCGTAGACCCGCCCCTCCTGATCGACCACTGCCATCGGATCGCTCGCCGGACCCATCATGCACGTGCCGGAGGGGTGATACGTTGTCCCGACCTGTGCCCGCACTTTTTCGCGCAGCTCATCGCGTGAATTCCAGGTCAGCGACCGCTCCAGGTTCGGCTCGATCAGCTCGGACAACGGTTCCGTCCGCGCCAGCTGATTCACGAACTCCACGCCGTCGCAGAGCGCTTCCAGATCATCCGCCTCGCTGAAATACGCGTGATCGACGCTGGCCAGCACCTCAGGATCGCGCGAGGTCAGCCACAACCGGCCCCGCGACCGCGCGTACTGCAGTGAGATCGAAAACCAGAATGCCCACCGACCCGTTTCGGCGTTGAACCCCTGTCCCTGATAGACATGCAGGTCGACTTCCGAATCGATCACCGAGCTGCGTGCCTTGATCATCACCGGTGAAAACGTCGGGCCGCTGCCTTCATATCCGGGGTAGACATCGCATTCCAGCAATCCATTGACGAGCGGATGATCGTACAGATTCTCGCCGACCCCTGGCAGATCGCGGATGACCGGAATGCCGAGCCCGGTCAGTTGTTCCGCCGGCCCTACCCCCGACCGCAGTAATATCGACGGCGACCCATACGCCCCCGACGCCAGAACTACCTCGCCGCCCTCGATCCGTTCGCCATCCGCCATCAGCACGCCAATCGCGCGTTGCCCGTCGAACACCACCCGATCGACCAGCGTTCCAGCGCGAATCGTCAGATTCGGCCGCGAGCGAGCCTGCTTTAGATAGGTAAACGACGCATTCATCCGCACGCCGTCCGCGGTGTTCGTCGGGGGTGGACCAACCCCCGGCTCCTGCCAGTTATTCGCGCTCAGATCGGCGGTCGACGGCACCCCGAGCCGCTCGGCACTCTCCCGGAACGCCCGGTCGAGTTCCGTCAGTGCGGACTCCGGGGTCCGGCTGACCGGCACATATCCATCACCGCCATGCAACGGGCCGCCCATCGGATCGTTCTCAGCTTTACGGAACCAGGGCAGCAGATCGTCGAACGACCAGCCGGGATTGCCCCGCTCAGCCCAGCCGTCGTAATCGACTGCCGATCCCCGTATCCAGAGACAGCCATTGACTGTGCTCGTCCCCCCGACAATCCTCGCCCGGGTCAGCTCGACATCCGGGCCGGCATTCCGGTAACCCCAGACGTGCGAATCGAGCACCACTGATGCCGAAACCAGCAGCTCCGGCGGCCAATCGGCAAGGTCATCGCCGTAATCGGGACCCGCCTCCAGAAGCAAGACCGACTGCCCCGCATCCTCCGTCAACCGGTTCGCCAGCACGCACCCTGCCGGCCCCGCACCTACGATGATTGTGTCGATCGCGTCAGGCATCCCAAAGACTCCAAATTGTTGGCAGATTCGCGCCCCGCAGTATATGCGGAATGCCGGCCACCAAAGCATTTCCGGTCCGTAGGATAGAATGGGTACTGGAGTGACTCACGTTTGACCGCCCGCAGCACCAGAATTCCACGATTTGCTGGCCGCACGAGCATAGGCAGGACGCCTCACGCCAGGTTGAGAACAACCCTGTTTCTGGTGCTGGGCGCAATCCTGCTGTGCGCTGGTTTGACTGGCGTTCGGACCGGCGCACAGGACGAAGGCGAGGTCATCGTCGCCTCGATTACCGGCACGATTGATCTCGGATTGGCGCCGTATCTACAGCGCGTTCTCGACGATGCCGAAGCCGACGGGGCACGCGCGGTCCTCCTGGAGATCGACACTCCCGGCGGCCGTCTCGACGCCGTCCTGCAGATGCGCGATGCACTGCTCGGCAGCAAGGTTCCAACCATCGCCTTTGTCGACCGGTCGGCCTTTTCTGCCGGCGCGCTGGTGGCGATCGCGTCCGAACAGATTTACATGGCGCCCGGAGCGGCCATGGGCGCTGCCACGCCGATCGACGGTGTGACTGGTGAGACAGCGAGTGAGAAAACGATCTCCGCCGTCCGCTCGACCTTCGCTTCGACCGCCGAAGCGCGCGGACGCAATCCGCTCATCGCCGAGGCGATGGTCGACCCGGCGGTGGTCATCGATGGCCTCGACACTGCGGACCAGCTCCTGACGCTTACCTCGACACAGGCGATCGACGTGGGGTATGCGGAAGGCATCTATGAAAATCGCACCGAGCTTCTGGACGCGCTCGGATTGGGCGACGCGCCGATCCGGGAAGTCTCGACAACCTTTGCCGAAGAGGTCGTCCGCTTCCTGACCGAACCGGTTGTCGCGTCACTCCTGCTGCTGGGTGGACTGCTGCTGATCGTCGGCAGCTTCTTCACGGAAGGGATCGGCATCCTGACCTTCGTCGGTTTGCTCTGCCTCGGACTTTTCTTCTATGGACACATGCTGGCCGGGCTTGCGGGCTGGGAAGATGTCATCCTCGTTGCGATAGGCTTGTTCCTGATCGCGGTCGAGTTGCTGATCGTGCCGGGATTCGGCATCCCGGGCATCCTGGGACTGATCGCGCTCGGAGCCGGAATCTTTCTGTCTATGGCCGATCGCGATGTCCGCACGCCCGAGCAAACTCGTCAGGCGTTGATCGTGGTTGGCGTCGTGCTGGGTGGACTCCTCATTGGCACGATCGCGTTCTTCACGATCCTGCCGAGATCCCGGATGTTCGGCCGCATGATCCTTTCGGACAATGTCACCGGGTCGATCGTCGAACCAGTGCACACCGGCGAGGGAGCAGACCGGGGCTGGCTGAAGTGGTTCGGCGGCGGATCGATGGAGCCGCTTCAATCCCAGCCTGGAACAACCGAGGTAGGCCCAGCGCCGCCTCCCGTGCTCGTTTCCCGGGCGCTGTTGCCGGTGGGAACCATTGGCGTTGCGCTCAGCGACCTCCGCCCCGCCGGTATTGGTGGATTCAATGGTGAGCGGCTGGATGTCGTCACCGATGGTGATTACATCGCCCACGGAGAGCCGATCGAAGTGCTGCGCGACGATCAATACCGGATCGTTGTGCGGCAGGCAAGGGATCAATCGACTGCGCCGCAATAGCGCTCGGAGCGCGGCATCGAGCCGGCTCGAATGGAGGATTCATGGACACAGCAATCCCGATCATCATCACTGTTGTGGTGGCGCTGCTCCTGCTCTTTCTCTTTTTCTATTTCGTGCCGATCGGGTTGTGGATCACGGCGATCTTCTCCGGCGTGCGGATCAGCCTCGGCACATTGATCGGCATGCGTTTGCGCAAGGTCAACCCGGCCGACATCGTCCGCCCGGCAATCAGCGCCACCAAAGCCGGTCTCGACCTCGATCTCGGCCAGATGGAAGCCCACCTGCTGGCCGGGGGTGATGTTTCCAGGGTCGTGCAGGCCCTTATCTCCGCCGACCGCGCCAATATCGATCTCCCCTGGAAGCGGGCCACCGCGATCGACCTCGCTGGCCGTGACGTGCTCGAAGCCGTGCAGGTCAGCGTCAATCCAAAGGTGATTCAGACGCCCCGCGTCAGTGGTGTGGCCAAGGACGGCATCCAGGTCATCGCTGTGGCCCGGGTGACGGTGCGCGCCAATATCGACCGCCTGGTCGGCGGCGCCGGCGAAGAGACGATCATCGCCCGCGTCGGCGAAGGTACGGTTTCCTCGATCGGCTCGGCCGATTCGCACAAGTCAGTGCTTGAGAATCCGGATCTGATCTCCCGGCTGGTGCTCGAGCGCGGACTCGACTCCGGCACCGCATTCGAAATCCTTTCCATTGATATCGCCGACGTCGACGTCGGCCGCAACATCGGCGCGGAGCTGCAAACCGACCAGGCCGAAGCCGACAAGCGTATCGCCCAGGCCAAAGCGGAAGAGCGCCGGGCGATGGCCGTGGCCCGCGAACAGGAAATGCGGGCTTCGGTCGTGGAAGCCGAAGCCGAAGTGCCGCGAGCGCTGGCCGACGCCTTCCGCAGTGGTCGCCTTGGGGTGATGGACTACTACCGCATGCAGAACATCCAGGCGGACACCGAAATGCGCTCATCGATCGCTGACGACGCGACGCCTGATACCGGCTCCACCTCCGGATCGCGGTCGTAACCATGCCAGGCAAGCTGGAGGAATGGCTGAAATCACTGCTGGGCGAGGTCTACCAGGAGATGTTTCCCGCGCCGCCAACGATCGAGGGGCGCGTGCCGCCGGTTGCCGCGCCTCCGCCACAAACGCCACCGCCGCCACCCGACCCGGATGTGGTAACCGAGCCCGCGGAGCGGCCAGTCAGCCGCCCACGGGTGGAACGGATCGAGCGGATCGAGGTGATGGAGCCGGAGTTGCTGGTGGAACGGGAAATCCGGCGACCCCGCACCGAGGAAATCGTCGAGCGACTCGAACGAAAACCAGGACTTGCCCCGGTTGTCGTCGCGCCGCCGGTTCGCCGGAGATTGCCGGTCGGTCAGATGCTCAGCACCCAAACGGCGTTGCGGCAGGCGATTCTCGTCCAGGAAATCCTCGGTCCACCGAAATCGCTCCGGGACGACCGAAGTCCGTAGGGCGGAGTCGGCAAGACGGCAAGGAGCGGCGGCACAGCCGTTTTTGGCGGTTTGTGCCCCTCCGCTAAACCACGTCACTCTGAGCTTGCGAAGACGAGGGCGTCTGCCAACTCGCCGCCGCAGCGGAAGGTCACCGGCAGCGTCGTCTCCACCCCGAACGAGAGATTCTTCACTTCGTTCAGAATGACATGGTGAGGCATGCTCCGGTGCCGAATCGTGTATTCTTCAGTTCCTGATACGGGTACTGAGGAATAGACATTGCCATGACTGACAACACTGCCCTGAGAACCGGCCGCATCGACGCCAATGCCCTGCGCTTCAACCAGGCATCGATCGTCGTGCTGACCATCCTCGCCTTCGTGCTCGGCGCTGATATCGGTGTGTGGATTGTGCTCTTCGTCGGACTCAGCCTCGCCGTCGGAGCCGCGTCGCCCGGCAATGGACCGCTCCAGCTCTTCTACCGCAAGGTACTCCTGCCGTCAGGCCTCATGAAACCCGCGCCCGAGCCCGGATCACCCGCTCCACACCGTTTCGCCCAGGCGATGGGCGGCGTTTGCCTGATCGCCAGCGCAGTTTTCCTCTTCGCCGGCTGGACCGTCGCCGGATGGGCGCTCGCCTGGATCGTCATCGCCCTGGCCGCCGTCAACCTCTTCTTCGGTTTCTGCGCCGGCTGCTTCATCTACCTGCACCTCGACCGCCTCCGCCAGAACGGCCTGACCGCCCAGTGACCGAACGCCTCCTCATCGCCGCGCTCATCCTCCTGGCCGTCTTCGCCGCGACCACCGCCCTCCGTTTCTGGAACCAGCGCCGAGTCGCCCGAACCGCGCACGGACAATTCCTCGACCCTTCAGACCGCCGCCTGCCCCAGATCGTCTCCTTCTATGGCCGCGAATGCAGCGCCTGCGACCGGCAAAAAGCCGAAATCGACCAGCTCCTGCACGATGAAGCCGAATTGGCCACCGTCCGCTACGTCGACGCCGTAGCCGAATGCGACCTCGCTCTCCGCCTTGGCGTCATCGTCGTCCCCGCCACTTTCGTCGCCCGCCCCGACGGTCAGATCGTCGGCGCCTCCACCGGATTCGTCACCCGCGACCGCCTCCGCGCCCAGCTCGCCGCGGTGTGAAATTCGTGATTCGCAGGCCGTAGATCGTGGGCCGATCATCCGAGAGCGTAGACCCCGGCCCCGTGCCGGCAGTCCACACGTTGAAACGTGTGGCTAAGACGACAAAGTCCCTCCGGGACTGCGTAGGTAGGAGACGGGTCGTTGCCGGAGTCCAGTGTCGTCCGGGTCGCGCCGGGCGCACCGCTGTGCGCGGCTACAAGGTGGCGCTACCTGGGTTCGAGCATCGTCCAAGTTGCGCCGGGCGCACCGCTGTGCGCGGCTACAAGTTAGCGTTGCCTGGGTTCGATCGTCGTCCGGGATGCGCCGGGCGCATGCCATGCGCAGCTACGGGGTTGCATCAATGGGCCCCGGACTAGAATCCCAGTGCCCAGTGCCCAGTGCCCAGTGCCCAGTGCCCAGTTCCCAGTTCCCAGTGCCCAGTTCCCAGTGCCCAGTGCCCAGTGCCCAGTGCCCTTTTTGCCCATTGCCTCCGTCCTTGGCACACCCCATGCATCTCGCAGGTCGAAAGGAGAACACCATGCCCTACAAGGAACGTTCCGACCTCCCCGACAGCGTCAAGGACAATCTCCCCGCCCACGCGCAGGACATCTATAAGGAAAGCTACAACAGCGCCTGGGACGAATATGGCCACGACGAAGAGCGCGCCCACCGCGTCGCCTGGGGCGCCGTCAAGAAGAGCTACCACAAGAACGACGACGGTAAATGGGTCAAAGGCGCCAGCAACGATTGAGGCGGAAACGCCGCAAGGCAATAGGCAATAGGCAATAGGCAAAGGGCAAGAGACGGCAACGCCCCACCCCGGGCACCGGACTACACTCCCAGTGCCCAGTGCCCAGTGCCCAGTGCCCAGTGCCCAGTGC
>CAYWSE010000121.1:0-7305 GCA_964461025.1 uncultured Sphaerobacteraceae bacterium | reverse complement strand
TTCTCTTTCTTGCGTCGGATGCGTCGTCATTCATCACCGGTGCGGTGCTGCCGGTGGATGGAGGGTATTTGGCGCAGTGAGGTTGATAGTAGATAGTAGATGGCGGGGAGCACTGCCAATCGTCAGACACTATTCGCCAACACCAGCAACTACCGAACAAGCTACTTGGGATCAGGCACTAAATACTATCTACCATAAACCATGCACTCAGTCTGGCAAATAGAACGTCATCGACTGCATGGCGCTGATCGGGTCGATCTCGCGGACGGTGACGTCGTCGGGCACGCGGAGAACAACGGGCGCGTAGTTCAGAATCGCCAGAACGCCTCCAGCCACGAGACCGTCGGCAACTTCCTGCGCGGCGCTGGCTGGAACGGCCACGACGCCAATTCTGATTCCCATCCGGGCGACCTCCGACTCGATCTGATCGTCGGCCAGGACCGGGATGCCGGGCGCCATTTCCTGGAGCTCGGCGGCTTTGCGGTCGAAGATAACGGCAATTGAGAACGCGGAAGGAATCATGCCCTTGTAGTGCGTGATTGCCCGGCCAAGATTCCCGAATCCCACCAACGCGACATCCCACTGCCGGTCGATCTTCAGAAATCCGGCGATTGCTTCACCGAGAAACTGCGTGTCGTAACCTTTGCCTTGCTTTCCAAAGCGGCCGAAGTACGACAGGTCTCGCCTGATCTGGGCGGCGGTGACGCCAATCGCTTCGGCGAGTGACTCAGACGAAACTGAGGGAATCCCGCGGGCATTCAGGTCTTTCAGGGCCCGGACGTAAAGCGGCAACCGGCGCACCACGATATCGGGAATATCCCTGTCGTCATGTTCATCGTCCGGATGCCGTGTGGCGTCGCCATTGACAGACAGGAGCGTTTGCGGTGCACGATGAATCGTCGACATTGAGTGGAAACCTGGACGCCTTGCACAAAGACAGGAATCGAAGCGCGGCGGAAGAGGATCGACGCCACGCAACAGTAGATTGTCACCGGCAGAGTATCCGTGACAAGAGGCGCTGGCGTCAAAGCACACACTGTATCTCCGGCAACGGACCGCCAGTCGTTGCCGGAATGCGCTTCTGTTGATCGACATGGAAATTGGTTGACCGGTTGGAGAGTTTTGTCGAGTGTGCGACACTTTCGCATACTTGAGCGAGCACCCGCCAGAGCACGGCGCCTGGGGGGCGTAAGGAAGAAGGACAGGGCAATGGCAGGCAGGAATGGTTCAAACGGGCACTTCGATCCGCGACATAAGAGTCGGCACATTCTTGACGGTGTCGAGCGTGCCGGCGCCCGGGCGATGCTGAAGGGCATCGGGCTGACCGATGAGGATCTCGGCAAGCCAATGATCCTCATCGCCAATACCTGGATCGAAACCATGCCCTGCAACTTCGGTCTGCGTACCCTTGCTCACGCAGTGAAAGAGGGCGTTCGGGCTGCCGGCGGTGTGCCGATGGAAATCAACACCGTTTCGATTTCCGATGGCATCACGATGGGCACCGAGGGCATGAAGACCTCGCTCATCTCCCGCGAGATCATCGCCGATTCAGTGGAACTCGTCGGTCGGGGCCACATGTTCGATGCGGTGATCGGTCTCGGCGCCTGCGACAAAACGCTGCCCGGTCTCTCGCTCGCCCTGGCCCGCCTCAACATCCCCGGCTTCCTTATCTATGGCGGCACGATTCTGCCAGGTGAGGTCGAAATCAATGGCGAGATGCGTGAAGCGACGGTTCGCTCGGTGTACGAAGCGATCGGAGCGTTCAAAGCGGGCAAGATTGGCGATGAAGAACTGAAGCTGATCGAGGATCACGCATGTCCAACCCACGGGGCATGCGGCGGTCAGTACACTGCCAACACCATGGCAATGGCGATGGAGTTCATCGGGTTGTCGCCGCTCGGTACGGCATCGCCGCCTGCCGTCTCCTGGGATCAGGCCAAAGCTGGCGACGGCACCAAGCAGAGTGTGGTCAACCCTGAAAAGATGGAAATCGGAATCAAAGCCGGTCGCCTGATCATGAGCCTGCTGGAAAGCGGCATCAGACCGCGAGACATTCTGACGAGGGCCGCATTCGAAAACGCGATCGCCGGTGTTGCCGCGAGTGGCGGTTCGACCAATGCCGTGCTGCACCTTCTTGCCCTGGCCCGCGAAACAGGCGTCGAGCTCGATATCGATGACTTCGATCAGATTTCCCGGCGAACGCCGCTGATCTGCGACATGATGCCAGGAGGACGGTACGCCGCGGCCGATCTCGACGCGGCAGGCGGCACCCCGCTTGTCGCTCAGCGGATGATTGCCGGTGGCAAACTCCGTGGCGATCTGATGACCGCGAGCGGCAAGTCGTTCGCAGAGGAAGCAGCCGGTGCAAAAGAAACCCCGGGGCAAGATGTTGTAGTCACCGTTGACAAACCGATCAAGGATTCCGGCGGGTTGGTCATTCTGAAGGGAAACATCGCCCCGGATGGCGCGGTTATCAAGATTTTCGGCTACGAGCGACTCTATCACGAGGGACCGGCGCGCGTTTTCGACTCGGAGCACGAAGCGCTCGAAGCGGTGTATGCGAACCAGATCAACGAGGGCGACGTGGTGGTCATTCGCTATGAGGGACCACGAGGAGGTCCAGGCATGCAGGAAATGCTGGCCATCACCGCTGCGCTGATTGGGCAGGGACTCGGCGGGTCTTGCGCGCTCGTCACAGACGGCCGGTTCAGCGGAGCCACAAAGGGTCTGATGGCGGGCCATGTCGCGCCAGAGGCGTTTGTCGGCGGTCCGATTGCTGCTGTCCATGAAGGCGACAAGGTGATCATGGATATCGAAAACCGGTCGCTGCGGATCGATTTGAGCGACGAGGGAATCGCCAATCGATTGAAGGCATGGAAAGCGCCGGCGCCTCGGTACACGTCCGGTGTTCTGGCCAAATACGCGTCGCTGGTCACGCAGGCCAACGAAGGCGCGATCACGATTCCGACGTTCTAGGACCGGCGCGAGCCGGTCGTACTACGGCCGCGGGGATGTCGTTCCCGCGGCCGTTTCGTCGTATTCGATCAGCGGGACAGGTTGCATGCTGTAGCGGCAATGCCTGCATGGCCCCATTGCCCGTACGAGCGAGGCAGGCCTCTCCGCTACATCGATGAATCAGGCGTTGTTCCAGGCGAGGAGCAGGAAGAGCAGAATGATCAGACTCACGGCGCAGAAATAGAGGAGAAAGCCCGCAAGAAGCCAGTCGCTGCGACCGATTGCGGGAGCCTCGCCGGCCTCCGGATCAGGCAAAAAATCGATCTCGTCCGTCATTTGCTCACGACTTTCGGCAAACGGAAAAATCATCCTGCGAACGCTGCTCGAGTGTCCACCATGATTCGATGTGTTGGTACAGCCGGTTGACGACAATCCACGACACGCCAACAACCAGCAGCCCGATCAATCCATCGATGAGATAGTGGTTACCCGTGGCGACGACAGCGAGCTGCATCATCGCGACGTGTGCCGCGGCCAGCGCCTTCACCCAGCGGCGGCCAGGGAAGGCGACAATGAACAACGCTGCAGCCACTGCTGACCATCCCACATGCATGCTGGGCATCGCGGCGTACTCATTCACCATGCTGGGAATCGATCCATACAGGTTGAAAAGCGATGATCCGGACTCATCGCCGTAGTACTGCGGACCCTTCAGCATCAGCGTATCTGTGAACCCCGAGTCGCTGCCGAGCAAGCGCGGGGGCGTCAATGGAAAAAACGCAAAGCCTACTAGCGCCATCCCCAGTGACACGACAAACACGTTCCGCCACTTCTGGAAGATGGCCGGCGCCCGCATGGCCGCGATGACAGCCGCGCTGACCAGAACGGGAAAGAATGCATAGACGTAGTAATGATTGACGAACCAGATCGACACCTCGTGATGCATGACCTGTGATTGAATCCACTGCTCCCAGTCGATGCCAAAGCGGCGTTCGAAGTGCATGACTGATTGCGCGTTGTGATCGCCAACCATCGATGCCCGCTCGACGAATGTCCAGCGCAGGAGGGTATAGAGAGCATAGAGGAGCAGCAGTGGCGCAAAACCTGACGCCAATGCTCGCAGCGATCGATGCGTTGTCAGGAGAGCCGGTAGTTTTGGCCCCCATGCTTCACGCACTCTCGAAACGTCCATCCTGTTTCCTCGTCGCCTCCAACCAGACGATGCACAACGTGTGCCCTCAACCCGGGATTATCTGAGCGTTCCTGCTCGTCACGACCTTTGCGGAAAACCGACCGGCGACTGCATTCTCAGACGCCTCTCAGAATACGACGATTGTAGGTTACACGTATGAGATGGTAAATACGCAGATTTCCCTAATCCCGGTTCCGGACTTGTGCACGACGTCGCCGAAGGGATATGTAGTTTGACGTGGTGATCGCACGAAATCCTGGTCTGGGAACGACCAATCGTCACCCGAGTTCGGGGAGAAGGAGTGACTCCCAGGAACCGCGAACATCATCGCGCACGGCGTCGTGAGCGACGATGCGGATCAAGCGTCGATGGTCTTCATACCGCTTGAAATCATCGTCGGACAAACCAACGACCTCCCGCCAGGGCATCAGATTGCTGAAGCCGATTGGTGGTTGTTCGAACTGCACCCAGACGTTCGTACGCCATTTCTCCGGTTTGGGAATATCGATCAAGATCGCGTCTTCGGTCACATGCCGGTCAGTGAGCTGCTGGAATCGCTTCGCCATCGCCAGCTCGATCTCCCGCCTGCGGGCTGGTTGTTCGAAGAGCGTCGAGAGCTGCGAAAAAACAGGTTTGGCGTTGGCGCTGAACTCGACCGCGCGTTTATGGATGCGCCGCTCTGCCAGCGCCCGGTTCAGGTATCGCGTCGTTTCCGGCATCGACGGCTCGGACAGTCGCTGTGTGAGCGAGCGGTCGTCGAATCCCGTCAGTTCTGCTCCGGAGATCGCGCCCGCCAGCAGCGCATCCTGAACGGCACGCAGAAGCATCGCCATGCAGGCGCGATTCGTGTGGTGCCAGTAAACGTTGTCGAACATCTCCTGCCGGGCATTGATCAGCGAATGAAGAGGGCTGACGCCCTTGGAATCAATCACCACGGCAGGCTGGGTTTCACCAGGCGGGGTGGCGATGCGCAGGCTGTCGATCAGTCGCGATGTGTCGACGCCGCCATAGGGAACGCCGCAGCCAATCGCGTCGCGCGGCAGGTAGTCGAGTTTGTCGACATCGAGTGGTCCGGAGAGAATGCCGCGCATGAGCTGATCCACCGCCGGCAACGGGTGGTCGCCGGGCGCCACGATGGCCGCAACCCGTTCTGGATCGATGCCCCAGCGCGATGTGAGGATGGAGGCGATGGGATCCTGCAGGATGATCCGCCGTCCGGCTTCTTCGTGACTGATCACGGGAGGCCCCAGCTCCTCGATCGCGTGGGAAAAGGGATAGTGGCCGATGTCATGCAGGAGTGCGGCGGCAGACAGTGTGCGCGCGTCTGTATCGGAAATCGTCGATCCTCCCGGTGCATGGCGGAGTCGCTGCACCGCCAGACGGGCCAGATGAAACACGCCGATCGAATGCTCATAACGGGCATGGCGGGCGCCCGGCCAGATTCTGGACACGAATCCGAGCTGCTGGATGCGCTCGAGTCGCAAAAAGGGGGGGCTCGAGAGAATCGCCAGCTCCGGTTCGCCGAGTGGGATGCGATCGTGCAGCAAGTCGCGTATTTGCGTCGCAACCGGGAACCGCGTGCCCGGAGTCATATGCGTGCTGAATTCGCCAGCCGGTGTACTGTTCTGCTTCATGGATCGAAGGATAGCCGGTGAGCCGGTCAGCATCCCGATAGAGGGAAGCGTCTTGGTTGACACAGTGCCTGGAAGATGACCGAACTGGACGCTGACGCCGGCTCATCTGAACGCGAGAAGCAACCGGGGTCGCTGTCCCGTCAGGGCGTGCGACGAACTGTCATGCCCTACGGGCTGGCCCTGCTGACGGTTACCCTCATCTATTGGACGATCGACATCACTTCACCTGCCCTGCCGACGATTCGCGAAGACTTCGGTCTGACGGCGGCCGGGGCCGGTCTGATCTTCTCCCTGATGTTCCTTGGCAGGCTCACCGGCAACGTGCCGGCCACGTGGATGATGGAACGGTTTGGCGCTCCAAAGACCGCGTTGCTGGGGAGCCTGGTGCTCGCCGGCGGTTCATTGCTGGTTGCCGTTTCACCGTCGGTTGAGGTGCTCTACGCCGGACGAATCGTGCAGGGCATTGGCATCTCATTGGTGGTCAATGCCGCATTGCGCTCGATCCTGCTGTCGCGACCCGCCGAAGGCGCGGCCATGACCTGGTTCGGGCTGGCATCGACCGTGGGGGGTGTCCTGGGGCTGACGTCCAGCGGAGTCCTGACGGAAAGCCTTGGTTGGCGCTCGGTATTCGTATGGTCGACTGCTTTGGCCCTCGTTGCAGCCTCCCTCGCGCTCCTGACGCGTCTACGATCGATGCCGTCAGTCAACACCCTGTCGGCGGACGCGACAGCTTTGGCAGTCTCTCCACTGGCATTGAAGAGCGCATTGCATGAACTTGCGCTGCCGCTCACGCTCAACGGGCTGGTCTTTGCGAACTACAGCATCTGGGTGGTGTTGCCGCTCTATGCACAGCGCAAGTTCGGAGCCAGCGCGGAGGTAACTGCCAGTCTGCTCATGATCATCACGGTGGTTCACCTAGTTGCGGCCCTGCCAGTCGGTCGGGTGATCCGTATCCAGGGCTCGGTGACGGTTTTTGTCGCCGGTATGTGCTTTTCGGTCATCGGCACGATTCTTGTGCCCGTCGCTCCGGAGCTGATCTGGATGGCGATTCCCCTCGTGTTGTACGGTGTAGGACAGATCGCCGCGGTCAATTCGGGCGGCGACATCGTTTTGCGACGCGGCAATGGAACGAATCAGGCAGTCGGATTGCTACGCTTGAGCAGCGACATGGGGCTCGTGGTTGGGCCGGTTGTTGCCGGCGCCGTGGCGGACTGGCAGGGATATGGTGCTCCCTTCGTGCTGCTGCCCGCCATCATGGCGCTGGCGACTGTCGCCGGCATCGTTCGATTGAAGAACGAACCGGACGCTGGCCCAGCAGCATGACGCTGAGTCGTGGCTCCACCACCCAGGTTGACTGCTGGTCAACACAAAGGAACACGCAATATGGCGCTTTCAGGTAGGAGGAACATCCAATGAGTGACACCTATGCCGGTTGGGAGGAGACCGAACCACCGGACGACCAGACACTCTCCGACCGTTTGAAGGAAACGGCCCGCCGGAGTCCACGCTATGTGAAGCTGGCCA
>CAYWSE010000120.1:0-7359 GCA_964461025.1 uncultured Sphaerobacteraceae bacterium | reverse complement strand
TGACTTCCATCCATGCGGCGCCGAGCGGGTAGAACTCGACTGGATAACCGCCCTGATGGTTGCCGATCCAGCGAAGAAGCTCACCATCGGCCAGTGAGCGGCGGAGCGTTTCGGCGCGCGTGGCGTGGAATGGATGATCGACCGTGGCAAAGGTATCGGGAAAGCGAACCGACGAACCATCCGCCATTGTGATGGTGGTCCAGAGGTCGAAGGCGCCGAGTCGCCAGGCAGTCCAGAGCGCGAAGCCGCCGAAGAAGACGAGCCACACCCAAGCCAGCAGCGAGCGGGACGGTCGTTCCAGAACGTCGTGCTGAGACATCAGTCGCTGGGGGGCTGATCGAGGTCCGCCAGAAAGTCGCTCGTGGACTCAAGATTCGCGGGCGATTTCTCGAGCGCCAGCCAGACTAGGAGAAGCGAGCCCACCATGAAGGCAATCAGACCCGCCACAAAGGCAATCTCGAACAGGATTTGCTGGCCCACGGTGGGCAGACTCTCGGTCATCCGCTTCCAGATCGACCAGCCGGAATGTCGCTCGATGACACCGCGATCGAGCCTCGCACGGATCGGCCAGACGAGCACGTAGACAAGAAGTGGCAAGCCCAGCAAGAGCCAGGCGATGAGCTGTCCACGATCGAAACGCTCACTCAGGCTGGTTGTCTCGTCACGCGTGAGCTCGTTCATAGGATCGACCAATCAGTGAAGTACCAGTACGGAACAACATACTTCGTGTAGATGATCAGGGTCAGCAGGATGAGGCCGCTGACTACCGCGCCCTGCAAATAGAGACGAAACCGAATGGGACAGAGCGTTCTCAAACCGAGGGCCAGCAGGATGGCGATGGCGTTGACCGTCGGAAAGAGGTAACGGGCCTGGGTGAGGGCGAACCGGGTGCCGAACTGGATGATGGCGAGGTAGGAGACCACAAAGAACACGATGAAAACAATGACGCTTTGCGTCTGCAACGGAGACAAACGGTGTCCGCCCGGCAGCCAGGAGAGCAGCTCAGATGACCGGCGTGCCGCCAACCGCCGAACCAGCAAGAGGAAGAGTCCGATCAGGGCGATGATGGCAGGAATCGCGATCAGCCAGAGAAGCCAGTCACTGAGCGGAATCCGTCGCCAACCGAACGAGCCCCACGTTTCCTTCCAGCGTTCCCAGATGTAAGCGCGGTTGAACAACTGCTCGGAGAAGCTGCCAGCAGGGAAGTTCCAGGGACGCTGCATTTCCTCGACCTGATCGAGAGCATCGAGATTGCCGTAGGTGCGCCAGAGATAGAGGTACCAGGGCGCCGCCATCAACCCGGCAATTGCGACGACAATGGCGCCCTTGCCCACCCACTCGCGGATGTTCCTCCAACCGATGCCCAGGATCATGGCCAGGGCGATGATCGGCGCAATGACCATCGTGTTGCCTTTGACCAACAAGGCGAGACCAAGGGAAACACCCAGGCAGGCGACGACGAACAGAGGGAAACGATCGCGCATGCCTCGCACCAGCAGGTAGAGGATCAGGCTGACCGCCGCAATGCCGAGGATGTCGTGATTGACCATCGAGCTCTCGTAGGAGATTTGGGGCTGAAAGGCGACGAACGCCGGTACAACGATCGCGAGGAAGCGATCGCCGGGAAATGCTGTTCGGACCGTGAGATACGCGAGCAGAACGGTCAACAGACCGAATGGGATCGCCAGCAGGCGGACCAGATATTGCTGTGTCTCATAGGAGAGGGGATCGGTTACCCAGTAGAGCGGCGCGGCGATCGCGTAGTAGAGCGGCGGATGGTTGGCGACGTATTGCTGTCCGGCGTCGAAGTTTCCGGCGGCTCCCCAACTGAAGATCCGGGGCGGGTCCTCCACCCATCGAGACTCGTCTGTGCCGCACGGTGGCTCGTATGTCCAATCGAGAATGTAGTGGCAGTAGCGGTAAAAGTAATCGGGAATGTCGTCGACGAGTAACTCCGGCACACGCTGTTCGTCTACGACAGTCTTTATGTAGACAAAGTGTGCAACCTCGTCATGGCCCGTGAAGGGGGGAAACATGACGACCATGAGCGCCTGTTTCACGAGAAAGACGAAAAGCACCACGATCAGGAAGCGTTGTGCTCCACTGAATGCCAGTGATTCGATGAATTGACCGCGGCGAGAAGTCGCGGCGTTGGGGTTGCGCCCCTCTTCCGGTTCAACGTCCGACAGCAGTCTGTCGCCCGGTACAGAATCCATCGAAGGGGGGCCTCGCCCTATCGGTTCGCGGCGACTGGTGATTCGACCCGCTTGATCTCGTGATATTCCTTCTCGGCGTTGACCTGGTCGAGATCGTGGTGTTCGCCGAGGATGTTCTTGGCGGCGAGGAGACCGGTCTCGATCGAGTGATCGGTATTGTTGTACCGGAAGGTCCCGTAACGTCCGATGATCTGCAGGTTTTCGAGGGTGTCGATGAAGTCCTTGATCAGCTTCAGCGGCTCCTCATACCCGATTACGTAGGAGGGATAGGCACGGGGGGCCCGAACGATGAATCCATCAATGACCTCAGAGCGGTCGATGAAGCTCAGGTCGTCGGCGAGGTGATCGACGGTCTGCTTGACGAACTCCTCTTCCGTCATGTTCCAGATCGAGTCGCCGGGAGAGCAGAAGTACTCGACGACAAGCGAAGTGAAATCCTCGCCCGGAACCATGTCCGGACTCCAGTTCTTCGGTTCGTGGAATCGCCCGAAGAGGATGTTCCTGTCGTGAACGTAAAGCCAGGTGTCGGGCGTGACTTGCCGACGCTTGAGCATGATGTTGACGGTAACGATGTTGCGGAACGTCAGTGAGTCGGCGGCGGCCAGCACCTCCGGCGGCGCGGCCGGTTCGATGATCTTGGCCAGCACGGTGAGCGGGATCGACGAGATGTAGTTCGTTGCGGTCGTCAGCTCCGGACCACTCTCGGTTTCGACAGTGACGCCGGTGACGCGATTTCCCTCGCGATGGACCTTGGTGACACCGGCGCCGAGCCGGACCTCGTTGCCCATCCGCTCGATCCCTTCAGCCATCCGCTCTGAGAGGCGGCCGAAACCGTACCGCGGATACATGAATTCGTCGATGAGACTGACCACTTTGCCCTTCGAGGGCACGACGGCGTCCTTGACGGCGGTGACGAGCGACATTCCTTTGGATCGCTGGACGACCCAGTCGCCGCTCATCTGATCGCAGGGTAGCCCCCAGACTTTCTCGGAATACCGCTTGAAGAAGAGCTCGTAGAGGGTCGGTCCGAATTGATCGATATACGCATCTTCCATCGAGACGATTTCAACCGGCTTTGCCTTGTGCATAGCCCTGGTTCGCGCGTAGTCGGCCATCGCTTGCGCCGACTTGACGGGGCCAACAGCTTTCAGCGCATTCGAGATCTTGAGCGGATAGTCGACGTATTTGCCGTCGAAATAAATGCGGCTGACCCGGTTGACCCACAGAAGCTCTTCGGCGATCACTTCGCGAAAGAGCTCGTTCAGCTCGTCGATCTTGGTAAACCAGCGGTGACCGCCAATATCGAACTTGAACTCACCATACTCAGTGTCACGCTTGATCGTGCGCGCGAGTCCACCGACAAAAGGGGCGCGTTCGACGACCGTAGCGGGTACCCCCGCTTTGCTCAAGAGATACGCGGAACAGAGACCACCTGGGCCGGCGCCCATGATCAGCGTCGACTGATCGTCAGCGACACCATTTGACGATCCATTACTCGATGGCTGCATTGACAGAGATTCCTTCCAGAGACTGCACGTGTTGCTTCGGTCTGCCAATGGCAGAGGCGGAATCGAACGAGCAAGAACCATTCCACCGCATGCGCGGCTGCACCTGCAGAACGCAATGCAACCAGACGTAATTTACCAGTTAACAGAGCGGACGGGCCTGCTTCGTTCGGACCATTCTACTGTTTCACTGGCCTGCGTCGAGTCAGAGAACCATGTCCGGACCTGGGGCGGCCGTCAATTCACTTTCGCCATGTGACGTGATGGTTGACGACGAAATTCCAAACGGCGGCGATGCCGGCGCCGACAAGGTTGGCGATCAGATAGTGGACATCGAAGGTATGCACGAGCAGCGAAAGGACGCCAAAGTTGATCAACAATCCAACAAAGTTGATGGGGAAATACATTCCCATCCGGTGAAGCACCGGACCAGTGCCGCGATCGTGCCACGTCCATCGCTCATTCAACGCAAACGTGACGATCATCGAAAGGAAAATAGCGGTCGGCGAAGCAACCGAAAGGCGCAAACCAAAGACCTCGTGCAACAGGAATAGCGCGCCCTGGTTGACGGCAAGACCCACCGCGCCAACGATGAGAAACTTCTGAAATCGCTGGGTCAGACCCCATGCGCGGGCAACCGGCTCTGGCCAGCTCTCGACAGATAGCATGAACGGTCGTGTCCCTCGCCAGACCTGCTTCGAACCAACGGAACGAACAGCGGGCGGTCCCCCTACGTTCGCGAACGATACCACGTCGTCTGGCGCTTTCGAGTCGCCGCCGGAGATGAGTGTCGAGCGGCCATACGGACGCAATTCCGATCGTTCGGCAGGCGCCGGGTTCACGAGGTGATGACCGCAGTGGCGATCGTTGCCGGCGTCAGGACTTCGATCGCGGCGAGGAGCTGCTCATCACCTGCTTCGGTAATTTCATGGAGGCTGATTTCCGTGCCTGGCTCGAAGCGAATCTCGTTCGCCAACGGCGAAAGCTCCACCATGATGGTCGGCGAAATGCCGATGTTTCGCGCGTTTTCGCCATTCGGAGCAGTCCAGACAGCAGTGCCAATCGCCGCGATCGAACCATCGTCGAGCTCGAATGAGCTGACGACCGTCGCGGTGCCAAATGTTCGCTGGCCAATGACTTCGGCGCGGCCATTGTCGCGCAGACTGGCAGCAACGATTTCCGCCGCCGAAGCCGACGTTTCGTCGACGAGCACCGTCAGGGGAATCGTTCGGGCGCGCCCCTCGTCCCGGTCGAGGAGTACTGGTTTTGCTTCCTGATCACGCTTCTGCTCGATATAGAGTACTGAGCCAGCCGGGAGAAACTCCGATGCCACCGCTTTTGCTTCGTGCACATAACCACCAGGGTTGCCGCGCATATCGAGCACGATGCCAGTCGCGCCACTGTTGTTCGCGGTATCGAGTGCTTCGGCTATGCCCTCGGCGGCGCCGTCCGAAAACTCGTTGAGTCTGATTAAGAAGAGACCATCGGGCAACTGGGCCCACTCGACCGGTACGATCTCGATCCTGGCGCGCTCGATGGTGACGTCGAACTCGATGTCGGCGGCCGGCCGGCCAATGGTCAGATCGACCGGCACACCCTCCTCTCCTCGCAGCAGGTTGCCGATCTGCGTCGAGGTGAACCGGCTCGTGTCCTGTCCATCGATCTTCAGAATAACGTCGCCAGATTCGATGCCTGCTGCTTCGGCCGGCGAGCCATTCAGGGGCGCCAGAATCTCTGGATATTTCCCGGTGAACTCGAGCCGGACGCCGATGCCGATCAGCTCGCCACTCAGCGAGGCGCTGAATGCTTTTGCTTCGGCAGGATCGAGAAACGCCGAGTGTCCGACATCGCCGACGGCCTCGACCATGCCACGGGTCGCGCCATACATCAACTCGGTATCATCGAGCTCCCCGGGCAGGACATATTGGTCGTGCACAAGATTCCAGGTCTCTTCGAAAATCGCGTAGGCGGGCGTGTCGGCAATGGACGACGTGGCGCTGAGCTGACCGGCGCCGCTTGTCAACGAGCCGGCGAGCAACCCCACCGCGAAAATCACGACAGCGGCAATCGTCAGCCGGGTTGGTCCCAACTGCGGGCGACGGGTGTCAGATGTTTGCATCGAGTGCTCCAGAGTCATATGTGTGCAAGCAGGGTCCGGATAGTGAGCGCCGGATCACCGGAAAAGTCCATTCGAGTGTACGCTTTGCTGCGGATTTCTGGCCTCCTGGACGCGTGAATTTGCGCCTCGCGGCCCTTCGATCACACGCACATGGGAGCGTCTACATGGCAGTCCGCAATCCACAGCAACCGCAGGAGTTCACAATCGAGCTCGACGGGGTCGAATACTCCGGAACCTTGCCGCGCGGCAAGATCGTGCATGAAGCGTTCCACGCGCTTTTGCCGAAAGACGCGATCAGCGGCAACCGGCTTGTGTTCCGGACCACGAACGGCGACGAAATCTATCCGGACAACTTCCTCGGCGACATCGACGACTTCCTGGGCGTCAATCGAATCATCGCCACCTCATCGCCGATTCCGGAGTCGGACGGCGCCTGGCGCAATATCGGCTTCGACCACCTGGCCATCACTGTGACGGATCGTCCGAGCGCTCGCGCCTTTCTGGAAGACGTCATTCAGATGCAATGCGTGCGCGATGATGCCCACCTGACCTGCCTGACCACCGGCCCGACGACGATCATGCTCTTCGATGCGGGTCAGGCTGCGCCACTCTCGGACGGCCGACCGTCGAGCTGGCACCACATTGGATTCGTGGTCGATGACCTGGCCGCGGCATACGCTCATTTGCAGCGACACGCCGATCGCTTGTCGAGCGACTTCGCGATGCTGGAGCGGGATGAGCGGTGGAGTCTCTATTTCTTCTACCGGAATGGTGACGTGACGCTGATGTTCCAGTTTTCAGAAGTCAAACCGGAGCATCAGGGCATCACCAATCCGGAGCGAGCCGATTTCGCCCGGTATCTTTATGACTATGCCAAGAAACCGTATGGCATCGACTGGGAAATGGCGGCGGCCCAGGGTGGCGTGCGCGAAACAACAGGAGTCACGTCATGACGACACCAACGCGCATTCGGCACTACTCCGGCGGTCCGTTGGAGTTGAAGGTTGGCTACTGTCGCGGCATTCGGATCGGCGACATGGTGGCGATTTCGGGATCGACGGCATGGAAAGATGGCCAGGTCGTCGGATTGAACGACGCGGCGGCGCAGACACGGCAAACGCTCGAGACAATCACCGATGCCCTAGGCGCGCTGGGCGCTTCGATCCATGACGTCTATCGCTATCGCGTGTACATCACCCGCGTAGAAGACGGTGATGCCGTTCTGGGCGTACTTTCCGAGTTCTTCGGCGACGTACATCCGACAGCGACGCTGGTCGTCATTGCGGCGCTGGTCAATCCGGACCTGATCGTCGAGATCGAGGCGGATGCCATTGTGGGGAGCGCCGCGCCGGTCGTCATTGAACCTCACACGTAGGCATCGACCTCCGTGTCGATGCCCTACAAAAAGACAACCCTGCGGCGGCGAGACGCACCTCGCTCGTGCGTGGCAAGCGGCGAAAACGAGCAACGCAGGCGTTGCCCTGAACTTTGGCACTTTTGGGAAGGGACTTGAAGAGAG
>CAYWSE010000119.1:0-7431 GCA_964461025.1 uncultured Sphaerobacteraceae bacterium | reverse complement strand
CCGGTCGCAATGAACAACCCTTCGACCTCAGGCGCCTGATCGATGATCGGGTGATCGTCGGGGCTTTGCATCGCGACCCCCGACCACGATCCGCGCATCAGCGCGCCGTCGAACACCGGAAACCGCGCCGCCAGCGCCCGCCGCGCCACATCAACATACGCTTCGTCGACAGTTTCATCGTAGCTCGTGGGATCGACCGCGATTCCAGAGCGACTCTCCACCCCGATCAGCGTTCCGGCTTTGCCTTCGGGTCGCATCCACGACCGGTTGATGCCGTCAATAACGACGCGGTGGGGTCGATGATGATCCATCTGGAATGGCCAGCGAAAAACCGCGACCTGAATGCGGCGAGGGTAGAGATCGAGTCTGATACCAAGCGGATCGAGCAGCGGCAGCGCAAATCCGCCTGCCGCGATGACCACATATTGCGTGGAGATCGTGCCGCGAGATGTTTCGACGCCCATTACCCGGCCGCGTTCGACCACGATGCGAATCGCCTCAGTTCGCTCAAAGAGCTTCGCGCCGGCGCTGATCGCCGCATTCGCGAATCCGTAGACCGTCGATGGCCCATCGGCATACCCTGTATCAGGCTCCCAGGCGGCGATCGAGATGTCTCCAGTAAACAGCAATGGCTCGATCTCATGGACTTCTTCGGCATCGACAATCCAGTTCGAACCGCCAAGCGCCTGTTGCATCGCCACGTTCGCGCGAAGATTGGCTTCGTCTTCAGGATTGACGACCCGCAGAAAGCCTGTCGTGTGCAGCCCAGGATCGCCAGGGCCAACCCGCTCTTCCCAGTTGCGGAAAACTTTCAGGCTTTCCAGTGTCAGTTGAGTTTCAGGGCGGTTCGAGTAATGCGCACGCACGAGCGCGCCCGATTTGCCCGACGCTCCGGCGGCGAGATGTGTGCGCTCCAGCAATACAACGTCTTTCAACCCATGCTGGGTCAGCTGAAAGGCGGTCGAGGCGCCGACGACACCACCGCCAATCACGACGACTTCAGCGGTTGCGGGAAACGCTGCGCCTGTATCTGGTGTACTCATCCGTCTGGCGACTCTTTCTGCACAAAATCCGGTTCAGATCGGTCGAACCCGGTGCTGATCCTACCACTGCACACGTGGAAATCCGCTGCCGAGTGACGTAAAATTCACATAATCGCAATCCAGCGGTTTGCAGTGGTGCCTCAACCACCATAAGATTCCCCGCACACAGAGACCACTTCTCTCGTGACACTCCATTTGTGACGATTTCCACTGGTCGTGTGCCTCGACCGCACCATAAGGGAAACTGGTAAATCACATGCAGAATGATCCAGGCGGCAAGGATCCGTCTCCATCGAAGAATCCTCTCGACAGACTGTTGAACCGAGACCCTCAGAACACCAATGAAGGGGACAAGAAACAGGGCGAGGAAAAGCCACGGCCCCGCGTTCCCAGCTGGATTATCGGTGCGTTGATTGTCGCGCTCGTGGGATGGTACGTCTATCAGTACTTCCTGCCCGGCGACGAAACGACTTTCACCAGCGTGCCATATACCGTTGTTGTCTCGCAGATCGAGGAAGGTAACGTCACCGAGGCAGTCATCACCGAGACGGAAATCGAAGTCGAACTCGGAAACGACGTGCTGTGGAACACCGAAACGGAGAAGATTGTCACCTCGGAGGAAGGTGGCGCTGTCGTTTCCACTGACTCGCTCGATGCAACGATCCCGCCCATCGTTCAGCAAAATAACCAGGAGCTCATGGACCTCCTGGCCGAACATGGCGTCGTTGTTCGAGGTGAGAACGCCAGCAGCTCGATCTGGACAGGGTTGCTCTTCAGCTTCCTGCCATTTCTGCTCTTTCTCGGATTGCTCATATTCTTCGGCCGCCAGATGACTCGCGGTCAGCAGAACGTCTTTGGCTTCGGCCGCAGCAAGGCGCGTCAGCACGATCCGGAACGCCCGCAGGTCACATTTGCCGACGTTGCCGGTGAGGAAGAGGCGAAGCGCGAGCTGACCGAAGTCGTTGACTTCCTTCGCAACCCGGCGAAGTACCATCAGCTGGGCGCCCGGTTGCCGCGTGGCGTGTTGCTCGTCGGGCCTCCGGGAACCGGCAAGACCTTGATGGCCAAGTCGGTCGCTGGTGAAGCCGGTGTGCCCTTCTTCAGCATCTCCGCCTCTGAATTCGTGGAGATGTTCGTGGGCGTTGGCGCCAGTCGCGTGCGCGATCTTTTCGAGAAGGCCAAAGCCGCGTCACCGGCGATCGTCTTCATCGACGAGATGGATGCCGTCGGTCGCCAGCGATTCGCCGGTCTCGGTGGTTCGAACGACGAACGCGAGCAGACGCTGAATCAGCTCCTTGTGGAGATGGACGGCTTCGACACCAATCAGGAAGTGATCGTCATGGCCGCCACGAACCGGCCGGATGTTCTCGACCCCGCGTTGTTGCGGCCCGGCCGTTTCGATCGGCAGGTGACGATCGGACTTCCCGACAAGCAGGGTCGTGAAGCGATTCTCAAGATTCATACGCGTGGGATTCCGCTGGCGGCAGAGGTCGATCTGGTCAGTCTGGCCGGCGGTACGACGGGTTTCTCCGGCGCCGACCTTGCCAACCTGGTGAACGAAGCGGCATTGACTGCCGCGCGGCGCAACAAGAAGCTGATCGAAACCGCCGATTTCGAAGACGCACTCGACAAAGTGCTGCTTGGGACGGTGCGCAATGCGATCCTGCACAAACGTGACCGGGAGGTCGTCGCCACCCACGAAGCCGGTCACGCGCTGGTGGCGCACCTCACTCCCGGCACCGATCCACTTCGCAAGGTGAGCATCGTGCCGCGCGGCCGTGCCCTCGGTGTCGCCATTCAGGCGCCTGAGGAGGACCGTTACAACGTCTCCAAGCGATACATTGACGGTCGCCTCGACACCCTGCTCGGCGGCCGTGCGGCGGAACGGGTTGTGTACGATGAAGTGACGACCGGCGCCGAATCAGACCTCAAGCAGGCGACGGCCCTCGCCCGGCGAATGGTCGGTCTGTGGGGCATGAGCGACGAAGTTGGCCCGGTGTATCTGGGTACTGGCGAGGAACACGTTTTCCTCGGTCGTGAGATCGTTCAGGACAAAGCGTTTTCCGATGCCACAGCGACTCGCCTCGATGCCGCCGTGCGTGACATCATCGAAAGCGCCCTGGAGCGATCGATCGCGATGATCGAGTTGCATCGCGAGAAGCTCGATGCGCTCGTGTCGCTGTTGCTGGAAAAGGAAACGCTTGATGCATCGGAGGTGACGGCGGTCCTCGGACCTCGTCCGACCGACCCGCATCGACCACCGGAACCCCAAAACGGTCTCGAGGATCCACACGGCCTTGCAGACCAGGCGATCGGCATCGCCACGTCGGTCGAAGCTTCACCCGTTGCGGGCGCCGACACCGAGTTGCAGCCCTCCTGATGCCAAAGCCGCGAGAGAACGGGCGGGCCTCGTGCCCTCCCTTCCTTTCAGAAGACGCCATGCAGAGGGCAGGCGCCAGCGCTGCGTGGAAGAAAGCCGCCATGCTGAGCGGGACCGAGCGCAGCGGAGTGCAGTCGAAGCATCTCCTGCCACAGTGGGAAGCATCCCGGCAGCGTAGTCTTCGGATCGCCAGCGAACCCGAACGAGAGACTCCTCCACTCCGCTTCGCTCCGGTCGGAATGACTTCTGGTCGATACGCGTCCGTACAGACTGCTTCATCGCAGTTGTATCTCTGAAACGGGCGCGATGCGTGCCCGAACTGAGACCCCCTGCGTGCGACAATGGGGTCCCGATGTCAAGCATTTGCGGCATACTACGGTGCAACGACTCTGCTCCCCGTGGCGCGCGAGTGCGCCGGAAGGAAGACCGCTCGCACATGAGCCTCAAAGCCCCAGTTGTCAGCGATATTCCCGCTCTGACAGACGCCGAGACTGCCGCACTTGTTGAGGTCGAAAAACGCCTGCTCTGGCTTTCGGCCCAGATGATTCATCACGCCAACAACATTCGACCCAACACCGACGGCTCCAAGGTCGGTGGACATCAGGCATCGTCGGCATCGGTGATGACGATCATCACGGCGCTCTATTTCCATTTCTTGCGAGCGGGCGATCGTGTATCGATCAAACCGCATGCCTCTCCTGCCTACCACGCCGCTCAGTATCTGCTTGGCAACCTCGATAGCTCCTATCTGACGACACTCAGGGAGTTCAAGGGACTGCAGTCCTATCCCAGCCGCACAAAGGATCCCGACCCAGTCGATTTTTCGACGGGTTCGGTTGGTCTTGGTGCGGTGGCTCCCGTTTTTGCGGCGCTCGCGAGCAAATATGGCGAGCTGCATTTCGGCAACGTCTCCTCGAGTCGTTTTGTCGCGCTCATCGGTGATGCGGAGCTCGATGAAGGAAATGTCTGGGAAACCGTCGCCGAAGAAGCGATTCGCGGTCTGGGGAATGTGATTCTCATCGTCGATCTGAATCGCCAGAGTCTCGACCGCGTTATTCCGGGCGTGCGGGCCGACCGATTAAAAGCGCTTTTCTCGGGCGCTGGCTGGCGCGTTTTCGAAGCGAAGTATGGCAGCAGACTCTCTGCTGCTATGGAAGGCCCGCATGGAGCCGCGCTGCGACGCCGCATCGACGAAGCCAGCAACGAGGAGTACCAGTCGCTGATTCGTGTCGCAGATGGCGCCGAGCTTCTCCGTCGGCTCACAGCGGTTACCGATGCGAAGTACCGCAAATCACTCGTGGAGTCGGTGAAGCATGTGGCTGATGACGAGCTGCGCGATCTCGTCGCCAACCTCGGCGGACATGATCTGCCACGCTTGATCGATGTTCTCAACCAGGCCGACGAGGTCGAAGATGCGCCGGCTGTCGTCTTTGCGTACACAATCAAGGGGTTCGGTCTGCCGATGGCTGGCGATCCTCTCAATCACTCCCAGTTGCTGACGCAGAATCAAATGGATGCATTGCAGATCGAGCTCGGCGTCGATCCAGATGATGTCTGGGCTCCTCTGCCTGCCGGTTCGGCGGGCGCTGAAGTCGTTGCGGCATCGATTGAGCGATTGCGTGACGAGTCAGGGCCTGATGGAACGCTTCTCGATCCGTCAAAACTCCCAGTGACGCTCGATACCCGGCATCCCGCCTCGACCTCGACGCAAGAAGCGCTCGGCCGGTCGCTCGCCCGATTAGCCGATTTCGAAGAAGTGCGGGATCGGGTTGTGACCATGTCTCCCGATGTCGCGACGTCGACCCATCTTTCCGCCTGGATCAACAAAACGGGTGTATTCGCACTGGAAACGGCGACCGACTACGATGCCGGCGCTCCGAAAATGCTCAAGTGGAATCCGAGTCCATCCGGGCATCACATCGAGCTGGGCATCTCGGAGATGAACCTGTTCATGGCGCTGGGTCAGTTCGGACTTTCATGGGAGTTGACCGGTCAGCACCTGATTCCGATCGGCACAGTCTATGACCCGTTTGTCTGCCGGGGTCTCGATGCGCTGATCTACAGTCTCTATGGCGGTGCACGGATGATCTTTGCTGGCACACCGGCAGGTGTGTCGCTCAGTCCGGAAGGGGGCGCTCACCAGAGCACCATTACTCCTTCGATCGGTCTCGAGCTGCCGGAAGTGGTGACCTACGAACCGGCATTTGCCAATGAAGTCGAGTGGATACTACTGGAGGGTCTGCGGCAGTGCTGCGACCGCAAGTCCGGCAAATCGACGTATCTCCGTCTCTCCACCAAACCGATCGACCAGTCGCTGATGACTGAGGCAATGCACCGGCTTGGCGAGGACGAGCTCCGACGGCAGGTCGTGGCGGGTGGATACCGAATCGTCGATCGAGCCGGACAGGATGGCGAAACGGTTAACATTTTCGTTGGTGGCATCATGGCTCCGGAGGCGATTCGCGCATCTGAATTGCTCCTGGCTGAAGGCGTTGCGGCAAATGTCATCAACACCACCAGTCTCGACCGCCTCTACACCGACCTTCAGACGGCCAGGCGGGCGCAGTTGCGACGCGCCGCCTCGTCGCTCGATCTCGGTCACCTTGAATCGCTGATCCCGCCATCCGAACGGAAAGCGCCGATCGTCTCTATTCAGGATGGCGCTTCTCACGCCCTGAGCTTCCTTGGCGGCGTATTTGGCGTTCCTGTTGTTCCGCTTGGCGTCGACGAGTTTGGTCAGTCCGGCTCGCGCGATGACCTGTACACCCACATGGGCATCGATGCCGAAACAATCGCCAATGCGGCGATGCTGGCGCTCGATCTGGTCGATGGATGAGCCAGGTGTGACACTCGATCCAGCCGCAAAGAAGGCGGTGCTGCGATCGTTCACCTATGGGCTGTTCGCTGTCAGCGCCAGCGACGGTGAGAAGACGGGCATTTTCACGGCGAACTGGATCACTCAGGTGTCGTTCGAGCCGCCAATGGTCGTCGTTTCAGTCGAGCGCGAGTCGTCGACGCTCTCCCTGATGCGCGCCAGCGGCCGGTTCGCGGTTTCGCCGCTCCGGGCCGGTCAACGTGATCTGGCCGGGAGTCTTGGCCGGCCGCAAAGCAAGGCTGGCGACAAAGCCGCCCAACTCGGCGAGGCGATGGTGACGACGGAAAGCGGCACAAAGGCGTATGCCGGCGGCCTTGGGTATTGCGTCTGTCAGGTCGTTTCAGAAACCGAAGCCGGAGATTCTCTCCTGATGCTTGGTGAAGTCATCGAAGCCGTGGCCGGAGGACCAGGCGATCCGTTGACGATGCGCGACGCCGGGTTTCGCCATTTCGGATAGTCACCTGGGTCTGTAGCGGCGGCAACGCCTGCGTTGCCACGATATCGCTGCAACGCTCACCCACGAGCGAGGCAGGCCTCGCCGCAACACCCAGCCACATTGAATGCTGTTCTGACGCGGCGCCCGTGCTCACGCCGGCGTCTGGCCGGAACGTAGAATCCGGCGCTCTGCCGGCGTCTGGCCGAAACGTAGAACCCTGCGCGCTGCCGGTGTCGTTCGCGAAACGAAAATAGGGAGCCTGATTGCCAGGCTCCCTGTTTCGTGAAGGAACGGGATCGTCAGACCGACTGCGATTCCGGCAGCATCGGCGCCTCGACTTCGAGCGAGACCTTTCGCTCACCGCCCGGCATCATCAGCCAGGTCGCGAACAGCAGCGCGAAGAGGAAGAACGAAAGTGCGATCATGGAACATCTCCTGTCTATCGAAACGACTCACCGAACGACCTGGACCTAAAGCTGGTACGCGACTTCACCATGCTGCGAGGTATCGAGCCCGAGGACTTCCTCATCCTCCGGCACCCGCAAACCGACGAGCAGATCGATCACCTTGAGAATCACGAAGCTGGCCACAGCGGCATAGATGACCACCGCGCCAACCGCCACTGCCTGCTTCCACAACTGCCCGGCATTGCCATAGAGCAGACCATCCGATCCGATGCCGTTGATCGACTGCTTGG
>CAYWSE010000118.1:1865-8112 GCA_964461025.1 uncultured Sphaerobacteraceae bacterium | reverse complement strand
CTTCGACACCCTTCGCGACGGCAGTTCCCGCGACCGCGGTTCCGCCGATGCCCAGGAGACCTTTCAGAACCGAACGGCGTGAGGCTCCCTGTCCGATCATCCGGGTCAGTGTGTCGAAACGCCGATCGTCCATCTCTCGTCACCTCTCAGGTTCGTGGCGAGCGCATTGGATCGCTGGTTCATTCTGAAAATGGGAACGTTGACCGTCCGGAAGAAGCGGTCGATTGCCGAAAAAATGTGGCCGATAAACCGATCTTAAGCAACTCGGAACGATATGTCAACTTTGATTGCGGTTGGGCGATTGGAAAATGGGAAGCGCCCGAGTCTTCGCTGCACGGTCCTCGCCGTCGCGTCGCCTATGTCTCGTCACCCATATAGAAGGAAGGATCTTGCATGACTACACGACTCGAACTGCGCACGATGCTCCGGCGCCGCCTGGAAGACAGCTCCGGAACACCACTCTGGGACGACGCTACGTTGAACGAGTTGCTGGCCGATGCCGTTCGCCGTTACGGCGTCCGCTTCCCGGCCGAACAGACCGAGACGGTCATCGTCACGGACGGCGCGACGACCGTGCCAGTCGACGACGACCTCGCGGGCAGCGACATCGTTGCCGTGCGGGATGGCAATGGCGGCGCCATGCCGCGCACACGGACCGATCTGGATCGGTCGTGGACTTCAGGCCAATCGTGGCGGTGGTGGAAGGGAGGTCTGGTGCTCAGCCGGCCAGCCGCCGGCGGAACGTGGGAAGTCGATTTTCTCGCTCGTCGCGAGCTGGTCGCGAATGACGTCGATGATGTCGATATTCGGAGTGGCGACGAAGAGATCGTTGTGTTGCTGGCTGCGGCAAGCGCCCTGATGCGACGGGCGGTCGAGCTCAGCAAGCGAGGCGTCGAAACGGGAGGACTGACGCTTAAGAAGGTGGCCGACCGGTACTTCCGTGAAGCAGAATCGCTGATGCAGGCGCGACGCCGCCGGGCGACCGGCGGCTGGCTGGCGTGACTGAACCCAGTTCCCGTCAGGAACCGACGATGATCGTTCCCTGCATCTCCGGATGATAGGCGCAGAAGTAGGGAAACTCGCCTGCTTCGTCAAACGTAAAGCTGAAGTTCGTCCCTTCGTCCAGGTTTCCCGAATCGAAGGCGCCTCCCGACGCGGAAACGGTATGCGCGGAATCATCGTTGTTGTTCCACGTCACCTGATCGCCGGTTGCGATTTCGATTGTCGCAGGTGTGAATGCGCGACCAGCAAGCGAGACTTCAGCGGCGCCTGACTCACCTGCGGACGGCGAGGCAGCAGGGGTCGCCACAGCGCCGGTGAACTGACGGATCGTCCCGGCATCGCGGGTCTCGAAGTCAGTGGAGCCTGGCTGGCCGACATACTCGATAACGGCCGCCGATCGCGCTTCAGCATCGAGCAGTCCAGTGACAGTGACGATGACGTGTGCGGCGTCGAATGCTTCGACATCGCCCTCCCGCGCGTTCAGGTTCGCGCCATTGAAGGTCGACGAATCCCGCGCCTCAACATCAACGACCGACGTCGTTCCGGAGACCGTCACCAGAGACGCTCCACGAAGCTCGGCATCGAACTCGGTGAGTTGCACATCGTTGATGGCGGCGGTCGAAGCGCCATCGATCTCCAGATCGAAGTCTTCTCCCTGCAATCCGGTTACTTCTGCTGTCAACGTACCGCGCAAGCGGAGATCGTCGAGCCTGGCCACGGTCACATCGTAGCGAAGCCCGTCGACCTGGGTATCGTCGCTGGTTCTGGATTCGATCTCGACTTCATCCTGCCGGACAACGACATCGAGTGCATCGAGGGATGCCTGAGGTCCGGTGATTGTCACCTCGGCGGGTGTACCGATCGTGATAAAGACGTCACCGGTCCCGGTAATCGAGACATCGTCGACGCCGTCGAGCGCGTGACGTTGCGTGGCATCTTCCTGCGCGATTGCCAGCTGCGTGGTGACCCCAGTCAGCGCCAACGAGCAGAGAGCGGCAACGGCGGCAAGCCGGAAGAACTGGTGCAGTTTCATGGAGTAGTTCCTTTCGCGCCGGCAGAGCGGAATCACTCTGTCACGACAATCGTTCCGAGCATGATCGGATGGAGGGCACAGTAGTAGTCGTACGTGCCCGCTGCGTCAAAGGTAACGGAAAACGACTCGCCCTTGCCGAATTGAGGCGACGAGAAACCGCTTCCGGCGGGAAGTTGCGTGACGTCGTGGGGGAATCTGTCATTGTTGGTCCAGGTCACTGTGTCGCCGACGTGAATCTCCAGTGTCGCCGGGTCGAACTTGAACTGAGCAATGCTCACCTGAAGCTCCTGAGGGCCGGCGGCAGCGGGCGTGGCGGCCACAACAGGCGTAGCCGGCGCGGCGAGCGGCGTGAATGCCAGTTCTTCGAAGGCGCCGCCGCTGCTGACGTACACATCGACCGTGGCGTTCTCCGTCAGGTAGTGCAGAGTGGCCCCGCTGGTGACCGAGCCGGTCAGCGAGTCAGACACGCGGACGGTGCCGGTCGCCGCCGACGAAAAATCGACTGTGGCTTGTTTGGAATCGAGCTCCGCGGCATCGTAATTCGACATGTGATTCAGCTCGATTTCCTGGGTCGTGGCGATGCCGGAAACGGTCGCTGACGACGCAAGATCGAGCTCGACATCGAGTGTCGAAACCTGCAGATTGGTCAGTGTGGCCTGCGCCGCGGCGGTGAGATCGAGCTCGAATTGCTCGGCAATGATGCCATCGACCGTCGCCTGCATCGGACCATTCAGGTCGAGGCTTGTCAATGCCGGCGTCGTGATCACGTAGTCGATGCCGCCACTCGTCAACAAATCGAACGCAACCGACGCCGCGAATCCGCCAGTCAGTTCGCCATCCTCGACGCGCATGGAAAACAGCCGGCTGATGCTGGGCGGTGAGGTGATTTCGATGCGGGAATCATCGCCGAGCACGATCGTTACCGTTCCGGCGCCGCGCAGATGAACTTCATCGAAATTGCCGACTTCGAACACCGTTGTCTCTCGCGACTCCTGGGCCTGGGAACCGGACATGATGAATCCGGAGGCAAGCAGCATCGCAGTGACGAGGAACAGGACGACGGAAACCCTGAACCTGGAGGCAATCATCAACAGAGGGACCTTTCAGACGAACGAAACCAGAAATCGCCAACAGTCGATTTTGCCATATCCATTGCCGCAACGACAGAAAGAGATGATGCATGCCAATCGGGTTTTCCCGTGAGAGTGGAAGCACGCCGGTTCGCCCGGCAACAGAGGAGCGACGCCCAACCTGGGCGGAGCGTGTCGTGGCGCTCGCGCAGACGGCGATCACCGCCGCCACAGGTGTCGAGAGCACGAACCGGACGCTGGCGCCGACCCTCTGGACGCGCTGGCAGACATCGTTCGACGAGCGAGTCTGCCCGCACTGCGCACCGTACGCGGGACGAGTCTGGCGCATCGATGACGGTCCGCAGCCTCCGCTGCATCCCAATTGCCGCTGCCAGCGGCGGTATGCCTTTACCACCTGGTCGGTGCGGGAAACGCCGTAAGCGCACGTCGCCCGCAGTTTGTGAAAATTGTCACAAATCTGCAACACCAGTTGGTTCATTGCCATGAGTGCGTTGCTGCTCTCCTGCCATCCTTTCGTCATGACGCAATCGGGTCGTGGGCCAGGGGGGTCCGCCCGGTCGGTGAAGAGCGCGCAGTGCGCGAGAAGGAGGAAGACAGGTGGCCGCTCCAGAGATGACCACGGTCAGCAGACGACGATTGGTGGAAGCATTTGGCGCGCTCGGGTTGGTTGGCGCCGCAGGGATTGCAACGCAGGCGTTCGGCAATCCGGACGCCGTGATCGCGGCATCCACCACTGCGTCGCACGACCATGATGCGCCAACGACCGCTTCCACGAGCGCTCAGAGCGACGAACTGACCGTCGACGAGATGGACGCGATGCATGAGGCCGGAGTTCAGTCCTTCCCGGCACCAACCGCTGGCAAGGGCGGTGAGTTGCTCGAACCGGAGATGGACGGCGATGTGAAGGTCTACAACCTGACCTGCAGTGCTGTCGATTGGGAGTACCTTCCGGGCAAAACGGTCGAGGCGTGGACGTACAACGGAGTCGTGCCCGGACCGCAAATCCGCGTCACTGAAGGCGACACCGTGCGCATTCATGTCACGAACGAACTGCCCGAGTCGACGGCCGTACACTGGCACGGTCTGCGGGTGCCGAACAACATGGATGGCGTGCCCTTCATCACCCAACCGCCGATCAAACCGGGCGAGACCTTCACCTACGAATTCCCGATCAAGGAAGGCAACGCCGGATCGCATATGTATCACTCCCATCACAATGCCGCCGAGCAGGTGACCAAGGGATTGCTGGGCGCCTTCATCGTCGAGGAGAAAGATGAGGCGAACCGTTATCAGGTCGACATCGATTACACGATGGTGCTGAACGATGGTCCGATCGGCGGGTACAGCCTGAACGGCAAAAGCTTCCCGGCGACCGAGCCGATCGTCGCCAAGGTGGGGCAGAAGGTCCTGATCCGGTTCATGAACGAGGGCCTGATGATCCACCCGATGCACTTGCACGGTTTCCCGATGCAGGTCGTGGCGCTCGATGGTTATGCGCTGCCCCAGCCCTACTGGCAGGACACCGTCAACATCGCGCCTGGACAGCGGGTCGATTGCATCGCCGAACCGGATGAGCCAGGCGTCTGGGCGTTCCATTGCCACATCCTCAGTCACGCCGAGAGCAAGCACGGCATGTTCGGCATGGTTACGGCGATGGTGGTGGAGGAGTAGCGATCCTGCCGGCGATCTCGCGGCAGTCGTCCAGACTGAGTTGTTCGCCCCGGTGACGTGCAATCTCGAATTGTTCGTCACCGAGGGCTTGCCGGCATCGTGCGACCGCGCGGTCATGGACGTCGCTGGTATTGACCCAGCGCTCGCGCTTGAGTTCGTTCAGGAGTCGGTCGGACGCGCCCGCGAGCATGGCCCCCTCCCGTTCGCAACCGGCTTCGCTGGCAATTGCCGCCAGGGCGCTCAACGGGAAATCGACGATCCACATTGCCTGATGAGTGATCGCCAGATCGAGACCGCTCTGGAGATGAGACGCCGCCTTTTCGCGGTCGCCCTGAGCCAGCGCGATATAACCCAGATTGCATTGGCTTAGCGCCACCCAGGCATGCCCCTCCATTTGCTCGAAGAGATCTGACGCGCTGAGCTGAAGAGACCATGCCTGCTCGTAATCTTCATGGCCATAGGCATAGCCGCTCAATCCCAGATACGCAAACGCCGAGAGACCCGGCACTCCGGCGCGACGCCAGAGCGCGAGCTCCTGTTTCCACAGCCTGACAGCTCGTTTTCTGTCGCCATCGCTCGAGGCTGCCTGCGCCTGGCAATGAATAGAGGCGGCTTGCCACTCAATGTCGCCAAGCTCCTCGGCGATTGCCAGCGATGTGGTTGCGAAGTCGAACGCTTCCCGGGTCAGGCGGAGTTCCTTGGCCGTGTGACTTGCCCAGTACAGCGCCTGCAGACGGACCGGCGTCGAGCTCGACTCCGATGCGCCCAACGCGTGTGTCAACCAGTCCCGCGACTCGTCCGATGGCCCTCTCAGATAGAGGTAATGGCCGAAAGCGGCGACATACTCGAGGAGACGCTCGGTATCGCCGCTTTCGATCAGAAATCGCCGCGCGGCGCGGATGTTGTCCCGCTCCTCATCGAGCCGGACGATCCACGCAGCAGGGATAACGCAGGTCGGAATGTCTTCGCCGTATCGGGCGAGCGCCCGGCAGTAGGTCACCATCCGGTCGACGGCGGTTTCGTGCTCGCGGTGGGCATGTAGCTGCTCCAGGCCAAATTCCCGAAGCGTCTCGAGCATGGTGAAGCGGGGCAATTCGCCAGTATGTGGTGAGCTCGCGATCAGATGATGCTCGGCGAGCAGGGCCAGGCCATCGACGTCGGACACACCCGCCGCGCCTTGAGAATCCGACATCCATTCCGCGGTTTCGACGTTGAATCCGCCTGGGAAGATCGAGAGACGCCTGAAGAGAGTCTGGGTTGCCGGATCCAGCAGGTCGTAGCTCCAGGCGATCGTGTCGCGCATCGTTTGCTGTCGTGCCGGCAGGTCGCGGCTGCCGAGCGTCAGGAGCGGAAGACGCGATTCCAGCCGGTCGAGCAACGCATCCAGGGAGAGAACGTCGAGCCGGGACGCGGCGAGCAGCGACATCGGCGCCTCGACGCCCAGCAGGTG
>CAYWSE010000118.1:0-1855 GCA_964461025.1 uncultured Sphaerobacteraceae bacterium | reverse complement strand
GAGGCGCTCACAGATCGCGGCGATGGTTGCCGCATTCGCGGACGTGAGGTCGAACGATGGATCGAGATCGGTTGCTCGCTGGGCGAACAGCTGCACCGCCGGAGTCGCCGCGAGATCCTCTCCAGAGGAACTCCGGAACGACAGCGGATCGACACGAAATTCGCGTTCGGTCGTCAGCCTCAGCCGAGCCCGGCTGGTGACCAGGATCGACAGGTTGTCCGTGCGGTCGTGCAGCTGCGCGAGCAGGGGCGCCGCCTCCGCCACCTGCTCGAAGTTGTCGATGATGAGAAGAGACCGGCGTCCGCCAAAACAGGAGGCCAGCTGATCGGACGGCGACTGGCTGTGGTCTGGCTCGATGCCGAGCGCCTCGAATATTGCCGTGGGCACCGCCTCCGGTTCGAGCACCGGGGCAAGATCCACCCATGAGACCGATTGTGCAAAGTCGGCCTGGAGGCGGTTGGCTACCGTTCCCGCGATTCGCGACTTGCCGACGCCGCCCGGACCAGTGAGCGTGACGAGACAGCCGGCGTCACCAGTCAGCAGAGCAACCAGCTCAGCAATCTCACAGTCGCGGCCGACGGTTGGTCCGGGCTGCGGCGGCACATCCACTGACGGGGCCGGACGCATCCGATCAGCCATCAGGGTGATGTCGGTGAGCTCCGGTCGCGCCGCGCGAAAAAGCGAGCGGCGTTCGCTTGTCGAAAGGGCGAGCGCATCGGCCAGCATCCTCAACGTCTCGAAGTGAGCCGATGGTCGCTGACCGCGCTCGATATCGCTGATCGCGCGAGCGCTGACGCCGGCGCGAGCGGCGAGCTCATCCTGGCTGAACCCGCTGCGCAGCCGCATCCGGCGGAGCGTGTGACCAAGTGGAGAGGGTACGGCGGTCGACATGGCGAGCTTGCTCGTCGAGCGATCGAAACATACTGGTCGATTCCTGACTTTAGCACAGGACCTCTTTGGTCCACTGCCAGGCTCTCAAAGCCTCCCTCCATGTTGCGTAGAAGCAGGAATCGTTGGCGTCAACCGGCGGCAAGAGGGAGGAAGAGGAAACCGGTGACATTCCGGTGACGATCCGTCGTGGCGAGCAGACACGCTGGTCAAAGAAACTCGAATCGCAAAGAGACATGGACGTCCCCCCGATTTGGTTCACCACGAGAGGAGTCATCCCCATGATCACGCGAATGCGAGCTTCCATGCTTATGGTCACGCTGGCTATGCTGGCCTCTGCGCTGATGCCGCTGGCGCCGGTGACTGCGACTGGCGAGGGGTTCGCGCATCCGGAATGGCTTGTCGATGCCGCCTGGTTGCAGGAACACATTGCTGATGACGATCTGGCGATCGTCGCTTTGACTCCGGAGGAGGATTTCCTCGCCGGACACATTCCCGGCGCGGCGCAGATCGATTGGCCGGCGCTGGAGATACTGGACACTACCGATGCGTCCCTCGCCAGTTGGCAGACGGAAGCGCAGGATATCCTGACTCAGCTCGGTATCGAACGGGACGACACCGTCATCGTCTATGACGGGGGATCCTTCATCGCCGGTCGTGTCTGGTGGGTGCTCCACCAGCTTGGGCATGAGGATGTGCGGCTCCTGAATGGCGGGCTCGAAGCATGGGTAGCCGCAGAAGGAGAACTGGCGACGGGTGAGAGCACAGCCTCTCCTGCCAGCGAGCCATATGTTGGTGAGCCGGTACCCCAGGCGCTGGTGACGATCGATGAAGCGGTGGCGGCTCTCGACGCAGGTGAGGCGGTCTTCCTCGACGCTCGCCGTCCCGACGACGAGTTCGCGGTCGGTCACATTCCCGGCGCAATCAATGTCCCATTTATTCAGAATGCCATGCCGGAAGGCATCAG
>CAYWSE010000117.1:6112-8243 GCA_964461025.1 uncultured Sphaerobacteraceae bacterium | reverse complement strand
CATGGCCGGGAATCGCGGGATACGCGGTGCTGCCGCCCGGCCATGGACCAGCCCACGCGGAAACGACATTCTCTGCCAGCACAACGCGACCCTCACCCGCGCACCCGATCGTCAGCTCGCCACGCTGAATATCCGCGAATTGTTCCGGCACGGTCAGGTAGATCGCGGTTTGCGCCAGCGGGTCATCCCCAGTGAGCAGCTGCGTGACGATCGGAATATCCTCAGAGAGACTGCATCCGGTGATCGAAGCGCTGCTCGATTCGGGAGTCGCTTGCTGAAGACCGGCAACCGATCTGACACCTGACGGCGTGCCTGCGGCCGAAGCGGTGGAGCTGCCGCCCATTCCGGAAAACGTGGAAACAACGAGCAACGTCAACAAGATGATGCTCGCCGCAACGCGCCTGACCACATTTCTCGCTTTGTGCCGTTTCATATGCCCGACCATCAGTTCCTTCTCCTCCCGTCGCGGGATTCGTTCGCTGGGCCGCACGACCAGGAATTGGCCGTGCGGCGTTCTTCCTGAGTAGACAAATTGGCTGCTGAATGGTTACGCGGCACTGTTGAGACTGTTTGCTACGGGGATTGAAACGCGCAAAAGGGGGTCCGAGCATGTTGCTCGGACCTCCTATGTCGCTGAGCAAGCTTTCGATCAGTCAACCGGGCCGGACATGAAGATGATGGAACCCGGGCCTGCACCGATTTCGTTCGGTATCGATGTCCAGCCTTCCGGTGAATCGGAGAGTCCGGTCAGATAGCGGGTGCGGGATTCGTCGCCATCGCCGCTGAGCGAAAGTTGCGTACCATCGGGTGAGAGGAAAACCATCGCGGCGAGAGCATTTTCGGAGAGCAACCCGTCCGGCGGTGGCACATGGTCCATCGTCGAGGTGTCTTCTCCGACTCTGATGACGTACATGTCCTGCGTGCTGAGCGTGAAAACTTCGACGCGCCCGTCGGCGGACAGCGCCACCGAGCTTCGTCCGATTACCGTGGTCTGACTGCCGATCGCGTACTGGAACGAAGGCGCATCGCTGATTTCCCCAATTAGGGCGCCGGAGACGGGATCGAACACCGTGTAAGTGGCTCGTTCGGCTGGCTCGTCCAGCCATTTGTACATCACGAGCGCACCGGTTTGAGGGGTCCAGCCGCTCATGCCGCTGACATCGATACCAGCAAATTGATGGGTTTCTCCCGTAGCGAGGTTGATGGAGTAGACGATGTCCTGTGCGGTTTGATCGGGGGACGCATCAGACCCATGGTCCTTGCGCTCGGTGGCGATGACAACATCCGGGCTCCAGGTCAGTTGCACGTCTTCGAGCGTCTCTCCGGCATCGAGCACCGCGACGGGTCCGCCGGAACCGGCGACATCGAGCCGTTGCAGGGTCGTGCCGGCGAGATAGACCGCACTCGCTCCGTTTTGGGCCCAGAGGATGCGCGGCTGTGCGGCGAATGGCGTGACCGAATCGGACACCGCCAGAAGATCGCCGCTGTCTACATCGATCAATCCGAAGGTGTACGAGTTCAGCACGACGTTTTCAGCTGCTCCAGTCGTTTGTGTGCTGACTACGGCGAGTGACGCGCCATCAGGAGAAACGGCCATCGGACTCATGAACGGCAACGCTTCTGAGGATGCAAGCCAGACCGAATCGTCGTACGACGAGCCGAGCACCAGAATGCCATCGGGACCGTCCACCGCGGAGCTGTATGGTCCCCCGTAGATCCCAAGCGAACCGGTGCGAGCAAAACCGACAGCAACGGTGCCGTCATTCGCAGGGGTGGACACGAGCACCGGAGCACCTGGCACCGGCACACCCAGTACGTCGGCCAGCGACCTCGCTTCGAAGGTTCGCAGGTCGGCGAGAAGCACAACGTCGGGATCGTCGACCGACGGACCGGCCACCCACGGACTGCCGTCGGCGCGAAACCGATCGTACGGTGTCTCCGAGGTACTGGAACCGAAGGTCAAGGTCCGGCCCGACGCGATGTCGACATATCCCTGCTGTACCTGGGAAAGATCAGCGATTCCCGCTGGCAACACCGCGATACTGGCGATTCCCGGCCACGGGCCATACCAGACTGAGGTCACGTCCTCCGCGAGCACAACCCGATCTTCGCCCTCGCAGCCGATGGTCAG
>CAYWSE010000117.1:0-6102 GCA_964461025.1 uncultured Sphaerobacteraceae bacterium | reverse complement strand
GTTGAACGAGATTCAGCGATGTCTGCGTGAGTGGTGTTGCGCCTTCGCCCAGATTGATGACGATAGGAATGTCGCCGCCCAGATCGCAGTTGGTCACCTTCGTTTCGGCGAGCATGGACGACTGAGGCTCGGCGGATGCTTCGGGCGTCGCCTCCTGCATCGCCGCGGCGGGAATGGTGGTCGGCTGATTTCCCGGACCGTTCGAGTCGAGTCCTCCGAAACCCTTCCAGGCGCCCAAGGCGGCGATCACGATGAGCAGCGCCAGCGTCGCCTGCGCGGCAAAGCGGCTGAACGACCAGCGGTCGTGTTGCCGGGACGCTGTCCAGCGATCGCGCTTCGGCCCCGTTCCCGGTCCTTTCGATGCACCGGCAACGTCAGGAACCGCAGCGGCGGGAGTGACCGTCTCGACAACCTGATTCCACATGCTGTCTTTCATGTGCCGGGGCGCGGCAAATTGCGCCGTATCGGCTTGCAGAGCGAGGTGAACTCGCATCATCGTTTCCTCCAGTTCCGTCCGGGGCGGCGGTGCGTCGCCCCGGGCCAACAGTTCGGCGTAGTCGAACAGCGCGTCTTCTTCGCGCATGCGGTCACGAGCGGTTTGTTCGTTCATGGCGTCGATATCCCTTCGACCTGTTCTTCCGTCAGCAAGTCGCGCAATCGCTGATATGCCCGGTGATTGGCGGTTTTCACCGCGGGAACGGTCATGCCGAGCAATGCGGCAATCTCGGCCCCTCGCATTCCCGCCGCCCGCAGCTCGACGATGCTTCGCTGCCGTTCGGTGAGCTGGGCCAGCGCCCCCTGAATCCGCTGTCGTTCCGCCCAGGCGATTGCCGCGTCCTCCGGAGAAGCGCCCCGATCGGCGAGCCTCCCGGCAACGGGGTCATCCAGTGGCAGCGCCGGTTTCGTTTTGCGGCAATCGTCGATCACCGCGTTGTGAGCGATGGCCATCAACCACGATCTGAACGTCGATTTTCCCGGCTCGCCACGAAATCCGGGCAGCGCGACAATCGCCTTGATGAATGTTTGGCTCGTGACGTCTGCAGCGCGTTCTTGGTCTCCGAGCCTGCTCATCGCGTAGCGCCAGACCAGATCGACATGGGCCTCATAAAGGGGTGCAAAAGCGGCAGGATCACGCCGGGCCAGCTCGATCTGCCGTAGCTCCCAATCGCTGCCGGAATCGGCCCCGCCGCGCTCACGTATGCCCACTGAAACCCCGCCCCACCCCGGTCGACCCTCTCCTGCGCGCTCAACCATGCTTCCTGCTGTCACTCGTTTGCCACGTTCGACCACTTGCGTGCGAGCATCATCCGGCCGGAAAGATGCATGTGCAGTAAACGAATCGGAGCGCGAAAGGTTACACACCGGTCGGGGAGATTGTGGTCCTCAGGTCAACTGGACGAGGCCGATTATGATTGCCGGGTGTGAACGCTTGTCGCGAAATCGTGAAGTTCGAGAGGACAATTGTTGATGAAGATAGAGCTTAAGGCGATCGACCCCTGGAAAACCGCCGCCGATGCCTTGATCGTGCCCGTGCCGCAGGTCGAGGGTGCGCCAAATCTCGACGCGATATCCGTCGAGACACTGCGGGAGCAGATCGCGCCGTTGCTGCAGGATGCGAACTTCACCGGCAAGGCGGGAAGCACCTACCTCGTTTCCACATTGGGAGCCTTGCCAGCCCGTCGACTGGTGCTGGCCGGTGTCGGCGACCCCGAGGCCCTCTCTGGCGAAGCGATCCGCAAGGCGTGGGGCGCGGCGATCACCCGGGCGCGCGACGTCGGCGCGAAGGAGATCGTTTCGCTGCTTCCGCCGTCCGGTGGGAATCTGAGCGCCGATCAGGCGCTGGGTGACGCTGTATCCGCGGCCGGCATGGCGACCTACACCTATACCGCGCAGCAGGGAACCGTCAAGAACGCCAAACCGGTTAAGTCAGTCGGCTCGCTGACATTCGTTTCGCCCGGCAAGGGTGGAAAGGCGTTGGGCAAGGCCGCCGCGCGAGGCCAGGCGGTCAGCGCGGCTGTGAATCTGGCTCGCGATGTCACCAATGAACCGCCGAACGATCTGACGCCGATGACCTTCGCCGATGTCGCGTCCGACGTCGCCAAAGCGCACGGACTCAAGATCAAGATCTTCGATGTGAAGAAGCTGGAGAAACTCGGCGCCAACGCGATTCTCACCGTTGGCAAAGGGAGCGCCAATCCGCCCTGCATGATTCATCTTACCTATACCCCGAAGGGCGCCACGAAGAACACGCCGGCGGTAGGACTGGTCGGCAAATGCATCACATTCGACACAGGCGGCTATTCGATCAAACCGGCCGACGGCATGGGTGAGATGAAGGGCGACATGGGAGGCGGAGCGGCGGTGCTCGGCGCCATGGCCGCGGTAGCGGAGCTCGAAGTGCCGGTCACTGTCCACGCCGTGATCTGCGCCGCCGAAAACATGATCTCGGGCGACGCCTACCGGCCATCTGATGTGATCGTCGGGATGAACGGCGTGACAATGGAGATCATCTCCACCGATGCCGAGGGCCGGTTGGTGATGGCCGATGGACTCGTCTATCTCTCGCGTCAGGGTGTGCGGGAGATGATCGACGTCTCCACGCTGACGGGCGCCAAGATCATCGCGCTGGGGAATGAAACGGTGGCCCTTTTCGCGAACGACGACAAGCTGGCGACCGGGTTGCTCGCTGCGGCGGACGAAGCCGCCGAACCGATGTGGCGGTTGCCGCTCAGCGAGCATCTGGAGTCGCAGATCGAAGCGGAAGTGGCGGACATCAAGAACACCGGCGGCCGTCCGGGCGGCGCAATCACCGCTGGACTCTTCCTGCAGCACTTCTCGGAGGGTCTTCCCTGGGCGCATCTCGATATCGCCGGGTCCAATCGCTCCACGAAGTCGACGGCTTATTCGCCAAAAGGGTCGAACGGTGTGATGGTGCGCACCTTGCTCAACTATCTGCTGCGGGCTAATGCATGAGTGACAGTCAGAACCTTGAAGCACGCGACGCAGGCTGGATCGCCTTCGATTGCTACGGTTCGCTCATCGATTGGCAAGGCGGCATGGCGTCGTTCCTCTACGCACTGGCGCTGCGCAGCGGTGACGATGCGCCGCCGCGGGCCGATCTGCTCCTTGGCGAATGGTCCGCGCTTCGACGCGACCTGATGCGGGAATCGTTCCAGCCGTACAAGGATGTGCTATCGATCAGTTTACAGGCATGGTGCCGGCGTCTCGGCTATGAGTGGAGCAGCGGCTATGGCGGCGCGGCAAAGACGGCGATGCGCTCGTTCCAGCCTTTTCCGGAGGCCGTCCCGGTGCTGCGCCGCCTTGTGCTCGGTGGTCAGAAGCTGGCGCTGATCGCCGACGTCGATCACGACATCATCAACCACACGCTCAATCAGCTGCCTGTGGACTTCGAAGAAGTGGTCGTCTCGGAGGATTGCAAGTCTTACAAGCCGTCATCAAGCAATTTTGCGCGTGCGCTCGACCAGATCGGCGCTCGGGCCGGCGATTTGCTGTACGTCACGTCGGATATCCAGGCCGATATCGCACCCGCCGCCGAAATCGGGATGCGAACAGCGTGGCTGAACAGAGCGAGTGAGGACGCGCCGGACGACATCAAACCTGACCACATCTGGCGAGACCTCTGGGAGCTTGCCGAGTTGGTCACGCCCGACACTGCACCGGAACTCCCGTCGAACGGATAGGACGCCGTAGGGGGAGTCCGTTGCCGGACCCCGGCCGGCCGCTCCGGCACAGGGCCGGAGCCTACATCCGGTACCGGCGCCGGAAATGCCCGGGGTGTGTATAGCCCGTGCGGTTGAAATCGTATAGAGGTAGCCGCCGCACCCGAAAACAAGCGGACGTAGCCGCCGTGCCCTGTGCCGGCGGGGCGGCCTTCAGGCCGCATACCACCGGTGAGGAGCGTTCGATTCCAGTGGAAGGCTCAGGGTGAGGCGATTGCCGGCCTGCGGCCGACCGCTCCGGCACAGGGCCGGAGCCTACGTTTTATGGCGTAGTTGTCAACGACAACATCGTTGTCCACGAAAATTACAGACACGGGGTCTGCAGCTACGTTTTCTTGCCGACTTGCCGACTTGCCGTCTACGTCACCGCCACCTGCGCGAGCGCCGCTGGATCGAAAGTGCTCCGGTGCAAATCGCGGGGGAGGGAGATGCGGTAGGCCGTTTCCATGCCCGGAATCGCGCGAATTTCGTCGAGCGCTTCGTCGGAAATCGCGTCGTCGACATTGACGACCATCAACGCTTCTTCGCCGCGATGGTGCCGTCCAACCTCCATGCCGGCGATGTTGATTTCGTACCGTCCGAGCACGGTGCCCACCCGCCCGATAACCCCCGGAACGTCATGATGGTGGGTGATCAGCATCTCGCCGGAGAGCGGCCGGTCGAGCGAAAAGCGATCGACGGCCACGATTGCCGCCTGCATACGGTCCCAAACGATACGGACCTGATGCGCGACTTCTTCCGGTTCGCCGCTGGCCTCGAACGAGAAGGATGGCTGCACGCCCGGATCGTTCGTTCCGGCGTCGACGCGCACGTCGAGACCCAGCTCACTGGCAATCAACCGGGCGTTGACCGGCGTCACGCGCTGATTCGTCCATTGATTCATCGCCGAGCTCAACGCCGCCCCAGCCACATGCTCCGCGACATCGACTGGCACGCAGCCATTCACGGTCACGCGGAACGCGGCAGGTGGCGATGACTGCAGCACCGCGAGGACGTGTCCTGCCGCGCCGGCGACGGTGGTCAGTCGCTGCAATTCGGGAGCAAGCAACGAAGCCGGCGGCAAATTGACCGCATTCGGCACCGCCTGCCCCTCCAACGCCGAAAGCACCGAGCTGCTGATCATCTCGCCAACGGCCCGCAGCGCTTCCTCGCTCGAACCGCCGAGATGCGGCGACAGCACGACATTTGGCAGTCCAAAAAGCGGACTTTCCCGGCATGGTTCATGGGGAAAGACATCGACCCCGGCGCCCCGAATCCGATGGGTGCGCAGCGCGGCGGCCAGCGCATCCTCATCGACAACGTCACCACGCGAACAGTTGATGACGATCGCGTCCTCCCGCAGGAGGTCGATGCGGTCAGCGTCGAGCATGTGATGCGTCTCATTGGTGGACGGAACGTGATAGGTGACGACATCCGACGTTCGGAGGAGCGTTTCGTAATCCACGGAAGTCGCGCCGAGCTCGCGGAATCGCTCCGGGATGATGTAGGGATCGTAAGCAAGGACGTTCATCTCGAATGCCGCAAGGCGCTTCGCGACGACAGCGCCTACCCGGCCAAGCCCGACGATGCCTACCGTGCGGCCGCGCAAGTCGATCGGCTTGAAACGCTTTCGCTCCCAGTTACCGGCATGGGTCGAGGCGTTGGCCGACGGCAGCTCGCGCGTCAGCGAAAGCAGCAGAGCGACGGTGTGTTCCCCCGCGGAATAGCGGTTGGCGCCGGGAGCGTTGAGCACGAGTACACCGGCTCTGGTCGCGGCGTCGAGCTCGACATTGTCGACGCCGACTCCGGCCCGGGCGACGACGCGCAGCTTCGGCCCCGCCGCGATGACGTCACTCGTCACTTGCGTTTCGCTCCGCACGATCAGCGCATCGGCATCGGCCAGTGCTGTGAAGAGCGCGGCGCGGTCGGTGCCGTCGACGTCGATGATGTCGGCATGCAGCGCCAGCTGCTCACGGGCGATCGGATGCATCATGTCGGCGATGACGATCGTCGGTCGACCCGATTCGGCATCGCTTCCGACGTTCAGGGCGTGCCCAGTCCGGAGTTCTTCGGCCAGCCGGTCGATGACCTCGGCCAGCCCATCGACCTGAACGATGCTCGACGACTCGCCGGCGTTCGCGCCAGCGGGTGCGATCAGGTAGCAGAGAATGCCCGATGCCGCATACGAGCGGGCATGCCGCAGACTGTCTTCGACCGCCACCGTGCAACCACGTTGGAAGGCGACGGTCGGCTTGTCGTCGGCGAAGGTGATCTCGATGGCTGGAAAACCGTGCCGCTGCAGCCAACCGCGGGTCATCTCTGCCGAAGCAGCGGAACGGGCGGTGATGATCTGGACGTTGTCCTGACCGAGCAGCTCGATCAC
>CAYWSE010000116.1:2930-8326 GCA_964461025.1 uncultured Sphaerobacteraceae bacterium | reverse complement strand
GGAGGTTCTCCTCTCTTCAAGTCCCTTCCCAAAAGTGCCAAAGTTCAGTGCGCACCGCTGTGCGCAGCTGCGTGGCGAGATTGGTGGCCGGACTCTGGTGTGGTCTGGGCAGCGGCAGGCAAGGCAGACCTTGCCACTACAGATGCCCGTTGCACTTTTGCCTTTTGTCTTTTGCCCGCTACAGCGTGAGCGATTTCAGGTACTGGACCGAAGAGGCGAGGACTTCGTCGGCGGAATGACGACCGGTGTCGAGGGTCAGGCCGGCGTGGTCGTAGGCGTTCTGCAGGCGTAGCTGCTGGGAGTCGAAGACGGCGCTCGGCCAGTGTTCGCCGCGACGCTGTCGAAGGGTTTTCAGATCGATATTGAGGGCGATCAGCGCGTCAGGTTCGAGGTGGTTCCAGAGCTGGGGCACAGCGCTGTGTTCCTGCGCGGTCACCCAGGCATCGAATCCATGCTCCCGCAAGCCTTCGACGAGGGTGGTTTTGCCGGAAGCGCACGGTCCGACGACCGCGACTTTGAGGGGTCTGATGGTTGCTGTGGAGTTCGACATCATTCGTCTGCCTCCAGAGGAATTGGTCAGGGGAGAGGAATGCGCATGCTGATCGAGCGTACGAGCGGCGATTCCTCCTGTTCGGTGACCGAGAGGACCACCACCGCCATGTCGTCCGCAGGCCGCCCCTGATCGCGCGACACTGCTTCGTCGAGCACGGCTTGCGCGACGGAAAGCGATGTCGCGGCAGCTGGCCGAACGTCTCGAATCCACTCAGCGACATCAAATGCGCCCGACCGGGCTCGATTTCCTGCGCCGTGGATGCCGTCAGTATAGCTGACGACTGTGAGCCCAGCCTTCAGCGGCAAGCGAACGACCGAGGGTCGCGTAAAGTGATAGAGACCCACCGGTCCTGCTTCCGGCTGCAAGGCGGTGACGTCCTCTCCCTCGATGACGACAAGTGGATTGACGGCGTTGCGGGTAGCCACGATGTGATTGGTTTTGAGGTCGGCGGAGAGGATATCGAGCGTCGCCGAGACTTTGCCGCCCCTGTACGCGAAGAGCGTGTCGTGCACGGCGCGGGCGACAACGCCATCACGGACGCCGTCCTTGAGCAAGCCGACCGCGCGGGTCGAGAGCTGCAAACTCAGGGATTTGGCAGCCGCGCCACTCCCCTGTCCATCGACCATCACCGAGGAAAAACCGCCGGTCGGCCGTTCGACGAATTCAACAGTGTCGCCGCTCTCGCGACTGGCGTATTTGTTGGTCTTGGCGGTGGCGAGGTCGATCGCCAGTCCCATGCGGGCCTCCCAATCAGCGGAATCCACGACACATTCGCGTATTGTAGATGTGGGTTGACGTCCGGTCGCCGCAAGCGATCTGTGTTTCGAACGAAGAGAACTGCATAGACGGGATGCTTGACAAATTCGAACGCCAGGACCAAGCGATCGAGTGGCTGACGACTCTGTTCAGTCGCATCGCCAGCGATGATTCCGGACTCAGCGGTCACTGCAGCCGGGTCTCTTCGCTCGCGATGCAGCTGACGCGATCATTGCCGAAGGCCGATACGGAACTGCTCGATGTGATGGCCTGCGCATCCCAAATTCACGACATTGGTAAGCTGGCAATTCCGAGATTCATCCTCGACAAGCCGGGGCAATTGGCCGATGAGGAAGTGGAGATCATGAGGCGTCACGCGGCAATTGGCGCGTCGCTTCTGACGTCATTCGGAGAGGAGCCATCGGTAACCGAGGTTGTTCATCATCACCATGAATGGTGGGATGGGACCGGCTATCCGGATGGATTCGCCGGTGAGGCGATTCCGCTCGGGGCGCGAATCATCGCGATTTGCGACGCGTTCGATGCCATGACATCCGACAGGCCGTACCGAGGCGCAAGGTCGGCGAGCGAGGCGCTGCGCGAACTCGAGCGATGCGCGGGAACGCAGTTCGATCCGCAGCTTGTGGAGCATGCGATCGAGCAATTCGGGAGCTGAGACGAGTCCCGATGGTCTCACGTAGGATTGCTTCTGCAATTGGGGCGAGTTCGACAGGATAACGATGGCAGTTCTGACGATCGACTTTCACAATACGCTCGTCGAGTGCGACGAATGGTTCGACCTCGAGGTCCACACGCTGGTGTCATCGGTGCTGGAATGGATATCCGCACACATGCCGGAGCTTCACGTAGCAGTCGATGGCCGGCAGGCAGACCTGCTTTACCGGAAACTAAGACTGGCAATCAATCAACACGGACACGAGCTCGACGCGTACCGGTCGGTGATGACCGTGCTCGACCGCCTCGGCGTCGCGCTGCCTGACATCACAGTCCGCGAGGCCGTTGATGCTCGCATGCGCGAGATGCTGGAGTTCGCAACCCCTGTTGCGGGCGCACACTCGTTGCTGGAGCAGGCGCATGCCAGTGGATTCCGAGTCGGCGTCGTGTCGATTGCCATTCATCATGAGTTTCTGGAGTGGGCGCTCGACCGTTTCGGTATGAGCACGTATATCGAACAGGTAACAACATCCGCATCGGCCGGTTTCCACAAAGCGCGCCCGGAAATCTATTGGGCCGCGCTGGCTGCGCTGGGTGAACGCCCGGCGCGCGGTTTGCATATCGGCGATTCGCTCCGTTTCGATGTGGGCGGCGCTCAGCAAGCAGGCATGAGCGGCGCCTGGTTCGACCGAAAGTCAGTTGGTGTTCAGGCCAATGACGAGCACACGCCGTCATTCGTCGTAAACGATATGGGTCTGGCTCATGAGCCGGCTCTGGCCCTGTTGAGCGCTATCGACCTGGCGCCATGACAAGGCCGCCGCTGCAGATCGACATCTTCACGCTCTTTCCGGCAATGTTCGAAGGGCCATTCTCGGAGAGCATCGTCCGCCGGGCCGTCGATCAGGGGCGTGTGCAGATCACGTTGCACGACATTCGCGATTGGACCCATGACGTGCACAAAACCGTCGACGACCGGCCGTATGGCGGCGGCGCCGGCATGGTGATGATGGCGCAGCCCTTGGTTGAAGCGGTCGAAGCGGTGCTCGGACCAGATCTCGAAAGCACGCAAGTGTTGCTGATGTCGCCGGCCGGTGTGCGGTTCAACCAATCGATGGCAAGAGACCTTGCCGGCGAACAGCGGGTTGCGTTGATTTGTGGACACTACGAAGGAATCGATGCCCGAGTCGAACCGATCCTTGGCGCCGTGCCGGTTTCGGTCGGCGATTATGTCTTGACCGGCGGTGAGCTTCCGTCGATGGTGATCGTCGATGCGCTTGTTCGTCTGCTGCCGGATGTGATTCGCGCCGAATCGATCGCCGAGGAGTCGCACGAGGGATCAGGCGTCGAGTATCCCCACTACACCAGGCCGATGGAGTTTCGGGGACATCGTGTGCCCGAGATCCTGCTGAGCGGACATCACCAGAATATTGCGAAGTGGCGAGCGGGGGCCGCAGCTGAAGCATTGCGACGGCGCGAGGATGCCGAGAGAGCGTTTCGCGATGTCTCCGGCGAACCCGATCACACGGAGTAGACGCCTGAGCGCTCGCGGATTTCGCGGAGCACCTTGAGGCTGGTCAGATCGCGCTCGAGTACTGACGACGTGTACGCGGCCATGACTCGCTCGGCTTCGGCGGCGACGGCGGATGGAATTGACACTCTCGCGGCGCCGGCAGGTCCCTCCCGGCTGAGCAGACGGAGGAATTTCTGCGTGTTGACCGAGACCATCACTGCCCGGCTGTCGGTTGGACGGCATTCGGGACAGAGCATGCCGCCACTGGCGGCGCCGAGATAGTTGTCGACCTGACGCAGTTCACACTGACATCCAGCGCAGTTCCAGAGATCGAGCGGGTAGCCGACTTCTGCAAGCAACCGCACTTCGAAACAGCGAACGGTGGCGAGGTCGTCATTCGCGTCGCCGAGTTGCTGTAATGAGGTCAGCAAGAGATCGAATACCCGTGGATAGACTTCCCCTTCCTGGACCATCCGAGACGCCAATTCGGCCATGTGCGATGCATGGGCAAGTCGCGAAAGGCTTCCCTCCAGCTGAACCGGCCGCGCGATGACTTCCGATGAAGTCACCACGGCGAGATCGCGACCACGCGCCAGTATGAACTTGCTGTGCGCGAAGTATTCGACCGCTGGGCCCGATCTTGCTGTCGGCTTGCGGGCGCCTTTGGCGATCACTGACAACTTGCCGCGTTCTCGCGTCAGGAGCGAAACGATGCGGTCGGTTTCACCATAGTCGCGGCGGCCCAGAACGATCGCTTCGACCCGAAAATGCTGTTCTCGATCGTGTGTCATCGGTGTCTCGTTCAAGGGGCACGAAGTGGGGGAAGATGGTAGCATCTGGGATGTACAGAAGCGGTGACGCTGGGGCAACAACGCGCCCCTGGCTACCGCGAATCAGGTATACACTATGGTCCCTGAAGTCACAATCATTGCGGCGTTCGTCGCTGGTGTGCTTTCGATTTCATCCCCCTGCGTTCTCCCCCTCGTGCCGCTCTATCTCGGTCACCTGGCGGGTGTTTCGACGACCTCGCGGGGCGTGGTCGACCGTCGCCAAATGTTGCTGAATGCGGTCGCCTATGTGGCTGGTTTCGCGGCGGTTTTCGTGGCGGTCGGCATCGCGCTTGGCGCCGCCGGATCGATGGTGTCAACGGCGTCGATCGTGGCTGGCAATCGCGTCTGGCTGGTGCGAATTGGCGGAGTCGTTCTGATGCTGCTGGGGCTTCAGCAGCTGGGGTTGATTACGATCCCCGGACTCGGTCGCGAACGCCGCATTCAGGCCAGACTGCAGTCGACCGGATCGATTGGCTCGTCGTTTTTGATCGGCGCGACGTTTGGGGCCGGCTGGTCGCCTTGCGCCGGCCCAATTCTCGGCGCGATCCTGACAATGGCGGCCGGACAGGGCGATCCGCAACGTTCTGCGATGTTGCTGGCTGTCTACTCGATGGGCCTGGCGGTGCCGTTTCTGCTCTTCGCGGCGATCGGGTCGAGTGGCAGAGTGTTGAAGAGCATCAGCCAGCACATGACCGCAGTGACCAGCCTGTCGGGCGCGATCATGGTCGGTGTAGGCGCGATCATGCTGCTCGGCATCTACCAGCAACTCTTCGTCCGCATCGCCGCCGTCGTGCCGTGGACTCCCTGGGAGCCAACCATCTGATGGCACAGGCTACCGTCGAAACGCAAAAGTCGCGCCGTTCACCACTTGAGATGATCGTCGACCGAATCTGGCGGTTTTTCTGCTCGGTTCGCAACGCCGTGATCGAAATCATCATTCTGGCGATCCTGGTCCTGCTGGGAACGTTGCGAGGGAGCGACGCGCCGCAGTGGCTGGCCAACGCTATCCCCGCCACCCAACCGGCTGTCGACTGGCTCTACGACTGGGACGTCTTCCACTCGTTGCCCCTGA
>CAYWSE010000116.1:0-2920 GCA_964461025.1 uncultured Sphaerobacteraceae bacterium | reverse complement strand
GTGCTGTGCGTGGCGATCGTCGTGTGCACGCTCAACCGTGTGCCCGGCATCTGGAAAACGATCAACGATCCGACCGTGCGAACGACGAAGGGCTTTCTCGAATCGGCCGAACTTTCCGCAAGCTACCAGAGTGCAACGTCAATCGACGCGACGGTCAATCAGCTCTCCGGCGCGCTAGACAGTCGGCGCTACCGCGTGCTGCAGGAGTCACGCGGTTCAGACGTCCACATCTACGCCGACAAGAACCGGTTTGCGAAGCTCGGCACGTTTCCTTTCCATCTGGCATTGATCATGATGCTGATCGGCGGGATCGTGGGCGCGCGATATGGATTCCGGGAGATGAGTTTCGTCGTTCCAGAAGGGTCAGTGCGCGAAGTTGGTCACGGAACTGGTTTGAGTGTCGAGCTTGTCCAGTTCAACGACTCGTGGCGAGAGGAAGGGATTCCCGCCGAGTACCGCAGCGACCTCGTCATTTTGAAGGACGGCGAACCAGTGAAAGAGGGTTCGATCACCGTCAACAATCCGCTGACCTACGGCAATGTCACGTTCTATCAGTCGAGTTTCGGGCAAGCGGCGACGTTCCGGATTACCGATGACGAGGGCCGGGTGCTCTTCGACGATTCGATTCCGCTCGGCTTGTACACCTCTTCCACGAATCCGGATGCTCCTGCCGGAACACAAGGGCTGCCACAAATCGGCGCGCAGCTGAATGTGATCTCCCGCGACGAGTTCCCGAACAACGCGCCTGAGCTCGATGATCTGCAGCTGCAAAGCGGTCAAATGTACGTGCAGCTGCGTCAAACGGCGGAGGACGGCACGGTCGAGCGACTGAGCGGCGTTGTCGATCAGGGACAAACGATCACGCTGGGGAGTGTCAACATCGAGTTCATTCGGGAAAAGCGGTTCTCTCTGATGCAGGTCGCCAGCAATCCGGGGATGCCGATCTTTTTCGCTGCGGCGTTTCTCCTTGTCGGCGGACTGGCGATCACCTTCTATTTTCCACAGCGGCGCATCCGTGGCATGGTGATGCCGGATGCGTCGCAGACGCAAACATCGGTGCTGCTGGCGCCACTTGCCCGGTGGGACTGGTCGGGCCAGCGCGATTTTCGCCGTATCATTGAGCAACTCGAACTGGAAACCGGCATCGCGCCGGTGGTGATCGAGAAAACCAAGGACTCGGTGTCCACCCAATCCGCTGTAGCGTCTGCGCCGAACTCGCAGGCATCAGAGGCCGACGAAGACCACTAGCGATCCACAGGACGGAACATGGAATCACTGGTCAAACTTTCCTTTTACTGCTTCGCCGCCGGATCGATCTGTGTTGCTGCTTCCTGGCTGAGCTACATCCTGTACACCATTGGACGAGTGCGCCTGCGGCAGGCTTCACTGCAAACGAGCGCCGGAACGACCGTGAGCGCTCTGACGGCGGAATCTTCGCCGGGATGGGTGACCGCGGGCCGATTCGGATCGATGCTCGGCTGGTTCGGCGTCGTGATGATGGGACTCTCGGTCCTCTTCCGGACGATGGCGTCGGATCGCGGTCCGTACAGCAACATGTACGAGTTCAGCCTGGCGTTCGTCTTCGTGCTCTTGCTGGTTTATCTGCTGTTCGAGCGCTTTTACGAGGTTCGACAACTCGGCGCGATCGTGATGACGATTGCGCTGGCGATGGTCATCTACATCTGGTCACTTCCTGCCCACATGCGGGAAGTCGATGCTCTGAATCCTGCGCTGCAGAACAAACCGCTGATGACGCTTCATGTCTCATCGGCCATCCTGGCATACGCCACGTTCGCAGTGTCGTTCGCGGCCGCCATCCTGTTTCTCATTCAGATTCGCCATCAGGTGAGTTGGCTCCCCAGCGCCGACATGCTCGACGACATCGGCTACCGGGCGGTGACGATCGGTTTTCCCCTTCTGGCGCTGGTGCTGATTCTGGGTTCGATCTGGGCTCACGACGCCTGGGGGGCGTACTGGTCGTGGGATCCGAAGGAAACCGCAGCGCTCTTCACCTGGCTCGTCTACGGCGTCTATCTACACACTCGCACGTTGCGCGGCTGGCGCGGCAAGCGCAGCGCGTATGTGCTGCTGTTTGGATTCGCTGCCGTGGTGTTTACGTACTACGGGAATTACTTCTTCGGTGGAATGCACGCCTATGGCGGAGTCAATTAGCGAAATCCGAACCGGGCCAAGCGAGTCTGGCGACAACACCGGGCAGACGAGCCGCGAACACAAGCTGACGCGAACGCAGGGGCTGATCGGGCTTGCCGCTGCCATTCTCATTCTGGCGGGAGCATGGTTCATCGCCGGAAAAGCGGGACTCGACACCATCGGTCAGGGGGGCATGAATCAGAACCTTCTGCCGAAAATCGGTGAGGAGGCGCCTGATTTCACCGCGGTGTCGCTCGATGGACAGATCGTGTCGCTTTCGGATTATCGCGGGCAACCGGTCTGGATCAATTTCTGGGGCGCCTGGTGCGCGCCATGCCGGGCGGAGATGCCAGACATTCAGGTCGCTTGGGAGGAGCTGCAACCTCAGGGACTGATGCTCCTGGCACTCAGTCTCGGCGACAAGCCATCAGAAGCTGGTGCGTTCGCCGCAAAAGTCGGCGCCACATTTCCCATTCTGGTCGATCCGGATCGGACGCTGACAAGCGAGGCCTACCCGATCTACAACTTCCCAACCCACATCTTCGTGGACGAGAACGGGATCGTCCGGAATATCGTGCTGTCTGAAATGAGCTCGGAGCAGGCGATCGCGGCCGCCGAGAGCGTTATGCCCGAGATTGCGTCAGGTCCCAGCTCCGATTCATAGATCGTAGGCCGCAATTCGTGGCCATGCTGGCCTCGTAGCTGCGCACAGCGGTGCGCCCTGAACTTTGGCACTTTTGGGAAGGGACTTGAAGAGAGGAGAACCTCC
>CAYWSE010000115.1:0-8405 GCA_964461025.1 uncultured Sphaerobacteraceae bacterium | reverse complement strand
ACTATAGCCAACATCCCACGGAATAGTGAACCGAATTTAGATGCGTAAGCCCTGCAGACACTCAGGGCAAGGCTTGACAAGAGAGCACGCATGTTCTAGTATGATCATACACGAGCCCAGCGGTGAGGTCTGCGGCCGGCGCAGCGATTGACCTTGCCCGGCTGGTGACCGGTCATCCAAACTCAGCGCTCTCCAGGATCCCTTTATACTCCTTCTCTGGTTCCTCCCTCTCCCAGCATTGGGAAACCGTAGGGACAGACCTCCGTGTCTGTCCCCGGGGAGTGGGAAGGCGGTCGATCCCGCTGTATCCGCATCCTCGAAAGGGACATGAAGTTCATTCGTGATCGCGTATCGTCGCCAACCAGTCAGCGCGAGCTATGTTCATCAACCGCAATGCGCCCGGCGCATCCTAAACGGCCTTCGGCTAACGCCGCCTCGCCCGCGTCGTAGCCGCGCATGGCATGCGCCCGGCGCATCCCAGACGGCGACCAGCTAACGCCGCCGCGCCCACGTCGTAGCTGCGCACAGCGGTGCGCCTGCCGCAACCAAGTCGACGCAATGTTTCGCAACGACCTACGTGTCGCCCACGCAGTCCCGGAGGGACTTGGTCGTCTTAGCCACAGGTTTGAACCTATGCGTATCGTTGCACCGCGGTGTTAACCTGGCGGTCGCAGGGCATCGACACGGAGGTCGATGCCTACGGTCAGAATGCGGTCCAGGCGTCGAAGGTGCGGTCGATGCGTGCGGTGAGGCGGCGAGATGCTTACAGCCCCCGCACGACCGCCTCTTCCGCCTCGATCAGCGACATCAGGAGCGGACCGCGCTCCTTGCCGGCCACGAATTCGGTGCGGCGCATGCCGAGAGGATCGATTTCCTTGCGCAAGATGCGCAGTTGTTCCGCAGTCGGGGTCGGAGTCACCGGGAGATCGCCATTGCGGGTGAGCGCGAAGCCGGTGTTCTCCTGGACCTCGTCGAAGGTCACGCCGGGATGGATCGAGGTCAACCGCAACTCGCGCGTGCCGAAGTCGAGCTGGAATGCCGCCAGATTGGTGATCAACCGGACATGGCCCGGCTGAAAACCGGCCCGCAATCGCTCCTCCTCCGTCAGGAGCGCCCGGGCGGCGCTGACCCACTCGGCTTTTTCGACCATCGTCAACGTCGTGTGTCGCGGCAGATAGAGCATGAAGTGCTGGTGCATGTTCGCCACGTCGGCCATGCCGCCCTGACCCGGCAGGCGAATCTTCTTGCCGCTCGGCGAGGTGACCTCGAAGTTGTTGGTGTTGCAATGCTTGTCGATCTGCGCCGACGACACCACCTCGTGCGTAATCAGTCCGCGCTGGTAGTACCAGTGGAACGAATCGTCGCCGCCCATATGCACCGCTGCCGACCAGAAATCGAGCGGTTCGGCCAGGCAAAGACTCATCGGTCGCTCGCCGACATCGACCAGCCCGCCATTGAATCCCATCAGCACCAGATCGGGTGCATGGGTTTTCTTGGCCAGCAGATAGCTGCAAAACGCCAGTGGCGTAAACGAACCGACCGAGCAAACGCTGTCGTTGTCGTACTGATTGGCCAGCCAGCCGACCATCACCTCGTCGATCGTTGCGGGGGCATCGTCTGGTTCCGGATCGTGTCGTTGTGTCAGAAGGAGATCGCCGGTGATCTGCGCCGTGCGGACATTGGCCGCCTTCTTCAGGTAGACGGCGCGGTCATTGTCCGGAGTGTGGATGTCCAGCGTCTCGCCTGAGGTCACTCTGGCCAGCTCGCGATAGTCGGTCGGGTAGTAGGGGAGGCAGGAGGTCGGATACGCGCCAAACGGCACATGCGCGATCGCTCGCACAAAGGTGCGCGGCAGAATGAACCCTCGCGGACTCCCCTCGGTTTGGAATGTTCCGGCCGGCACGATTTCCTCAACCGAAACCAGGATGTCCCGGCTGGCGAATCCCGCGGTCAGATCGAGATTCCGGGCGCCCTGGATTTCGACATTGCCCGTTTCGTCGGCGCGCTGGGCGTGCAGGATCGTCACGTCGAGCGGAATCGGCTCGGCGATGCCGATCGGCCGCCCCGATACCGGGTCTTCGGCCATCCAGCCCATCGATGTGCGGTCGAGCAGATTCGATCCCAGTGGCGCCACGAAGCCCAGGGAGTCCATGCCATATTGCGCGGCGCGTTGCCCTTCCATCAGCACGGTGTCGGTCAGGTCGTCCATCGGCACGGCGCCCGATTCGACTGCCGCCCGGAATCGTGGGGCCAGACCAAAGACATCCAGACTGTTGAAGCAGATGCCCAGTTTACCGATGCAGCCGCCTTCCAGCAGCACTTCGAGCCCGAGACTGCCGCCCCAGGCGATGTAATGCAGGTCCTTGACGCCCCGTTTGGCGATCGCCTGGCAAATGGCGATCGGCAAGCGCGAAAAATGGAATCCACCCATGGCGATGCGGTCGCCATCGTTGACGAGCGAGGCCAGCGTGTCCAGATCAACGAATTCCGGCTTGTTGCGGCGACCGGCTGGTTTGGCAAAGAGGGGAGTGACCATCAGGCAACTGCTCCGGCAGCGCGAAGCCGCGCGATTTCGGACTCGTTGTAGCCCGCGACATCAGACAGAATTTCATCGGTATGCTCAGCCAGCAGGGGAGCCGGCCTGAACACGCCGCCCGGTGTTTCCGTCAGGCGGAAGGGCACGCCGGTCGTCCGCACGGTGCCGGCTTCGGGGTGTTCCCACTCGACGAGCATCTTGTTTTCGGCGATTTGCGGGTCGTGCTCGGCGTCGCTGAAGTTTTGGACCTTGGCGCACCAGATGTCCTCGGCGAGGAGGATTTCGAGCCACTCGTCGGCCGTTTTGGCGAGGAATCCTTTGGCCAAATCCTCGCGAATTTTGTCGCGCCCTTCCATGATCTGGGTTTCCGTCACGCCTTCATATCCTTCGACGCCGATCAGCTCCGCGACTTTGCCGATCGGGTTCATGGGGATGGCGATGTACCCATCGGCGGTCTCGAAATAGCCATATGGCGCGCCGAGATAGGCATTTGGAATGCCCGATGTACTGCGCACCGGCTCGCCGCCGCCATTCAGATAGACGGCGTATTCCTGAATGTAGAGGTGCATCATCGAGCTGAGCAGGTCGACGTCGACCCGCTGGCCGTTGCCGGTCTGCATGCGACTGAAGACTCCGGCCAGCGCGCCGATCACAATGTGGAATCCGGCGGTGAAGTCGGCCACACCGACCGCGGTGGCCAGGGGCGGCCCACCTTCTTCGCCTTGCAGGTAGCTCGTGCCCGACACCGCCTGGGCGAGGAGGTCCTGACCCGGTCTGGTCAGATAAGGTCCTGTCGAGCCCCAGCCGGTGCTGGCGACATAGACCAGCTCGGGAAACCGCTCGTGCAGGAATTCGTAGTCGAGCCCGAGTCGCTTCATCACACCCGGGCGGAAGTTCTCGGTCAGCACATCGGATGCGCCGATGATCCGCAATACGACCTCGCGGCCTTCGTCTTTCTTCAGATCGACGGCGATCGAGCGCTTGTTGCGGTTCAGCGTCAGGAACGACACGCCATGGCCGTTCACCCAGGTGTTCGCCATCGACCAGTGGCGCATCCAGTCGCCCTTGACCGGTTCGATTTTGATGATGTCGGCGCCGAGATCGCCGAGAATCTGGGTCGAAAACGGCCCCTGTGCGAGTTGCGTGAAATCAGCGACCCGCAATCCTTCGAGTGGACCGGGCATGGGATGAGCTCCTTCTTAGTGCATGCCGACCGTCAGTGTGACTCTGCTCGTTGACGGATGGTGAAGACTGTCAGTTATCTCCGATGTCATTCTGAGCAAAGCGAAGCATCTCTTGTTCGGTATGGTGGCCATGCTTCGAGCGATGCCATAGGATGCTTGCCGCTGCGGCGGGAGACCCTTCGACTGCACTCCGCTTTGCTCCGTTCCGCTCAGGGTGACGACGCTTTCTTCGCCCCGCACTGTTCGCACGGCGCTCTACCCGTTGAAGAGGGGTGAAAGGAGCCCACCGTCGACCCGGTAGCACCCACCCGTGCAAAATGACGATTCGTCGCTGCCGAGGAAAAGCACCAGATTGGCGACTTCTTCCGGACGGCCCACCCGACCGATCGGATGCAGGCGACCCCACTCCCTGATCGCGCCGGCAGGATCATCGCCTCCAAAGGTATTGGCAGCGTCATCGAGCATTGGTGTGTGAATCGATCCAGGCGCGATGCAGTTGCAGCGAATGTTCTCGTGCGCGTGATCGAGCGCCACGGTCGTCGTGAAACTGACGACGCCGCCCTTCGAGGCTGCATAAGCGGCGACCGTTTTCTGCGAGGCAAACGCCTGGACCGAAGCCGTGTTGACGATCGATCCGCCGCCCCGTTTCCGCATTTCCGGAATCGCATACTTGCAGGTGAAAAACGAGCCCTTCAGGTTGATGCCGACCTGGAAATCCCAGTCGTCTTCGGTCAGCTCCTCGACTGTCCCGTAGCGCACGACGCCGGCGGAGTTGAACAGCACGTCGACACCACCGAAGGAGTCTGCGGCCGTTTTTATCAGGTTCTGCACGTCGGCAGCGCTGCGAACGTCGCAGTGCACGGATGTCGCCTGACCGCCGGAAGCGCGAATCGCGCTAACAGTTTCTTCGCGTTTCGCTTCATTGATATCGCCAATTACGACGGAGCCGCCCTCCGCCGCGAATGCTTCGGCGCAGGCGCGACCGATGCCCATCGCGGCGCCGGTGACAACCACGACCTTGCCGTCAAAGCGTTTGTTCCTGTCAGCCATTCATCTCCTCGATTCGGTTTCAGAGAATCGGGTAATTGAGCCGGGCGCCCGAGATTTCCATCGTTGCTTTGCTCAGGTGCCAGCGCCCCAGCGATCCGACGACCAAAGTCTTGCGATCGGGTCCGCAGAACGCGAGATTCGTCGGCGCGGCCAGGGTGACCCGCTCCCAGTCGGCGGCCAGGATGTCGAGATCGCCCTTCGGCATGACGCGATAGATCACATCCGGGGAGTAACAGCTGATATAGAGGTTCGCGTCTTCGTCGAATGCCAGACCGTCCGGCACGTTCTTCGGAAGCTCGGCGACCGTCTCGATCGCGCCCGCGGCCCCATCTTCCCGGATTTCGACGCTGACAACGGAGCACGTCTGGGAGACGACCGAGTAAAGATGCGAACCGTCCGGGTGCATGGCCATGCCGTTGGGGAAGGACTTCACCTCATCGGTGAAGACCTCCGTCTCGCCTCCCGGTTGTACTCTGAAGATGCAGCCGTTGTGCGCGTTCCAGTCACCTGAGTCGCTGACGTAGAGATTGCCGTCCGCGTCGAAGACGGGATAGTTGGGAGTCTTCATCGGCCGGTTGGGAGCTCCGCTGGAATAGGTGCTGATCGAACCGGCGATCCCGATCCTCTTGACGACATGGGCCGCATTGTCGCACGCATAAACCGCACCGCCGCCATCGAGACAAAGACCGAGAATGAACCCGCCAGTGCTGGCAACCTCCTCGAATGTGCCCTCGAGCGAGACCCGGTAGATCTGGCCCGCTTCACCGCCGGCATAGAGCGTCCCGTCCGGACCGGTCGCCACCCCCTCGGGATGATCGAGGCCCTCGACAAATGCGGAGAACTCTGAGATTGGCAGCAGGGTCTCGGGGAGAGATGCGGTGATATCCCAGCTCTTGCCCGTCATCAGCTTCGCTCCTTGCGAACCTCGACCTGACCGTCCAACCCGATGCCGGAGACGCCCGTCGCCGATTCGTACATCACCGCGGTCATGGTCATCGAGGCTGATTCGCCCGGGGTCAGCGAGCGCGCGGTTCCCTTCTCGATTACCGCGGCGAGGCCGTGTCCGGGGAAGCTTGTGTTCGGTTCGATGGCCAGAACGTATTCACCCTTGTACCAGGGATAGCCGGGCGTGCCGTTGAGCTCCTGCCAGAACCAGGCGCAGGGGAAATCCTCGGTCCGCCAGGCCAGTCCGGCGCCGAATCCGCGTTTCACGTTCGTGAAGCCGTACCATGCGACATCATCAGCAAAATCGTGGATATACGCCATGTTGGCAACGCCCGCTCCTTCCGCCGGGATCGTGCGCAGGTCGACCTCTTTGCCGTGCTGCGTTGCCGTGGGCCATGGAAAGACCGCGCCGGATTCGAGCAGACTGGTCGTTCCGGTCAGACGGTCGTCGACAGTCACCGTCGCGGCATTGGTGTCGATGATCGTGTCCGGACCGATGAACGGAGCGCCGTAGGCTGGGTGATGCCCCCAGACGTAGTCGATCTCCTCGCCGGCGTCGTTCTCGATCGTTTCTTCGATGACGATGTGCGACGCGCCGGGCGCGAGCGTCATCATTCGGGTCAGGCGGAAGGGACTGCGAGCCAGGCGAGTGCTGGTTCGGATGCCGGCCCCATCTGTCGACGCGCCGAATTCCTCGACATCCCAGGCTACCGCCGACGCTTCACCGTGGAAATTCAGCTCAACGCCGCGATACTGACTCGGTCCGCCGCCGCTGGGAAAGAGAACCTGCCATCCGCCCTGGTAGGCATCCATCCAGGCCACCATCGTCGAAACGGAGCTTGTCGTGTTGCCGCGATGCCGGCGCAAGCCCCAAGGGCTTTTCCAGAGCACGTCGATGCCCGTGCGCCTGTGCACCCACTCGTGGACGTCGTTCCCTTTCTCCGGGAGGACGGTCATCATGACGTTTTCATTACCGAAGCGGTAGGCGTCGATCCCCTGGGGCAGCGCGACCTTTTCCGCGAAACAGTTGCTCATGCCAGCACATTCCCTCGTGCCGCCTGTCGGGCGGCGTAGGCCTCCTGCGTCAATTGGGCGGCCGCCTGTTTCCGAATTCGGTGGTAGTACACGGCGATCAGCATGACGATGCCGATGACGAGGAGCTGCTGCGTCGTGTCGATCGACATCAGCCGCATCCCCTTACCGATCGCGCCGATGATCAGCACCGCCAGCGCTGTGCTGACAACGTTCCCCTGCCCGCCGGCAAGACTGGCCCCGCCCAGCACGACCGCCGCCAGCACCTCCAGCTCGAAGCCGAGGCCGGCGTTGAAGTACCCGGTGTCGGTTTGTGATGCAACGAGCAATCCCGCCGTTGCTGCCATCAGACCGCTGATCACGAAAAGCGTGAGCTTTACTCGCCGCACATTGATGCCGGACACGCGGGCTGCATTGGCATTGCCGCCAATGGCGTAGATGTTGCGGCCAAACTCGGTTCGCGTCGCCAGGAGGTAGGCAAGCGCCACCAGAATGAGTGCGACGATGATCGGTGACGGAACCGGGCCGATGTTCTTGTACCAGAGACGGGTGAACTGCGTGAAGCGGTTCTGATCGATGATCGGCGTCTGGTTCGTGTAGACATACACGAGACCGCGGATGGCGAACATCATGCCCAGCGTCGTCATCAATGATTCCATCCCGATGACCGTAACGAGCGTGCCATTGATCGCTCCGATGACCAATCCGGTCAGCAAACCGGCCAGGATGCCCAACCACATACTGTCGGTTCGGTTGAAGGTGTCGACGATGACCACGCCAGTCAGGGCCAGCATCGAGCCGACCGTCAAATCGAATTCACCGGAAAGCAACAGGAGAGTGATACCGACCGCGGCGACCATCGTTGGCGAAACCTCCCGAAGGAGATCCCAGTAAACAGACGACTTGCGCATGGTCGGTTCAATGACCATGAACAGGGCCACCACTCCTGCGAGCAAAACGAGGAGGCTGAGCGCCTCATTGCGCGCCCAGATCGCTTTCCACTTCTGCCAGCCGTTGTCTTGCGAAGTTGAGAAGACTTTTCCCATCACGATTCTGCTTCCTCGGTCAGGTATGGTCCATCAGAAGCGGCAGCCGACACCAGTTGTTCCTGGGTCGCTTCATTGCGGCCGAATTCCGCGACGATGCGGCCTTCGCGCATGACCAGTATCCGGTCGGCAATCCCCAGGATTTCCGGGATTTCTGTCGACATGAAGAGTATGCCGAGTCCGCGGTGGGCCATTTCGTCGATCAACCGGTAGATTTCGGCCTTGGAGCCGACGTCGATGCCGCGGGTTGGTTCGGTCAACAGGAGCACGCGCGGATCGCGCATCATCCATCGGGCCATCAGCACTTTTTGCTGATTCCCGCCGCTCAGAAATCGAACCTGTTGCCGCAGCGACGGCGTCTTGATCGAGAGTCGATTGACATAGTCAGCGGACTCTTTCATTTCCTGACGCGGCCAGAGCCAGCCCAGCGTCGCGAATTTGCGGAGGGATGCGAGGGTCATGTTGTCCTTGACGGAAAGGGGAAGGACGAGACCGTCCTCCTTGCGGTTCTCTGTCAGAAGCGCCAGACCCTTATCCATAGCGTCGCCAGGCGATCCGGCGCCAGCCCACGCTCGGCCGGGAGGGTCGCCGTGGCGGGTCAGGAGGTCGGCG
>CAYWSE010000114.1:0-8871 GCA_964461025.1 uncultured Sphaerobacteraceae bacterium | reverse complement strand
GGGTAGGAGTAATCGCTGCGCCGTCCGCCGACCTGACCGCGGGGATCGTGTGGATGCAGAATAGAACAGGTGTTCTCTTGTGTCAAGGGTGTACGGACGGGATTTTTCATTGTCCGCCGTCAGCGCCCCGCCGCGCTTGTGATAGGATTCACCGGGTTCGCGGCTCCCTCTTTCAGGCTGGGTTTCGAGGGGGAGAGGCCATACGCGCGCATGGCGTTCACAACGCCGTCAGAGGAGTTCACAGGTCGTGCAGATTTCCGGCGAGAATTGGCTCATCATTGGCCTGATGACCACAGCGGCAATTGCCATGGCGATGACGCTGCTCCTCCTCAATCTGGCCATCGGACCCTCAAAACCGTCGAAAACCAAAGGTGATCCTTACGAAAGCGGCGTCCCGGACGTTACACCGGTAAAGGCGCGGTTCACTCCCCGCTTTTACATGGTTGCCATGTTGTTCGTCGTTTTCGATATCGAGGCGGTATTTATCTTTCCCTGGGCGGTCTCGTTCGACGCGCTCGGCCGCTATGGTTTCATTGCGATGCTGGTCTTCATCCTGCTCCTGCTCGAGGGATATATCTACGCCTGGAAGAAGGGAGCTCTCGAATGGGTCTGATCGACGATCGATTCGACAAGAATGTCTTTGTCACCTCGCTCGATTTTGTTTTCAACTGGGCGCGCCGTTCCTCTCTGTGGTGGCTGCAGTTTGGACTCGCCTGCTGTGCGATCGAAATGATTGCCGCCTCGATGAGCCGTTTCGACCTTGCGGAGCGGTTCGGCATGCTCTTTCGCGCGTCGCCGCGCCAGGCTGATCTGATGATCGTGGCCGGAACGGTGACCAAGAAGATGGCTCCAGTCGTCCGCACGCTCTACGATCAGATGCCGGAGCCCAAGTGGGTTGTCTCGATGGGATCGTGTGCGAATGTTGGCGGTCCGTTCGATACCTATGCGGTGGTGCAGGGCGTCGATCAGGTGGTGCCGGTCGACATCTATGTGCCGGGATGCCCACCGACGCCGGAAGCGCTCTATTTCGGCATCCTCGAGCTGCAGAACAAGGTGATCAAGTACGAGACAATGGCCAAAGAGCAGGGCGCGTTGGCCGCTGAAGAGCAGCGCGTGCGCGACCGCGAAGAGGCTATGGCGGCGATCCGCGCCTAGGCGCAACGACCGATCCGCCGGAGTGCAAGAGTGACTGACGTATCCGAACACATCGAAGAGTCAAACGTCCAGGTCGAGGATGTTCCCACTGATCCATGGTCGCGGTTGCTCTATTTCGTCGACGATGTCGAGCTTCATCCAGCCGTGCGCGAGCTTCGAGAGCAGTTTGGCGACGTCGTGGTCGATGTCGTCCGCTTTCGTGATGAGACAACGATTCACGTCAAGCCGGTCTACTGGAGACAGGTTTGCGACTATCTGCGAACCCACGATGAACTCTCGTTCTCGATGCTGCTCGACCTGACTGCGCTCGACATGCTTCGTTTGCGTACGACACCGAGATTCGACGTCGTGGCGCAACTCTATTCATTGAAAAACCGCGTTCGTTTGCGAATGAAGGCCGGAGTCAACGATGGCGAATCGGTGCCGTCGCTGGTGCCGGTCTGGAACGGCGCCAACTGGCTGGAGCGCGAGGCGTACGACATGTTCGGGATCGTCTTCGAGGATCACCCGAACCTGAAGCGCATGCTGTTGCCAGATGACTGGGACGAAGGTTTTCCGCTTCGCAAGGACTATCCATTGCGGGGCTGGAAGGAATACCCGAGCTACAACACTGAGCGGACTGTTGCTCGAACCCGCACCCGGTGGACGGGGAGAGGAGCGTAGACGCCATGAGCAGCTCGATCGCCGGTCGGCCAGAGATCAATGACGCTCCTGTCTTTTCGGACGATATGCCGCCGACAGGAACCTACACGATTTCAGACGAAGTTCAGATCAACGAATCTGAGCGGCATCTTGTGCTGAACATGGGGCCCCAGCACCCGAGCACGCATGGCGTGTTGCGCGTCGTGCTGAAGCTCGAAGGTGAAGTCATCCTCGAATGTGATCCAGTGATCGGCTACCTGCATCGCGGTGTCGAAAAACTGGGTGAATCGCACCGTTACGCTCAGGTCATTCCGTGGACCGACCGCACCGACTATGTCGCCGCGCCGATGAACAATCTCGGTTGCGTCATGGCGATGGAAAAACTCTGCGGCATCGAGTCGCCGGAACGCGCGCAGTACTGGCGCGTGATCATGTCCGAGCTGTCCCGCATCGCATCGCACCTTGTCTGGCTCGGAACACATGCGCTCGACATTGGCGCGCTTTCGATGTCGCTCTACTGCTTCAGGGAGCGGGAGCTGATTCTCGATGTTTTCGAAGCATTTTGCGGGGCCCGGTTGACCACGAACATGATGGAAATCGGAGGGTTCTCCCGTCCGATTCCCGACGGCCTGGTGCCCCAGATTCGCGATTTCCTCAAGGTCTTCCCGGAACGGCAGAAGGAATACGATGCTCTGCTGACCGCGAATCCGATCTGGCTGGCGCGCACCAAAGACATCGGCGTCATCCCTCCCGATGTGGCAATCAGTTATTCGCTGACAGGCGCATGTCTGCGTGGCTCCGGCGTGAACTACGACATCCGCAAGTCGCTGCCATACCTGGTTTATGACCGGCTGGATTTCGAGGTGCCGCTCGGTACGCGTGGCGATGTGTACGACCGCTATCTGGTGCGTATGGAAGAGATGCGCCAGGCGATCCGGATCATCACGCAATGCGTCGACGCCGTCGAACGCATGGACACGCCGCTCATGGCGTACGAGTCCGAATATGTGATTCCGCCTCATAAAGGAACGATGACGACCGCCGAGGATATGCAGCGCCATTTCGTATGGGTGATCAAGGGAATCAGCCCTCCGGTTGGCGAGGCGTACGTGGCAGTCGAGCACCCGAAGGGCGAAAATGGGTACTACGTCGTTTCTGATGGTTCGTCGATTCCGTACCGGTTCCGGGTGCGGTCTCCCGACTTCGTGAATCTTGGCATTCTGCCGCATTTAGCAAAGGGCGCGATGCTGGCGGATGTTGTGGCGTTGATCGGCACGATTGATATTGTGCTTGGATCAGTCGACCGGTAAATCGCGTGCCGCCGCAAGGCGGTCGCCTCAGCCGGTGACAGGCTGTAAAATGCGATCGGCGCGACAATGTGCGTTGATCGCGCCATTTGCTTGTGCGGCGGGAGGCATCCCACTGTCGAGCGAGGAAACTGGGAACGGCCGGGGAGGCCGGGGGTAGGCATGAACGATCAGCCAATGTGGCTCACATTCATCTTCGCGTTCCTCATCATGAACGTGTTGCTGATTGGCATGGCGTACATGACCTATTTCGAGCGCAAGGTGCTGGCCACCATGCAGGACCGCATGGGACCCACCCGCACCGGTCCCAAAGGTCTGCTCCAACCGATCGCCGACGGCATCAAGCTGCTTGGCAAGGAAGACCTGATTCCCCGCTCGGCCGACAAGTGGGTTTTCTTCTTCGCGCCGATGATTGTCTTTGTCACCGCCATCGTCGGTGTGGCGGTGATTCCATTCGGCGGCACGATCGACGCGTTCGGCCGTGACCTGAACCTGTACATCACCGACCTCAACGTCGGCGCCCTCTTCATACTCGGTTTCAGCTCGATTGGCGTCTACGGCATCATCCTCGGCGCCTGGGCGTCGTCGAACCGATATTCGCTTCTGGGTGGATTGCGGTCTGCGGCACAAGTAGTCTCGTACGAGATCATTCTCGGTCTCTCGATTGTCGGCATCTTCATTCTCGCTGGTTCGTTGAGCCTGCGCGACATCATGCTCGCGCAGCAAACCAACCTTGAAATCGGTCCGATCACTGTCAAGAACTGGTACATCCTGTCGCAGCCACTGGCATTCCTGCTATTCATGATTGCCGCCGTTGCCGAAACGAACCGAGCGCCGTTCGACTTGCCGGAAGCGGAATCGGAGCTTGTTTCCGGTTTCCATACGGAATACTCGGCGTTTCGCTTTTCCTTTTACTTCCTGGGCGAGTACATCTCGATGATCGTCGTCTCCCTCTTTGCTTCGACCCTCTTTCTGGGCGGACCGAGTGGACCCGGTTCGGACGACCACTGGTACCTCGGCGTCTTCTACCTCCTGATCAAAGCCATCGTTTTCCTTTTCTTCTATGTTTGGTTGCGTGCGACATTGCCGCGTTTCCGGTACGACCAGCTGATGGGCATCGCCTGGAAAGTGCTGCTGCCACTCGTGATTCTGAACATCATGGTGACTGCCGCGATCCGGCTGGCAAATGATGGGTTGTTGTTCTGACATGACCGACGACGTGCGATACCTCGAGACTCGGGAACAGGGAGCGCCGGCATGCCCTGGGATGTGATCATCTTCTATCTCATTGCCGCCGTGTCGATCGCCTCGGCGGCGGGTATGGTCATCTCCCGAAATCCGGTCCATTCGGCCGTGTTCCTGATGGTTTGTTTCATTCAGGTTGCGGCAGTCTTCGTCATGCTCGGCGCGGAGTATCTGGCGATCATTCAGATCATCGTCTACACCGGCGCGATTCTCGTGCTTCTCCTCTTTGTGTTGATGCTGGTCGATCCGGAGGACTTGCCCGAGTTTCATACCGGGCATCCAGTACAGAAGGCGGTCGGCGTGCTGCTCGGCCTGATTCTCCTGCTCGAAGTCGTCGTCGCAGTCCTTACCCGAACGATCACTGGCCGGCAAGGTCAGGCGACGCTGGAGAACATCGAAGCGGTCGGTGGCAACACGGAGGCGCTCGGACGCCAGATCTACACTGAGCATCTGCTTGCATTCGAAGTCGTGTCGATGGTGCTGACGATCGGCATCCTTGGCGCGATCGTCCTGGCAATGCCGGAGCGCCTTGGCATGGCGCGGACCCGGCGGACCGACACGATTTCGCTCGCTCATCCGCGGGGCACCGACCTGGCGCTTCCTGCCGGAGCAGGTGTGGCGGTGCAGTCGACCGCCGGCTCCACCGCGGAACCGGCTGGCATCGGCCGCACGCTGGTGATGGCCCGCGATCCTGACGAACAGCCAGTGACAGGTGGCGGACGGCGATGATGACGGGGATGGCACCATGGAACTGACCGTCGATCATTTTCTGGTCCTGAGCGCGGCGCTCTTCATCATCGGCCTGATGGGCGTTCTGATGCGGCGCAATGTGCTGATCATCTTTCTGTGCGTGGAGTTGATGGTGGCCGCGGTGGCGATCACTTTCACGGCATTCGCCCGCGAAACGAACACACTCGATGGCCAGACCTTTTCGCTCTTTGCGCTGGCCGTTGCGGCGGCGGAGGCAGCGGTAGGGCTTGCCCTGATCCTGGCGCTGAGCCGTCGCGTCAAATCAGTGGACGTCGAGGAATACCGGACGCTGCGCGATTAACATGGGGACGATGGGATTTTCTGACGTGAGAGCAATCAACGTGGCGAGTTGCAGCGCGAACCCGAGCGGTGGGAACCATGGCTGAGTATCTGTTTCTCATCCCACTCCTGCCGCTGCTCGCCAGCGCCATCAACCTGCTCTTCGCGCGACGGTACTTCCCGGATAAGGCGCATCTCGTTGCTATTCCGGCGGTCGCGGGGTCGTTCGTCGTCTCGGTGCTCGTTTTCAAGGAGATCTGGGACGACGGCCACGCGCTCCACCAGACGATTTCGACGTGGATCGAATCGGGATCGTTTTCGACCTCGATCGGACTCTATGCCGATCAGCTGACGGCCGTGATGCTGGTGATGGTCACCTTCGTCAGCACCCTCGTCCATATCTACTCCGTTGGGTACATGAAGGGCGACGGTTCCTACTACCGCTTTTTCACCTGGTTGCCACTCTTCGTCTTCACCATGCTCGTTCTCGTGCTGGCGGACAACTACCTGCTCATCTTCTTCGGATGGGAAGGCGTCGGGCTTTGCTCATATCTGCTGATCGGCTATTACCACCAGCGACGTTCGGCGGGGAATGCCGCCAAGAAAGCCTTCATCGTCAATCGCATCGGCGACTTCGGTTTTGGTCTGGGGATCATGCTGATCTTCACGACCTTCGGCACGTTGCAATTCGCCGGTGAACACGGTGTCTTTTCTCAGATCGCCGAGTCGTCGGGGGTGTCTGAGCGGACCCTGACCTGGATCGCGCTCCTGCTTTTCACCGGCGCGATCGGCAAGAGCGCCCAGTTCCCTCTGCACGTCTGGCTGCCGGACGCGATGGAAGGCCCGACTCCGGTTTCCGCGCTCATTCACGCCGCGACGATGGTGACCGCCGGCATCTATTTGCTGGCCCGCTCGAGCCCGATCCTGCGGGAAGCTCCCGATGCCATGATGGTGATCGCTATCGTCGGCGCCTTCACCGCCTTTCTTGGCGCCACGATCGCCACCGTGCAGAACGACATCAAGCGGGTGGTCGCCTATTCCACGGTGAGCCAGCTTGGCTATATGGCGCTGGCGATCGGCGTCGGCGCCTGGGTATCGGCGATCTTCCATCTGATCGCGCATGCCTTCTTCAAAGCCTGTCTCTTCCTGGGCAGCGGCAGCGTGATCCATGGCATGCACGAAGAGCAGGACATTCAGAAAATGGGTGGTCTGCGCAAGCACATGCCGATCACTTTTGGCACATTCCTGATCGCCTCACTGGCAAATGCGGGTGTCGTGCCGCTGGCCGGATTCTGGTCGAAGGATGAGATCATCGTCGGGTCATGGGCGAGCAACTATCTGCCGAATCTTGGCAACTACCTGGCCATTTTCGCGCTGGTCACCGCGCTGATCACCGCCTACTACATGTTCCGTCTGATCTTCCTGACCTTCTTTGGCGAGGAGCGCTTCGACAAGGAGCATGTCCATCCCCATGAGTCACCATGGTTGATGACGGTCCCCCTGTTCATCCTGGCCGCGTTCGCCATCGGCTTCGGCGTTGTGGGATACCCACCTGACGAAGGGGAATTCCACGAGTTTCTGAACCCCGTCTTCTATGGCGAGGCGAATCACGACGATGCCGCGGCCGTCGTCGCTGGAATCGCTTCGGACAGCAATGCCGCAGTCATGTCGTTCGCCGAAGAGGGCGAGGATCACGGCATCCATGGCCACCCCACGATTACCAACGAGATGAAGCTGAACTTTGGCATCATCTCGACTGTCGTCGCGCTGTCGGGCATTCTGATCGCGTTCCTGATCTACCAGCGCCGCAAGGTGGACGTCGTCGCCTTCGCGCAGAACCACGACCGTCTGTACAGCTTCCTGTACAACAAGTGGTATTTCGATGAGGTCTACAACACGTACATCGTTTTCCCGCTGCGCCGCCTTGGCTATTTCCTGTGGCAGAAGGTGGACGTCCGGATCATCGACGGCTTCATCCTGGGCATTGCCAATGGCACGACGTGGGTGAGTGGACAGCTGCGAAAAGTGCAAACAGGTCTTGTTTCGAATTACGCCCTGGCGATTGCGCTGGGCATGGTCGTGATCGTGGGCGTGTACTTCGCCGCGTTCAGCGATCTCTTCCGGTAGGGCGGGGAGTCAGGCGTGGACAGTATTCCCATTCTCAGCTTGATTGCATTTGCCCCGATTGTCGGTGCGCTCGCCATCTTCCTCTTCCGGGGGATCGAGCAGACGCAGGCGCGGATGGTGGCCCTGATCGCCACCGCCGCCAGCTTTGTGTTGTCAGTGTTCATGATTCTCGACTTCGAGAAGAACGCCGAGTTCCAGTTCCGCGAGGATGTGGACTGGCTGACGGACGTTGGCGTCGGCTACCGGATGGGCGTCGATGGCATTGCCGCGGTGCTGATTCTGCTGACGACGCTGATCGGGCTGATCGCGGTTATCTGGTCGTGGAACGCGATCACCTACCGGGGCCGCGAGTACTACATCACGCTGCTGATCCTGCAAACGGGCATGCTCGGCGTGTTCATGGCGCTCGATCTCTTCGTCTTTTACATCTTCTGGGAGCTTGTGCTGATTCCGATGGCGCTGCTCATCGGCATCTGGGGAAGCGAGAACCGCGTGTTCGCGGCCACCAAGTTCTTCCTCTACACACTGGTTGGTTCGCTCCTGATGCTCGTCGGCATCGTGGCCACCTATCAGCAGTATTACGAGACGACCGGCGTCCGGACGCTGAACATTCTCGATCTGCAGACCGGCTGGGATCTCGGCGCCTACAGCGCCACCTTCCAGGGAGTGGCCTTCGGCGCCTTCCTGATCGCCTTCGCCATCAAGATTCCGATGTGGCCATTCCACACCTGGCTGCCCGACGCGCACGTGCAGGCGCCAACGGCGGCTTCGGTTGTGCTGGCGGCCGTCATGCTGAAGATGGGCGGCTACGGTCTGCTGCGCTTCAACCTGCCGCTCTTCCCGGAAGCGTCGGAAGACTGGGCGTGGATCATCATGGCGCTGTCGCTGATCGCGATCATCTACGGCGCGCTCGTGGCGCTCGTCCAGCCCGATTTCAAGAAGCTGATCGCGTACTCGTCGGTCAGCCATATGGGTTTTGTGACGCTCGGTATCTTCACGAACATCTTCCTGATGTCGCGGACGGACCTGAATGGCTTCAACGGGTCGATGATGGTGATGATCGCGCATGGTTTCAACACCGGCGCGCTCTTCCTGCTCGTCGGCATGCTCTACGAACGCGCGCATACGCGGCGGTTGAGCGCCTTCGGCGGACTGGCGGGACGAATGCCGGCATACGCATTCTTCCTGGGGCTGTTCACGTTCGCCAGTATCGCGTTGCCGGGAACGTCGGGATTCGTCGGTGAATTCCTGGCCATTCTCAGCGCGTTCCAGTACAAGAAGTGGGTGGCGGCGATCGCTTTCACCGTCGCCATTCTCTCTGCCTGGTACATGCTCTGGATGTACCAGCAGGTCATCAAGGGCCGGC
>CAYWSE010000113.1:7322-9202 GCA_964461025.1 uncultured Sphaerobacteraceae bacterium | reverse complement strand
TTGCGGTTCTGCATGCGCTTGGTCACGGCGGCGAGGTCCTCGTTCGGCCGGATCGTCGACGGCCCTGCGCGCATGACGTCGCCTGCGTGGGCTTCAGGCGGTTCGTCCCAGCATTTGCCGCGAAGCATGCCGAGGAGGACTCGTTCGTCGTTGATCACGCCGCAAACGGTCCAGTCGGTACCGGCGAGTTGAGCTGAGATGTCGCCAATAGCATCATCGAGACGGCAGATGGGAACATCGGCGCGCAAAACATCACTGGCACGCAGAACGACGGCATCCGGCCCGACCGTCGGCAAGCCGTAGGCCAGCCAGTCCATCTTTCCGGCCGCGTAGTCGTAGACGCGGCGGAACCCCAGACTCTCGAGCCGCGACGCGGCCCGCGGGCTGATGTCTCATTGCATATCCCAGCAATAGACGATCACCGGATCGTCTTTGCTGAGATGGGCCGTGGTTTGGGCGTTCAGCTCTTTGATTGGCAGATTGATTGCTCCGGCGATGTGCTCGGCATCGTAATCAGACCGGGGCAGCGCGTCGATCAGGATCGCCCCGTCATCGCGGATGAGGCGATCAACTTCGTGGCGGTCGATGGTGATTGGCATGGCTGGCTCTTCCCCGACATCAACTCGATAACGACAGTAGGGCAATAATCATGCCAGAGGATCCGCCAGATCAATCGATCCAGGTCCAGGCGACGGCGGGATCGGGGCGGAAGAGGACCCAGCGCTCGTCGAATGTGACGAGATCGTGCCGCTGGTCATTGTCTGATTCCAGCACCCACCACCGGAGGGCGCGAGGGAGTTGCGCGGCAGTGCGCTTCTCCTGAACCCCGCGTGCGATCCAGGCGTTCGAGATCACACCGCGTTCGTCGAAGGGCGCCGGGGTGACCGATCCGCCGGGTTCGGAACGTTCCAGCGCGCCGAATCGGGCGCGCAAGATCTCGATGTCATAGCCCTGCGGCCACCAGGGAGCATCTGGGCGTGCTTGCGGCGGAGGGGTCATGGTCGCCACCGGAGAGGACAGTTCCTGTCCCGCTTTCAGAATCTGGCGTACACGTTGCTGTATCTCCACAATCCGGCCGGATACGGGCGCGAATGGACAGGACTTGGTGGAAAACTCGGAATGGAGCAGGTGGGTGACGATTCCCACATTCGGATTGTAGGGAAACTGGCTCCAGGGGACCTTCGCTACGTCGAACCAGTGCGCGGTCAGCGTGCAGATCGCATCGAATTGCTTGTCGCTCATTGGAGTGGATTCCTTGCCACCGTCAGAGCGTTCGATGCTGACGAGATCTCGATTGATCGCCGCGATGCCGAGTCGTCGCACGAAGGCCGGACCATCGCCGTCCAGTCCATCGCTGCCGCCATTCGCCCACGGCGCGCGATTGGCGCTGACGAGCCGGGAAGTGCCATCGACCGTCACCGAGGTCGCGTTGCCACGCGGGTCGTTCCAGCGCAGGATGATGCCGTCCCATTGCGTTCCGTCGGTACTGCCGCCAATGCCGTAGTCGGTCAGCGCCCGGGAGGCCGAACCACGCCGGAAATATTCGTCGGTGCCCCACAACGTTCCGAGCATGGAATGCTGACACACGCCGACCGGTTTGCGTTGACCGAGATCGTCCCAGGCCCGGTTTTGCACATCCGGAATGAGCCGGTCAATGAATGGAGGATGTGGAATGTTGCCAAAGTTCATGAATGTATGATTCCTTTACGGATGGATGAACGAACCTGCCGCTTGCTCGCGACGTGAACAACGAAAATCCGCGCGCGGAGCCGCTCACCGCCGGCTGACGGCGGAAATGAGGTCGCGCGCGATCTCGAACGAATCACACTGACGGGATTTGAAGGAGTGAGGTGATGGGTCCGGCCGATTCTGCTGCTTCG
>CAYWSE010000113.1:0-7222 GCA_964461025.1 uncultured Sphaerobacteraceae bacterium | reverse complement strand
ACCTTGCGGCGCGATCGCTCAATCACCTCTTGCTCGGGCACGATCCAGATTTCGATCTTCCTGCGGCATTTGAGAAGGAGGTGCAGGCGCTCGCCGCTTCCCTGGCATTCGATGACCACTATCAGGCTGTGCTGGACGCGGCGAAACGCAATCGCGTTCCGATCCGGGTCTCGAGCGCCAACCGGCGGTTGATCGAGCTGGGCACCGGCGCCTATCAACAGCGTTTCATGGGACGCACAACTTCGAAGACTCCTCTCATTCCGACGCGGATAGCGCACATCAAATCTTTTACCAACGAGATTCTCCGGGAACGGGGGCTGCCCGTGCCGACAGGGGGTGCAGCCAACAGCGCAAATCGTGCGGTGGCGAAAGCGCGGGAAATCGGCTACCCCGTGGTGGTGAAACCACTCAATCTCAACCATGGGCGAGGGGTTTCGACGAACCTACGCACCGCGACCGACGTACGAGCGGCGTATGCAGCCGCGCAGGAGGCGTCTGGGTCGAGAACTGTGATCGTCGAGCAGTTCATTGCTGGCCGCAATTACCGGGTTTTCGTGGCGGATCACGAGGTCAAGGCCGTTCTGGAACGGCTCAAGGCGACCGTGACCGGTGACGGAGTCCGTACCGTGAACGAGCTGATCGAGGTCGTCAACGCCGAGCGCGCGCTTCCGGATGGACCTGCATCAAACCTCCTGCCGATCGATCCCAATGAGGCTCATCTGGCGCTCACCGAACAGGGTTTGACGCTCGACGCTATTCCTGAGGCAGGAAGAATCGTGACCGTGCATCAGCTTGCCGGTTCGAGTCATGGTGGATCGAATATCACGCGCACCGATGAGATTCATCCCGACAATGTACGACTGATCGAGATGGCGGCCCGGGCGATTGGACTCGATATCTGCGGGGTCGATGTGCTGACCCCCGATATCTCGGAGCCGATCTGCAAAGTCGGCGGCGCCATTAATGAGATCAACTCCGGACCAGAATTCATCGTCCACATTCGGCCAAAGAACGGCGTTTCGCACGACGCCGGTCAGGACTATATCGATGTGCTCTTCCCTCCTGGCACGCCAAACCGTGTGCCGGTGATTTGCGTCACGGGTGATGGCGCTGTCGAACGGACATGCGAATCAATCGGGCACATCGTTGGCACAAATGGACATTGCGCAGGGGTGTCGCATGCCTCCGCGACAACCATTGCCGGCGCTCCTCTGGGTCCCTGGGTGGAACCCGGGCAGGCGCAGTTTCGGTTGATCTTGAGCAACCCTCTCGTGGAGGTGGCGATCTTTGGCGTCGATGAATTCGATGTGGAAGCGCGAGGTCTCGACCTCAGCGATGTCGATGTGGTGATCGTGACACGAGCGATCGGCGATCCGCCATCGGCCTGGCGGGATGCCGCCCAGGTGCTGATAGCAACAGCGGGTTCAACCGGCACGGTCGTGCTCGATGCGGCCGATCCACGGATGCCCGAGCTCCGTGAACTGGCGACCGGTCCGGTGATCCTCATCAGCGCTGACCCATCGCATCCGGCGCTGATCGAGCACCTTCATCGAGGCAGCAAGGGGATCACGATCGTCGGTTCCGGCGTGACCGTTCTCGACGGGGAGGGTCGATCGTCGGTCATCGCGGTACTTCCGGCCCAACATGACGGCCAGGAAGATCTCTTGCCAGTTCTGATGCCGGCCGCCGCAGCGGTCGCTCTCGGCATTCCAGTTGAGGTTGTTGGAACAGCACTGGCATAGTTGCCGGCCGGGTGGTGCGCTCGACATCGTGCGAGCGTGTCGCGATAATCACCATACATTGTTACATCGCGAAAGCATTCGCGTATTCACGAAGTCGAGGTTCATCTCTTGTCAGATTCACAACCGCCGGCTACGGCAGAGACAGAACTCCCGGGGCGAAAGCGCCTGACCTTGCGGCAGAGTCATTTCCTGCATGGTCCCAATGCCTGGTCGCAAGATGATGTGGCCCGGTTTCAGATCGATGCCGGATCGATCGGCCCTTTCTCTGAGCGGGCGCTGCAGGCGATCGCCTCCGGCGCCGATCCGGCCAGCATACCGAGCGACGAAGCCGGGGTCATCGATGCGGGTCAGCTCTTTGTCGCGCTCGTGCTCGAAATGCAGCAGGAAGCGGGATACGATCTCTCGATGGCGCTTTCCTGGCCAACCGATCTTCCCGGCCTCTTTGAAATGATTTGTGAATACCAGGATGCGTCTGTCGCCCAGCGGATCGCCACGCTGGCGGTGCGGGCGCTCAACCACCAGTTTCTTCACACCGAGCCCGGTTTCGAGTTTTCCTCGGCTTTTGCGGAGGACATTCTGGCGTACATGAGCTCCCGACGGGCGGAGCCGAAGGCTCGCGATCTCGTTGTCAAAGCAGCAAGAAGGCGCGGCATTCCGGTTCGAATCGACGATCCCCCGTTCGATGATGTCGTCGAACTTGGCACCGGAATCCACCAACGCCGCTACTGGCATTCGCGCGTGACGTCGACCGGTCTGCTGGGCGGGCGAATCGCCGAGCGAAAACCGCTGACGAATCACATTCTGCGCGAACGGGGCATTCCCGTTCCCGATGGACGCGTGGCGAGCAGCGCGCGCGCCGCCGTCGCCGCCGCCAACGACATTGGATATCCCGTCATCGTCAAACCTGTGAGTTTCACGGGAGGTTGGGGCGTCACCCCGAACCTGACCAGCGCGAGCGAGGTGCGAAGAGCCTACGAGAAAGCAGTCTCGCGATCGGGCGGTCGATCGGTTCTGGTCGAAGAGTATTTGCCGGGGCGCGAGTTCCGCGTGCTGGTGATCGATGATCAACTGGCCGCGGTTGGAGAGCGAGTCCACGCTCATGTCACTGGCGATGGCGCCCGCTCCATTCGCCAGCTGATCGATGAGCTGAACGAGGACCCGCGACGTCAACCAGATCATCCGAATCGCCTCGCGATCCTCGAGATTGACGACGAAGTCGAAGCGGTGCTTGCCAGTCAAGGCTTGACCACCGAGTCTCTGCCGGATCGCGGCACATACGTCCGTTTGCGGCCGATGGCCGGGGCTCGCTGGGGTGGTTATTCGATCAATAGAACCGATGAGATACATCCCGACAATGTCGTGCTCGCCCGTATGGCGGCCCGGGCGATCGGCCTCGACATCTGTGGCGTCGATCTGCTGACCCCCGACATTTCCAAGCCGATCTGGCAAGAAGGCGGCGTGATCCTCGAAGTCAATTCGAGCCCTGCGTTCAGCTTCCATATGGATATGACCGATGGCGAGCCGATTGATTTGGGGCCGGCGGTCGTTGACCTGATGTTTCCACCCGGCCAGCCATTCCGCGTGCCGGTGGTGGCGATCACCGGTGCGAACCGAACCGATGAGGTCGCCGGTCTGGTCGGACGGATCATGGCGGCAACGGGAAACTCAGTTGGCGTTGCCAGCAGCACGGGCGCCAGCGTCTCCAGGTTCCCGATGCGCAATCCTGAGGAACAGGCGTACTCGCCGATCCGGGCAGTTCTCAGCAATGCGACGGTCGATTTCGCGGTTGTGACGGTCGATGCGCTCGATGTCGAAGCGCGCGGTCTCGGTTTGTCCGCGATTGATGTTGCGGTTGTCACTGAGACCTCGCGCGACGCGCCCGGTGCCTGGCGGTCTCCGGAGGAAGTACTGATCGACACAGCCGGTACGCAAGGAACGATCGTGCTCGATGCCGGCGACCGACGAATCGCCCAGCTTCTGACAAGAGCCAGTGGCCCCGTGTTTCTGACCAGTCTCGACGACTCCAGCCCGGAGCTGGTCGGTCACCTGGCTGGCGGTGGTACGGCAATCGGCATCAGCGCATCGTCGCCACGAACGATATCGGTACACCGTGGCCTTGGCGGCACGGAACCAATACTCGAGCTGGCATCGGCCGAGCAGCTCGACCCCGACCACACTCGCTCGGTGCTGCAGGCGGTCGCGGTCGCCGTCAGCCTGAATGTGCCTTTTGACGTCATTCGATCGTCGCTGACGGCGAGTACCTCGGGGTAGAGGAAACCCGCATGCCGTTGGCCGTCATCGTCTGAGATGCACCGGCGCAATGTCAGGGGCACTACCACGCGAAATTGGTGGCGGAACTCGGGTCGCCGTCTTGATTAGCGCCGGGCGCACCGCTGTACGCAGCTACGGCGTTCGATCCACGATCTATGACGTGTGCGTGGGGGAGGAGCTGCAGTCTGCAAGGTGGTAGGTTGTTGAGTGTCGGCATGGGTTTCGCATCGCGAACGGTTACCTCGGAGGTAGGGTTCCTCATGGCACAACAACTCTCCCGAACAGGACAGGCGATCCGCATTCTCGACATCGCGACGTTTCACGGTCCAAATCGCTGGTCGAATCGTCCGATTGTGCAGATACGCGTCGATGCGTCGGCGGCTGGCGAGGACGCGGCGAGCCAGTTGTACGCACTTATGAGCGAGTCGGGCCTGGAGAGTTCGCCATCCGCTGGGATGTGGCGAAATGTCGGCGCCATTATCGAAGGCATCGCCTTCGAGATGCAGGGAGTCGCAGAGGACGACGTCTCGTTCAGCGCGTCACGTTCAGTCGGTGACGGGCAGTTCGATGTCGCGCTCGAATACCACCAGGCCGAGCTGGCGATCGCCGTCCTGACCCTGACAGTCGAGCTCCTCAGCCAGATGCTCGAACCCGCCGAGCCGGAGTTCGAATTTCAGGAGGAATTCGAGCAGCGGGTAGCCAGTTTGATTGCGGCCCGGCCAATGGATCCACAGGAAGATGCGATCTTCGCCGCGGCGCGTGTGCGTGATGTTCCGATTCGCTGGGTAGCGCCGCCGTCAATGCTGATCGAACTCGGCACGGGCAAATACCTGCAGCGCTATCGCGGCATGATCAGCTCCCGTTCTTCGCATCTCGGCGACAGCCTCTCTGGCAACAAGGCGATGACGCTCCGTCTGCTTCATGAGGTTGGCATTCCCGTACCCAGCAGCATCGTCACAAAGTCGGTGCAGGAAGCGCTTGCCGCGGCCGACGAAATTGGATACCCGGTTGTCGTCAAGCCGCTGAGCAGCATGCAAGGGAAAGGCATCGGCGTCGATATCCGAGATCCCGATAAGCTGCGGGCATGTTTCGACATCGCCAGCACTACCACCCGAAACAAATCAGTGGTGATCGAGCAATTTCTGCCGGGCCGGGAGCATCGCATTCTCATCATCGGCGGCAAGATTGCGGCAATCGCTGAACGGCGGCCCGCACACGTCACCGGCGACGGCACGCACACGATCGCCGAGCTGATCGAGATCACCAACTCCGACCCGCTGCGCGGTCGCGGTCACACACGCATCCTCACGAACATCACCCCCGATGCGGCGACAATCGATGCTCTGGAACGAGTCGGAATGACGCTTGAGAGCATTCCCGGCAAAGACGAGCATGTGCAGGTGAAGCTGACGTCGAACATGAGCCAGGGCGGCACGTCACGGGACCGAACCGATGAAATCCACCCAGACAACGCCTACATCGCACTGCTCGCCGCCCGCACGCTGGATATCGAGATCTGCGGCGTCGACATGATCACGCCTGATCTCTCGCAATCGATCTGGGAGGTGGGAGGCGGCATTATCGAACTGAATTTTGAACCTGGATCCCGGTTACATCTCGTTCCCCAGGTAGGTCGGCGTCGCGACACTGGCGCCGCTGTTCTCGACTCGCTCTTTCCTCCCGGCACGCCCGTTCGCATCCCGGTGATCGCGGTGCTTGGCGGCGAGCGGGCCAATCAGGTCACCCAGCTCATCGGCGCGATGACGCAGTCCGCCGGTTACTCGACCGGTGTGACGACGACCAGCTTCAACGCACTCGGCGCCGACGAAATGCGCCGGCCCGATCTGGCAGGCCGCACCCATCACCGTCTCGTGCTGCACAACCCGTTCGCGGAGCTGGCGGTGATGCAGGTGGAACCTCGAGACATCGACGCGCCAGGGCTGATCTTCGAGCACTGCGACATCGCCGTTCTGCCAGAACAGCTCACCTCACCTGAGAATGGACTGCGAAGCGATGCCAGCGTGCTGCTCTCGCTCCTTTCGGCAACGGGCTCGGCCGTCGTCCATCTGGACGACGAGCGACTCGCGGAAATCAGACCAGACTTGCCAGAGAGAACAATCGGATTCACGCTCGATCCGGTGAGCCCGCGTCTCTCCGCCTGGTTGCAGGATGGCAAACCAGCAGTCATCGCGCGTGGCAACAGACTGCTATTTCTGGAAGACGGCAGCGAGGCCGAACTCGCCGCTATCAAACTGGCGACATCCGAGCGACTGGAGGTGCTCCTGCCAGCCGTCTCTGCGGCGCTTCTGCAGGAAGTCCCCGCCGAGGTTGTCGTGGCGACGCTTGCCTCGATGTAGTCAGAGCGCCGTTTCGACCAGCTCGATCTCGAACAACAACGGCCAGAATTTACCAGTGACGAAGATGCGGCCAGACTCGGCATCCCAGGCGATGCCGTTCAGTACACCTGGCTCGCCCTCGCCGGGACCGAGCGGAAGAAGACCGCGGAGGTCGATCCAACCAGTTACGGCGCCCGATTCAGGGTCGAAACGCACGATCCAGTCGGTCTGGTAGACGTTGGCCCAGATCTCGCCGTCGATCCACTCCAGCTCGTTCAGACTTCGAATCTCCCGATCGCCATCGTGCACCACGATCTCACGCACGATTGAGAAGTCCTCCGGATTGCGAAACGCAATCGTGGAGCTGCCATTCGACATGACGAGGTGCACGCCATCCCAGGTCAACCCCCAGCCGTCTCCTTCATAAGAGAATTTTCCGATGCGTTCGAAGGACGCACGATCGTAAAGAAACGCCGTTTCTTCCTGCCAGGTGATCTGGTAGATGCGGTCAGCGACGAGCGCGATGCCTTCGCCGAAATACTTTTTGGCCAATGGAGCCGTGCGGAGGATTTGCCCACTTTCCAGCACCGTTTCACGAAGATCGGATTCGCCCCGCACGCCAGTGCCTTCGAAAAAACCGTCGCCAATGTAGACAAGTCCCTGCGTGTAGGCTCCAGGGTCATGTGGATACTCTGCGACGACCCGGTAGGTCCAGATCGGCGTGCGTACCTGGGAGAGATCGGCGTTTGCACCGGTGCGAAATGGCGTCTCGATCGATCGTGTCGCGACAGCGGCCGCCGCCCCGGCGACGGCTCTCAAAATGCTTCGTCTGTTCACCGGAATGTCGAAACCTTTCTGAAAGATTGTCAAAAA
>CAYWSE010000112.1:0-9403 GCA_964461025.1 uncultured Sphaerobacteraceae bacterium | reverse complement strand
CGATTCGGGAAGGTGGCCGCACGGTTGGCGCCGGAGTTGTCACCGCGATTATCGAGTAGATTTGCGTGTCTGCCGGGGAGCGAATCATCGCTCCCCGCAGCGAGCGCCGAGAGCTGTTCTCTCCGGGGAGTGGCGCAAAGGATGATGTACAATGGCTAAGAAGGGTAAGGCCGACCGGCATACGATCACGCTTGAGTGCACCGTTTGCCGTGAACGCAATTACACCAGCGAGAAGAATCGCCGAAACGATCCGGCACGGCTTGAGCTCAAGAAGTTCTGTCCCCGTTGCCGAAGTCACCAGCTTCACCGGGAAACCCGGTAGCGGTAACCCTTCCCTCCGGGGATTCACGTAGGGTCGTAGCTCAATTGGTAGAGCAACGGTCTCCAAAACCGTAGGTTGCGGGTTCGATTCCTGCCGGCCCTGCCAGAATGGATAGCGCACCGGAAGGGCGGCGTCTGCTGAAGACCGCCCCGTTTGTGTGCCGAACGAGAGTCAGTCTGGTTCGCGTTGAATCAGTCGAGATTGCGAGTAGAGCGGAATGGCTGCTCAGCGAAGATCATCAAAGCAGCGCAGGCGAGGTTCGGGGACGGCTACCGCCCCGGCTGCGGATGCGACGGTTGCCGCTCAGGCAGTGGCTGCTGAAAGTTCAGTGAAGCAAGCGGACGCGACCGCAAAGTCGACTGCAGCGAAGAACGCTTCGGCGAAGAGCACTGCATCGAAGCAGGCGTCGGGTGTTTCAGAGAAACCGAACAGGTTCAAAACCAGGTGGGAAAAGATCACCCGTGCGTTTCACAATACGGTGTCTGAAATTAAGAAAATCACCTGGCCAGATGCGGAAACGACACGCAATCTGACTATTCTTGTTATCGCGATGTCGACGGTTCTTGGTCTGTTGCTTGGAGGAATCGACTTTCTGTTGCTCAAACTCTTTGAGTCCTTCTAGCGCCAGTTGGTTGAATCGGGTTGATAAAGGCTTAGTCACATGACCGAGAACGCAACTACAGGACGTCTCTCGCTTCGAGAGAAGCTTGCCGCGAAACGCGTCGAAGAAACAGGCGAGGTCGCTCAGCCAGAGCGCGGCGAGTGGTTTGTTCTGCACACCTACTCCGGTTACGAGAACAAAGTTAAGAAGACGATCGAAAGCCGGGTCGACGCGCTTGATTTGCACGATCGGGTTTTTGAGGTCGTTGTACCGACCCAGGACGAGATTGAAATTCGGAGTGGCCAGCGGCATACGGTGCAGCGAAAGGTCTTTCCGGGTTACGTGCTTGTTCGGATGATCCGCGATGACGAAACATGGTACACGCTGAGAAACACCCCCAGCGTGACAGGATTCGTCGGCATCAACAACGAGCCAGTCGCACTGTCGGAAACAGAAGTACAGGCGATCATCACCGGCATGACCGCAGAGGCGCCTAAGGTGAAGATCTCATTCCAGCTTGGCGATACGGTACGTATCGTAGAGGGACCGTTTGCGGACTTCCGCGGTGAGATCGACGAAATCAACCAGGAAAAGGGCAAGATTCGAGTGCTCGTTTCGTTCTTTGGGCGGGAAACGCCAGTCGAGCTCGATTTCCTGCAAGCTGAGCGCGAAGCATAGTAGAGACACGTGAACCGGCATTTGATCCGGTGAATTGGAAGGAATCAGTCGGTGGCTAAGCGAGTACGTGCGTATATCAAATTGCAGATCGAGGCGGGTAAGGCGACTCCTGCACCGCCGGTCGGCCCGGCGCTCGGTCAGCATGGCGTAGCGATCATGAACTTCGTCAAGGAGTACAACGAACGCACCGCCTCGCTGACTGGACAGACCATTCCGGTCGTGATCACCGTGTACGAGGATCGCTCGTTCACATTCGTCACCAAGACGCCCCCGGCATCCGACCTCCTGCGGCGGGCAGCGGGCGTTGACAAAGGTTCGGCGCACGCCCCGCAGGCGAAGGTCGGCAAAGTCACCGCGGATCAGGTGCGGGAAATCGCCGAGCTGAAAATGAAGGACCTGAACGCGATCGATGTTGAAGGCGCCATGCGTCAGATCGAAGGCACCGCTCGCTCGATGGGGATCGAGGTCGCCAGCTAGGCGACGCCGTTTACGTGGGAGGGACTTCACGGTCCCGCATGCACCACAGGGAGTTCACTCATGGGAAACGAGAGCAAGAAGAGAGCCGTTGCACGCGCGAAAGTCGATCGCGACGCGCTCTATTCCCCGGCTGATGCCGTCAAGTTGCTGAAGGAAGTCGCCTACGCGAACTTCGATGAAGCGATTGAAGTGCACGCGCGTTTGGGCATTGATCCTCGTCAGGCCGACCAGACCGTTCGAACGACGGTGTCGCTTCCGCATGGAACAGGAAAATCTGTGCGGGTGCTCGTTTTCGCCGAAGGCGAAGCTGAGCGCATTGCGCGTGAGGCTGGAGCGGATTTCGCGGGCTCAGACGATTTGATCAAGCAAATCAACGATGGCTGGGTGGAGTTCGATGCCGCCATTGCCACAGCTGAGATGATGGGCAAGGTCGGTGGACTCGGCCGCGTGCTTGGCCGGCGCGGACTGATGCCAAACCCGCGCTCTGGCACGGTCGTCCGCAATCCGGAGGACCTTCCCAACGTCATCAAAGACCTCAAAGGCGGTCGCGTTGAATTCCGCAATGACCGTCTCGGCATCGTCCATACCGTCGTTGGGAAGAAGCATTTCACCGAGGAGCAAATTCTCGAGAACTTCCTGACGTTTGTCGATGCGCTCAATCGCGCCAAGCCAACTGGCGTCAAGGGCATCTATCTGAGAACCTTGGCGATTGCCACAACGATGAGTCCGGGCATTCGCGTCAATACCGCCGAGGCCCTGGCCGCGGCATCGGAGGCGGCGAGCTAACATCCGCTCCTGTGTAAAGAGGAGCGTCCCACAACTGAATCATTCGAGGCTGAAGACAGCCGGTGCGCCCAAAGCGCTTAATTTCCGGCCGAGGCCCAGAATCGAATCGCAATCCGCAACGATGAGCGAAACGCCCTGGGTCCACGTCGATCCGGGGCGTTTTCTGCATGGAATGAGTGAGGCACATTCGGATTTCGTGGTTTGAAGGGAGGTGAAAACAGGAATGCCAACAGCACAGAAAGCGAAGACAATCGACGAGCTGGCCACACAGATGAGCGAAGCCAAACTCATTGTGCTGACAGATTATCGAGGTCTGAAGGTCAGTGATCTGCAAGGGTTGCGGGCGTCGCTGCGACCGTTCAATGGTGAATTCAGGATCGCCAAGAACACGCTGACGCGTATTGCCGCCGAGCAGGCGGGAATCGAAGGGCTCAATCCGGTCCTCGAAGGCCCACTGGCGCTCGGTTTTGCAAATGACGACATCGTTGGATTTGCCAAGGCGATCAACGACTTCGTTCGTACGTCGCGAATTCTCACCGTCAAGGGTGGAGTGCTGGACAGGAAGTACATTTCGGCGACGCAAGTCGAAGGAATCGCGACGCTTGCCAGCAAGGAAGTCCTCCAGGCGCAGCTCCTCGGTATGCTCAAGGCGCCGCAGAGAAATCTGGTGTCGGTGCTCAGCGGACCGTCGCGCTCATTGGTCTACGCGCTCAACGCCCGCGCAGAGCAGCTTGGTGGTGCAGCCGCAACGGCGGCGGACTAGTCACAGCTTACACAATCGTTGTTTTGTGGAAATTTCGTTCAAGGGAGATATCTGGAAATGAGTGAGAAACTGATCGAGCAACTTGAGGGCATGACGATCCTCGAAGTCAATGAGCTGGTGAAGGCTCTCGAGGAGCGCTGGGGCGTTTCAGCCGCGGCGCCGGTCGCGGTGGGTGTTGCTCCTGCTGCTGGTGGTGGCGGCGATGCTGCTGCTCCTGCTGAAGAGCAGACCGAGTTCGATGTTGTCCTCGTCGAGGCCGGCGCCAACAAGATTCAGGTCATCAAGGCCGTCCGCGAGCTGACGAGCCTCGGTCTCAAGGAAGCCAAGGATCTCGTCGAGGCAGCTCCGAAGCCGGTCAAGGAAGCCGTTTCCAAGGAAGAGGCCCAGGCGGCCAAAGCCAAGCTGGAAGAAGCCGGCGCCAAGGCCGACATCAAGTAAGCATCACTGGAATCGCATTCCAGGAGGGGCGGCCGTAAGGCCGCCCCTTTGTCGTACCATAGAGCGATCGCGGCGCCCGGAATCGTCGCGGTCTCGTGTTCGCCAAACAGTCGTCCCGTACCCTGCGACATCAGTCAATCATGAGCTACGACCCCGCAAATCCGATCATCGTCCAGAGCGACAAGTCGATTCTCCTCGAAGTCAGCAACCCTCGGTACGACGAGGCTCGCGATGCGCTGGCCCGCTTCGCCGAGCTGGAGAAGAGTCCCGAGCACATCCACACCTACCGGATTACGCCTCTTTCACTCTGGAATGCGGCCTCAGCGGGATACGGGGCCGACTTCATCCTCGGCGCCCTCGACACGCTCGGAAAGTACGATGTTCCAGGCAACGTCCACACCGACATCATCGACTACGTCTCCCGGTACGGCCGCGTCAAGCTCGTCAAGGAAGGGGAGCACTTGCTCCTCGTCTCCGACGATCCGGCGCTGATCAAGGAAATCGAGCATCACCGCCACGTCAAGCCATTCCTGATTGGCCCGCACATCAATGGCGGATTGGTCGTCGACGCGGCGAGACGTGGTCACGTCAAGCAAGCGCTCGTCCAGTTTGGCTACCCGGCGGAGGACCTGGCGGGATATGCGGCCGGCGCTCCGCTCGAGATTGCATTGCGCGAGACGGCAATCGGGGGCGATGATTTCTCCTTGCGCGAGTATCAGCGACAGGCGGTCGACATCTTTCATGCCGCCGGGTCGAGCCGGGGCGGCAGTGGCGTGATCGTCATGCCCTGCGGAGCCGGAAAAACTGTCGTCGGGTTGGGCGTTCTCAGTGAGATACAGAGTGAGACGCTGATTCTGACTCCTTCGATCGTCGCGGCACGCCAGTGGATTCGCGAAATCATCGACAAAACCACAGTACCGGCCGACGCGATCGGCGAATATAGCGGCGAGATCAAGGAAATCAAACCGATCACGGTGACGACATACCAGGTACTGACCTACCGACCACGCAAGAGCGAGGAGTATCCGCATTTCGATCTCTTCAACCGGGCCGACTGGGGGCTGATCGTCTACGACGAAGTCCATCTGCTTCCTGCCCCGGTTTTTCGCATCACCGCCGAAATCCAGGCCCGCCGCCGCCTCGGGCTGACTGCCACGCTCGTGCGCGAGGACGAAAGGGAAACCGACGTCTTCTCACTCATCGGTCCGAAGAAATTCGACGTTCCCTGGAAAGACCTCGAGCGTCAGGGATGGATCGCGACGGCGGAGTGTCATGAGATACGCATCAAGCTACCCGATCAGTTGCGTCTCGAATATGCCGTCGCCGAGGAGCGTGAGAAGTACCGCATCGCCGCCGAGAATCCACGGAAGTTGGATGTGCTCGATCAGCTCGTTGCTCGCCATGAAGGTGAGCTGGTGTTGATTATCGGAATGTATCTGAAGCAGCTCGAGGCGGTCGCGGAACGCTACAACGCCCCGCTGATCACCGGAAAAACGGCGACCCGCGAACGCGAGAAGCTCTTCGACGCGTTCCGCCGTGGAGAGCAGTCGCTCCTCGTCGTTTCGAAAGTCGCCAACTTCTCGATCGACCTGCCGGATGCCAGCGTAGCCATTCAGGTTTCCGGCACGTTCGGTTCGCGACAAGAGGAAGCGCAGCGTCTCGGCCGCATCCTGCGACCGAAGAGCGATGGGCAGCTTGCGCACTTCTACTCGGTGGTCACAAGAGAAACGCGCGATCAGGAATTTGCTGCAAACCGCCAGAAGTTTCTGACTGAACAGGGGTATCGCTACGAGATTCTCTATGAAGACGAAATCTCTTCCCTGTCAGCTATGACTGCCGGGAGTCTGGGACCCGGCTCGGCAGCGACACGCGAGGCCGTGCGGTGAGATCGAAGGAGTTGCAACTGTCCGATCTCTATCCCGTCGATCTCGACGAGGATGTCGTTCGGCGACTATGTGGCGAGGCCACCTTCATACGTGCTGATGCCATGGAGCGCGTCGGCCATGTGTTCGGCGCCGAGCTGCACACGGATATGCTGATCGGCCAGGTCCGAGGGACATGGCGAAGGATCGATCAGATCGTCATTCCGGCCAGGGCTCGAAAGATGAGCCCCACTTGCTCACGTCACGGAGATGGGTATTGCCACCATGTTGGCGCGCTGCTCCTGCACTGGGTGCGATCGCCTGGCGCCTTCGGTCCGCCGAGCGCAATCGATCCGCTGCTTGCCGATGATCCGTCGACGATTGACGCTGACTCGGCGTTGATGTGGGGGCGCGAAGGATCGGAGTTCCTGATGGCAGAGCTGGCTGACTGTCTGGAGGAATACACGATCGATGCATTGAGAAATCTTGCGATCCAGTGCGGTTTCAAAGCGACTGGAACGAAGAAGGTCGACGTGATCTCCAGTGTTGCGGCCGGGCTTGGTGATCCTGCCAGGGTCGATGCGGCCGTCGCTGCCCTCTCTCCAGATGAACGAATGACGCTGGATGCGATCGATCTGATCACTGCGCACCACGAGGCTCGCGAGAAACAGATTGCCGAAGCGTTCGAGGCCATCGGCGGTAATGGCAAACCGGCGATCAACGCTCTTGCCGCCGCCGGAATGGTCCTGTCCACGGAGATATACGATCCCGCATGGATGGGTTATCTGGTTCCAATGGCAATAACCGCGAGATTGCCGGCCATCGATTATCTGGCCAAGCCTGTCCCCGAAGAGCATGTCGCAGCCGAGGGGGGGCGAGAAAATCCGCTGGGCCTTGCTGAACTGCTGCAGCTCATCGCCCTGGCCGCGATCGCCGGCGTCGTCCAGCCCGGTGAACCGGCTCCCACCGATCGTAGTATTTCATTGCCGCAAGGACTGGTCCTTGGCCCCAGGGTTGGTGACAAGACTCACAAGATCGTCGCCGATGCCGCAATCTCGGAATCGTCTCTCACCGAACTGTCAGCCAAGACGCGGCAGTCGCGTGCGCACGTCGATTTCGCCGTCCGTCTCATGTTCGCCGCCGGCGTTTTGCAGAGTGGGCCGTCGGTGATATTGCGCAAGGACCGGCTGCAAGAGCTGCTCGAGCGTTCAATAGGCGATCGGACTGCACGACTGATCGACTCCTGGATGACTATCGCAGGACCTGTCGAGGTGGGCTACATTGCCGAAGTCGGTGTCCCTTTGCACATCTCATGGCAGCGGATCGAACGGAGCTGGAGTTATCCGTTTGATTTCGGTGTGCAGGCGTTCGGGCGGCTGCTTCTGCGACTCATCAGCAGACTGCCGCCGGGTCACTGGTTCGCGCTGGAGCAATTGAACAACGCGGTGCAGCGACTCTTGAAGCCGGCACTGCCCGCTCACGATCAATTCCGAAACCAGTTTGCCTTGCAGCACAACTTGAAGATCAGCCACGGTGACGAGACCGGGCAGCAGCGCCCACTCTCACTGAAAGACGACAACGACTGGAAGATCTTCACCGCAGGCATCGTCGAGTCGCTCGTGCGCGGACCTTTGCAGTGGTTGGGACTGATCGACATCGCACAGAGCAAGGACCAATCGACACTGTTACGCGTGTCGCTCGCAGCCGGGGTGCTGGCCGGTCGTGAGATTCCCTCAGAAGAGCAGGACGAGGCTAGACGTATCCAGGTCAGAAACGATCTGACCATTCAAGTGCCTGCCGGTTCGAACGACATGGTGGTCCACAGTCGGCTTTCAGCGATAGCGGAGCTCGTCGACGCATCGGCCGAGGGGCTTCGTTATCGGTTGACGCCACACTCGCTCCATGAGGCGATCGACACCGGGGCGACCGGGCCGCAGATCATCGAGCTCCTTACAGAGTTGGCAGGTGAGAAGTTGCCACGGCCCGTGGTCCGGACCATTGAACAGTATTGGCAGGAGTACGGAGTAATCCGGCTCTACGACGAGCTGACGCTGATCGAGCTGGCAGACGATATGATCGAGGCGGAACTCATGGCCGGGACGCCGCTCTCCAGTTTCGTCGTTCATGTCTTTTCACCGCGCCTCCTCGCCATCAATCCGTCCGAAGCTGAGGCTGTTGCCGGCGTGCTGGCTGCGCGTGGTTATGCTCCGCGCGTCGTCGATGTGGGGTCGTGACGATGCCAAGCTCTATCGCCGACGTTTTGAGCAGCTACGACAATACGTCTTTGACACAGATGGTCAAATTCCACTCACTGCCGCTCAAAGAGAAGTCCAAAGCGAAAATGGTCGCCGCGCTCGCGCCCGTGATCGTCGATCCTCGTCTGATCGCCGATATGTTGGCCGAGCTCTCGCCGCCAGCGAGAGCGCTGCTCGACCGCCTGGTACTCTCAGGAGGATCGGCATCGACTGGCGTCATTCGCCGCCAGCTCGAGCGAGAAGGCGCCATCGAGCCTCGCGCCAAACCGGAGCGCGACGTCTATTACTACTCGTCCTCCTACGAGCGAACCGAGCGCGGCACCGTGCGAAGTCAAGGATCGAGAAAGTTCCAGGACGTTGTCGCCTGGCTGGGTATGGCGGGATTGGTCTTCACTCAACCCACGAGTCGTACAACGGCCGAGATATACAGTGCAGGCAGACTCCTGTTCATCCCTGACCAGATTCTCAAGCATCTGCCTCCAGTTGCAATGCCTGTAGAGACTGTCTTGACCGTCGAGGAAATCGATCCGTCTGACCCCTCGATCCTGCTGCGCGACCTCTATTTCCTGTTGAGCTTTGCCGCGAAAGAAAAGATCGTTCTCACGAATCGGGGCGCGATCAACAAGCGTTCGATACTGAGCATCGGCCGGGAGTTGATGCGCAATGAAGACATGTCGTCCGCGCGCGGCGAAGAGGATACTGGTTGGTTGTCGCTGTTGCGCGCCCTGGCAGAGAATCTGAAGCTCCTGGTTCCTGCCGCCGGCGAACTGGTGCTCGATCCGAGGGCTTCCGAATTCCTTCAGCTTCCAGCCAGCGAGCGGCGATCTCGGCTCTTTAGTGCCTATGCCGCCACCGGAAGTTGGTGCGAAGTCTTTCGCGTACCTGGTCTGACTATCCGCGGTCAGGGCGCGTCGTTGCGCTCGGCGCCACAGTTCGCCGTTGATGCCCGCCAGAGAATCCTGGCCGAGATCGCGACGCTGCCGGTAGGTGAATGGGTGACGCTGAACGACCTGATCGGTCGCATCAGTACGCGTGCTTACGAGTTTCTCTTCTCCCGCCAATCCGACGGCTACGGATACGACGATTACTACGCGTATCGTGATGGGTCCTACCTGCCGAATCCGTATCGAGGGGCCAACAGGGCAGGGTGGACATTTGACGAAATCCACGATGAGGCAGGTAGGACCCATCACGATACGCGTAGTAATCGTCGTATCCGTA
>CAYWSE010000111.1:0-9431 GCA_964461025.1 uncultured Sphaerobacteraceae bacterium | reverse complement strand
GGCGGGAAGCGGGCAAGGCAGGCCTTGCCGCTACACCGTCCGGCTGATGCGTGAATTGAGACTTCGGACCTCGGACCTGTCTTGACGCCGCCCTCGACACGCCGTACAGTCTGTACGTACAGAAAGCGTGTTCGCATCGTTCCCCGCTAGAGAGTGCTCACCGTCCCATGGAAGTGAAGAGTCAGGAACGGGCGAGCATGCTCGAAGTGGACCCTGCCGCGCAAGCAATCGCCGGTGGCGTGACGATCGCCACGGCGGTCGAGATGTTCTTCGGCGATATGCGCCTCGCGCCACGCTCGAAGAAGACCTACCGGCACGGCATCGATAAATTTCTTCGCCACCTGGCGCGGCACGAAGGGATCGATCCTGCCCAGGCGCCGGTGACGACGATCACCGCCGATCACGTCACCTCGTTCGCGGCGCTTATCGTCCCGGATGACATTCGAACGCCCGAAGAGGTATCGCAAATGCGAACCGCCCAGAACAATCTCTCGGCGGTTCGCAAATTCTGCGCGTACATTGCCGCATACGATTTGCATCCGGCTTTGGCAACCGATCGCCTCCGGGTTCGCATCGCGGCGATGATGCCCCGATTCACGCCGCCGCCTCCCGATGTCAAACTTTCCGACCTGGAGCGGATCGTCGAATATGTGCGGCACGGCGAAGCGGCGGAGAAACCGCATCTCGAGCTGAGACGTCTCAAAGTGCGGGCGATGGTCCTTTTCCTGTTCAGGACGGGCGTGCGGGTTTCGGAGCTTTGTTCGCTTCGCCGACGTGACGTCGATTTGCAGGACGGCACCGCGCACATCTTCCGGGCTAAAGGCGGCAAGAGCCGGACGGTTCACTTCGACGTTGAGACTGCGGAAGCTCTGGTGCACTATTGGCAGGCGCGCGGTGACAAGCCGCGCGGTTCAGGCCCTCTTCCGGCGTTCAGCGGTCGAGACAAGCCGGGTTCGGCCGGTTCGGCGATCAGCGCCCGAACGGTCGAGCACATCGTCGCCGAACTCTGCCGGGAACTGGCGATCGAGTCGGAAATCACGCCGCACTCATTCCGGCACGGACTGGCGACAGAGATGGTTCGTCGCCGGGTGCGCGAATCGACCGTTCAAACGATATTGGGACATGCGTCACCTCAAACGACCCGCATCTACGTTCACAAGACCGCGCTCGAAGTGGGCGACGAATACCAGGACGCGTTTGGCGCCTACCGAGCGCCAGCTGACTAGGTCGCGCGCATTCCGAGTTTGCAGCCTTCTCATCCTAGCCGGAACGCTCGTCGCCTGTGGAACAGGCGCCGTGGACGACTCTCGCCGATTCGAGGCGCTGGAAGCGTCACGCACTCCTCAGCTCCCAGGCGCCCAGGAAACGCATTTCGCGCAGACATTCGGGACGCCGGAATCGTCGCCGTTGCCGTCTATCACACCGCACGCCGGCATCTCCGAGCTGGTTTTGGCCACATCGGTCAGCGCTGATGGTTCACCAGGAAACACGATCCAGAGTGTTTCGTCGAGCGGCAATCAAACCGTCTATGCGGTAGCTCGCATCAGCAACATCCAGCCGGGTCAGGTGGTGACGGCGCTTTTTCGCGATAAGGAAAACAATGTCATTTCCGCACTCGATCAGAGTCCGTTACCGTCGGCGTCGCCACAGTGGGTCAGCTTCCCGTTCCAGCTAAGTGGGTCTCCGCGCGGAACCTATTCAATTGCCATCGCTATCGGCTCTGACCTCCTGGAGTCCGTTTCTTTCGAGATTCGCTGACCGATTGCATCATTGACCGATTGTCACTACACTGTCTGGAATTGCTTTCAGGAATTCGGGCAGCGTGCTTCACGTTCCGGTGCAGAGAACAGACCGGAAGCCGTGCCCGGATGTGGGAACAATGGGGAGCACGATGAGTCTGGACAACGCACCGCAGAAATTGGTCGTCGAGGCGCTTGGCACGTTCGCGCTCTGTTTCATGGGGTGTGGCGCGATCATTCTGACGCAAGGTCAGGATATCGTGGCCATCGCGCTCGCTCACGGTCTTGCGATCGGATTGATGGTCGCTGCCGCCGGTCACATCTCGGGCGGCCACTACAACCCTGCCGTCACGCTCGGCATGCTGGTTACTCGTCGCATCGAGCCCGGCCCCGCACTGGCGTATGTCGTCGCGCAGCTGGTTGGCGCGGTCCTCGGCGCTGGCGCGCTGACGCTTGCCTATCTCGACCTCGACCGTAACGCGGTCGAGCTGGGGTTGCCGACGGTGGGCAATTCGATCACTGCTGACCCAGTGGAAAAGCTCAGCACGACCAATGCCCTGGCAATGGAAGCGATCCTGACGTTCTTCCTCGTGTTTGTGATTTTCGGTGTGGCGGTCGACCGTCGCAGTGGAGGACGAGCTATCGCCGGACTGGCGATTGGTTTGACGATCACCATGGACATTCTGGCCGGAGGAGCCGTCAGCGGCGCGGCGATGAACCCCGCTCGCTGGTTTGGTCCAGCGGTGGTCCAGCAGGAGTTTGGCGATTTCTGGATCTGGATCATCGGTCCCGCCATCGGCGCCGTCATTGCCGCGCTGCTCTACAACGAGTTCCTGCTCGGTTCGAGCGATGACGACGACATCGACATCGACCATGTCACGCCACAGGCCGTGGCCGCAGAGCGCCCGAGTCAGCCTGCTGCCTCTCGCAAGAGTCGCAAGCGGCGGTAGGATCGCCAACGAACATCCGCTCGAAGGCGTTGCTGAGCCACGTGTAGCGGCAACGCCTGCGTCGCGAATCCGCACTGCAGTCGTGGTTGATTCATGGGTGCGCCGCCAGGACGGTCCGGGCAAGGCAGGCCGTGCCGCTACAGATCGTCATCGATAGGTAATGCGGGTCTTGCCTATCTACAACCAACCGGCAGCAGGACTGGCAGCTGGCGAAGCTGATCAGCCGACTGGGTCGGATGGCGTTGATTGCTCCGGGACGACGAAAAGCTCAGGCGGGATCGATGTGATCTCGCAGGCGGTTTCGGCCTGTAGACAGGCGACCTGAGCAGCAGCGATGGCGACTGCTGCCGCCTCTGCCTCTTCCGGTGAGCCGTTGCCCTGAATATCGACCGTGACCACACTGGTCCCAACCAGCATGACGATGCGGACGCTATCGGTCGTGGCGTTCTCGAAGAATTGGTTCGGAAATTCCCACGCCAGCGTCACGGACGCACCGGGGACCGGTTCGATCGTGATTGGTGTAAAGGTCGCCATGGCCGGGCGCAGGTTCTGCATATCGCTCAGCAGCAGAAGCGCGGCCAGCTCGTTCTCGAAGTCGGCGACTTCGATCGCCGCGCGGGGCATCGGAAACCCGCCTGTCTGGTTCGGATCGTACGTGCTGGCCCGGAAATAGCCTGAGACGAACGCGTCGTTAATATCGGCGCCGACTTCACCACCGTAGAGGTCGGGCATCGTCCAGTAGCCCTCATTTGTCGTGAACCAGTTCGGCCCGAGCCCGATGTAGCGGGGAGGGAGGGTGGTGTCGATCATCGGAATCGGTTGATCGCTCAATACGGACCGGACTCGTTCTTCGAGTCTGACTGCCAGCTGCATCGTCAGGTCGCGATCGATGGCGATTCCTTCGCCGGTGTCCATTCCGACGCCGGCGATCACACTCCCGACCCGAAAGGTGATGTCGATCGACGTGGGGCCCGTTTCCGGAACGGTTTCGGTGAGCGAACCGATGGTGATTTCGGATGGTCCGTCGCCGAGTCCGGGAGCGGGCTCATCGGTGAGTGCCGCGTCTGGTACGAAATTGTCTTCATTTTCCAGCAGCCCGAATCCGGCGATGGCTCCATCGTCTGACGCGTACTGCACAACATAGGCGCGAAACTGCGATGAACCGCTTGGCGTTACATAGTTGGTTTGATAGAACCACTGCAGGCCCGCGTCTTCCAGCCCGCCGCGGAGTCCCTCGCCGACCATAAGCAGGATGACAGCTTCGAAGTCGAAATAGGTTTCATAGCTGAGATGAAATTCAGCGGGCATGTCGAGGGTGTCCAGGGCCATCGCCGCGAGGTCGAGACGATCAGGTTCGTCGGCGGATGCCGAGGGGACCGTTTCGGTTGGCATGGGCGTGGGGTTCGACGTGCGACTTCCGCCAGGCCCGCGATCCTGCGCCTGCACCGCAGTCGGCATGGCGAACATCACCAGGACCAGGAATAGTGCGAGTGTCGTGCGACGATTCAGCGATTTCATGATTGCTCCTGACCGTAGGGCGCGGGATCTTCGTGAGCGAGTGGCAAGGCGTTGCAGCGGTTCGTCAAGCGGACAACCTGTTTACGCGACTGGGCTGTCTTCGTAAATGATGTCCCGGCAGCGAAGCTCGACATCGTGCGGGTCGATCGGCATTTGCGCAACTCCGGTGCTCACCGCCGCGCCGGCCACAGCAGCGGCGACGCGCGGCGCCACGCGCAAATCCAGGGCGCCGGGGATGAGCATTTCCGGACTCATCTCGCTCTCCGGCACGAGCGCGGCGATCGCATGGGCCGCTGCCATTTTCATCTGGTCGTTCACCTCACTCGCGCGCGCGTCGAGCGCGCCGCGAAAGACACCCGGGAACGCGAGCGAGTTGTTGACCTGGTTCGGATAGTCGGACCGGCCGGTAGCCACCGCGAATGCGCCGGCGTCGCGGGCCAGGTCCGGCAGGATCTCGGGTACCGGGTTCGCCAGCGCGAACACGATTGGGTCAGTCGCCATCGAACGAATCATGCCCTGGGTGAACGCGCCCGCCGCGGAGAGGCCGATGACGACATCTGTCCCCTTGATGACATCGGCCAGACAGCCGGTTTGGTTCTGGCGATTGGTGATCGCGGCGATTTCCTCTTTCGACGCATTCATATGGTCCTTGCGACCTTCGTAAATCGCGCCCGCTGTGTCGCAGACGACGACATCCGCGACCCCGAGGTTCAGCAGCAGCTTGCAGACGGCGACGCCCGCGGCGCCGCCGCCATTGATGGTGATGCGCAGATCGGACATCGGCGTACCGCGCAACGTCGAGGCATTGATCAACGCAGAGCCGACGATGATCGCGGTACCGTGCTGATCGTCATGGAAGACCGGCATATCGAGTGAATCGCGAAGCTTTCGCTCGATCTCGAAACAACGCGGCGCCGCGATGTCTTCCAGGTTGATGCCGCCAAAACTGGGGGAGATCGCCTGAATGTGCCGGACGATTGTGTCCGGATCGCGTTCGGCCAGACACACTGGAAAGGCCTCGACCCCGGCCAGCGAGCGAAAGAGCACTGCCTTCCCCTCCATCACCGGCAATGCCGCCTGCGGACCGATATCGCCCAGCCCAAGCACCGCGGAACCATCGGTGACGATGGCGACCAGATTGCCTTTCGACGTCAGCTCCATCACCTGCGACGCATCGTCGCGAATCACTGCCGCCGGTTTCAGCGCCGCCGGCGGCACATAGATCAGATTCAGAATGTGATGATCGCGGATGGGAATCTTGGTGCGAATTTCGAGCACACCGCCATGCCGCCGGCGCAGATCGATCGACTCTGAACCGGTCGGCTTGTGATCGCCATTCCGAAAGGAGAGTGGACTGCGACGCCGCCCTTCGTAGACGAGCCCGAGTGTGTCCTCAGCGACCTCCTCTGGCTTGACGATGCGTCCCGCTTCGCCCGCGTCGACGGTGGCCCGAACAACCGCGGCGGCCACAGCCGGCGCCACCCGGAAGTCGAAGATTTGGGGAACGATATGGTCGGCATGAAGCTCGCCCGGCGGAATCATGTCGGCCAGCGCTCGCGCCGCGTGAATCAGCGTCCGCAGGCGGATGTTGCGGGCCCGGCAATCGAGCAATCCGCGAAACACACCTGGAAAGACCAGCGAGATGTCCATGGTGTTTGCGTAGTCGGAACGGCCGGTGGCGACTACCCTCGCCCCACCCGCTCGGGCTTCAGAAGGATCGATCTCCGGATCGGGAACAGCGAGTGCGAAAACGATCGGGTCGCGATTCATCTTCGCGACCATTTCCTCGGTCACGATGTCGCCGGTGGAGAGACCGATCAGCGCGTCGGCGCCGGCCAACATATCGGCGAGCGAACCGTGCCGTCCACTGATGTTGGTCTCCTTGGCGACATACGACTTTGCCCAGTTCATCCGCTCGGGACGATAGCGATAGATCGCTCCAGCGCGGTCGCATACGACGATATCGTCGATGCCGGCCCGGATCAGCAAACGGGCGACGCCAATGCCGGCGATACCGGCGCCGCTGATCACCACCTTGAGCGACGTCAGCTCCTTGCTGACGACCTTCGCGGCGTTGATCAATCCACCCAGCACCAGTACCGCCGTGCCGTGGTGCTGATTCGAAAGAACGGGAATATCGGCGGCCTTTTCGAGGTGGTCGGCGATCGTGAACGCGCGCGGTGTCGAAATGTCGTCGATGCAGATCGCGCCGAAGGTTGGCGTCATCGCGTTGCCGACTTCGATGATCTCCATGGGGTCGCGCGTCGCCAGACACATCGGAAAAGCGTCGATGCCGGCGAAGGTTTTGAAGATCGCGCTTTTGCCCTCGGCAATCGGAATCGCCGACTCGGGGGGACCGCCCTCCCGGCCGAAAAGATCGGAACCATCGGTGAGAATGGCAACCGTATTGCCGCGGCAGGTGAGATCGAACGACGCCAGCGGGTCTTCGCGAATCGCCAGGCAGGCTTCCGCCACCCCAGGTGTGTAGACCATCGAGAGGATGGAACGATCGCGCAACGGAACCTTGCTGGAAACGCCAATCAGGCCGCGATAGCGGCGACGATAGGCGAGTCCTTCATCTCCATCACTCTGAATCGTCCAATTACTCACGCGCCCTCCGTCCGTCTCTCACTTCCGAGCCACGGCAAACAGTACTGCACATCGGCGACGAAGGTCATGTTCGATTCGTATTTGCCGCGTACTCAGGATCGTAGAGGTGACAGGCCGTCAGATGCTCAGGCAACCAGTCGATGAGACCAGGAGAGTGGATGTCGCATGTGCCCGGCATGCGGTCTGGACAGCGGGCGAAGAAGGGACACCCGGTCGCGACCTCTCCGCTCGAACCGGGTTCACCCGGTACGACCGCCCGCCGGACAAAACGGTTTTGCGGATCGGGTTCTGGGATCGCTGCGATCAGGGCTCTCGTATACGGGTGCATGGGAGTGTCGATGATCGCCTCGGCCCGGGCTTCTTCGACGATTTTGCCAGCGTACATGACCGCAATTCGGTCGGCGAAATAGCGGGCCGTGGCGATGTCGTGCGTGATGAAGAGGAAGGCCATATGACGTTCCGACTGCAACCGATCGAGCAGCGAAAGGATTTCGATGCGGGACGAGGCGTCGATCATCGACACTGGTTCGTCGGTCACGATGTAGTCCGGGTTGCGCACCAGAGCGCGAGCGATGCCGACGCGCTGACGCTGCCCGCCGGACATCTGATTCGGATATTTGCGCGCAAATGACATTGCCGGAATCAGATCGACTGATTCGAGCGCGGCAAAGGCGCGATCGCGTCGTTCATCGGCGCTCTTGACGCCGTCGATGAGCAGCGGCTCTTCGATCAGCTCCTGCACCGACATGTACGGATTCAGACTCGAAAAAGGGTCCTGAAAGACGATCTGGGCGCGCTGCCGGAACTCCCTCAGGTCGGCATCGGACGCGGTCGTGATGTCGTTGCCTTCGAAATGGACGGTCCCGGCGGATGGGGAAACGAGCCGCAGCGTCAACCGCCCGAGGGTCGTTTTGCCGCTGCCGGATTCGCCGACGAGCGCGACCGTTTCTCCGCGCCGAATCACCAGATCGACACCGTTCAGGGCATGGACCGATCCCGAACGGAACACCCCCTTGCGTGTGCTGAAGACGACCTCGCCGTCGCGCACCTCGACGAGCACCGGGCCGAAGCGATCTTCAATGGCAACGCCGGCTGATGATTCCTGTGCGTCAGTCATGAGACATCGCCAAGGAGAGCAGATGTGACTGGAAGCGGTCGCGGCTTGCTTCGGGGTCGTTCAGGAAGCACCGTGCATGACCCCCGTCCGCCATCAGGAATTCCGGCGGCATCTCGCTCACACAGCGGTCGAATGCCCACGGGCAGCGTGGATGAAAGCGGCAGCCCGGAGGTGGCGCAGAGAGATCTGGCGGCTGCCCCGGCATCGCCTGGGGCGGGCTGGAGTCGTGCAGGCGCGGCAAGCTGCGAAGAAGCAGATTCGTGTAGGGATGATGCGGATCGAGCAGCACCCGCTCGGCCGACCCCAGCTCGGCATGCTGCCCTGCATAGGCGACGGCGATGCGGTCGCACAGATCGCTGGCGAGTCCGATGTCGTGCGTTATGAAAATCATCGAAATGCCGGGATCCTGTTTGAGATCCTTGAGGAGGTTCATGATCTGTGCCTGCACGCTGACGTCGAGCGCCGAGGTTGGCTCATCGAGAATCAGCAGATCGGGGTTCATGATCAGAGCCGTGGCGATGACCACGCGCTGTTTCTGACCGCCACTCAGCTCATGCGGGTAACGGTCGGCGATTTCGGACGGAAGCCCGACTCGTTCGAGGAGCTGGTCGACTCGTTTCTCTGCTTCTTTTCGCTTGAGGTTTCCATTTGCCAACAACGGTTCCGCAATCTGGAATCCGATGCGCAGGACGGGATTGAGGATGCTCATCGAGCCCTGAAAAACCATGGCGATCTTCTTCCAGCGTATGTCGCGGCGGAAGGCATCGATATCCATGGTCGTCAGCTCAGCGCCGTTGAGCTGAATGGAGCCGTCGAAACGGGCGACGTTTTTTGGCAGCATGCGCATCAGGGCGGTGGCCATGCTCGTTTTGCCGCTGCCTGATTCGCCGACGATGCCGACAGCTTCACCCCGCTCTTCAATCGTTAACGAGACACCGTCGACGGCCCGCACAACACGATCTCTGGCGCCGTAATAGAGATAGAGATCGCGGACGGCGAGGAGTGTCATCGGTCGAAACGGCGTCAGTCGGCCGGGACTGCAACAGGCTCCGCCATGTGCAGTACCTGAACCGGACTCTCGACCGGTTGAACCGAAACCATCGTGGAATGGAAGGTCGACTGATTCCCCAGATCGGCCAATCGGTCGGAGGTCACCCAGTTCAGACCTCGCTTGCCGGGCATGAACTGTCCCCATTGGCCCTTTGGCGAAACGGCCACGCCCGGCCGCACATCGTCGGAGATTCTGGCGAGGAGTTCGCACGATCCACGCTCGTTGGCGATCAGCACCATCGATTCGTCAGCGATGCCTCGTTTTGCGGCGTCGTCGGCATGCAGGAATATTTCGGGCGGCCCTTCCTTGCCGCGCAGCGACGGCTGATTCGCCATGCTGCTGGACACGAAATGGTGCGCCGCGCCACTGATGAGAATCAGGCGGTCGTCGTCGTCACGTCGCCGCGCAAACTCGACCCGCTCCCGGATTATGTCGCGCCGGTCGAG
>CAYWSE010000110.1:0-9690 GCA_964461025.1 uncultured Sphaerobacteraceae bacterium | reverse complement strand
ACTATAGCCAACATCCCACGGAATAGTGAACCGAATTTAGATGCGTAAGCCCTGCTGGTGGATGGTGAATGGGTCAGAACGCTCTCCCGCCGTCGGGAGACGGCAGGGCGAGGGACACCCCGCCCCGTAGCTGCGCACGGCGCTGCGCCCGGCGCCACCCGGACGACGTTCACTTCCCGCAGACAACCCCGCCCCGTAGCTGCGCACGGCGGTGCGCCCGGCGCCACCCGGACGACGCTCAAACCCCGTCGCGCCAACGCAGTCCCGCAGGGACTTTGCAGCCTTAGTCACAGGTTTCATCCTGTGTGTATCTCGCTACGCGTACGACCGCACCACCGTGACGAGCTTGCCCTGAATCTCGATATTGTCCGGGTTGGTGTAGATCGGCTCCATCGTCATATTCGCCGGCTGCAGGCGCACCTGACCGCCCTCGTGATAGAGCTTCTTGAGCGTTGTTTCCTTCTCGTCACGCAGCCAGACGGCAACCGTGTCGCCGTTCTCGCACGTTTCCTGATGCCGGAGCACCACGACGTCTCCATCGTTGATCAGGGAGTCGATCATCGACGTTCCCTTGACCCGCAACGCAAAGAGATTGCGTCCGCCATCAGGCACGATCTCGGTGCTCAGCTCGATCGTCTCCAGCGGTTCGGCGCTGCTGAAATCATCCGGCACCGGAATAGGCGCACCAGCGGCAATCTGACCGATCACCGGAAGGGCCACGACGTTGCGCCGGCCCGGAGAACGTCCGACCAGCTCGATCCCCCGCGAGATATTTCGGTTGCGGCGAATCGCATTGTGCGCTTCGAGCACTTTCAGGTTGTAATCGACCACACTGGTCGAGGAAATGCCCAGCTCGCCTTGAATATCGCGGATTGTCGGTGGATAGTCATTCTCATCGAGGAATGTCTCGATAAACTCCAGTATTGCGCGTTGTCGCCGAGACAATTCCTTCATGGTGGTTGACTCCTCAAATACGTTGGACGGGATAACGCATTCGTACATGGTGAGTATAGGAGCGAACAAGTGTTCGTGTCAAGCCTGTGACTGATCGGACAACATCTTCGGCCATGCAGCTGCGCGAGCCAGCTGACCGGCTGGAGCAATCGCTCGTGAAACTCGAGTACCCGGAAGTCATCGAACAGCTGGCCCGGAGATGCCACTTCTCGGTAGCTGTCGAACTGGCGAAAGAGCTGTCGCCGGCCATGACCCACTGGGCCGCGGCGGGACTGATGGCCGTCACCGACGAAGCGGTCCAGATCACGATCGACCATCCGGGCCTCTCAGTTGGCGGCGCCCGCGACATCCGCCCGCTGCTCGATCGCGCCGGAAAGGGCGGCAGACTGCAACCCCAGGAGCTGCAGGACGTCGCCGACACCGTAGCGGCGGCGCGCATCATCCGGCAGCAGATTCTGAACACCGCCTCCGCCGCTGCCCGTTTTCCGCGCTTGGTCGATTGGGCGACCGGCTTGCTCCTGATGCCGCAATTCGAAGACGCCGTGCGACGCAGCATCGGTCCAGCCGGCGAGATGCTTGATACCGCATCTGAAAAGCTGGCCCGCGTTCGCCGGGAAGTACGCATCGCCCATCAACGTCTCTTCGAGCGACTCAACCGCATGATCTCGGGCTCTGCATTTGCCGGCGCCTTGCAGGATCAGCTGGTGACGACCCGCGACGGCCGCTACGTGATTCCGGTCAAGTCGGACTCGCGCTCCCAGGTCCCTGGCATTGTTCACGACTCTTCCGCCAGCGGTCAGACGTTTTTCGTCGAGCCGATGGAAGTCGTCGAGCTGAATAACCGCTGGCGTGAAGCGCAGCTCGAGGAACGCCACGAGATCGAACGCATTTTGAGCGAGCTCAGCGCCATCGTTGGCATCAATGAGGACGGTCTCGTCCGAACCGTTGCCTCCCTCGCCGAGATCGACTTCGCCCTTGCCAAGGCTCGTCTGGCGGTCGACTGGCGCGCCACTCGGCCCGAGCTCATCGCTCCCGGCGAAGACGAGGAAGCTCCGGATTCTGGTACCCGGTTCCACTTTCGCAAAGCCAGACATCCGCTGCTCGATCCCCGCACTGTGGTGGCGATAGACGTCGAAGCGGGAGAGACCTTTCGTGTTCTGCTGATCACCGGACCGAACACCGGCGGCAAAACAGTGGCGCTGAAAACGATCGGCCTGCTTGCGATGATGGCCCAGAGCGGCCTCTATGTCACAGCGGCCGACGACGCGCGGACCTCCGTGTTCGGTCAGCTCTTCGTCGATATCGGTGACGACCAGAGCATTGCCCAGAGTCTCTCGACCTTTTCGAGTCACATCACGAACGTCATCGCCATGCTCCAGCAAGTCGATGCCGAGAGCCTGGTGTTGATCGACGAGCTGGGCACCGGCACCGACCCGCAGGAGGGATCGGCGCTGGCCCGCGCGGTCGTCAGCGATCTGGTAGAGCGCAAGCCGCTCGTTGTCGCCACGACGCACTTCTCGGAAGTCAAGGCATACGCCTATGAGCGACCGGAAATCGAGAACGCCAGCGTGGAGTTCGACGTGGAGACGCTCAGCCCGACCTACAAGCTGCTGATGGGCGTGCCTGGTCAGTCGAACGCGCTTGCCATCGCCGGACGGCTCGGCATGCCCGATCGCGTGCTCGACCAGGCCAGAACCTTCCTCAATCCAGATGCGCTGCGAGTCGATGCCCTCCTTGCCGATGTGCTCAGAAAGCGAGCCGGCGCTGAACGCGAGCTCGCAGAAGCAGCCCGGCTCCGGCAGGAAGCGGAAGCGTTGGCGTCCGAGCGACAGTCGGAGCTGGAGGAAGCGCGGCAGCTCCGCTTCCAGGCGTTCGATGAAGCGAGACTCGAAGCGGAGCAACTCCTTGGCGAGAGCCGTCGTGCGCTTCGCCGTTTGCAGCGCGCGTCCACGCAACCGCAACCCGCGACGCCAGCCGCGCAGTCTGAAGCACCAGCAGGACCAGCCGACGTGGCCGAAATCGCTTCGACAGCAACCGAGCTCAAATCTGCCGCCGAACGAACGCGTACCCGTCCCGTGGTCACCACCGAGATCAGGGAAGGCGATCGCGTCCGCATTCGCTCGCTCGATCAGGAAGGCACCGTTGTCCGCACTGGACTGTCCGAGATCGATGTCCAATTGGGGACATTGCGCATCACGCGACCCCGCGAGGACTTGTTGCGGATTGGTGGCCCGCCCGCTGAAACCCCGACCAAAGTCCGGGTCAATGCGTCGTCGGGTTTCGTGCCATTCGAGCTCGATCTGCGCGGCTACCGCTATGCCGACGTCGAACCAGAGCTCGATCGCTATCTCGACGCCGCGATGCGTGCGTCATTGCCGTTCGTGCGCATCATCCACGGACGCGGCAGTGGCGCGTTGCGCAAGGGAGTCAGCGAATACCTGCGCGGCAGCCCCATTGTCGAACGCTTTGCCGCCGGCAAAGACAACGAAGGCGGCGACGGCGTCACCGTCGTTCATTTCCGCGACTGACGGCGTGGGGAGGGTCATTCCAGTAGCCAAATAATCCCGTTACCCCTCCGCAGACTCCACGCCGCGGGTCCCGACGCCAGCGCAGCTTGAGAATGGTCCAGTCTTCCAGAGCGGAACGTAGCGCAGCGGAGTGCAGTCGAAGGATCGCCCGCCGCAGCGGCGAGCCTCCTGCAGCGAAGGTCGAATCTGGGGCAGGCACTACGTCAAAACAGCTTCACGATCCTGCCTTGCGGAAACGAGCTCCCGCTGCCGCTCGATCGCATCGATCACCGTGTCGATCGCTTCGGCCCACGGAATATCGAGATCGGGCAACCGAATCCGCACCGACTGCGGCGTGAACTTCACCGCCGGACCGAGTTTCGCGTGGATGCGATGCCGGTCGATCGCACCTGTCTCCACCGGCCGAATCACGATTTCCCGCTCGCGTTCGACCACGCTCTCGACGCCAAGTTCTTCGCACCGAATTCGGAGCGAGATGAGCGAGAAGAGCCTCTCGACTTCCTCCGGAGGCGCCCCGAACCGGTCGGTCAGCTCTTCGCGCATCGTTCCGATCTGCCAGGGTTGCGTGATCGCCGAAATCGCCCGGTACATGTTCAGCCGTAGCTCGACGTCCTGGATGTACGACGCGGGAATCAGCGCCGTTAGCGGCAGGTCGAGCGTCACGGCATTCGGTTCCACCAGCGGGTGTCCAGCCTTGATCTCCTCCACTGCTTGCGACAGCAGCCGGAGATAAAGCTCATACCCGACTTCGGCGATGTGACCGCTTTGCTCCGCGCCCAGAATGTTGCCGGCGCCGCGAATCTCCATGTCTCGCATCGCCAGTTTGAGTCCCGCCCCGAGCTCGGTCGCTTCCTGGATCGCTTCCAGCCGTGCTTCGGCTTCTTCGGTGAGCGGTTTGCCCGGTCGCATCAGCAGGTAGGCGTAAGCGCGATTCGCGCCGCGCCCTACCCGCCCTCGCAGCTGATAGAGCTGCGTCAAACCAAGCGTGTCGGCGTTGTCGATGATGATCGTGTTGGCGTTTGGAATGTCGACGCCCGATTCGATGATCGTCGTGCAGACGAGCACATCGAACCTCTGATCGATGAAATCGATCATGATCTGTTCGAGCACGTGCTCTTCCATCTGACCGTGCCCGATGCCAATTCGCGCTTCCGGAATCAACTTCTGCAATTGCGCCGCCAGCCGCCCGATCGTCGCGACGCGGTTGTGCACCACGAAGATCTGCCCTCCCCGGTCGATTTCGCGCAGAATCACCTCGCGCAGCAATTTGTCGTCACTCGCCGTCACAAACGTGCGAATCGGCAAACGTGCCTGCGGCGGCGTATCGATGATGCTGATGTCGCGAATACCGGCCAGCGCCGAATGCAACGTACGCGGAATCGGCGTCGCACTCATCGTGATCACGTCGACCTCGTTGCGAAGCTGCTTGAGAAACTCCTTGTGGCGCACGCCGAATCGCTGCTCCTCGTCGATCACCACAAGTCCAAGATTGGCAAAATCGACGTCGGATTGCACCAGCCGGTGCGTGCCGATCACGATGTCGACGCCCCCCGACTTAAGTCCTTCCAGAATCACGCGTTGCTCCTTCGGCGACCGCACCCGCGAGAGCATTTCAACTTTCACCGGGAACCCCGCCAGTCGCTGGGTGAACGTGGTCAGATGCTGAAGCGCCAGCACCGTTGTCGGCACGAGCACCGCCACCTGTTTGCCCGCATTGACCGCCTTGAACGCGGCGCGGATCGCCACTTCAGTTTTGCCAAACCCGACATCGCCACAGATCAGGCGGTCCATCGGCTTGTCGGTTTCCATATCCGCCCGCACCGCGTTCACTGCCTTGAGCTGATCGGGGGTCTCGGTGAACGGAAACGACTCCGCCAGCTCCAAATCCCACTGTGTGTCGGCGCCAAACTGGAATCCACTTACCGTCTCCCGGTTGGCATAGAGATTCAACAGCTCGAACGCCATCTCCCGCACCGCCTTGCGGACGCGACGCTTCGTGCGTACCCATTCGCCCGAACCGAGTCTGTTCAGCTCGGGCGACAGTCCGCCCGCTGAGTAGCGACTAACGCGGTGCGACTGTTCGACCGGGACGTACAACTTGTCGCCCTTAGCGAACTCGAGCAGCAGGTACTCCCGCTCGACACCCGACAACTCAACCTTGATCAGGCCGGAGAAGCGCGCCACGCCATGATCGACATGGACGACGTGCTCACCCGGCGTCAATTCCGGCGCGGCGGATGCCCAACGCTCGCGCGACCGGTCTCCACCGTGACGCACCCGTTTGCGAAACCCGAAAACCTCCATGTCGCTGAGCAGGAGGGTTTGCGTCGATTCCTCGAGCCAGCCGCCATCGAGCTCGGCGTGCAGCACCTCGGTCGAACCTGGCGACAGCTCTGCCATCAAACCGGACGAACGCGTCAAGCGGCGCGGCAGGATGTCCTGATCCTCGAGAATCTCCGAGATCCGCTCGGATTGATCGGTGGCGATCGTCACCCGCCACCCCTTGTCGAGGTCTTGTCGCACCGATTCGGACAGATCCGTCAAACGACCGGCGAACATCGGCGCTGAGCGGAACGACCCCAGCGAGACGGAGGCGATTTCGCCGCCCCACGACGTTTCTCCGCCGAACACAAGTTGCCGTGAACGGAGCGATTGCCGGATCGACCGCCATGGTGCAAATGCCGGCTCGAGCCCGGCCGGCAGCTCGCCGCTCTGCACCGCCGCGTCCAGCGCTTCGCCGGCATGCGCCTGCCGCTGCCTCGCCGCCAGATCGACGCTCTCCGGATCGTCGATCACGATCAACGTCTGGCGGGGGATGTAGGTCAGCAGCGTCGCCTGTGAATCCTGGAAATAGGGCGCGAAGAGATCGAGCGAGCTCGGCAGTGCCCCGGCCACGGCCTTGGTCAGGGTCGATTCCAGTTCCTGTCGTACCTCGTATCGCAATGTTTCGAAATCGAGCTTCTGGATGGCGATCGCCGCGTCGGGCAGTGAATCGACGGTGAATTCGGTCGCCGGCAGCAGCACCGTCGCTTCGGTCCGCTCGAACGATCGCTGATTCGACGCGTTGAACCGCCGCAGCGAGTCGATTTCGTCCCCGAAGAGTTCGATCCGCAATGGATCGCGCGATCCGGGACCGAAGATGTCGATGATGCCGCCGCGCCGCGCGATCTGACCGGGACCGGTGACGAGCGGGACCGGCTCATATCCGACTCGCACCGCCCACTCCATAATCGTCCGTTCCGGAATCCGGTTTCCCTGCGCGATCGGCAGAACGAGTTCTGCCAAACGCTTCGGCTCGACCACAAAATGGGTCAAACCAGCCACAGACGTCGTCACGATACCCGGAGGTACTCCCGACGCTTCTGTCAGCTCAGCCAGCATCGAAACGCGCTGCGAGCTGAGGTCCTGGTCGCGTGGCAAACGGTCCCACGGCACCCCTTCCGGCGCCGGCCAGTGGCGCAGCACCGTCGAGTCTGGTGTGTAGTCCGCCAGCAATGCCGCCAGTTCCAGACTCCTGTCCTCCCGGCCTGAAACGATCAGCAAGGGACGCTGTGTTGCAGCCGAGATCGCCGCGTAGACAGCCGGCCTGGCTGCCGCGGGCAGATCGAGCGCTTGTGCCGAATCACCGCTGGCAATCGTGGCTGTCAGTTGCTTAACAACCGGAGCGCCTTGCAGCACGGGGATGAGATGAGCAAGTTTCATGGTGATACCTCAGCGCCGGAAATCAGATTCAGGCATGCACGAACGCGCGAGCCGGCAAAATGGCCGTCGCGTTTCGGACCGAAAACGATACCACACGTCAAGCGCCGAACAGGCAAAATGCGGTACTGTTCGCCGGGTTCAACAGTCGATCTTGTGAGAAGCGTTGCGTGCGAACAACTTCTTCCCTCAAGGCGCTCCTGTGCCTTGCCGGAATTGCCATAGCGGGATTCGGTTTCGGACTCTGGGTTTTTACGGCCGCCGAGAATCGTCTGAAGCCTGAGATCGTCGTCGTCGAATCGGCCCCGGACCAGACGATTTCCGTGGCAATCACCGGTGCGGTCGAAACCGCCGGTGTCTACGATCTTCCGGTGGGAGCCAGGTTGACTGAGCTGATCGACGCCGCGGGCGGTCCGGCCGCGAACGCCGACCTCACGTCAATGAATCTCGCCGCCCGGCTCGACGATCTGGAGCTGATCCACATTCCCGTCGCCATTGCCCTGGCGACCCCTTCCGGGCCGGACGAGGCTCCGCACATGGGATTTGTCGCCGCTGATCCTCGTCTCGATCTCAATGCCGCCACGCTCGAACAGCTCGACGGTCTGCCTGGCATCGGACCTGTCCTCGCCCAGGCGATCCTCAACGAACGCGACCGCCTCGGCGGTTTCACCTCCATCGAACAGCTCGAACGTATCGACGGCATTTCCGGACGAATGGTCGAGGAGCTTCGGCAGCTGGCGCGGGTCGACACGTGACCGGCATCCTGCTTGGCGTTTCGTTTCTGGCTGGGATGCTGTTTGGAGCGCCCGGAGTCATTGCGGTCGGCGCCCTCGCCGTCGTCGGAGTCCTGATGCGTGGTCGAACTGGGCTTGCGCTCTCCGGGCTTATCGTGCTCCTGGCACTTCTGGGAAGCCTGAGAGCATCGCCGCAGGAGACCGCTCCGTCTGCCTTTCTCCCCGAGATGCCAGCGATTGGCGTCGTCACGTCGCTCCCTGCGATGAATCGGGTCGGTCAGCAGTTCACCCTGTCGGTCAACTCCGCAGGCTCCGAAATGCCAGTGAGCTTGTGCGTGTCGTCGCGGAACCAGGCATTCGTTCGTCAGGGTGAAACGGTGAAAGTCGATGGCGACATCGTTCCCTTGAATGAATTGCCGGCGGATCGCCAGGCTGCATTGCAAGCGCAAGGATGCGATGCGATTCTCGAGACGGAGAACGTTGTCGTTGTCGAACGAGCCGATGGATTTCAGGCCGTCGTCAACCGGCTGCGATCGGACATCGCCTCGCAATTCAGACGTATCGCACCTGGCGACACTGGAGCGCTGATGACCGGATTGGTAATCGGCGACGACAGCGCTCTCACGTACGAGTCCCGTCAAGCATTCCTCGACACCGGCACCACCCACATCACCGCTGTGTCCGGGGCGAATTTCGCGATTCTGGTCACGCTTGCGGCGATGATCGCCGGAACAGCGGGCGCTCGCCGCCGCTGGGGCTGGATCGCCGGGGTTGCCACTGCGATCTGGCTGTACGCGCTACTGGTCGGTCTCCCGCCCTCTGCCGTGCGGGCGGCATTGATGGCGACGCTCGCCCTTCTCTCCTGGCGGCTCGGACGCATTCCCGATTTCCTGACGTTGCTCGTAATCACCATCGTTGTCCAGTTAACAGTGCGCCCGTCGGATTTGCATACGCTGTCTTTCCAACTTTCGGTCGCCGCGACACTCGCACTGATCCTGGTCTTCTCAGGCTGGACTCGCAGAGGCAGGCGATGGTGGCCGCTGGCAGTCCTCGTCACCTCCGCGACAGCGCATCTGGCGACAATTCCAGTGCTTGCGTGGCATCTCGGTGAAGTCCCGGCGATGTCGATTCCCGCCAACAGCGCGATTTCTCCGCTCGTCCTCATTGCGTTCCCGACCGCCGCGTTGTCAGCTGCGACAGGCTTCGTATCGACAGGGCTTGGCAGCGTCATTGCCTTGCCGGCGACCTACCTCTGCACGGCGGTTGTCTCCATCGTCACGTGGTTTCAGTCGATTGGCGCCGCAACGACCCAGACCGGCGCCATGCCTGCCTCAATTCTCATACTCCTGACCATTGCCTGCTGGGGATTCATCGCCCTCCTCAGCTTCGACTGCCGCGTCCTCGCCAGCCAGCTCTTCACCGACCTGCGAACAATCCTGCGAGAGCGCCGAAGCCGATAGGAACTCGTCAATGCAGACGCCCCTGTCTGAATTTGGTCATCCAGACGAAGCTCGCCGACTATCCAGCCGCTGAACACGGAGAGTCGCCACTTCATGGCGACATTCTCGGAGATGAGAGATTTCTTCCTGGCGGCGGCGATTGTATTTCCTAAGTCCGATGGGATGCGCCTGGCGCACCGCCGTGCGCGGCTACGGTAAGCGGCATTGCGCCAGAATCCTGACGCCGATCGGGATGCGGCGGCCGCATCGCCATACGCAGCTACGATCCGCGGACTCCGGACTCCGGACTCCGGACTCCGCACCCCCGACTCCCAG
>CAYWSE010000109.1:0-10090 GCA_964461025.1 uncultured Sphaerobacteraceae bacterium | reverse complement strand
CGGTCGAAGTGCGCGGACCATTCAGCAATGTCGTGCCGCATGGCTACAGCGGAACACCCTCAAAGGGAAGCGCCGAGGAAGGCGCGGCGATCATCGAAGCGCTGGCGGCGCACGTCGGTCCCTTCCTCAAGCAGCTCGAAGCGAACGGCTGGGTGAATGGCGCCTGGATGAGCGGCATCAAGATCGGCCCGGACGATCACGATCCGCGCAAGCTGGAGTGGCGATAGTCCCCGTCTGACTCCGGCCCATCATTCCAGAACGAGAGACAGTTCGACGCGCACTGGACGGTGATCCGAAGTCCAGACTTCGGGCGCTTCGACATCGACGACCCCAATATCGGGCGTGACGAACACGTAGTCGATGCGATTGCCGTTCTCGGATGTTGGCCGCGGATCGCCGGCGACCGCAGCACTGTCGAAGAATCCGGCGTCGGTCATCGCGGCGACGACATCGGAGTCAGGCTGGGCATTGAAATCGCCGCCGATGACGGCCGGCTCGGTTCCACCCCACTCTTCCAGCAGTTGCGACATTTGCGCAAGGCGGACTTCGCCCGCACCAGATGGATTGTCCAGATGGGTGCTGGCCACCCAGAGTGTGCCTGTGGGCACGGGTACCTCGACCGAAACGACGCTGCGATTCAGGTTCTCGGTCGAGGAATACTTCACGACCTCCGGATTCAGCAACGGCGCGGCGCTGAGAATGGCGTTGCCCCAGAGACCGTCGTTCGAGGCAGGCCCGAAAGCGAAATCCATCTCCAGCCGGTTGCTCAACCACCAGACCTGATCGGCCCATCCCAACGCAAACCAGCCCCGTCCCGATTCCTGAAGCAGCACGATATCAGGTTCGAGATTCTCGATCGTTCGCGCCGTCGCCTCGAGGTCCCAGACATTGTCGCGGGAGAAGCCATTCTGGATGTTGTACGTGACGACTGTGATCTCTTCCCCAAGATCGATGGCGAAGCGATCGTCGCGACCCGCGGAGACCATGACAAGCGCCATCGCTACCGTGATAGCGATCAGGAGGGGTCTGGATGCCGGAATTGCGACGCGATCGGCGAGGCACTTCTGTCTGTTCCGTGACGCGGAAAACGCGGCGGCAGCCAGGACGAGATACGCAATGCCAAGGTAAAGAAACGAGCCACTGGAGGCAAAGTAGAGAAAGACGGTTGCCGCATGGATGCACATACCAATCGTCAGCATCGTCGCTGTTCGCCACGCGCCTGTCTGCCTGCGAGGAAGACTCGAACCCGCCACAGCCACCATTGTCAGGATCATTGACGCGAGACCGAACACCACCAGAGAGACTTCAGCGAGAAGCGCCTGCTCGACGCTTGTCCAGATGCCTGCCAGTCCGATGGCGCCGATTACCCCGACCAAGACAACCTGGAGAGGTTTTGGGACGGAGCGCAGCAATCGGTTGGGAGCCGCTGACCAGACGGCGAGCGCCAGAATCGGTGCAATCGAGAGCAGCCAGAAATTGAACGGCAAGTCATTCCCCGACAACACTGCGGCAAGACCCAGATTGCCGGAGACGAGCGCGAAGGATGCCATTCCCGGTCCAAATCCCATGAGAGAAATCGAGGCCGTCCAGGACTGCTCGATGGCCTCCGCCGGCCAGCGCATTGCCGCGACCAGCACCACCGCGGCAATGACAAGAACAATCGCAACGATGTCCTTCACATTGGTCGTCATATAGGCCAGATCGATCGTGTCGAACAGGGTGCGGAGGGCGATATCAAGCCAGAACGCGACTGGAATCGCAAGTGCCAGCGCATTCCGGTTGGCGAGCGCCAACAGCACGATCAGCCAACCTGATGCGATCACACCGGTCGCGGCGACCATCCAGCGGACTTCAGGATCGCTGCTGAATTGAGTGATTACCCTGCTCGCGGCCACGAGCGTCACACTGATCAGCGCAGCGAGCCGAACAGTGGCGAACCTGCAGATCGCGCCGACCAGCACAGTTGCCACGAATACGACGGCGGCATTTGCCACCAACTCCGTGCGGTTGCTCTGGTCGACGACGAAGATCATTGTCGGCACGAACACCCGCTGCAATTGCAGATTGTGCACAATCGCCAGAACCGACACGAACGCGCAGAGCGTCACGTCGTTTCGTCTGGCGATGTGAGCCAGATTCGGAACGACGGAGACGGGGTTCGCCGTCCAGCTCATCGCCTGACCTGCCTACCAAACTCGCTATGAGGATCTTCCGACGGTTGCTCCTCTCATCTTCACTATCCATGGTCAAAAGTCAATATCTGGCGGTTCGTTCCGATCCGCTATACTCACAACCGTACAGACGTTCTATTTCTTCGCAGGATCGGTTCTTGAACGCAACGACATTTGGCCAGCACGCCGTCCAGATTCATCAGCGACTGCGCAGCGACGGCATCGCGTTGCACGACATGCGTTCCGCCGAGAGCCTCGAAGACCGACTTGGCAGCGATCTTGCTTCGGATGAAGGGGACGCCGCGCCTGTTTCAGATTCGGTTGAGTGGCTGGAAGAGTCCCGGCCATTTGCGATTCCGGTGATTCCAACCAGCCAGCCGACTCCGATCCGGTTCTTTCTGGACGGCGCTCAGCGAACGCTTCCGGCGTACCACCAGGCTGCCATTCCGGTCATGGCGTCGGTAACAGCGTCCGCCATCCTCGAACGGCAATCGCCAACCGATCTCCGAGTGATGCCAGGCATGCTGCATCTGAACCGGTCGTGGATCGTGCCGCTCGACTCGCAGAGTCCCGACATCGCGACGTTTGTTGCATCGGTGGGCGCCGACATGCCCGTGGTCGACCCACTCGGCGATTACAACGAGGCGGCCTACCGGGCTCGATTGCGCGACTTTGGCGGTCTGGAGAAAGCTGCCCTGGCAACGTCGCGCCGCTTACGTCGCCAGGGCGAGGAGTTCCTGATGAAGCAGTGGCAAGCGAATCCTCCTGATGCCGAATCGTGGCTGGTGGTCGATGGCGCGCTTCGCCAACCGGGCGAACGCACAATCGGTGTCGTCAAATCGTTTACTCGCCAGTATCTGAACGGCAGCGACGCCGAGGCGCTCTTTCGGTTGCCGGCAGGGCACCGATCCCCTGCGTTCATCGTTGCCGATCGGCGACATGGCGGCGATTATCTCGTCTGGTACCTCCGATTCTGGGACGTGACGGGCCGCGACCCGCGATATGGACTGGTCCGGATCGAGCTCGCCGACACCGGCACGGGCCGACAGCAAGTGGATGCGCTTTCGGGCTGGATCTATGCTGAACGACGACCACGTGCGACGGCGGACAGTCGCTGGCCAACGCTGCTCTATCCGATTCACTATCTCGAGAATGTCTTGAAGGGGTGTCTTTCCCGGGAAATCCGGGACTGGCCGGGAGTGAGAGGCGCTAAATGATCGACACTTCCTTCCTCGACGTTGAGACGATGACCGATTCCCAACCGGCGACGTTGCCGCTTGCTTCGTTTCCCGAACTGATCGACGAAATCCATGGTCCGATTGGCCGCGTCGTCTCCAGCGAAAGGGAACCGGCCGGTTCCAACACCTTCTATTTCTGGGCCGGCGAAGAGCAGCTGTCGCTCGACGTCGGGCACATCGTGGTTGCCTTTTCCGAAGAAGCGGCGGTGATCGGCGTCGTCGACGAGCCTCGCCGCTTTTCCGACCTGCGCAGCTTTCTCGACGATTTCTACGACCGACGCCTGGAGCAGGCGCTGGAACCGGAACCGCCAACGCGGCGTCCGGAGGTTCTGGTGTTCGAAGTGCATGTCCTGCGCACCAAGCATCTGCGCAAGGACGTCGTGTCCCAGCGTCCCGTCGTGTCGGGTCCGGTCTACTTCGCCACACGCGGTGCCGTCGATTACGCACTCGGGGTCGAAGGGTTCAGCGGCGAGCAGATCCCGGCGTTGCTGCACACCAACGGCAACGCCGCGCGCAACGCCGATGGCACGATCGTGCGCGACGAAGCAGGGAATGTCGCCTTCCAGCGCTCACCGCTTTGGCTCGATGAGGAATATCTACTCGGTCCTGAGGCTGGCCATGCAAACTGGACGGGTCAGTCGGGTCTCGCCACCAAGACGAGTCATGCGCTTTTTTTGACCAGCGCGGTTTTCCAACGCATGGAGGCAGCGGGCAAATCGGTGGCGGCATTGCTGTTCAACGTGAAAGGGCCGGATCTGATCTGGCTCGACAAGCCCGCGATTCCGAATGAGGAGATGGCCGGTGCCTACCGGGCCGCCGATTTCGACGGGCTGAGCGAAACCGATTTACTCGCATACGAATCAATCGGCATGGGGATCAAACCATTTGACAATCTGCGCATTTTCGCGCCCTTTAAACCGGGACAGCAACCGGGCAACAGCCATCAGAACATGGTGCATCTGGGCGGCGAACGCTATCACGACCGGCTGAACACCCTCCGTGCCGCGGCCGGTGAGCGGGAATGCGTTTATCCGATCCTCTGGAACCTCGAACCTTTGCTGTACATGGCTCATAAGGTCTTCGAGCGGGGCGATCTGGATGACAAGATGTGGGGATTGATCGCTGAGTTCCGCGATCGCGAGGCGATCACATCGCTGAATACGCTCGGCGCCCGGATTCGCGATATCCTGAACGAACTCGACGAATCAGGCGGCAACGAGTGGCGCGGGCATCACAAAGCGACGATTCTCAAGGCATTGAACCGCTTCAATGGCTTGACCACCAAGTTCAGCGGTCTCCTGACCGAAGGGGACGTCGATTACGGCGCGCTGCCCCGCACGAACGACAGCTTCACCTCGCAGGAAGTGCGGGTCATCGACATCGCTCACTGCAATTCGAATGTGCAGGAGCTGCTCGTCACGTCGATCATCGAGCGAGTCTGGAAGATGGCCGAGAAAGGGGACCTCGGAGTCGACAAGCTGATCGTCTTCGTCGATGAGCTCAACAAGTACGCGCCGAACGGCGGCGAAGGCGGTTTGCGCGACACGCTGGTCGATATTGCTGCCCGTGGCCGGCATCTCAACGTCGTGCTCTTTGGCGCTCAGCAGTTTCGCTCGAAGGTCGACACCGAGATACTCGGCAACTGCGGCACGTCGTTCTACGGACGCATCGGCGACGAGGAGATCATCAATTCCTCCTACCGGTCGCTGAGTGAGACGACCAAGGCCGAGCTGCTGGGACTGCCAAAGGGACGGCTGCTCGTCCGGCACGCGCATTTTCGGGCTCCGCTCTTTGGGGCGTTTCCGCGTCCACCGGTCATTCCAGGTATGGCTGGACAACGCGTCTTCAATAGCGAGTCGGGGACGATCGCGGGCGCCTCGCCTGCTGACGCCATCTACCGTCTGCTGCAAAAGTACCCATCGAAGGACAATCCGACGCAGGGTCAGGTCCGAACGGTGGCGGGTGATTTGTCAGCCGAATCGATCGAGCGGATTTGCAATCAGGCCGAACAGCGGCACCGATCGATGCAGGGAACAACGGCCGCGGCTCGCATCACGCTCTGGAAAATGATCCAGCGGGATGTAATCAAAGCGCGCGAAGCCGAGCGCCTGGGGCATTGACGACAGTGAGAATTGCCCACCTCTCCGACACGCATCTCGGTTACCGAGCCTTGTCGAAGAGTGCTCCCCCTACCGGGCGCAACCAGCGAGCTGTTGACATCGAGCGGGCGTTTGCCTGGGCGATCAACGACATGCTGAAGCGTGAGGTCGATCTGGTGATCCACTCGGGCGATCTCTTCCACCATTCCCGCCCTGTCTTTCCGGCCATCAGCGTCGCGATCCGCCAGTTCCGCACACTGGAGCGGCATGGGATCCCGGCGGTGGTCATTGCCGGCAACCACGACACACCCCGCTTGCGGACAACTGGCTCGGTCTACGGGTTGCTCGAATCGGCACTGCCGGACGTGCGCTTCTTCGGCGGCTATGAGGACATCGATCCATTCGAGATCGCCGGCATCACGGTGACTGTCATTCCTCATGGCAGACTAACCAACCCAGAACCGCCGTCTGTCTATCCGGTTGCGACGCAACGCAATGTGCTCGTCACGCACGGATTTGTGCCGAATATGCCGGCGCCGGTCGGTCTGCGCGAGGCGGGAGACGAGGAGATTGGAGAGTATCTCCTCGACAGCGCCTTCGACTACATCGCACTTGGCCACTACCACCTGAGCGGTCAGGCCAGACCAAATGCCTGGTATGCCGGGTCGACCGAGCGCATTGGCTGGGGGGATCTCCAAACTGAACCGGGATACCTGATCGTCGACCTCGGCGAGCGGGGATCGCCACCGATCGTTGAACGGATAGCTGTGCCAATTGCCCGGCCGATGCTGACTCACACCGTTCCAGAACGCATCATCGCCGGTCAGGACGGCGTGCGCATCGCCGAGCACGCGATCAGGTGGCTGGAGGAGAACGCCGACTCGGAAGCGATGGCCCGGATCGTCTTGCCCGATGTGCCCCGGTCAGTGCGCCGGCATGTCGATTCGCTGATCCGTGAAGTGTCGGAAACGCACGTTTGGTCGGTGCAGCTCACGGGGCGTCCGCTCGAAGCGACGGCAATCGCCGAACAGCATCCCGACATGCCAACGCTGAGCTTGCTCGATCAGTTCGCCACGTTCGTTGCAGGCGAACAGGAAGCCGGCAACTATGATCCCATCTTTTCCGTCAGCTTCGCCAGTGCCGGGCGGCGAGAACTCGAAGCAGCCCAAGCGGCACTCGAAGCGCAACTGACCAGCGAGGACGGCGCATGAACCTCGTCGAGGTCGAAATCCGCGACTATCGCCAGTTCCTTGGCGAAAACCTCTTCTCGCCTGCCCAGCAAGGGATGATCGGCGTCATCGGCGACAACGGAGCCGGCAAAACGACCCTGTTCGAAGCGATCGAGTGGTGCCTCTACAATCCCGCGTCGATTCGCAACGACGATATCCGGCCACGCATTCAGGGCGGCAAACCCCGCGTCAAGGTCACACTTGAACACCCGCAGAGCGGTGAGCGGTACGAGATCGAACGCGAACTTCGCAGTCGCACCGTCACCGCCGCGGTCTATCGATCAGACCAACCCGAGACACCAATTGTGCAAGGCACAAGACAGGTGTCCGAGTACGTGGCTAAGACGTTGCTGGGGTTGTCGCATCAGGCATTTGTCGCGACCTTCTTCACACGCCAGAAGGAGTTGAGCTTCTTTGGCTCGTTCAGTGCCACCGACCGCCGCCGTGAGGTCGGCAAGTTACTTGGACTTGAAACGATCCGTGTCGCCCAGCAAGCGATCGGGCAGCAGCGTCAGGACAAGCAAAACGAGGCACGGCAGAGGAAACAAATCCATGAGGACCAGTCGGCCGGACGTGACTTTGCCGAGGAGCGAACCGGCGCGCAGGCATTGATCGATCAACGCACATCGGACGTCGAAACCATCGGCGGCAAAGTCAGCGAGGTGTTTGCTGAGCTGTCCCGCGTTCGAGAAAGACTGCAGGAGGAAAACGAACGGTCCGGCAAGCACCACGGATTAACTCTGGAACTCACGTCGCTGACGGGCACGCGAGAATTGAAGCAATCGGAGTTCGAAACGCTCTCAGCGCAGATCACCGAAATCGAGCGGGCCGGCCTGCAGATCGGACGATTGACGCCGCTTGCAGAGACGGCAGAGTCTCTGGCGCAACGACTCCTCGAACATGAAGACGCCCGCAAATTGGGTGAACGGATTGCCGAGACAAAACGCCGCATCGAAGATTTGAAACGAGACGAGCGATCGATACATCTCAATGTCGCCGACGCAGCATCGAGAATCGATGCTGGCGTTTCGAGAAGAATTGGTGAAGCTGAGGATGCTGCAGACGCGAACGAGATCGAACGTCTGCTGTCCATCGCGACCTCGGCCGACGCGGCAACGAAACAGGCAATGCTTGCGGCCCTGGAGCGTTGCATCGACCTGAGTCATGCGGCGGAGCAGGCAGCGCGCACGCTGACAACCTATATCGAGCGGGCCGGCGAGATCGAAGCGGAAATCACGAAGCTCCGAGTCAATGGTGACCCCGGGAAAGAGGTCGAAAGAGCCGTCGCTGATGTCACTGCAGCGCGCAAGGAGGAATCCACATTTCAGGCAACGATCGTTCAACGCGAGCAAACAAGAACCACGCTGAACGCGCTGCGTGAGCGCCTCAAAAGCGGCCAGTTCGACGAACCCTGTGCAACCTGCGGGAGGCCATATGCTCCCGACGATCTCGAGCGGAGCATCGCGGCGCTCAGCGAACAAATCAGCTCTCTGACGCTTGAGACCAAGAGTCTGCAGGCGCAGGCAAGCGAGGCGGGCAAGCGGGCAGGAGAGGCAGCGCAACGGGAGACTGCCGCGCGTGACCGTTTGCAGCAGTTGTCGCGCTGCGAGTCGCGTCTTGAGCTGAGCCGTCCGCATATCGAAGATGCGCAGCACGCTCGTGATGAATCTGCGACGGCGCTCGCGGCCGCCCTCAATACGGCCAGCCGGACAACCGTTCCGACCGAGTCAGAAGTTGCGAACGCGAATCGACAGTTGGTGGACGCTCAGAATCTGGAGAAAGAGGCCCGATTGCTCGAACAGTTGCGGCGAGATCTGCAGGAGAACGTCAAACGGATCGAAGCAACTTCTACTGAGTTGGCCAGCCTCGGTCCGAATCGATACGACCGCGATGCTCACTCTGCAGATACCAATTCCTGGCGGCAGGCAAGCGAAGCTGCGGCCCAAATCGCGCTGCTGCGGGAACGCGCCGCGACGTTGCCATCGAAGCTCCAACTACGAGTCGAGGCTGAGACGGCGATCGAAGACATTGCTGGGCAGATTGGCATGACCGAAACGGCGCTCGACGACCTGGCGTTTTCCCCCGAAACGCACGACGCATTTCGCACCGAGGAAGCATCGAAACGTGATCGCTATGAAGAGCTGCTGAACGAACAACACAACGCAAAGGGTTTGCTGACCTCAGCGATGAACGCTCTCCAGGCGATCGAAACTGAGGAGGCCCGACTGCAGGGCATGTTGCAGCGTTCGATCGATGCCCAGCTGGCCGCGGACGAGCTCGACCGCATGTACCGCGAATTCTCCCGATTCGAGCAATACGTTGCCCGCTCGGTGACCCCCGCGCTCGCCGAGATTACCAGTCATCTCGTGTCCACGGTGACGGAAGGCAAATACGATCGCGTTGAGTTCAGCGAGGACTTCGGCATCGAGGTATTCGATGGAGATGACGACCACTTTCCGCTTAGTCAGTTCTCTGGTGGCGAGCGGGACGTGATCGCGCTCTGCGCAAGATTGGCGCTGTCGCAGTTTCTGGGCGGGCAATCGACATCGCCGCCGCAATTCGTGGTGATGGACGAGGTCTTCGGCTCACTCGACCGCAACCGACGGGAAAACCTGATGTCCACGTTGAATCTGCTTCTTGACGAGACCGGCACGTTCAAGCAGCTCTTCGTCATCAGCCATGTCGACGACGTCCGGGTGAGCGCGGCTTTCGATGAAATTTGGCGAGTGGAAGAAGGAGCCGGTGGCGTCAGCCAGATCGAGCAGTTGGGTGCCGGGTCGGTTCCTGTGGAGTTGTAGGGCATGGGGCATGGTGGATGGTGAGAGAACGGGACGAAAATGAGTAGCTTCGGAGAACCGATGGGGCAGATGCTCATCTATCACGATGGAGCTACGCGGTTGCAGGTGCGGCTCGACGGGCAGACCGTCTGGCTGACGCAGCGTGGGTTAGCAGAGCTCTATCAAGTCACTGTCAAGACTGTCAGCGAGCACCTTGGCAATATCTATGCTGAGGAAGAACTTGATGCTATGGGAACTATCCGGAAATTCCGGATAGTTCAAATGGAGGGGGACCGTGAAGTCGCTCGTGGCATCGAACACTACAGTCTGGAAACGATCCTAGCCGTTGGGTACCGGGTCCGGTCTCGGCGGGGGACCGAGTTTCGGCAATGGGCGACCGAGCGGCTGTCGGAGCTGTTGACTAAGGGGTTCACACTCGACGATGAGCGCATCGCGGCCGGACGAACAATCGGCGCCGACTACTTCGACGAACTCCTCGAACGAGTCCGCGCGATTCGGTCGTCGGAGCGCCTGTTCTACCAGAAGATCACTGACATTTACGCCACAAGCATCGAC
>CAYWSE010000108.1:0-10259 GCA_964461025.1 uncultured Sphaerobacteraceae bacterium | reverse complement strand
CACACAATCGGATGTTGGCGCATGGTAGCACAGCATGGGGACGGTGTTTGTGCTCGTGGATCGTTGGTCGTCGTCCGTGGATCGTGCATGGTTGATGGTGGATCGCAGGTCGAGCGTCACCGCGCGCAGGGTCGACAAAGGACCGCTTCTTGCGGATGCGTGGTGAGCAGCGTTTGCGAGTGTGCGCTGTGTTTCATCTCACGGGTCGTCGGGTGAGCGCGTTTCAAGAGGAACACCCGAACTATTCTGGATCCGTTCTCGAAGTGAGGAGAAATCGACATGGATTACAAGCTTGAATTGATCACCGTTCCGGTGTCTGAGGTCGACCGGGCCAAGGCGTTTTATGTCGATGGAGCAGGCTTTGTCGCCGATCACGATCATACGGTGTCGCCTGAATTGCGGTTTGTACAGCTGACCCCGCCAGGTTCGGCCTGCTCGATTTGCATCGGCGTCGGACTCACTGACAAAGAGCCGGGATCCGCCGCCGGGTTGCAGCTGGTCGTCAGCGACATCGAAGCCGCGCACCGTGAACTGAAAGAACGCGGTGTCGACGTGAGTGAGATCGATGACCAGGACTGGGGAAGGTTCGTCTACTTTGCGGATCCGGATGGGAATCCGTGGGCGGTGCAGCAACTTCCGCCGAGGTGAGGGCTCGAGATCCGAAGTCCGAAGTCCGAAGTCCGAAGGGACGGTAGACTGAACTCCGCGTTCCTGTGAGAACGGCGAGGGGTTCCCTTGAGTTGAGCGCTTTTGAGCTCCGTTCATCGGCTATTGCCAGCGGCGAGCTGGTGCAACATTCAACAGTTCACAAGGGGTGCGAACATGCGAGTCGAGCTGACTTGTGACTGATTCAGGCAGGCTGGGAGCGTTTTTGGAGGGAAGCAGCGTCGATGCTGACGTATTCGCTCTCCGTCCTGATTACCGGGCCATGCTGCTCGTGGTCGTTGGGATCACTCCGGGTCCAGGCGATGACGTGAGCGAGGGGATGCTCCGGCAGGCAGAAGTGGCCACAGTGCAATTGTTGAGTGACCAACAGGTCGATCAGGTCCCGCACGTTGCCGCCTGGCGAAAAGCGTACCGATCGTTCGGCGCGAAGCCGCAACGGACCCGCAACAGCCTTGAAGCGCTGATGAGACGGGCGGAATCGGGGCTGCCGCGCGTCAACCGGCTGACTGACATTTACAACGCGATTTCCGTGCTGCATCAGATTCCGGTGGGCGGAGAGGACCTGAGCCGCTATCAGGGTTCGCCGCGTCTCCTGCGTGCCAAGGGCAATGAGCCGTTCGACACGATCGCCAACGGCGAAGCGCTGATCGAGAACCCGCTGCCAGGTGAAGTCGTGTGGTGCGACGATGCGGGCGTGACCTGCCGCATCTGGAACTGGCGGCAAGCGCGTCGCACGCAGCTGCGAGACGACACGACATCGGCGCTCTTCATTCTCGACGCGCTCGATCCATTGACCGACGAGCGACTTCATGCAGCGACCGATCAGCTGGCGGAGCAGCTGGGGCTTCTTGGTCCTGAAGTACAGGTCAGGACGCGATTGATCGCCCGGTAACGACCTCGTTGGATTACAATCAAGGGAATTCGAAGGTGATCGATGACTTGTCCGGACAAGCATTCCCTCCTTCGGAGTTCGACACCCCGCGCCCGTAGCTCAGTGGATAGAGCGCTTGCCTCCGGAGCAAGAGGTCCCGTGTTCGAGTCACGGCGGGCGTACCCCCTTCACGGAAAAGAAGTCACGAAAGTTCGCGCGAAGAGAAGTCAGCGCAGACGGTCTGATCGAGATTCCGCAGACGATGCGCGACCGGTTCTCGAACGCCACCGGCGCTTCCATGCTTCTCCATGTCCAGGACGGCTCGATCGTCCGTAATCATGGACGCTTTGGGTGCCGAAGACGCCCAGACTCCGTGAACCGCATTCGTGGAATCGCGTCCCGTCACCCAATGTGTTGCCGACAAGCCATGCCCCAGGTGATCGAATGCCACGGACCATGGCCGGCGATCAACGGATGATGTCTGAAATATGTCTGTTGCTCTCAGTGAGAAGACATTAGTGAGTGTCTTCCCGGTTCCCGGACAACAGATCGAGCAGGTCCGCGTCTGAGAGTGCTTGAAACACGGGGTCGAGGCTGGCTGGTCCGTCGGAGCTTGTTTCAACCGTGGCGGTGATGGCGCCAGCTGGCAATACTGGGGGATTTCGTTCGACCTCTGAGCGCTGTCGCCGATAAATCTCTACATCGGCATCCGATACGGAATCGCTCTTCTTTTGCCGCGCCCGCAGACGCCTCAGCAGCACGCGCTCATCGCAGATTGTCTCAATGATGCAAAACGGTACGTTGCCATCCGCTGCGATACCGGCAAATCCGTTGCGCTCGTCATCGTCGAGCAGGGTCGCATCGATGATGGTCGGACATCCGCTCTCGAGATCGGCGGCCGCAAGCGCGCGAAGCTGTTCATATGTCTGCGCGGTCCACATCGGCGCATAGACTCCGTGGCGCCACGAGGCCGCCGCGGACTGACTGGGACGCAATCCGGTAAGCCTCTTTCGGACGATGTCGGAGGAATGGACGGATGCACCCAGTGCCCTGGCAAGTGATTTCGCAACTGTCGATTTTCCGCTGCCACTCAGCCCTGAAATCGCAATCAAGACTGGGCGCGTCGTCAGGGCGGCCGCTGTGGCGAGATTGAGAAAATCGGCAGCCTCAAACCTGTGCCGATCGCTATCCTTGTTGGACGCGTTCTGAGCCTCAAGACACGCGACCTTTGCCCGAACCAGTGCCCGATGGGCTGAGTAAATACGAATCAGCAGGTCGGGAAGATCGAATCCGGCTGCGCGATAGAGGCGAATGAGCTCCGTGGCCGGCTCTTCAGCGCCAAGACGGCGAAGGTCCATGAGGAGAAAGGCCAGATCGCTGGCAACATCGGCGCATCGAATGTTCTCGCTGAACTCGACACAGTCGAATATCTGCACCGTCCCATCTGACTCCAGGCAGATGTGCTCAGTGCGGAGATCTCCATGACCCTCGCGAAGCCAGTCCGGCAGTCGCGCGAAGAGCATCGATCGATGCTTCTCGATGAAAAGTCGCATGCTTCTGCAGACGAGATCGAGCTGGAAAGGAGGCAGGGCAGCCCCCGCCACCACTTCGAGCTGATCGAGATTCTCTGTGATCACGGCCAGGTAATCGCTGTCCTGACCGTGGCACGCATTCGGGACCTGTCGATGGAAGGGGATGAGACGGGCGGATAGGAGCTCGGCCAGGTCATCGGGCGCAGCTCCGTTTCGGATGAGGACGTCGAGCATGCGATCACTCGGCAGCCGGCGCATGATGGTGCACCAATCAACGATCTCGCCCTCGCCGTCGACCTGAAGACCATTTGGAGTCGAAACGATCGGCGCGACCCCAAGGTACACGCCGGTGGTCAATCGCTGATTGAGCCTGACCTCTTCCTGACAAAAGTGTCTCCGGCGCTCCAGCTCGGTGAAATCGACGAAGCCAAAATCGACCGGGCGTTTCACTTTCACCACCCGCTCACCAGCGAGAAAGACCCACGAGATGTGCGTCTCGATCATTTCTACTGATGGCGGATTCCACGGAAACGCGCCAGGCTTCTGCAGCTCTTCGACGATGCGGGTTGCCATCAACGCTCCAAGCAGGTCTTCTGACTCATTGCGCATCGAAAAGTCGATTCAAACTCGCGTTGCTTCAAATATCGCGAGTCACGTCCTCCAGGTTGGCATGGGACGCAGCCAATCTTGCGGCGGGTACCCGAAACGGTGAGCAGCTCACGTAGTCAATGCCAATCTGATGACAGAAAGTGATTGCCGTTGGTTCCCCGCCGTGTTCGCCGCAAAGACCGATCATCAGATCGGAGCGAGCGGCACGGCCACCGTCCGTGGCAATCCTGATCAGCCGTCCAACACCTCGCTGGTCGAGGATTTCAAAGGGATCGGCGGTCAGAATTCCCTGCTTCAAGTATTCAGGGAGGAATCGTGCGGCGTCATCGCGACTCATGCCGAGCGTTGTCTGCGTGAGATCGTTGGTGCCGAAGCTGAAAAAATCAGCATACGCGGCGATCTCGTCCGCCAACAGGGCAGCCCGTGGGACCTCGATCATCGTGCCAACCCGGTACGCAACTCGCGTGCCGGTTTCGGAGAACACCTGCTCGGCCGTTCTGATGATGACCTCTCGCTGGAGTCGTAGCTCCTCCGGTATGCCGACGAGAGGCACCATGATCTCTGGTTCCACGTTGATGCCCTGTTTCGCACATGCTACTGCCGCTCGGATGATTGCTCTGGCTTGCATGCGAGTGATCGAGGGAAAGGTGAGGCCAAGACGGCAACCGCGAAAACCGAGCATTGGGTTGTTTTCACGATGCGAGGCGATCGATGCTTCGACATCGACGATGGACTGGCCAAGGTCGGCCGCCAGTCGATCGATTTCGTCAGGGTCGTGCGGCAGGAACTCGTGCAGCGGTGGGTCGAGCAGTCTGATTTTGACAGGCAATCCATCCATGGCTTCGAATATTGCCGTGAAATCGGCCACCTGCAACGGTTCGAGACGACTCAACGCCCGCTCTCGCGCTTCGTTGGTATCCGCCAGTATCATTTCCCGAATGGCATCGATACGGTCTGCTCCGAAAAACATGTGCTCGGTTCGGCACAGTCCGATCCCCTCTGCGCCAAACTCTCGTGCACGTGTGGCGTCGGCAGGAGTATCCGCATTTGCCCGCACGCCGAGCCGCCGGTAGCGGTCGGACCAGCCAAGCAGTCGATCCAGATCGCTGGTCAATTCAGGAAGAATCGTCGGCACGGACCCCAGAATGACCCGACCGGTCGAGCCGTCGATCGTTATGTGATCGTCGGCATGAACGATGATGTCTCCGACCCGGAAGAACTGCTCAGCATCGTCGATTTCGAGTGCAACGCAGCCTGTTACCGCCGGCGTTCCCATGCCGCGGGCAACGACGGCAGCGTGCGACGTCATTCCTCCGCGAGCGGTGAGAATGCCTTTGGCGCGTTCCATCGCCGGAAAGTCATCCGCCGAGGTTTCGTCCCTGACCAGGATGATTGCGTCGCCAGCTTTGCCGCGACGCGTCGCCTCCGCGCGATCGAACACAACGCGCCCTGTGGCCGCGCCGGGACTGGCCGGCAGACCTGTGGCAATCACAGTCACGGGCACAGAGTCATCGATGCGAGGATGGAGCAGTTGATCCACCTGAGAAGGAAGGACTCGACGGACCGCGGTGGCTTCGTCGATCAGGCCTTCTGATGCCATGTCGACGGCGATCTTGACGGCTGCCGAGGCGGTTCGCTTGCCCGTGCGAGTTTGAAGCATCCAGAGGCGTCCCTGCTCGATCGTGAATTCAACATCCTGCATGTCTTTGAAATGGACTTCGAGGCGCTCGCAAAGCTCCAGGAGCTTGGCGCTGGCAGGCGCAAACACCGCATCAGCGGACATTTCTGCGATTGACCGGGGAGTGCGAATGCCAGCAACGACATCTTCGCCCTGAGCTTCCTGCAGGAATTCACCGAATAGCACGCGTTCCCCGCTACTCGGATTCCGGGTGAATGCAACGCCTGAAGCAGAGTCTGGACCCAGATTCCCAAAAACCATGGACTGGATGTTGACGGCGGTGCCGAGTTCCTCCGAGATGGCGTTCGCACGTCGGTAGGCACGCGCTCGTTCGCCGTTCCATGATCGGAACACCGCAAGAACGGCTCCCTGCATCTGTTCATCTGGATCTTGAGGAAAGATCAGGTTTTCCGACGCGATGATGGCCTGGAAGCGCTCGATCAGCTCGCTCAGCGCGGCGACATCGAGCTCGACGTCGTATGTGCTGCCGGTGGCACGCTTCACGTCAGAAACGGCTTCTTCGAACCGATCGCCATCGATGCCGAGTACGACCTTTCCATACATCTGGATCAGTCTCCGATAGGCGTCCAGCGCGAACCGCTGATTCGTCAGAGCAGATAACCCGGTGAGCGTGGCATCGTTCAGCCCCAGATTGAGAACCGTGTCCATCATTCCCGGCATTGAGAACTTCGCTCCCGACCGGACTGAGAGCAGCAAGGGATTCGAGGGATTGCCAAAACGCCTCTGTTGAGAGCGTTCCAAGTCGCCCAGGGCGTTTCTGACCTGGCTCCAGAGATCGTCCGGCACCTGCTGATTCGACCTCAGGTAGAACCGGCACGCGTCGGTGGTGATCGTGAATCCGGGCGGGACTGGCAAGCCCAATCTCGTCATTTCGGCAAGATTTGCGCCCTTACCGCCAAGGAGATCTCGCTCATCGGCAGCGCCGTCACGAAAGAGTCTTACCCAGGTTGACCGAGCGTTTGGATTGGTCGTTTTTCTGGACATGGGTGCAGTTCTCCTGGCGAGACAACGGCGGTCAGCGATTCGAGACGTACTGAATCTGGTTGATCACCGGTTGATGACGGGCCTGTCCCGACAACAACTTTCCGGTTTTCGCCAAACATCCGTCCCTGACTCAGCACACCACCAATCACCACGCGGTCCATCCCCCGTCGACGTAGAGCGTCTGGCCAGTGACATATGCCGAAGCATCAGAGGCCAGGAAGACGATCGGCCCCATCAGTTCTTCCGGGCGGCCAATTCGGCCCATAGGGGTGCGTCGCACGACCTCAGACATGATTTCCGGAACTTCCAGAAAGTCCTTTGTCATCGCCGACGGGAAATACGCAGGTCCAATGGCATTGACTCGAATGCCAAAGGGCGCCCAATGCACTGCCAGATCTCGCGTCAGGTTGACGACGCCTCCTTTGCTTGCGGCATAGGCGCTGGCAGAGACTGGTTCGGACGCAACAGCTCCCAGGATCGATGCGATATTGACGATCGAGCCGCCATGTCCTTCTCTGATCATCACTTTGGCGGCTTCCCGCGCGCACAGGAAGACACCGGTCAGATTCACGTTGATCACTCTTTGCCAGTCTGTGAGGGAATGCTCTTCGGGAGGACCGGCTGTGGCAACGCCCGCGTTGTTGACCAGGACGTCAAGCCTGCCGAACTCATCGATGGCGGTCTGAATCAACCTGACAACAGCGTTCTCATAAGTGACGTCTGCTTCACAGGCGATCGCCTTGTGACCCGAGGCGACGAGCGAACTGGCAGTCTTCTCGACATCGCGCAGGTGGATGTCCGCGCAAACAACGCTTGCCCCAGCGCCGGCCAGCGCCTCGCTGAAAATCACGCCCAGCCCCGATCCCGCGCCTGTGACGATCGCGACTTGTCCTCGCATATCAAATTGCTGTTGAATGGTTCGGAGGTCTTGTTCTGTCTGCATGTTCATCATGTAATCCTCCTCTCAGTTTCCAATCTCCTGTCTGCTGAGATGCTGGCCAGAATGCCGGGACCCTATCTCCCTTCAGTCTGACTGCGGCCGGTGACAATCACACAACGCTCGGCATACCGGAGTCGCAAAATCATGACAGCTGGCCACGCACGTCTGAGCGCCCAAACACGCGACGTTGCGGCACGCGTTCTGGCAGTTATTGGTGCGCCTGGAAAGTAGAATCGATGCAGGTTCGCGACCGGTATTGAGAAGGATGCGTCATGGAACTGATCGAACGATTGTTGGGGCACGGACGGTGGTTCACTGTCCAGTTTCTCGAAGCGGCGCTTCCGTTGTCGGACGAGCAACTGGATCGCGAGTTCGACATCGGGCACCGCACTTTCCGCAAAACGGCGATCCACATGGTGAATGTGATCGAAGGCGAGACGGCACGGATTCGCGGCGTGCCGGCGGCAGAGCGGCTGCCTGAGACGGCTTCAATTGCAGACACGCTCGAGAGGCACAAGATCGCCTACGCGGCGTTCGAAGATGCGGCCCGGGCGATTGTTGATGCAGGGGAAGCAAGACAGAATGCCACCTATGTCGACAACTATGGCATCCCGCAGTCCTACGGCGGGACCGTGCTGTTTGTCATCACGCAGAACGTGGTGCGCATATCGGAGCTCCGGCATTTCCTTGTGCGGCTGGGCGTAGAGGACCTGCTAGAGGGCGACGTGCAGGAATGGGAGCATTTCGCCGGATTGATCGATCAGTGGGGCGGGCAGTACCCGGAAGGATTCGTCCGTCCCTGGGCGAGCTAGCACCAGAATCCGAACCGGCAGAAGGCGAGTGGCCCGAGTCTCGCTATGCGTTTGCCCGGTGTGCCGTCCTATGTGCTCATGTCACCGGTCCCAGGCTCACCATCCGCAAGGTCATAATGGAGCAGCACGGTTCCTGCCGGTGAACTGATAGCCGGTTCTGCGAGCACCAGATTCGAAGGAACGGCGCCACCGCTGAATACCTTCTTGCCGGAGCCCAGAACGATCGGATAAATCCACAGGTTCAGTCGATCGAACAACCGCTCAGCGAGCAGTGTCTGTACAAAATTGAGGCTGCCGATGACGTGGACACTCTCGTGCCGATCCCGAATTTCGCGTACCGAGGCCACGGTATCTGATCCTACCGGCGACGAACCGGCCCATGCGAGGTCCACGCTGCCGCGTGATGCGACGTATTTGGGAACATGGTTGAGTTTCCCGGCGATCCCGCCTGCGAAGTCATCCGTTTGCTTCGGCCAATACGCTGCGAAGATGTCGTAGGTCTTTCGCCCCAGCAGGAGCGCATCCATGGTGGCAATGCCTGCCTGAACTTCCTCAAAAACGAGGTCATCCGGATGAACCGCCTGCCAGCCACCGAATTGGAAACCGCCCTCTGGGTCCTCCTCGGGCGCACCAGGGGCCTGGGCCACGAGATCGAGGGACGTAAAGAGATCGATGTGAATCTTGCCCATTGCATTTCTCCTTGAACACTGAGTCTGTCTGATAGTTGGTCGTATTGCTCATGCATGAATCGACACTTCACGCCTTCGGGAAGCGCCTTCGGTTTATCTCCGCCGCGTACAATTGCCGAACTCTCGAAAGCGCATTCTTTGAGCCAAAGGGGTGGGAATCTTGAAAATCACGGATGTAAAGTGCGCGGTGATCGCAGACAGCCCGGTTGTGCGCATTGTCACGGACGAGGGCGTCGACGGCTGGAGCCAGATCGAAACGCCGAAACCGTATGTGCAACCGCTGGTAATGCAGCTGAAACCGTGGTTGGTGGGAGAGGATCCCACCAACGTGGAACGGGTGATGAAGCGCATTCGCAGCCGGGGTGGGTTCAAGCCGTGGGGCTCCGCGGTCAGCGCGATCGAGATCGCGCTCTGGGATCTGGCCGGGAAGGCGCTGGGAGCGCCGGTCTACAAGCTGCTCGGCGGAAAAGTGCGGGACAAGGTTCAGACGTATCGCACCTTCTATCATCATGAGATCTCCGCGCAGCACACCGTCGCCGATTACACCCGCTGGGCCGCCGAAGCGAAGGCACTGCCGGGCGGCTACAGGATGTTCAAGCTTCCATCGAGCTTTCACTCGGCGATGGCCGTGGACGTGCAAGACTATTTCTACGGAGAGACTCACAAGGAAGCGCCTTACCCCTACCCGAATCGCGGGCTGGTCACAGAAGCCGGATTCGAGCACGCGGTGGCGGCGATCACCGCAGCCAAGGAAGCACTCGGTTCAGGGTATGGGCTGGCGGTGGATGCCGGACCGGGCTATCTCGCCTACGATGCGCTTCGCTTCGCCAAGGCGCTCGAGCCGCTGCATCTGCTCTGGGTGGAGGACATGATCACCGGCGATTACTCCCCGTTTGTGAATGCGGATGTCTACCGTGATGTGACCCAGGCCACCACCACGCCGATTCACACAGGAGAGCAGATTTATCTTCGGCAGAACTACAAGGATTTGATCGAGAAGCACGCGGTGAACGTGATCGGCCCGGATCCGTGCGATGTCGGCGGCATTTCCGAATTGAAGTGGATTGCCGAGTACGCCGATTTGCATGGGATCGCGATCGCGCCGCACGGCACGGCGAATGGCGTCTTCGGGTTGGCGAGTCTCATTCACGTGTCAGCCTGTTTGCCCGACAACTACATCGCCTTCGAGTATCCGGCACGCTTCGAGGCGGAGGGGTTCTGGTACGACATCGTGGATGGGTTTGATGGGAATCCCGTGGTGGATGGGCAGATCGACGTGCCGGATCGACCCGGTTTGGGAGTGAACTTCATTCCCGATGCGGCGAAGGCACACCTGCGTCCTGAAGACGCCGGCTTCTTCGATTGAGCCCGGCGTCCTCGCAGTCTTCGTGACCTTCGCGCAGCAACATTCCACCTTCACCGACCGCGATCGCTTCACGGCTGAGGATGTCGAGGTC
>CAYWSE010000107.1:0-10471 GCA_964461025.1 uncultured Sphaerobacteraceae bacterium | reverse complement strand
CGCCGGCGGAAGGACATCTCTTCAATCCATCCAAGTTACTCATCGACCCCTACGCCGGCGCCCAGGGACCATCGACGCGGTAGCCGTAGACCTGGCCCGCAGCAGCACCCTCGACGAAACCGTGCCAGACGTGTCCCGTCTTCCCGGTGAGATGAATCTCCCGTTCGGTTCCATCAGCGGCTTCATCGAAGAGACAGAGCACAACCGACGTTGCGTGCTCGGAGTAGAGCGCGAAATTCACGCCACCGGCTTCGATCGTCGCGCCAAGCGGCGATGGCTTGCCCGCCGACAGACTCAATCCCGCACCCTGTTTCGGTTCCGTCAAAACCTCTCGCACTCCCTCGCCAGGCAGCAGCAGCGCCCGGTTTACACTCTCCGTCAGATGCGCCGCTCCACGACGCAGCCATTCGAATCGAAGCGGAATTGTGCGTCATCACGCGCCGAACTTCGACTCACCCGTCTTACGACCAACGAGAGTACAAGAAGCCAATGCCCTCAACGTCTCGAGCTTCAACACATTCGGTGCCGTCGGTGTCTCCCCATCCGATCCTCATCGAATCAGTGTTGCCCACGGTCGATCACGGCCGCTACGCAGTCAAACGTGAGGTCGGCGACACAATCGACGTCTCAGCCGATGTCTATCGGGAAGGTCATGATCTGATCAAGGTGCGGCTGCAGTACCGGAAGTGGTTCGAGACCTCATGGCAGTCGTCGCCAATGACGCATCAGGGCAACGATTTCTGGACCGGCCAATTTGTGGTGGAAGACAACTGCCGCTATCTCTATCGTGTGGCGGCATGGCCGGATCGATTCGGTTCCTGGCGCGACGAAGTCCGCAAGAAGGTCGAGGCCGGCGTTGATGTGGCAAGTGAAATCCTCGAAGGCATCGCGCTGTTGCTCCCTTTGGCAACCAAGGATCAGCGTGGTGATGCCATTGCCTCGGTAATTGCAGTCATCGAAGCCGCAGTCAGCGCGAGCGATCAGGTGGCGCTGCTGCTCGACGATGCTCTTGCTGACTTGGTCGAAGATGCACTGGACCTCGAGACTCTTCAGACGACGTCACAGGAATTCGAAGTCGTGGCCGACACCGTGCGAGCCCGGTTCGCCGCCTGGTATGAAATCTTTCCCCGGTCGGCCGGTTCCCATCCTGGTGTCACGGGCACATTCGACGACGTCATCGACCGGCTGGACATGATCGCCGGCATGGGATTCGACGTTCTCTATTTTCCGCCGATTCATCCCATCGGAGAGGTGAATCGCAAAGGCAAGAACAACGCCGTCACATCTCATCCCGGCGATCCGGGCAGTCCCTATGCGATCGGCTCGGCAATCGGAGGACACGATGCCATCGAGCCTTCGCTTGGTTCACTGGAGGACTTCCACCGACTTGTCGAAGAGGCTAAAGCCCGCGGCATGGAAATCGCTCTCGACTTCGCCATCCAGGCGGCACCCGACCATCCCTGGGCGAAAGACCATCCGAGCTGGTTTCACATCCGGCCCGACGGAACGATCAAATATGCTGAGAATCCGCCGAAGAAGTACGAGGACATCTATCCGGTCAACTTTTCAGGGGATGACTGGCAGGGACTCTGGATAGAGCTGCGCCGCGTCTTTCTCTACTGGATCGACCAGGGCGTCACCATCTTCCGCGTCGACAACCCTCACACCAAGCCTTTTCAGTTTTGGGAATGGGTCATTCGCGAGATCCAGGACATTCACCCCGAAGTGATCTTTCTCGCCGAGGCCTTCACCCGGCCCAAGATCATGCAGGCGCTCGCCAAAGGCGGTTTCACCCAGTCGTACAGCTACTTCACCTGGCGTAACGACAAGCAGGGATTGAGCGAGTATTTCCAGGAGCTGACAAACCCGCCAGTCAGCGAGTACATGCGCGCCAATCTCTTCCCGACCACGCCCGACATCCTGCCGGTCTACCTCCAGCAGAGTGGCCCCGCCGGATTCAAGATCCGGCTGACGCTAGCCGCGACGCTTTCGAGCGTCTACGGCATGTACAGCGGGTACGAGCTCTGCGAGAACGCCGGCATTCCGGGCAAGGAAGAATTCATCAACTCAGAAAAATACGAGCTGAAGGTCTGGGATTGGGACCGTCCCGGCAACATCCGGCCATTTGTCACCCGGCTGAACACCATCCGGCGCGAACACCCTTCACTCCACGAGTACGGCAATCTCCAGTTTCACTGGAGCGCCAGCGACCACATCCTCTGCTACTCGAAGACTCTACCTGGATCCGCAGACGCCGTGCTCATCGTCGTCAATCTCGATCCTTTCACCGCCCACGATTCGATGATCTACGTGCCGCTGGGACGGCTGGGCATGCCGCACGATCGCTCCTTTTTCGCTCACGATCTTCTCTCGGGGGAGCGCTACGAATGGTCAGGCGTCGACCATTATGTCCGGCTTGATCCCGCGATCCAGCCAGTCCATGTCTTCTCGTTCGAAGCGCCGTGAGCCGGGCGACTTTCACGTTTGACGTGTCCCATCAATTGCTCATACTTCCGGCAGAAAATCTCGTCCCCGGAACACTTCGTCTCGCTCGAAGGGAGACGTGCTTCTGATGCAAGGCAACGACCCGCTCTGGTTCAAGGATGCCGTCTTCTACGAGGTGCCGGTCCGTTCGTTCTACGACTCGAATGGCGACGGATATGGCGATTTCCGGGGACTGACCCAGAAACTCGACTACATCCGCGATCTCGGTGTCGACTGCATCTGGGTGCAGCCGATGTACCCCTCCCCCTTGCTCGATGACGGGTACGACATTTCCGGCTTCCTCGAAATACACCCTGACCTGGGCACGGTCAATGACTTTCGGCAATTCATGGACGCCGCGCACACCCGCGGTTTGAAGGTCATCGCCGATCTGGTCATGAACCACACCTCCGACCAGCATCCCTGGTTTCAGGAAGCGCGCCGCAACCCCGCATCGCCCAAGCGCGACTACTACGTCTGGAGCGACGACCCGAACAGGTACAGCAGCACCAGAATCATCTTTCTCGACACCGAACCCTCGAACTGGACATTTGATCCGGTTGCCGGACAGTACTTCTGGCACCGCTTCTTCTATCACCAGCCCGATCTCAATTATGACAATCCCAAAGTCTGGGACGAGATGTTCCAGGTTGCCCGATTCTGGCTGAATCTTGGGCTGGACGGCTTCCGCTGCGACGCCGTTCCTTACTTATTCGAGCGGGAAGGGACGAACTGCGAAAACCTGCCGGAAACACATGAATTCCTGCGGGCACTGCGCAAGATGGTCGACAGCGAGTACCCGGGCAAGATCATGCTCGCCGAAGCCAATCAGTGGCCGGAAGAAGTGATCGAATACTTCGGCACGCCCGAGCACCCGGAATTCAACATGGGCTTCCACTTTCCGGTCATGCCCCGGCTCTTCATGGCCGCCCGGCGTCAGGACCGCTCGCCGATCGTCGACATCATGCGCCGCACGCCGGAAATCGATCCCTCGAACCAATGGGCGACATTCCTGCGCAATCACGATGAACTGACGCTCGAAATGGTCACTCTCGAGGAACGCCATTACATGTGGGACGAGTACGCCCCCCACCCCAGAATGCGCAGCAATCTGGGCATCAGGCGTCGTCTCGCTCCGCTACTGGAAAACCAGCGCTCGCAGATCGAGCTCCTGAACGCGCTGATGCTCTCGCTCCCTGGTTCACCATGCATCTACTACGGCGACGAAATCGGCATGGGTGACAACATCTGGCTGCGCGACCGCAATGGCGTGCGCACGCCGATGCAATGGTCATCCGACCGCAATGCGGGGTTTTCCATGGCCGGTCAGCTCTGGGCGCCTGTTATCAACGATCCCGTTTTCGGCTTCTATCATGTCAATGTGTATGACCAGGAGAACATGCCGGGTTCGCTCCTCAACTGGACGCGCCGCATTCTGGCAACCCGCAAGCAATATCAGGCGTTCGGCCGGGGTTCGTTGGAGTTCGTTTTGCCCGAGGAGAAGGAAGTCCTCGGATATGTGCGAAGCTGGGAGAGTGAGGACATTCTCGTCGTCGTCAACCTGTCGCCCACCTACCGGCAGACTTCGCTCGATCTCAGCGGATACGCCGGCGCGACAGTGACCGACATCTTCGACGGCACCCCGTTTCCCGATGTTTCAGTCCATCCCTATCAACTGACGCTGCAGCCACATGGGTACTACTGGCTCCAGCTTCAGCGCTGACCGCCGCTGGAGAACGCGTGTCGATGCAGACTCCTCATGATGCCGTCGACCTCCCGGCCTTCGAACGCGCCGCGCTCGACGAACTCCCGGCATATCTCGAGTCGGCACTCTTGTCGAGGCGCTGGTTCGCTGACAAGGACCGCAGCGTAACTGGAATCTGCATTGCCGACTGGTCTTCCGTATCGACCGACGATGGGGTTCTGCTCCTGTCGATCATCGACGTCGAATTCGAGACCGGCCCAGACGCCACCTATGCATTCCCGCTCTTCCTGCAACCAGGATCGCGATCGTCTTGCGAAACGCTCTATTCGTTCAGCTTCGGTCAGCAGCAATGGACCGTCGCCGACGGCGTCGACGCGCAGTTGGCCGCTTCGCTGATCTCGATGATCGGTTCTGAAAGAAGTATCCAGACCAGGAGTGGAGTTATCCGCAGCACTTGTCACGCGCCACTGACGGCCAATCAACTCGCTGAGCGAGCGATTCCGTCAAACGCAGAGCAAAGCAATTCGTCGCTTCTCTACGAAACGATGATCGCCAAGGTCTACCGCAAGCTCATGCCCGGAGAAAACCCGGACGTCGAAATCGGTCGTGTCCTGGCCCAGAGCGAGCGCTTTGCCGCGATGCCGCGGCTCATCGGCTCACTGGAGTACACATCGCCGAGAGCGCACTACACCCTGGCAATGCTCCAAGCTCGGATTCCCTCGCCACAGGATGGCTGGAGCTACCTCTTGGATACCCTGGTTGCCGGCGACGAAACAGCGTACACAGTCGGTTCAGCAATTGGCGAACTGACCGCGCGCATGCACATTGCCCTCTCCAGCGTCGAGTTCGAACCGGCATTCCAACCAGAAGCTTCAACCGAGGCAACCATTCGCGGTTGGAGGGAAACGACCTCGTCGAGCGCGTCGCAGGTCGTCGCGTCGCTGAAGTCTCAGAGCGCCTGCGTCTCCGGCGAAGTTGCAGATCTTGCCGCAGAGGTCACCGAAAAGTCAGCGATGCTCGATCAGCTATGCTCAGGATTCGAGCGCCTCACCGGATATCCTCTCGTTCGCGTCCACGGCGACTACCATCTCGGACAGGTGCTCCGCGACGAGAGGGGCACATGGTGGGTGGTCGATTTCGAAGGCGAGCCTCGCCGGTCGATCGAAGAGCGTATTCAGAAAACGTCGCCGCTCAAGGACGTGGCTGGGATGCTGCGGTCGTTCTCCTATGCCGGCGGCGTCGCCCGGCAGGAAGGGGTTGACGCTCAAACGGCGGCAACCTGGGAGCAACGAACCCGTGCGGAGTTCCTCCAGACGTACCTCTCGGTTATCAGAAACGAAAATCCGCACCTTCTGCCAGCGGACGACGCGTCACTCTTCGTCGCGTTGCGAGCCTGGGAGCTGGATAAGGCGCTCTACGAAGTGCTCTACGAGCTATCGAGTCGTCCCGACTGGCTCTGGCTGCCGCTTGGCGCCGTCGCCGCCATGACGTCTGACTCAGCTAGCTGATCCCTGCCGGGCCGCGAAGTCGGTGTAGGCGATCGCCGGGAACGGATTGTCGCGCTCTCCCAGCGATGCCAGCATCTCCTGCGCTTCCGCCGTGTCGCAGGTGCCCTGCTCGATCATTGCCGCAAGCCGGTTGAAGCGTTCCAGATGCTCGACGAAGCGTTCTGACGCATATTCCTTCGCCTGACCAGTTGTCACGAGGAATGGCCAATCGCTGCTTTCGAGCAGCAGGAGCTCCCTCGCCGCCTGAGCGAGGAAGGCATCGAATCGGCCGGGATGCGCGTTGCCAATGGCGACCAGCGATTCCATTCTGCTCTCGGCCGCATGAATCAACGGCCACATCCACTTGGTGTCGACGTTCATCCAGGTGAAGTGTCCACCGCCGGCGCCCCAGCTCGATTCGGGCAGATTCAACACCCGTTCGGGCCTATGCTCATCGATGATTCCGCTGGCCGTGGTCAGCTCGACCCGGTCGTTGACCGCCAGATTGCGCAGCACTTCCTTCAGCCAATCGACGCCCTCGAACCACCAGTGCCCGAAGAGCTCCGTGTCGTACGCGGCGGAAATCACACCGAAATCACCATCGGTCCTCGCCGCATGGCCGGAGAGAAGGTCGTCGATGAGTCCGGCGAAGTGCCGAGCGTGATCCTGCACCCGCTCCAGCGCTCTGTGAGGCTCGTAGAGCGGTTTGTAGGCCAGATCGAGACCGGCGCCCCCGACCCTCCAGTATTGCAGGCCTGACACGCCGTCCTTCTTGTGGAACTCGCGATACCAGAAGTCGCCCGGATACCCGAATGTCGCCGACCAGACCTGCTGCCCGGAGTCGTTGTTTCTCGCCAGCACGGCGACCTGACCCGGCGCATCCCCCACCCAGTAAGGGTGGAAGGTCGTCGCTGGTTCCGCCTGCTCGTGCGGCTCGAGTGCGATGGAGTATCGACGCTGGACCTCTCCGTATGGACCAATCGCTTCTCCAGCCGCCTTGCCGACAGGATTGCCGCCCTCGACGGTATGCGTTTCGCTGAAGAAAACCTGGATCCCCTGTGCGGCGAGAAACGACTCCAATCCAGGCCTTCGGACGTCTCCATCGTAGTACGCGGGGCGATACGCGCATTCCGGCAGCCAGATCGCCTTCGGCTTCTGGCCAAAGTGCTGTTCATGCGACGCAACGCCAGTTGCGATCTGCCCGTAAATCGATGAGTCGCGGGAGAGCAGCGGCAGGTAACCATGTGTCGCCGCCGACGTCGAAATCTCGACGCGCCCCTGCTCCTGCAGTTTCGCCAGGGCGCCGAGGACATCCCGGCCAAACCTGTCGTTGAATGAAGTCAGAATCCGCGCGTAGAGATGGTGATAGTAGCGGGCGAGATCACGCAGCGCCGTGTCACCCGATTCGCTGAATCGCTGCACGTCGTCCGCCGCCCAGGCCGATCGCTCCGCCGCGTAGTGCACAAAGTGCTCGACGATCAGCGGATCGGCAAGCTGCTCAGCCAGGATCGGCGTGATGCTCACCGTGAGCTTGTAGTTGATCCCCTCCTCGGCCAGATCGTAGAGAGCGTTGAGGAGCGGAACATACGTCTCGGCAATTGCCTCGTGGATCCATTCCTCCCCATGCGGCCACATCCCCGCCTGCCGGGCGTAAGGAATGTGCGAGTGGAGAACAAATGTAAATGCGCCAATCGTGCTCATGTTTTCCCCACTTCGGGCAACATCGAAATCGTCGACGCCATTAGTCTAATCGTTCGGAACGAGCCCTTGTCCGTCATGCAGGCGGATCGAATAGCGGGTGTTCGGCCGCTGGAACGCTGTAGTCATAGGGATCGTGCGAACCGCCACGATTTGGTGCCGGAATTCGCCCATACGATGCCGTCAGCTCCGCCAAACCGGATGCCAGTCCGTCGTGCAGCTGGTGCTCCAGGTACCTCCATCCCCAATTGCCGTCAGCACGACCGGGGGTATTCATTCGCGCCTCATCACCCAGTCGCATCACGTCCTGCAACGGCACGACGGCGATGTCCGCCACAGATGCCAGCGCGAGCCGGATCAACTCCCAGGCGATGTCACTGGCGTCCGAACCAAGATAGGTCTGGACGATGCGGCGGTCGTGCTCGTCCAGACCCGCGAACCAGCCGACCGAGGTCTGATTGTCGTGCGTACCAGGATAGACCGCGCAATTCGTCTCGTAGGTGTGGGGGAGATATTGATTCGTCGGATCGCCGTCGAACGCGAACTGCAGAATCTTCATTCCGGGCAACCCGAGCCCCCGCCGCAACGCATGAACATCCGGTGTGATCAAGCCGAGATCTTCGACAATGAATCTCGGCGACCCGTCGCCGGCCCCGAGCGCCTCGAAGAGCGCATCGCCCGGTCCGCGCTCCCACCGTCCACCCCGAGCGGTCTCATCGCCAGCCGGCACCACCCAACCGGCCGCGAAACCGCGGAAATGATCGATTCGAATGACATCGACCAACTCGAGCGTTCCTTCGACCCGCTCGATCCACCAGCGAAAGCCATCCTGCTCCATTCGCGGCCAGTTGAAGAGCGGGTTGCCCCACAACTGCCCATCGGCCGAAAAGTAGTCGGGCGGCACGCCCGTGACGACCGTCGGGCGCCCCTCGTCATCGAGCCGGAGCTGATCCTGGTTTGCCCAGACGTCGGCACTGTCGGCTGCCACGTAGATCGGAATATCGCCGACGATACGGATGCCGCGATCGTTGGCGTAGCGCTTCACCGCGCCCCACTGCTGCCGGAAGACAAACTGCACGAACTCGTGAAACAGGATGTCTCGGGCATGTTCGATTCTGGCTTGGTTGAGCGCTTCAGCTTCCCGGCGACGTAATGGCGCCGGCCAGTCGAGCCAGTGCCCGCCGCCGTTCGCATCCTTCAGCGCCATGAACATCGAGAAATCGGGAAGCCAGTTTGCTTCTGAAGCGCGAAACTGCTCGAAGGCGCCCCAGTCGAATCGGTCCGGCTGCTCTTCGGCGGTTTGGAGCGCTTCTCTCAGGCCTTGATGCTTGAAGAATGACGCAGCGGAAAACGCCGCTTCATGATCGGGAAATGGAATCGCCGGGGTGATCTGCTGGTCGGTCAGCAACTCCGCGTCGCGCATGAGCTCCAGCGAGACCAGTAACGGATTGCCCGCGAATGCTGAAGGAGAAGCATAGGGAGAATCGCCGTAGCCGGTTGGACCAAGGGGCAGCACCTGCCAAAGTTGCTGTCGCGCTTGCGCCAGCCAGTCGACAAAGGCGAAGGCATGCGGACCGAGGTCACCGACGCCGTGTGGTCCAGGGAAGGACGTCGGATGGAGAAGAATGCCGGCGCTGCGGTCGAATCGCATACCCATCCTCGTGTCGATTGGGCCTATGGCTCCTCTAGCGAGTCCCGCAGAATGTCCATGTGCTCCAACGCAAGTCCCGTGCCCACAGCCACGCACGAGAGCGGGTCGTCGGCAACGTAACAGGGCACACCAGTCACCTCGGTCAGGAGATCGGGGAGATGTCGCAGGAGGGCGCCGCCGCCGGTCAGAATCATGCCCTTGTCGATGATGTCAGACGACAACTCCGGCGGCGTCTCCTCGAGCACGCCGCGCACCGCGCCGATGATCGCTTCGAGCGGCTCGGTGATTGCGTCAGTCACTTCATTCGCATGGATCTGGATGGTGCGAGGCAAACCAGCGACCTCGTCCCGGCCCCGCACTTCCATCACCGCGTCGTCCTCCATCGGCATGGCACTGCCGATGGCCACTTTCACCTCTTCCGCCGACCGTTCGCCGACGCGAAGGTTGTACTTTCGCTTGATGTGATTGGCGATCGCCTCGTCGAACTTGTTGCCGCCGACCCGCAATGATCGCGCCACGACGATCCCGTTCAACGAAATGACGGCGACCTCCGTCGTGCCGCCACCGATATCGATGATCATGTTCCCCGATGGATCGGCGACGGGGATCCGCGCGCCGATCGCCGCGGCGAGTGGTTCGCTGATCAGAAACGCTTTTCTCGCTCCGGCATTCAGGGCGGCGTCGCGCACCGCGCGCCGTTCCACTCCGGTCACACCGGCAGGAACGCAGATCATCACCTCGGGCCGCACGAGCGAAAAGCGTCCGCAACTCTTGTTGATGAAATAGCGCAGCATCTCCTGCGTGACCACATAGTCCGCGATCACGCCATCGCGCATCGGGCGAACGACCTCGATCGTTTCGCGCGGTTCGCGTCCGAGCATGTTTCGGGCTTCGATGCCGACAGCTTTGACCTTGCCATCCTTGGCGGAAATGGCCACGACTGATGGTTCGTTGATGACGATGCCGCGCCCACGAACAAAGACCAGCACGTTTGCCGTGCCTAGGTCGATTCCGATTTGTTTCGCCACGCGATGGAGCTCCGACGATCACTTGCTGGTAGGATTGCGATCACCATATGCGTTCAGGTCTGACGCCTGGCGCGGGATCGACCAGCGATTCTACCACGCACCCTGTGAGATTCCTGATGTCTGAACAGACCGACCAGGCCGTTGAAGCCCAATCACAGCCCGATTCGCCGGAGACGCCCGCTGTCAGCTCCGAGCGCCGGCCAGCCCAGCGAAACAGCAACCGTCAGAAACGCGGCGGGAAAGGTCGTTCGGCGTACGCCTTTCCCGACGATCTGGAACGGTGCTTCTGTCGCAATGCCTACCGGGTGCCACCAGCGACATTTCCGGTCACTCGCCGTGAAGGCGCCGCACGTCCCGCCATGGCCGAGCTGGTTCGCACCGACACCCAGGTGCTCTTCTGCGATCTTCTCCACGAGGG
>CAYWSE010000106.1:5143-10490 GCA_964461025.1 uncultured Sphaerobacteraceae bacterium | reverse complement strand
TGGCAGCGAAACCGAGCTGAAGGAACGCACAGTGCGGGGCTGGGACGAATTCGAGGGGCACTCCCCGCACCGGCCGTGGGTCGACAACGTCCGGATCGCCTGTTCATCGTGCGGCGAGACGGTTTCCCGGATCAAGGATGTCGGCAATCCGTGGCTCGACGCGGGCATCGTGGCCTTCTCGACGCTGAATTACCGTTCTGATCCCGACTACTGGGAAAAGTGGTATCCCGCCGATCTGATCAGCGAGAGCTTCCCAGGGCAGTTTCGCAACTGGTTCTATTCGGTGATTGCCCAGAGCACCGCGCTGACGAACCGGCCCGCGTTCCTCAATGTCTTCTCTTACGCCCTGATGCGCGACGAAAAGGGCGAGGAGATGCACAAGAGTAAGGGGAACGCCATCTGGTTCGACGATGCGGCCGAGGTGGCCGGCGTCGATGTGATGCGCTGGCTCTACCTGTCGGTCAATCCGAGCCACAATCTGAACTTCGGCTTCGGCGCGCTCGATGAAATCCGGCGACGCTTTGTGCTGCCGCTCTGGAATTCCTATTCCTTCTTCGTGACGTATGCGCGGATCGATGGCTTCGATCCAACAGCCACAACCGCTCCGGACCTGGCGGCGCGGGCGTTGCTCGACCGCTGGATTCTGTCGCGTCTCAATCAGCTGACTGAAACCGTGCGCACCGAGCTCGAACGCTACGAACCAGATCAGGCGGCGCAGGCGCTGGAGCGCTTCGTCGTCGAAGAACTCTCGAACTGGTATATCCGGCGAAACCGGCGCCGGTTCTGGAAGTCAGATGCCGATGCCGACAAGTCGGCCGCTTACTTCACGCTGCACGAGGTGTTGACGACGCTGAGCAAGCTCCTGGCGCCGTTCATGCCGTTTCTGGCCGAATCGATGTACCAGAATCTCGTACGCTCGTTCGACCCCGGCGCCCCGCAGTCGGTGCATTTGACCGACTACCCGGAATCCAATTCGGCGAGCATCGACGAAGGGCTTTCGCGCGATATGGAGGCCGTTCTCGAGGTCGTGGCGCTTGGACGATCGGCGCGGTCTGAGGCGAACGTCAAGGTTCGCCAGCCACTTCCCGCTATCCGGCTCTATGCCCGCGAGAACGACTTCTTCGACGCGGCGTCTCGCTTGCAGGAGCTAATTCTCGACGAGCTGAACGTCAAAACGCTCCTGCCGCTCACCGAGCTCGGTGATGTCGTTTCGTATGAAGTGCGACCGAATCTGAGCGTTCTCGGGCCGAAGTACGGCAAGGCGGTGAATGGCATTCGCGCGGCGCTGGGCTCGATGGATCCCAACGCGATCGCGTCGCACGTCGCTGCCGGTCAGCCGGTTGCCATTCAACTCGAAAGCGGAGAAACGCTCTCACTCGACCCGTCGGAACTCCTTGTCGATATGCGAAAACGGCCCGGATTCGCGGCGGCGGAGGGACCCAACAGCACGCTTGTCCTCGATACAACTTTGACAGCGGAGCTGATCACGGAAGGACTGGTGCGCGATTTCGTGCGAGGCGTGCAGGATGCGCGACGCTCGGCCGACTATCAGATCGAGGACCGCATCGAGGTGACGTACGCGGCCGATCCGGAGATCGTCGAGGCGATTCAGGGAGCTGCCGAGTACGTGCGCACGGAAACGCTGGCGAACACGCTGGAGGCGTCGGCCGAGATCGGCGCCTCCGATCAACTCGAACCGGCAGCTGTCGAAGGGCCAGGTGGTGCAATGACCGCGGACGGGGCGTTCTTCGATCAAATCGAGGTCGGCAATCATCACGTTCGGATCCATCTGCACAAGTCGGGATCGAGACGGTGACGTGCCGTCGCTTTGCGAGAGGTAGTTCGGCGCATGGTATGATCCACGATGCTCGACCACTGTGCGCCTGCGCAGTGGTTTTGACCGTCCGGTACAGAGGATTTCCCGGTGAACCGACCTGAAGTTGCCGTCAGCGGCTCGATTGCGTACGACTACATTATGTCGTTTGGCGGTTCATTCGGCGACCACATCATTCCGGAGAAGACACACGTCGTATCGCTCAGTTTTCTCGTCGATTCGCTGAAGCGCCAGCGGGGCGGAGTGGCTGGGAACATCTCATACAGTCTGGCATTGCTTGGCGCCTCGTCGTGGCTGATCGGCGCCGCAGGCAGCGACTTCGACCCCTACGCGGAAATCTTCCAGGAGCTGGGCATCGACCTGACGCATGTCATGCGCGTCGAGGATCAGCTGACTGCCTCCGCGTTCATGATGGCCGACCTGAAGGACAATCACATAGCGTCCTTCTTCCCCGGACCAGCCGAGCTGGCGACATTCATCGACGCCGAACCGATCGGCAACGACTGCCGGTACGCCGTGGTCGGCGCGACGTCGCCCAATGTGATGCAGCAGCATGTCGAACAGTTCGGTCGCAGCCATGCAAGACTCATATTCGACCCCGCTTTCCAGATCGTGCTGCTCTCCCCGGAGGAACTTCAGACCAGCATCAACACCTCCTGGGGTGTGATCAGCAACGACTACGAATACGCGATGATCGAGCGAAAAACGGGACTGACCGTCGAGCAGATCGCCGATCAATCCGAACTGGTGGTCGTGACGTTTGGAGAGCAGGGTTCGAAGCTGATCAGCACCGGCCGCACGGTCGAGATACCGGCGGCGAAGGTTGCGACGGTTGTCGACCCAACCGGAGCCGGCGACGCCTATCGTTCCGGACTCTTGCGCGGTCTGCTGCTCGATCTCGAATTGGAGGTCACCGGACGGATTGCCAGTCTGGCTGCGGCGTACGCGGTCGAGAATGTCGGCACGCAGGCGCACTACTACACCCCGGAGGAGTTCGTCGATCGTTTCGACCGCTCATTCGCTGATTTCGCGGGTGCGTTGAGCGCCGACCAGCTCAAGGCCAGAACGCCAGTTCCATAGTCAACACGCAAGCACGTTTATTCATCACCACGAGGAGCATGCATGTCGAGCAATTCGCTGTCGTTTGATATCAAGGACCCATCTCTGGCCCCCGATGGGCGGCGGCGCATCGAGTGGGCAGGTCGCGAAATGCCGGTGCTCCGGCAGATTCACGAGCGATTCGAAGCGGAGAAGCCGCTCGAGGGCGTCCGTATCCTGGCCTGCGCGCACATCACAACGGAAACGGCCAATCTCGCGCTGGCGCTGAAGGCCGGCGGCGCGGACGCAGTTCTCTGCGCCAGCAATCCCCTTTCGACGCAGGACGACGTCGCCGCGGCCCTCGTCGATGAGGGCATTCCTGTTTTTGCCATCAAGGGCGAGGACAACGAGACGTACTACCGGCACATCAACACCGCGCTCGATCACAAACCTCATGTGCTCATCGACGACGGTGCTGATGTGGTGACTGCCGTCCATACGACGCGCAAAGAGTTGCTCGACGGCATCATCGGCGCCACCGAAGAGACGACGACAGGTGTCGTCCGCGATCAGGCGATGGAAAAGGACGGCGTTCTCCGGTTCCCGGTGGTGGCCGTGAACGACGCCGACACCAAGCATTTCTTCGATAACCGGTACGGCACCGGGCAGAGTACGATCGATGGCATTCTGCGAGCCACGAACATTCTGATTGCGGGCAAGACGGTGGTCGTCGCCGGTTACGGCTGGTGCGGCAAGGGCATCGCGATGCGCTTGCGAGGGATGGGCGCCAGGGTGATCGTCACTGAGGTCGATTCGGTCAAAGCGCTCGAGGCGGCGATGGACGGATTTGCCGTGATGACGATGGCCCGCGCCGCCGCACAGGGAGATCTTTTCGTCACGGCCACGGGCAACATCAACGTCATCGACCGCGATGCGCTCGCCCAGCTGAAAGACGGCGCGATTCTGGCGAATTCGGGTCACTTCAATTCAGAAATCAACATCGCGGCGCTGAGCGAGATGGCCGGCGAAGGCCGGCGAACGCTGCGGCCGATGGTCGAGGAGTTCAAGATCGCCGAGGACCAGCGAGTCATCGTGCTCGGCGAGGGCCGCCTGATCAATCTCGCCGCGGCGGAAGGACATCCTGCCAGCGTCATGGACATGAGCTTCGCCAATCAGGCTCTGGCGGCGGCGTTCATTGTCAAGGAAGCGGCCAATCTCGAACCGCGCGTTTACCGCGTGCCGATCGAAATCGATCACGAAATCGCCCGCATGAAACTGGTCAGCATGGATATCGAAATCGATGAGCTGACCGACGAACAGGTTCACTATCTCAATTCGTGGGAATCGGGCACTTAGGTCCGGTCTCGCAGATGCATCGAAACGCACTCCACACCAGGTCGAGGACGACATGACAACGACATTCAGCAGTTCTCCAAAGACGCTCTTCACGTCCGAATCGGTCACCGAGGGGCATCCGGACAAGGTCTGCGACCAGATTTCCGATGCTGTGCTCGACGCGGTGCTGGAAAACGATCCAGCCGGCCGGGTGGCGTGCGAAACCTCGGCGACGACCGGGCTCGTGCTGGTCTTTGGCGAGATCACGACCGAGACCTATATCGAAATTCCCGATCTGGTGCGGGGAGTGATCGCGGACATCGGTTACACCGATGCCGCCTATGGCTTCGATGCGCGGACGTGCGCGGTGATTTCGTCGATCAAGGCCCAGAGCCCGGAGATCAGCGACGGTGTGACGACCGCGCTGGAGATGCGGGACGGCTCAGGTGGCGACCTCGACAATACGGGGGCCGGCGATCAGGGCATGATGATCGGTTTCGCCTGCCGCGAAACACCGGAGCTGATGCCGTTGCCGATTTCGCTGGCGCACCGGGTTGCTCGTCAGCTTTCGAATGCCCGCCGAAGCGGTGTACTCGACTGGTTGCGGCCAGACGGCAAGTCGCAGATCACGGTCGAGTACCACCACGGCGAGCCTGTCCGTGTCGACACCGTTGTCGTGTCGACCCAGCATGACGAGAAGGTGCCCAACGCGGCGATCGCCGAGGGCGTCGAGTCCGAAGTCGTGCGGAAAGTCATTCCCGAGCATTTGCTGGACAGCCAGACCCGCATGTTGATCAATCCGAGCGGGCGCTTCTCGATCGGTGGACCGATCGCGGACGCCGGTCTGACCGGTCGCAAGATCATCGTCGACACCTATGGCGGCATGGCCCGGCATGGGGGCGGCGCATTTTCGGGCAAGGATCCGACAAAAGTTGATCGCTCGGGTGCGTACGCGGCGCGATGGGTGGCGAAGAACATCGTCGCCGCCGGTCTTGCCGAGCGTTTCGAGATTCAGATTTCGTATGCGATTGGCGTCGCCCGTCCTGTTTCGATCATGGTCGAAACGTTTGGAACCGGCCGGATCAGCGATACGCGCATCGCCGAGCTGGTGAACGAATTGTTCGACCTTCGACCCGCCGC
>CAYWSE010000106.1:0-5133 GCA_964461025.1 uncultured Sphaerobacteraceae bacterium | reverse complement strand
TCCGGGAGCTCGATCTGCGGCGGCCGATTTACCGGCAAACCGCGGCGTTCGGGCACTTTGGTCGCGATGATCTGGATGTCCCGTGGGAGCGCACCGACAAGGCGGCAGCGCTGGCTGAGGCTGCAGGCGTCAATCTGCCGGAGCTGGTTGCGGTCACCTAATCCCGCTGTACACTCTGTTGAAGTTGAATGCGCCGGTTCCGACGGAGGATGTCGAGATGATCGCTGTCCGACAGCTACAACGCCCCTACACGCTCGAAGACCTTGCTGAGATGCCAGACGATGGCCGACGTTATGAGATTCTTGGAGGTGAGCTCATTGGGTCGGCCGCACCAACGACGAAACACCAGCGGGCCTCCAGCCGTCTCTCAAGATTGATTGGGAACTATCTCGACGAGAATGGATTGGGTGAAGTCTTCACTGCGCCATACGATGTTGTGCTTGGTATCCACGACATCGTTGAACCAGACTTGCTGGTCGTACTCCACACCCAGGATGACATACTGACCGACGCGAACGTCATTGGCGCTCCGACACTCGTCATCGAAATTCTCTCGCCATCGAGCAGATCGATCGACCAGATTCGAAAGAGCGCTTTGTACGCATCCCATCGAGTGCCGGAATACTGGATCGTCGATCCTGATTCCGAAATCATCCTGGCACAGAGACTCGTGGATGACATGTACCAGCCAATCGCAACCGTAGACGGTCTGGTTTCATCACTCACGATTCCTGGCCTGTTGGTCGATCCAGAGAAAGTGTTCTTCTCTCCCGGCAGGCGACGAGACGGTTGAGATTCGCCTAATTCTCGACTCTGAGGATGGTCACCTCGTTTTGCCGGCCGTTGGGCATGGTGTAGGTGACCTTCTGCCCGGCCGACTTGCCAAGGAGCTCCTTGCCGAGCGGCGATTCGTTCGAAATACGACCGACCGACGGCTTCGCCTCGATGGCTCCGACGATCATGTACGACTCTTCCTCGCCGTCAAAGTCGACGATCACGGTGCTGCCGAGCCGGACGATATTGTCCTTCGGCCGATTGGCGTCGTCGACGATTTCCGCGTTGCGGAGCAGGCTCTCGAGCTCCGAGATGCGTCGTTCGTTCATCAGCTGATCGTGTCGGGCGGCGTCGTACGCCGAGTTCTCGCGCAGGTCGCCATGCGACCGCGCTTCGGCGATCGCGGCGGTGATTGCCGGGCGGCGTACTGAAGTCAGCTCTTCGAGCTCCGCGGTCAGGCGTTCGAGGCCCTCCCTGGTAACGGGAATGGGTTTCGTCACGTTGTCCTTCCTCTTGTTTCTCGTAAGTACTTCTAGCTGACTTCGAACATCGCCTCGATTTCGACCGCGATGTTGCCCGGCAGCGCCGCGAAACCAACGGCAGAGCGTGTATGCCGCCCCTTGTCGCCAAAGACTTCGACCATCAGATCGGAGCAGCCATTTATCACCTTTGGTTGGTCGGCGAAGTCCGGCATGGAATTGACCATGCCAAGGACCTTCAGACAACGCTGGACGCGGTCGAGATCGCCGCCGAGTGCGTCGTTGACGGTCGAGATGATGCTGATGCCGACATCGCGGGCGACTGCGTACCCTTCCTCGACGGTAAGGTCCCGACCCAGCTTGCCTGGTTTCGCGCCGTCACTTGGTCCGGTGCCGGAGATCAGCAGCAGATTACCAACCTGGTGATACCGGACATAGGTGGCAATCGGCTGCACGGGGTCCGGCAGCTCGATTCCCAGTTCTTTCAATCGATCGTGAACGCTCATCGATTCCCTTTCTTCCCTACTGACTTACTTCCAGCCCAGACAATCGCCAATTCGCTGTACAGCGCTCTCGAGGAGGTCGTCGCTCGTCGCAACCGAAAGCCGCAAGTGACCTTCACCCGCATCGCCGAAGGCGACGCCCGGTGTGACCGCGACATGCGCTTCCTGCAGGAGCTTGTCGGCAAGGTCCATCGAGCTCATGCCCGTGCCGCGCGCATCCGGAAATGCGTAGAAGGCGCCTTCCGGAGCGACGGAACGAAAGCCCTTCACCCTGTCGAGTCCTTCGGCGACCATTGAGCGGCGGCGGTCCCAGGCAGCGACCATCTCGCCGATGAACTCCTGTGGACCGTTCAATGCGGCAACGCCGCCCGCTTGCACGAACGAGGTCGCGTGTGTCACGGAATGACTCTGGACCTTGGCAATTTCATCGATCAACGGCTTCGGCCCGGCTACGTATCCGAGCCGCCAGCCGGTCATGGCATACGCCTTGGAGAGACCGTTGAAGGTCAACGTTCGTTCCCACATGCCCGGCATCGACGCGATGCTGATGTGCCTATGGCCATCATAAATGATCTTCTCATACATCTCGTCGGTGTAGATCAGCAGATCGCGCTCGATGGCAAATGAGCTCAGCGCATGGAGTTCCGCATCGTCGAGCACGCGACCGGTCGGGTTGCTCGGTGAGTTGACCACGATGCCGCGCACCGCGGGAGACCATGCTGCTTCGAGTCTCTCCCGCGTGGTGCGGAAGTTGTCGTCGGGATCGAGACCCACATGCGCGACCACACCGCCGGCGAGCTCGACCATCGACTGGTACGAGACCCAGGCCGGTTCGAGCAGCATGATCTCGACGCCTTCTTCGACTGTAGCCATCATCGCGGCGAAAAGCGCCTGCTTGCCGCCAGGGGTGACGATGATCTCCGCCGGCGAATAGTCCAGTCCATTGTCCGTTTTCAGCTTGGCGGCAATCGCCTGTTTGAGCGCCGGAGTGCCGTTGCTGGCCACATAGTGCGTGTCACCGGCGTTCATCGCCCCCGCGGCGGCGTCTCTGATGTTTTGCGGTGTGATGAAGTCAGGATCGCCGCCACCCAGGTCGATGACATCGATGCCCTGGGCTTTGAGCGCGCGCGCTTTGTCGGAGACTGCCAGCGTCGGCGAGGGCGCCGCGCTCTTCACCCGCGCACTCAGAAACTCATCATAGGTTCGCATAGCAGTAGACACATCACACTCCGGAGACGCAGACATACTCGGAGAAATCCTCCATGGAGAGTATCCCGCGACCTGCCCGAGATGTCGATAACGAGCCTCGTGTGGCGGCCGGGTCCACAGGATGTTTCGTCACCGCCCTGTATAGTTGCGGCAACTCGAGCGGGTCCGCATGACCGCGGTTCCCGCCGCTTCGAGGTCCAACCAAACTGAACTTGCGCGGGCGCCTTAGCGTTCTCTATCGGACGATGACCGCGAGCGCGCACGCGGCTATTGAGCAACCAACAGAGGTGATCCATTCAATGTCGAACGCTCTTTCCCTGCCCACCAATCCGGCCGGACGCGCTTTCGCGATCGTCGCGTATGTCGAAGCAGCGACCTGGACCGGTCTGCTGATCGGGATGTTCCTCAAGTACGTGACCGACACGACGGAGCGCGGTGTCGAGATCTTCGGACCGATTCATGGCATCGCATTCATCGTTTACGTGGCGGTGACGATCCTGGCATCGGTCGCGCTCCAGTGGCCGCTCAAGGCGACGATCATCGCGCTGCTGGCCGCAATTCCGCCGCTGATGACGATTCCCGCCGAACGATGGCTGGCCGGACGCGGCTATCTCGAACTCCCGGCGACGCGAGAGTCGGCGTCCTGACCGAACCCCGGCTTGCCAACCCCGAAACGATGGGGGCGATTTCGCGCGCCATGGAAGTTACGGGGTTCAGGCGGGTCGAAGAAACTCTCCCGCGACCCAACCCGGTCCTTCGGCAGGTCCGGAGACGCGATACCAGGCGTTCTCCTCGATGCGGTGTGGCCCTTCCAGCACCGTAAGGTCTATCCCTTCGTCGAGTTTCGCCAAAACAGCGAACGCCGTACCTGGCGCCGAACGGAGATTGAGCGGGCCAGACTCGACAACCAGCTTCTGTCCGATCGCGAAATCGGTCGACGAAATGACGACGCCACCACCACTGCCGGCGAAAGCAATGATGTCCGCGTCGAGATTGTCGTGAGAGACCTTGAATCCAGGGCATGACTTCGGCCAACCGCCGTCTTTGGGCCAAATGGGGTTCTGGTCTCGGTGATACATGATGCCGAGTGGCGAGGTGGGGTTGTCGCTGCCGGGTCCCTTGATGAACTGCACCGGAATCTGGCGGTTGGCGGCATCGGAAGGCGCGCAAACGATCGACAACACCTGCCCGCTGACGCGCTTCATAGCGGTACTGAACGGCGACGCGTCGCCGTTCCAGACATGCTCGATATGGAGCCAGCGCTGATTTCTGCCAGCGATGCCTATCCCGTCATGGGCCGGATGGGTGGCGATATAGATTCGCGGCACACCGGGGCTGTACGGTCCATCACCTGAGTAGACGAAGAGTTGCGGACCGAGTCCTTTGGTCCAGCCAAGTTCGTTGTGGTAGTAGTTGAAGACACCGTTCAGTGTTGGGAGACCTGCCCAACTTTGCTGAGTAGGGTTCTCGGTGTGATGAAAACCGACCGCGTTAAACGGGCGGGTTCCCAGTCCCTGGACTTTCCACCACTTGGCGAACTCCTCGAGCGTCAGCTCTTTGCCGATGAAGAGCCGGGCACTATCGTCGGCGTGAATGGGTCTAGCGCCGGGTGGAGGTCCATCGAGATTGCCTGCATTCTGCTCCTCGGCGAAGATCGAATCGATCATCGCCTGGAACTGGGGATCTTCGTGGGCATCTTCCGGGATTGGGCCGGTTGATCGGGTTTCTTCGCTCACAACACCCTCCTTCGCTGTCACTCGTCAGTTCGATGCTAGCACGGGTTACGTCAAATACGGATCAGTAGAAATGCGGAGATTGGGGGCATGGTGGATGGTTGATGGTTGATGGTGCGTGCCGGGTGTTGAGAGATCCGTCTACCGAAAGCGGAGTTTCCCTCACCCCCGGCCCCTCTCCCGACCGCGGGAGAGGGGTGAATCGCGACGTCCTCGCCTCGTCGCCCTTTCCGCTTCACTTGCCGTCTTGCCGCCTCGACGCCTCGCCGTCTTGCCGTCTTGCCGTCTTGCCGACATTACTTTTAGCACTCTCTCTTGCAGAGTGCTAAGGGATCGGGTATCGTTTGCTCGTTGAATCGCGCTGGCGCTGCCTCCCCGGTGGCGCCGCAGTCTGTATCAGGAGGTTGCCAGCAATGGCCAAAGGAAATGGATCGG
>CAYWSE010000105.1:0-10521 GCA_964461025.1 uncultured Sphaerobacteraceae bacterium | reverse complement strand
CGTCGCTCACCACTATGCTGAGCATCCCGGCGCCCACACCTGGGGATACTGGGATACCCACGTCCGCGAAGCACTGACCCAGCACGAGAGTGTGCTCACAAGCGCCACCCGCTAGACCGCCACCACCCGGGCCAGCGCCTCGACCGTGCCGGATATCTGCGGTAAGCCCGCAGGAAGGGGGCTGAACGTCGCCGGCCAGCGCATTCCCGCGCCGGTGCCCATAATGACGATCGTCTCGTCGTCGCCGAGTTCACCATTCACCCGCATCTGCAGGGCTCCAGCCAAGGCCGCGGATGACGAGGGCTCAACGCAAACCCCGGCGTTCGCGTACGCACGCGACGCCTCGAGGATCTCCTCGTCGGTCACCGCCACCGCAGTCCCGCCTGAGTCGCGAATTGCCCGCAGTGCGAGGTCGCCCGTTTGGCGCTCCACGATCGAGTAGGCGATCGTGTCCTTTGTCTCAACCGGCTCGACCTGATCAGATTGTCGCTCGATGGCGCGACGTAGTGGGGCGCCGGCCACGGACTGGCATGCGACGATCCGTGGCGCCCGGTCGATCAGTTTCGCCGCGGCAAGCTCCCTGAATCCCTTGTGGATACCCCACGCCGCATCGCCACCCCCCACCGGCACGAAGACGTTGTCCGGAGCGATTCCGCCAAGCTGATGGAAGATTTCGTACGAAATCGTCTTGTACCCCTCCATACCGTAGGGGTTGCCGATCCGCCGTCCGCCAACACCCGACGCATTGCGTTGGGAGACGTACCAACCGTGATCGAGCACCAACTCTTCCAGCAAGGGTACGATCCTTCCATCCTCGACGATGACAACCTCCGCTCCGAAAAAACGCATCTCCTCGAGCGCAAGGGGTGGCGCTTCCGGCGGCATCAGCACCAGACACCGCATTCCAGCCCGCGCCGCATAGGCAGTGAGCGACACGCCGTGATTGCCCGTCGACGTGCAGATCAGCTTGTCACGACCGAAGTGCCGGGCAACCGACACAGCGACGGCGTTCGTCCGGTCCTTCCAGGAGTGCGTCGGGTTGACCGCCTCGTACTTGACCCACCAATCGGCATCGATCGACGGCAGAGGCAGCAACGGCGTGCCTCCCTCTCCCAACGTCGTTCGGTACTCCGAGGTGGGCAAGGGAAGACTTGCGGGATAGTTCCAGAGCGCATCAGGTGCTGCGCCAAAGGCTTCGGCCGGCAGTGGCTGGTAGATCGGATCGAGCATCGCGAGTCGCCCCGCCGCGATGCAAACAGGGCAGCCGCCTAACATGAGCTCGAACGGATACTCTCGTTCGCACGTGGCACATTTCAGCCCCTGGACATGAGAGAAAAGCGCGGCAATCACAGGCGAACCTCCTACAGCGAAAGGAGCTCGCGAGGCGCGGTCGTCAGCAGCTCGTAGCCATCCCTGCGCACGACGACCGTATCCTCGATCTGCAGTCCACCTAACCCCAGCTCGTAGTACGGAAGCTCGATGCAGAGCACCATCCCTTCCTCGAGACGCGCGTCACTCTGGCCGAATGAGTGAATGGCATTGGGGTCGTGCGGAGCGAGAATCGGCGCTTCGTACATCTCGAGACCGATGCCATGCCCGACGTGATGCCGCTTGTACTGGGGAATTCCGGCCGCTCGCACCGACTCCACACCCGCCTCGAAGAGCTCGCCAATCGGAGCCTCCGGTTTCACGAGTGCTTTGATCGCCTCGATGCCGCGCGTTAGCGCTTCGAAGTGCTTCGCCAGCGCGTCCGGTGGATGTCCGAGTACCCTCGATCTGCCGGTGTCGGCCCAGTATCCGAGATACCGGCCACCGGCATCCGAACGAATCACATCACCCGTTTGCAGCCGGTACTCCGCCGACGACGGGAAGCAACCTGACGAACGGGTCCCTGCCGATGTCTCGAAGTGACCGGGCGTCGCCCCGGTCGCCGCAATCGTCGACCGAAATACAGATTCCAAATCCCACTCCGTGCGCCCGGGCGCGGCATAGTCGAATGCTGACTGCATTCCCTCCTCGACAATCCCGGCGACGTTCCGCAAGCGCGCGATCTCATCGTTGGTCTTGATCAGGCGAATTCCCCGGAAGAGATCGACGCCGTCCCGGACTTCGTAACCATCGAGTTGCTCGATCAGCTGACTCCAGCGCGAGTGGGTGAAACGCCGCTCTTCGACTGCAATCCGTCCTTTGGGGACGCCGGAGTCGAGCAGCGCCTTCCGAAGACCGTCCACGGGCGAAGCGGCTGGAGTGGCCGCTCCGCGCACTTCGACGATTCCCGCCTCAGCGCCAGTCAACTCCACATCTGGGCTGCGCTCCGTATGGAACGTGCCGTAGAGGTAGGTGTGTGTTGTCGCGACCGGAACCTGCGCGAGGTAGTCTGCGGCGTCGACTGCAGCGACCAATCGCAGATCGCCCTGGCGAGGAATCACGACGAACATCAACAAGTCGTTGAATGCGCCGAGCGTCCAGTTCGCGAAACCACTCGCATAGATCACGTTTTCCGGAGATGTCGCTACGAGTGCATCGAGACCATTCTCATCCATTGCGTTGTACGCGCGCTCGATGTTCAGAAGCACTGACCCCTCCTTTTCACCTAAATGAACGTCTGTCTGTTGCCTCGCGGCAATCTTGACAGTACGATTTGATATGTTACATTGTGTCATATTCGGGCGATGAAGCGGAAGTCACTGCGTTGCGGCGCGCGGTGCGGCAGTACAGACAATTCTGGAGTCCCGATCTCCATACCTGAAACGCGCGCAATTCGCCCCATGATCGAGAGGAGCACGGAAGATGAGTGCGCAAGACGTTTCTCGTGACCTCAGCCTGAACAGAAGGCAGGTCCTGCAAGGCGCAGGAGCGGCGGGGCTCGCACTATCTCTCCAGCATGGCTTCACCGGAGCCCAGGAAGCGGGCGAGCTCCGCGTTGGCATGGGCGCGCTCCCACCGACCCTCGACCCGCATCTCAACGCATCCGGCATCTCCTTCGCCACCTACTATCAGATTTGGGACGGTCTGACGAACATCAACTTCGACGGCGAACTGGAACCGGCTCTCGTCACCGAATGGGGCTACATCAACGACCTCACCTACGAGGTGAAGCTCCGTGAGGGCGTTACCTTTCACAATGGCGAGCCGTTTGATGCTGAAACGGTCAAGTGGAACATCGAGCGGATCGTCGATCCCGAGCAGCGATCCGCCATCAGATCGAGACTCACTACCGTCGATCATGTCGAAGTCGTCGACCCGTTGACTGCCCGGCTCATTCTCAACGCGCCGTCGGCCGTGCTCGACCGAGCCCTGGCGGTCGTGTTCATGATCCCACCGCACTACTTCGAGGAAGTTGGCGGGTCGGAGGGATTCGTCACCGCCCCGGTCGGCACCGGTCCTTTCGCCTATGTCGACGGCGCACCCGGCGACTTCATTCAGTTCGAAGCGAATCAGAACTACTGGGGCGGCGCTCCGCTGCTGAGCTCAGTTCGGTATCTGGCGATTCCGGAGGGCGGCGCCCGTCTCGCGGCGCTGCAATCCGGCCAGGTGGACATGATCCAGAATGTTCCCCTCTTCAACATCGAACAGTTGGAGTCGGAGGGATTCACGATCGAAGAGTCGGTGATGAGCCGGATGCACGTAGTTCACATGATGCCCGGTCTCAATACGCAACTGGCCGACAAGCGCATCCGCCAGGCATTCAACTACGCGGTCGACAACGACCTGTTGGTCGAAAGCGTGATGCAGGGACATGCGGCCGTTTCGCAGGGGCAGATGGTCGGTCCCGACGGAGTCGGGTTCCATCCCCAGCTCGCGGCATATCCCTATGACCCCGATCGCGCGCGCGAGCTCCTTGAGGAAGCCGGCGTGGGCGACATCGAAATCACGGTCTGGACTACCGAAGGTTCGTACATCGGCGACCGTGACACGAATCAGGCCGTCGCCGGATTCTTGGAGGAGATCGGCGTCACCACCAATCTCGAAACGATCGAGTTCGCGACATTTGCGGAGCGACTGAACGCCGATACGCTCGATGGCCTGAACATGCAGGGAATGAACTACTTCCCGATGAAGGATGCCTATTTTGTCCTCTCCAACTACGGACCAACTCGGTCGTACAACTCGATCTACAACAACGCCGAGTTCGACGAGGTCTTGACCGCTTCACTCGAAGAGCTCGACCCCGAAGCCAGGCTCGCCCTCCTCCATCAGGCATCCGAGATCTTTCACGATGACCCACCGGTGATCTTCCTCTTCCAGCCACCGGACATCTTCGCCCTGAGCGACCGTGTTTCCAACTTCAGAGCCCGCACTGACGCTCGCATCTATCTGGTCGACGTCGAGGTCTCCTGATCGTCTTCCGGAATTCTTCTCTCGTCCCGGCGTTTTATTGCTTCGCTGGGACGCGGGACCAGCTTGCGGAACCATCGACTCTAGTGCAGCCTGATATCCGATGATGAGCGGACGAGCCGAGCGAGTCGACAAACGATGAGTGCTCGGTATCTAGTCTCGAGATTGGGACAGGCTGTCTTTCTCCTGTGGGGAATTTCAACGATCGTCTTCGTTGTGCTCCGACTCTCCGGCGATCCCGTGCTGCTGCTCGTTCCGCAGGACACCCCACCCGACGTTGTCCAGGCGATGCGTCACGAGATGGGATTTGACGCCCCGTTGTACGAGCAATATGTTCGCTTTCTTGGCCGGCTCGTCGTGCTCGACTTCGGTCAGTCCCTCAGCTTCAACCAACCCGCCATCGACATCGTTTTCGACCGCTTCCCGGCAACTCTGAAGCTGGCGGTCGCCGCGATCGGCTTTACGATCATCACCGGCATTCCTCTCGGCATCCTGGCTGCGATCCACCGTAACACACTCGTCGATCGACTCGTCCTCGTGCTGGCGTTGCTCGGCACATCGGCACCAACCTTCTGGGTAGGCATCCTGCTGATCATGCTCTTTTCTGTCCGGCTGCAGTGGCTGCCCTCAATCGGCGATCAGGGTCCCACGTCGCTGATTATGCCTGCCGTCACACTCGGCATCTTCTCGACGGCGAAGATCAGCCGCCTGACGCGTTCAGCCTTCCTGGAAGTCTTGCGCAGCGATTTCCTGCGCACCGCACGCGCCAAGGGTCTTCGTGAGCGCTCCGTGCTCCTTCGTCATGCCGCGCCGAACACTCTCATCACACTCATCACGGTCATCGGTCTCGAGTTCGCGCTCCTCCTTGGTGGGGCGGTCATCACCGAGACCGTTTTCTCCTGGCCGGGCATCGGGCGTCTCGCAATTCAGGCCATCGGCGCGCGCGATTACCCCCTTGTGCAAGCGATCGTCTTCGTCTTTGCATCACTGGTAATCCTGATCAATTTCTTGATCGATGTGATCTATCCACTCATCGATCCACGCATCAAGTTCAGGTAATGACCTGATGACGCAGCACACCCAGCTCATTCTCAACGAAGGAGCGGATCAGCCGCATCTCACGCGCTGGATCACGCGCCAGCTGCGATCGAACTGGCCCGTCTTCATTGGCCTGGCCATCGTCGTGATCAGCATCGCCGCGGCGATCGGCGCGCCCTGGCTGGCTCCATACGATCCCGAGAAACAGGACCTCCGCAACCAACTTGCCGCCCCTGTGGGATTCGGCGGCGATCGGAGTCACTGGCTCGGCACAGACCAACTCGGCAGAGACATTCTCTCCCGCCTGATTTATGGCGCCAGAGTGTCGCTCTTCGTTGGATTTGCGGCCGTCGCACTTTCCGGCGCTATTGGCATGACTATGGGCGCGCTGTCCGGCTACTATGGAGGCGCTGCCGATCTCGTGATCATGCGAGCGGTCGAACTGCAGCTCACCTTTCCGTTTATGCTCCTGGCGCTGCTCGTCCTCGCCGTTTTCGGTGGAGGGTTGACGAACATCGTTCTGGTGTTAAGCATCGCCGGATGGGCTGCGTATGCGCGAGTTCTGCGATCGGAGGTCGTCTCAACACGCGAACAACCGTACATCGAGGCGGCGAGATCGGTGGGAGCGCGTGACTCACGGTTGCTCGCGCGCCACATCTTCCCCAATGTGACATCCTCGATGATCGTCCTGGCAACCTTCTCCGTCGCGGCGATGATCGTCCAGGAGTCAGCGCTGAGCTTTCTAGGGTTGGGGATTCCGCCCGATCAGGCCTCCTGGGGCGGGATGCTCGCCGATGGCAGAAATTACCTCACTATCGCCTGGTGGCTCGGCACACTTCCAGGACTCGCTATTCTGATGCTGGTTTTAAGCATCAATCTCATCGGCGACTGGCTACGTGATGCTATTGACCCGACGGTCAGGAAAGTCTAGATTCACGTCCACTCGCGCAGCAGTCTTGCCTCGGACTGTTTGAGATGCTGCACCGTGAGGCTCGCCGCAGTCTCGGCGTCGCCCTCGCTACACGCATCAAGCAACGCCTGATGGTCGCGGTGAATGCGCGCCGCCTCGCCACTCATCGCCGTGCTCGAAATCATGTAACGCTTGCTCCGTTTCCAGAGTGTCTCGATCGTGTCCAGCCAGCGAGCACTCCCGGTCGCGCCATAGAGCACGAGATGGAACGCCTTGTCGCGATCGAGGAGACGATCCCAGTCGCCTTCCAGGGCTTTCACCTCGCCGATCAGTACTTCCATGCGGTCCAGCTCGGTCGCAGTCAGCCGTGGCACCGCGTGACTTGTGACCATTGATTCCAAACCGGTGCGAATGGCATAGAGCTCCAAAATCTCCTCCCGGTCCATCGGCGAGACAAGCGCTCCACGGTGCGGCAGCTGAACGATGAAGCCTTCCCCTTCCAGAACAGGCAGCGCTTCCCGAATCGGCGTCAGGCTGAGCCCGAGCTGCTGCGACAAGTCTTCGAGGGTGAGCCGCGTCTCAGGAGCCAACTTGCCACTGATGATCTCGTTCCTGATCGCATCAACAGCAACATCGCGTTTGGTGCGATACACCACGTGTTCGGCGAGCATGTATTCCGCAGCCTTTCAGATCGGATCAGAGCGCCAAACGAAGCCTGCGCCAGCAAACTGGGCTCCGCACCCCGTGGATTGAAGTTTGACATGTCAAAGCGCAAGTATGTCATTTCCCATCGACTTCAACGCCATCTTGACACGTGCATTTTATATGCTATTTTGTGTGAAATGTCGGGATCGCGCGATTTCAACCCCTTCATGCGCCAGTTGGGAGACGCTATGCACACGCACTCGGAGTTCCGGAAACTGACCTGGCCCGAAGTCAACGAAGCCGTGAAGGCGAACCGCGTCATCCTCATCCCGGTGGGCGCCATTGAACAGCATGGCTACCATCTTCCAGTCGATATGGACAATTTGGCCGTCGAGACAGTTTGCCTAGCCGCCGCCGCGGAACGCCCCGATATTCTGCTCTGCGCACCGCCGATTCACTATGGCTACAACGAGCACAATATGGATTTTCCGGGCACGATCAGCATCGAGCTCGAACACTTTCTGCACTATTGCACCGACGTCGCCGTGAGCTTCGCCCGGCAGGGCTTCGGGCGCATCCTGCTGGTCAACGGTCATGGCAGCAATGCTCATCTGCTCGATGCCGCTTCCCGCCAGGTGAACGTCCGCTCTGACGCGAAGTGCGCGTCGATTTCGTATTGGGATTTGACCAAAGAGGACTTCGATGCCGTTCGCGAATCCCCCTATCCGGGAGGGGCCAATCATGCCTGCGAGTACGAGACGTCGATCTACTTGGCGGTCGACCCCGAAAATGTGCAAATGGACCTCGCCGTCAAGGATATGCGCCACCGTAGCAAGTACTTCTATGAAGACTTGCTCGGTGGATCGCCGGTGAAGTTCACCGGTTGGCGAAGCGCGCAGACTAAATCGGGCGTCGGAGGCGATCCGACCATCGCCACCGCCGCCAAGGGCGAGGTCATCCTCGCCTCAGCGACGCGGGGAATGATCGAGCTCGCCGAGGACTTTCTGCAGTTCCCCTTCGGCGAACGAACGTCGCTGATGGGTACCTCGCCTGTCGCTAGAGGCAACGCCTGACACCGTCATATCATCCGGGGGAACTCGTGAAGATCGCATCGATCGAAACAGTGCTGTTTCAGCCCGTTTGGGACGATCCATTTGCGCCGAACTTCACCAGAACGATGGCAGCGGTGACGGTTCGGTCCGAAAGCGGACTCATCGGCATCAGCCGGGGAACGGCTGAACATGCGGCGGCGATTCACGACATATTCGCGCCACTCCTGCTCGGCCAGGAATGCGCTTCGCCAGAACGTCTCTGGTCGCTGATGGAGCGAGCCACCATTCCTCTCCTTGGCCAGGAACCATTCCTGATCTCAGCAATCGGGGTGCTCGACATCGCGCTCTGGGACCTCTTTGGCCACGTCACAGGCAAACCCTGCTGGCAACTGCTGGGCGGATTTCGTGATCACGTGACCGCCTACGCGGATATCCCGATTCGTTCCCGCACGCCAGAGGGTCTCGGTGAAGAACTCGCCGCCTGTGTTGACTCCGGTTACACGGCCGTCAAGTTTCACATCATGGACCACGACCCCGCCCACATGATCGCTTCGGCACGAGCGGCTCGCAAAGCGATCGGTCCGGATGTTCGGTTGATGGTCGACATCTTTCGCGCACTCGACCCTTGGACGGCGGTTAAAGTCGCTCGCGAGATCGAAGATCTCGACATCTACTGGCTGGAAGAACCGGCTCGCTGGAACGACAATCCGCGCGGCCTGGAAATCGTTGCCCAGCACACGACCGTTCCCGTCGCCGGGGGAGAATCGGAATCCTCGATCTTCGGCGCCAGAGCGATCATGGAACGGGCCGGAATCGCATTCATCCAGACAGATACGATCGGGGTTGGCGGTTTCACGCCGTTGCGGAAGGTTGGCTCGATTGCCGAATCCTTTCATGTCAAGCTCGCACCACATGGCGCCACGTTCCCCGAGCTGAGTGCGCAGATCGTCGCCGCTCTCCCGAACGGCGACCTGATACCCGCCACGACTCCGCACTTCCCGCCCGCTGTCTGGGCGGACGTCTACGAGGAATTCACTATTTCGAATGGCCTCGTTCAACTCACGAACCGTCCTGGACTAGGTCTTTCTTTTGATTCCGCATATCTGCGGCGACATATGGTGTCTTCGCGCACATCGACGCTCTAGAAAACCATGAGCAACCAGCTTGCCGAGGATCGATTGTTCATGGGCCGGATGGTCGTCGTCACAGGCGGCAATGCCGGCATCGGACGTGAGATAGCCCGGGCATTTGCCGACCATGGCGCCCACATCGTCGTGGCCGGCAGACGCTATGAGAGATGCGAAGAAGCGGCACGAGCGATCATCGAATCAGGTGGAGGTGCGACCGCAGTGCACATCGATGTTACGTCGCGCCAGAGCGTCGAGAACGCCTTCGCGCAGATCGACGGATTGGCGTTTCCACTTGAAACGCTGGTCAATTGCGCCGGCATCGTTCAGCGCGAACCCGCTCTCTCGATGACCGACGATGACTGGAACGCGATTGTGCAGACCAACATCTCTGGCGTTTTCTACTGTTGCCAGGAGGCCGGAAAGCGGTTCGTCGAGCAGCAGCGTGGTTCGATCGTGAACATTGCCTCGGCACTGGGCATTGTCGGTCTAGAAGAGCGAGCCGCATACATCGCATCGAAAGGCGCTGTCATCGCGCTCACCAAAGCGCTCGCTATTGAATGGGCGCCATTTGGGGTGCGGGTGAATGCCGTCGCCCCGACCACGACGATGACCGGCGAAACCGCGGAGAGCTATGCCGACGACGCCCTGCGGGCAATGAAGACCAGGGACATTCCGCTGGGCCGGCTGGGCGCGCCGCAGGACGTCGCTGAAGCATCGCTCTTTCTGGCCAGTCCAGCCGCCAGTTTTGTCACCGGACACACCCTGGTCGTCGATGGAGGCTACACCGCCCGCTGAACTGCGACTGGATTCGTTCGACTGGCTCCAGTCCAAAAAACCCGAACTGCTCTCCCCGCGAGAGGGTGGCCGCGACCTCGACCGTTACGTCATCGACGAGCTGATCGATTAACCGCTTCACTTCAATCAGCAACGCGCCGATCCGCTCTTCGATCGTCCCGCTCGCTGTGGATTCAATCACCGTCACCGGGCATACCTGCCCCAACTCCTGCAAAGCCGGATTGTCTGCCGAACGCTAAGCACCAGCTTCCGGTCGCTTCTAGCTACTCCAAAACCCGGCCCCAAACCGGTACAGCTTTAGTTTGCAAGATGTGTTCTTCGTCATGAGGTCAACGAGATCTGCGTGAGATAGCTGCTTATTGCCTGCCAAATTCAGCGCATCGATATCAACAACAAGATATCCGATCGCCATCGAGATGCCGGGCCGCTGATCGGTGCATTCAGACCACCGGGACGCATCCGGTCCACAGAAAGCAATGCATCTTGACCTTCTGGATTTTGTCATTCGTGATGGTCTCCGAGGCCGGCGACGCGTCAGAAGATCTGACCGGCATCGCAAAATGGGCTGTCGACCTGATGGACCGGCTCGGGGCGCCAGGAGCCGGGTTGGCCA
>CAYWSE010000104.1:0-10897 GCA_964461025.1 uncultured Sphaerobacteraceae bacterium | reverse complement strand
GCCGGGTTCGCCGATCAGGACGGGGTTGTTCTTGGTGCGACGGGAGAGGACCTGGATCACGCGGCGGATTTCTTCGTCGCGGCCGATCACCGGGTCGAGTTTGCCCTCACGCGCCAGCTCGGTCAGATCGCGACCGTACCGCTCCAGCGCCTGGTATTTGTCTTCCGGATTCTGGTCGGTCACTCGCTGCCCTCCTCTGATCTCCTTGAGGGTCTGCCTGACGGCATCAACGGTCACGCCTGCTTCTGTGAGGACCCTCGCGGCGTTGGAGTTCCCCTGCAGGATGCCGAGCAGGAGGTGTTCGGTGCTCAGGTACTCATCGCCAAACTGCTGGGCGGCTTTCTCAGCGCCATCCAGGGAGGCCTGCAATGCCGCGGAAGGGCGGGCCTCCGAATCGTATTGGAGGGTCGCCTGGCGGCCGATCGCGGTTTCGAGTTTCTGCTCGATATCGGCGGGGCGAACGCCAAGGCGCTGCAGCACCTGAGGAACTGTGCCGTCGTCCTGTTGCACGAGTGCCAGCAGCAGCGCCTCCGGCTCGAATTGGGCGAGGCGGCGCTCACGCGTCATTCGTTGTGCGGCGAGAATCGCCGCTTGCGCTTTCTCAGTAAATCCCTGTGTTTGTGCCATATGGTTCCACCCCTATGTTTTCGGTTGTATTTTCTTCTTACGAGACAATCGCCTGGTCAGATCAGCGGCCGCGACGCCCGCTGCGCGCAGGCGGTTCTTCGACGAAACCAAGATCGGCGAGCGTCGATTCAAGCTCCTGAAAGATCTCGCCAAGATGTCCGGCCCCGACGGAGGCGCCGCTTTTCGATGCCGCGGCGCTCATCGAACCGACGTGGTCCTGCAAGGCGCGCAGGCGCTGCGTCAGTTCCAGCGCGAGCTGCACGCCGGCGAGGTTGAGTCCGCGGTGCTCGACGAGGTATTTCACCTGCCGGAGCCGCTCGATGTCCTGATCGGAATAGAGTCTGAGATTTCCGTGGGTTCTCGATGGCGCGATCAACCCTTCGCGCTCATACTTGCGGAGCGTCTGAGGGTGCATTTCGACGAGCCGCGCGGCGACGCTAATGACGAAAACCGGTTCGTCCATGGGTGCGCTCATACATCGGGCCTCCTTCACGACAGCGAATTATAAACCTTGATACGACTCGTGTCAATGTCGCGGTGACATGAAAGGACTGCGGTCAATGCTGATCTACGCTCATCGCGGTGCCTCATTAAGTGCACCCGAGAACACGCTGGCAGCTTTCCTAGCGGCCATCGAAGCAGGGGCCGATGGCATCGAGCTCGATATCCAATCAAGCCAGGATCGCGTGCCGGTGGTGATTCACGACCGGGAGCTGGCGCGCACGACGGGCGCCCGCGGGACAACCGACGGTCTTCCCGTCGCGGAGTTGCAGAAGCTCGATGCGGGCGCGGGAGAGAGAATTCCGACGCTGGCGGAAGTGCTGGCCGTCGTGCCTGAATCAGTGCATCTGGACATCGAAATCAAGTGCGTCGGCATCGAAGCGGAAATCCTTGGCGTGTTGCGGGATCGAGCGAAGTCCAGCTTCGCGTTTTCCTCGTTCGACTGGTCGGTGCTGGACACGATTCGGGCGCTCGATAGTGAGGTCGAGATCTGGCTGCTAGTGGAGGAGATGACCGACGAGGCGATCGTCCGGGCGAAGGCGTTGGACGCCACCGCGCTGGCGATTCACAATCGGGGCATCAACGAAGAAACGGTGAAGCGCGCGTCGGATAACGGACTGAAGATCGTCTCCTGGACGGTGAATGATCCTGAGGAGGCGGTGCGGGTGCGAGCGATGGAAGTAATCGGGATGTGCACCGATGCGCCGGCCGAGGTGATTGCCGGGATGGCGAAGCATGATGCAGAGGCAGGGTGACCGGCTGGAGCGTCACACCGAGTAGCGCGTCCAGCGTAAATTGTCGTGTGGACCACCCAACAAGTCACCCGTCATTCTGAACGAAGTGAAGAATCTTTCTATGGACTCCGTGCGTACGTTCGCAAGATTTCCGCCGCGGCGGGAGATTCTTCGCTGACGCTCAGAATGACACTGTAGGAGGAACGCTGACGGGGCAGTTGGCGTTGGACGGGCTACGCAGGATGACAGTGCCCATTCTCATGCCGCGCTGGTGGGCTCGGGATGACAGGTTCCAGAATGAACTGGAACGTCCTGGGATGCACATACCCGGTCACGGAGGACCGGGTATGCGATGAGGTGTGGTGTCGAGGATTGGATTATGACGCGGCTTTGGTCAGGGCGCGCTTGGTGAGAACTTTCACCAGGTGCGCGCGGTACTCGGCCGAGGCATAGACATCGCCGTTGAGCTCGCCGAGACCCTCAGTGGCCTTGGCGGCAGCGGCGGCGATCGTGTCGGCGTTCAGCTCCTGACCAGCGAGCGCCGCTTCAGCAGACGTTGCGCGCATGGCATATTCGGGGGCGCCGGTGACGGCGATGCGCGCCGACTTGACGGCATTGCCGTCAACCTCCAGCGACACCGCAACACCAACGACTGCATAGCCAGATGCGGGATGGGAGTGCTTTTCGTACGCCTGCCGGGTGTTGGCGGTTGATGCCGGAAGCGAGACGGAGGTAATGATCTCATCGGGTTCGAGCGAGGTCGTCAGAAGGCCGACGAATAGATCGTCAATGCCGATCGTGCGCTCGCCTCCCGATCCAACCGCGGTAACGGTGGCGTCGAGCGCCAGCAAAACAGCGGTCAGGTCGGCCGCCGGGTCGACGTGGGCCAGCGCTCCACCAATGGTGCCGCGCGAGCGGACCGCGGGGTCGCCGATCTTGTCACAAGCCTGCGCAACGACCGGGTATGGTCCAGCCAGCTCACTGGAATCCATCAGTTCGCGATAGGTCGTGCCGCCGCCAATCGTGGCTCCATTCGCGGAAGCACTGATGCCCTTCAACTCGTCGAGACGAGCGATATCGACCAACGCGGCGGGCGCGGCGAGCCTGAGCTTCATCGCCGGAAGGAGGGAGTGCCCACCCGCCAGAATCTTGGCATCGGGATTCCCACTGAGAAGCCCGACGGCCTCCTGCACGGACGACGGTCGATGGTACTCAAATTGCTCTGGATACACCCTGCTCCTCCTTACACACGCTTTGCGAGCTGATAGTCAGTCATTTCAACGTCATTACGCATTGTGAATCGCGCGCCAGACCCGTTCCGGCGTCATCGGCATCGGTATTTCCGTGACGTTCAAAAAAGCCACCGCGTCGTTCACCGCATTGGCCACCGCCGGTGTCGAGGCAATTGTACCGGCCTCGCCCGCTCCCTTGACGCCCATCGGATTGACAGACGTCGGCGTGACGGTGCGATCGAGCTCGTACCAGGGCAGTTGATGCGCTTTGGGAATGGCGTAGTCATTCAGGGTGCCGGTCAGCAACTGCCCGTCGTCGTCATAGACCGCGCCTTCGAAAAGCGCCTGCGCCAGTCCCTGGGCGATGCCGCCATGAATCTGACCATCGACGATGAGCGGATTCACCACATTGCCGACATCATCGACCGCGAGATAGCGGAGCATGTCGATGCCGCCTGTGTCGCGATCGCCTTCGCCCGCGCAGACGTGCGTACCAAAGGGGAACGTGCAGTTGGGCGGGTCGTAATAGGTCGTTTCGTCGAGGAACGGCTCAACGCCTTCAGGGAGATCGTATCCGACATGCGCGGCGAGAGCGACGTCCTGAATCGTTTTGCTCGATTCTGGCGAACCCTGCACGGAGAAGACACCATTTTCGAACGTGATGTCTTCTTCGGCTGCCTCCAGCATGTGGGCGGCGATCTTCTTCGCCTTGGCGACGACCTTATCGACGCTCTTGTAGATGGCGGTGCCGCCGACGGAAAGGGAGCGACTCCCGTAGCTACCGAATCCGAAGGGCGCGCCCTGAGTATCGGAATGCTCGACTTCGATGTCATCGTAGGGGATGCCGAGCCGGTCGGAGACGAGCTGGGCGAATGTCGTTTCATGCCCCTGACCGTGCGGCAGCGATCCGGTCGTCACCACGACCTTGCCGGTGAGGTGGACCTTAACGTTGGCGCTTTCCCAGAGACCCGCCCCCCAACCTTCGCCGGGGAGTCCGATCCATTTGGACGGCGCGACGCCGCAGACCTCGACATAGGACGACAATCCGATGCCCAGGAGCCTGGCGTCACCCGATGCCTGCCGCTTCTTCTGCTCGGCGCGCAAGTCGGCGTAGCCGACGGCTGCGAGCGCTTTGTCGAGCGTCAATTCATAGTTGCCACTGTCATACGGCAGCATGCCGACCCCGGTGTCGTACGGAAAATCATCTGGCTGAATGAAGTTCTGCCGGCGGACTTCCGCAGCATCGACGCCGGTAGCGTGCGCGACGAGATCGCAGACACGCTCGATGACATAGGCGGCTTCGGGTCGTCCGGCGCCACGATAGGCATCGACCATTGCGGTATTGGTGTAGGCGGCAACGACATCCACCCGGATGTGGGGAATCTTGTAGCAGCCGGCGATCATCCGGCCATAAAGCGTCGTGGGAATCCCGGCAGCGATCGTCGAGAAATAAGCGCCGAGATTGGCCCAGGTCTTCACCTTGAGCGCGGTAATCTTGCCGTCTGGCGAGGCGCCGATCTGCAGGTCGGTGATGTGATCCCGGCCGTGCGTCGTGGTCATGTAGTTCTCGGAGCGATCCTCCCAGAACTTGACTGGCCGGCCACCGAGCTTCTTCGAAAGGGCCATCGTGGCGGCCATATCGTAGTAAACGAAGATTTTGCAGCCGAAACCGCCGCCCATATCGGGCGCGATGATCCGGATTTTCTGTTCGGGGATGCCGAAGACGAACGCCGCCAACAAAAGGCGATGGACGTGCGGCGCCTGGGTGGTGGACCAGAGGGTGTAGTCGCCGGTGCCGGGATCGTAGCGGGCGATGGAGCCGCGCGGCTCCATCGGCGTGGGGATCAACCGCTGATTGACGAGATGGTGGTCGATCCTGATCTCGGCGGCGGCCAGTGCGGCGTCGACCTCGTCCGCTTCCTGCCCGCACGACCATTCAAGAACGATATTGTTCGGCGCTTCTTCATGAAGCTGGGGGGCGCCCTCTTCCGTCGCTTTTTTCGCGTCGACGACGGCCGGAAGCGGTTCCCAGACAACGTTGACCGCCTGTGCGGCGTCGCGCGCCTGATAGGGCGACTCGGCGACGACGACTGCTACAGCGTCGCCGACCTGATGCACTTCGCCCACCGAAACGGCGCGAGGGGTGACCGGATGATTTGTCACTCCGCCGGCCTGCCAGGCGGCAGGGAGCGGATTGAGATCGAGAAAGTCCTCTCCGGTGAAAACACCCACCACGCCCGGCATCGCCGCGGCTGCCGTGGTATCGATCGATCCGATGCGGGCATGGGCGTGTGGCGATCGCACGAACGCCGCATGCACCATTCCGGGCAGGACGACGTCGTCGAGGAAGCTCGCGCTCCCCTGAATCAGGCGGGGATCCTCGCGTCGCTTGATTGCTTTGCCGATCATTCGTTCAGGGGCTTCAGTGGCCATCGCTACCTCCCTGTTTTGTCGCCGGGGACCACTATGTCACCGGCCGAGGATGATCAGGACGTTTTGTCCGCGGCGTACTGAATGGCGCGCACGATGTTCTGATAACCGGTGCAGCGGCAGAGGTTGCCTTCGAGCTCGTGGCGGATTTCTTCTTCGGTGGGATGCGGGTTGCGTTCGAGCAACGCGGCGCTGGTCATGATCATGCCGGGTGTGCAATAGCCGCACTGCAAGCCGTGCATTTCCCAGAAGCCTTCCTGAACGGGATGCAATTCGCCGTTCTGCGCCATGCCTTCGATCGTTTTGACCGACTTGCCATCGGCCTGAACGGCCAGAACCGTGCAGCTCTTCACTGGCGCTCCGTCGAGGTGCACGACGCAGGCCCCACAGGAACTGGTGTCACATCCAATGTGCGTGCCGGTGAGTCCCAAAGACTCTCGGAGAAAGTGGACCAGCAGCGTGCGGGGTTCCACCTGGGCGGAATGCTCTTTGCCATTGACAGTCACCTTGATCGCTGTCGCCGGCACGGTCGCTGTTGCAGTCATACCAAATGTTCTCCCTTCTCCGCTTCGAGCACGTGTCCTGTTCCTGCGGGCCGACAACGCTGTCCTGAGCCCTGTGATCACACTCTACGATTCATGGCCTGTCATTCATGCTGACAGACCAGACACTCTTCCATCAATTCCGTCTGTCGCACGTTTCCCGCCAACTCTCCATGATTATCGAGTACATGGGGCAGTATATCCGGTTCCCGTCAGTCACGCAGTAGCGGGGGACCAGCACGGAGACGGACGAGCCGTCTCCCTACACCAACCTCCTTATGCTTGAAGGGCGTGTGCTAGGCTAACGCGTCCCGGACGTCCGGTTCGTTCGCTCACGCTGGCACGACACTTCATGACTGCTTCCGCCCGGCCGCCCAGCACGTCTGCCGCAACTCATGGGGATGAAGACGCGATTCCCCCACACGACGATCCCCTTCTTGCTCCGCGCGGCGGAATGTTTGCCGTCCTCTCTGAATCGAAGCCGTTTCGCCGTCTCCTGCTGGCATCGATCGCGCTGGCCCTCGGTCAATGGATGCAGGGCACGGCGCTCGGCTGGCTGGCACTCGATCTGACCGACTCCGAGTCGTTTGTGGGTCTCGTGGCATTTTGTGGCGGACTCCCATTCCTGATCGTGTCGATTCCCGGCGGACTGATCATCGACCGATTCGACCGGCGCCAGGTGATCATCGCCTGCCAGATCGCCGTGGCGATCCTCTCGGCGGTTGTGGCTATCGATGTCCTGTCGGGAGCTGTCCAGCCGTGGCATTTGCCGATCGCCGTCTTTATCAACGGATCTCTGCAGGCGATTCTCAATCCGGCGCAGCAATCGATCGTGCCAAACATCGTGCCGGCTCACCGATTGACGAACGCGATCGGTTTGCTCGCTGCCGGACAAAACATGACGCGGATTGTCGGTCCGACGATCGCCGGCACGGTGATTGGGTTTGCGGGAACTGGACAGGCGATTTCGCTGCAGGTGATCACGGTCTCGATCGCACTGATTCTGATTTTGATCACCGAGTTTCCGAAGCGGCTGGCGGCACGAACCACGGCATCGCTGTCTTCACTGCTGGAAGGCGCTCGAACGGTCATCGAGCGCCCTGACTTGCGATCGCTCTTTCTGATGGTGTCGATTCCGACCTTGCTGGTCTTTCCCTATCTGTCGTTCATGGCGATCTTCGCTCGCGACGTTCTGGATATTGGTCCGCAGGGACTTGGCCTCCTGATGGCCGCATCCGGGATCGGCGCGGTCTGCGGATCGTTGTGGGTTGCATCGCGCAAGAAGATGCCGACGAGCCGGCAATTGATCATCCAGAGTCTTTTCTACGCGCTTGTCGTGGCAGCATTTGCGGCTTCACGCTTCGTGCCACTCTCCCTGATCTTTCTGGCAATCGCCGGGTTTCTTGGATCGAGTTTCATGGGCTCGAACAACGCGCTCCTGCAGCACAGGATCGACGACAGCATCCGCGGCCGGGTGTTCGGCATCTATATGCTGACGTTCGGACTGATGCCGATTGGCACATTGCCGATGGGTTGGGTCAGCTCCGCAGTAAGCGCACCGGTGGCAGTGGGCGGAGCGGCGCTGATTTCGGCCTTGCTGACGACTTGTCTGTACTTTTCATCGGCGGAGTTACGGTCGCATTAGCGCCGAGAACACGCCGAGTTCGCAGCATGAGCGCAATGTAGCGGCGCGCCCAGAATCGACCGGGGCCATGGCGCAGATCTTCAGCGCAGGCGTCGCCGCAGCAAAAGGTCAGAAGGAGCGAGAGGGAGAGGACGGAGAGAGAAACGGCTCTTCTTCCTCTGACGTGCGGGCGCTGGTAATTTCGATGATGATCTCGGTAATGCGCTGGCGGAAGTGGGGCGCGAACTGGCGAGAGCAGGACGCGACCGATTTGAGAATCTGATCGATGTCCGCACGAGGCGGATCGATCGGGCCGAGTGCTTGCCGAAGCTGACGGCGATGCCATACGCCGAGTCTGCGGCGCACCGAGTTGGCCGAAGGTGGCTCGACGCCCAACCTGGCGGCATCCTGTTCGATCCATTCCCGCAGATCCTTGTTCGGCACGGGCAGTCCAGCGGCACGATCGATCAGATCGCGTTGCCGGTTCACCAGATCGGCGTCATCGATCCATTTGAGTACGATCGTCCAGGCGCTTCCACCAGCCAGGCTCCGAATCTCGAGATCGGAAACGATCGCAAGGTAGTCAGGTTGCGGCTCGTCATTCAGGGAGAGAAGAGGACGGCGCATGTCGATCCAGGCGGAAACCGCGATGCGGGCGAGTCTGAAGTAGTAGAGACCGGACAGCAGGTTCGTCAGCGGGCTGGCGAGATGCTGATCGAGCGAGAAGAGACGCTGCATAACCGGCAGCTCTTCGCCTGATTCGAAGAGCTCAGCAGCGGCGACCGGTATCAGCACGATTTCCGAGGGATCGACCGTGAGTCTGGTGATGCCGCGGCCATGTTTCAGGACATGCCGTGTTATCGGGCTCTCCGGGCTGAAGAAAAGACCCGGCAGGATCTCGGCATCGTCCTGAATGCCGCCAACTGCCTGGTCGAAGAATTCACCAAGCGTCTTCAGCCCATCGAGCATCTGTACACTGACCTGTTTGGACTTGGCGGTTTCGATGGAGAACTTTGCGTCGACCGCCTGAATCGTGGCTTTGCCATCGATGCTGCCGAACACGATCATGTCAGGATTCTGCAAACCCTGCCGGGAAGCGCGGCGGGCGATGCGGCTGTCGTCATCGAGCCGAGCCACCCTCACGACCCTGTGAAAGCTCCGTCCAAACGGGATACTGAGTTCCCGCCCTACCAGTCCATCCGTATAGGTGGCGGCAATGTCGGCCCAGCGACCGCCAATAATGCGGCTGGCGCCGCCGCGGTCGGCCAAATTCATGACGTTTCTGTTCAACGCGACGGACAGGAGGCTCCCACCGGGAACACTACCCGTCTGCACATCTTCCCTGATTGACAACTTCCGGAAGGCCCTCTGGTACGACGAAAGCCGTAGTGCATCAACGCAAGGATACTCGGGTTCGGCGGAAACGAGCGGGGAGGAACGGCACGGTCAGCAGCGCCAGTACGCCAAGTACGCCGGCGACAGAGGCAATCCGGGCCAGCCAGTCCCATCCGTCGACCCGGTACGAAAGTGCGAGTTCTGTGCCGGGCTTCACTGATTCGACGTGCATGTAACCGGCTTGGTCCTTCTCAATGCTCGCTGCCTCGCCGTCGACCGTCGCCTGCCAGCGCGGATACCAATTGTGCCGGATGTCGAATGCCGTTTGAGGCGTCGCGGCGGTACCTTCCAGTACGCTATCGGAAATCACCTGATCGAGCAATCCCTCGCCGGACGCGGTCAGAATCGGGACCGAATCATTGACGAGGTAGAACGACCACAGACCTGAGACGCGTGACGTCAACAGGGGCGACGATGCGGCAGCGCCTGACGCTTGTCCGGTAACGACGACCGCGCCGATGCCATGCTGCCGCAGGTAGGAGTCAGTGAGCGTGGAGGCATCGTCGTCGTAGGCATGGGAGGTCAACGGGTCGTAGTCGCCGACGTGATCGGTTTGCCAGTACCAGAGCCAGTCGTCGTAGAAAAAGCGGCGATCGCTCCATTGCGGCGCCCAGAGCTGATCGTGCCAGGAAACGACACCGCCAAGTACGAGGATCGCCGTTCCGGGTGGCGCTTCGGCATCGGCCAGCTCGATCATCTGCTGCAGTTCGGCGAAGGCAGGGTTGTCTGTGGTGACGATGTTGCCGTCCGCGCGATCTGATTCCGGTATGCCAGGAATCCAGGCCAGAATGTAGGCAGCGATAAACAGCAGACCGACGACGATCATTACGATATCTTCGAGCCATCCGATGCGCTTGTTGGGATATGCATCAGCGTTCGTCTGTTCATCTGACCATGGCTGCGGGTTGTCCTGCTGCGGCAGGAGATTCCTCGACGAGCTCGGAGTGACATGCTCCTGAATGCGGCCAGAACCCCTGGAGCTCGCCCTGGCCACCTGATTGGCGACGAGGTCCGCAATTGACCAGGCACCATACGCCGCGAGGTAGATCACCAGCAGCCGCTGAAAGGGCATGAGTCGGGTCGTTTCGAGCTGGGAGATGAGGTCGGCGGCTGAGCTCGACACGACGGTCAGCGCGGTTCCGGCTACATAGACGAACAGGACGATGAGCACGGTCCGGGCGCTGTCGTCCTTGCGGACGAGGATGGCCATGACCGAACCAACAACGGCGAGGAGCATGACGGGCAATGAAACGGCTTGAAGGCTCGATTCCCAGTAGGCGCGCAGGTTGTCGTAGGTCGAGTAGTGGACGAAGACGTAGAGGTCACCGAACCGAACCAATGACACCGCCAGCGGCGCGACGAGCAAGGCAGTCAGGGTGACGACTCCAACCGATCCCAGCGCGATCTTGCGGAGATTGGCTCCACGCGATTCCAGGGCGGCGGCGATGGCTGCTCCAGCGAGGATTGCGGCGAGCGGCAGGACCGACCTGACGTTGGTGTAGATGGCGATCGATGCAACTGTCGCGGCGCCAGCCAGCAATGTCGGTCGCCACTCACGGAGCCAGCCGCGTTGCCACGCGAGTACGAGCGGCAACAGCGCGGCGGAAGCGACGTTGGTCAAGAGCCCCCATTCGATCAGCTCCATGTACCCGCCGGACCACCACCAGCCGCGCACCGACACATGCATAACGATCGCCAACAGCGGAACGCTCCACGGCAGTTTCCCAAAACGGGCGAGCGCGGCGAATCCAGCGACGGGCAGGAGAAAGACCGCGACGACGACGAGTTTGTGGATGGCCATGATCGGCAGCG
>CAYWSE010000103.1:0-11236 GCA_964461025.1 uncultured Sphaerobacteraceae bacterium | reverse complement strand
GCAGCCCGGAACCCTGAATCCCGTCCAGTCCACCAACTTGTCAAGGTGCTTCGAGGCGCGCGAAGCGCCTCACCCTCATTGAGGGACCGCGAAATCTACCATGGGTGCGTAGAGTGCGTCAAGCGCCAAAATGGGCTTGTCGCCGGGCCGATTCATCGTGGTATTGAGCGGCGCTACGCCTCAGGGCTTGGTGAAGCCTCGGGTGCGCCGGTGCCCCGCAAAATCGTGTTCTGTGAGGGTGCGTACGTACCAACAACCGTCGACACGTCGAGCAATTCGCCGTCTTCTGCCGTGATCGTTCTGGTGATTTCCGCCGTGAAGCCAGGTTGTGCATACTCGACCTGCAGCTGCTGCCCCTCGGGCAGCTCCGATGAATCTTCGTAGCGTGTTTCGAGCGTCGGATCGATCTCGTTGTAGATCAGAGGCTCGGCGATTTCCACATTCCATCCGGGATCGACGCCGCGGATCTTGACCTCGACCGTCGTCCCGTCTGCAACGACATCAACGGCAATCCAGTTATCGGTCGTGTTTGTGAACTGGAGATCGAGTGAGCCGCTGTCCTCGATATTCACCATCGCGTCCAGCCCTTTCATGCCTTTCGGTGGCTCGCCGTAGGCCTGAATCCAGTAGGGGTGGGTGTAGCGCTCATCGATCTGCAGTCCAGCCCAGAATGCAGCCTGGAAGATGGTGGTCGAAACCTGACAGATGCCGCCGCCCACGACGGGCGCCGTCGTCACTCCACCCGTTTCAGGATCGTCGACGATGCCGAATCCGGTCACGAAGCCGTGGTCTTCATCAACCGATCCCACGTAGCGAGCGAAAGAGAATTGCTCTCCCGGCGCGATCATCCAGCCGTCCTGGAGCGCGGCCGCAGTCTCCACATTGTGCCGGCGGGCATCGCTCGAATCGCCGTAGTACGTTGCGCTCTCGGCGAGCACGTCATCAAGGTTGATCGCTGCGATCGCTTCCTCGTTCATTTCCGGTTCGGTTTCGATCAGCACCATCTCGGCGTTCGGCTGGCCGCCGAGCAACGAGTCGATGATGTTTCGAACGGTCGCTTCCTTATCAATAGCGATGCCGGTTTGTCCTTCGGTCTCGACGGTGACTTTCCCATCGACATACCGAAGCACTGGCTCCCGAACGGGGACCTCAACCGGCCCGAAAGTTCCGGAAAGGGTCTCGGTGAGTGTTTGCGCGTTGAATCCGAGCTGAAACGGTTCTTCCGCGGCGGAATTGACAACCACCGTCAATGCGGTCAACAGTTGGTTGCGGTTCAGCTCTTCAGATCCGCCGTCCCAGGAGAGCGTGACTCCCTGGGAGAGCATGGCTTCCCCTGCCTCGACGGCCGCCGCTGCTTGTTCGTCGGAGATCGCCGGCAACTGTTCGCTATAGGTCAGATCGACGCTCGTCGAACCCGTTTGCAGCGCACCAATGACGAGATTGGCTGTTTCCGCGACATTGACGTTCACGCCAGTGACACCTGGATCTACCGCCAATGTTCCGTCGCGCACCGTAATCGAGGCATCCTTGACGCTCATATTCGTTTGGGCGGCGATCGACTCCACGTAACTCTGGACCGCTTCCCGGTTGACGATGAGACTCTGACTGTCTCCGCCAACAGTTACGACTTGACGAATCTGCTCGGGTGAAAGCTGCCAGCTTGCATTCGGCCCATGAATTACCAGCGATGTGGAGGTTGCAGCTTCCATCTGGGCAAATCCAGAGTTGAGATCAGCAACTTCAACTGAAGCCGGAATCACAGGCGCAACGATCTGGACTGGGTGATTCTCCAGTGAGGCAATCATTGCGATCATGTTGTTGCGGGTCGTACCGAGATCAAATCCGATGCCGGGTAGCTCAGGAATGATTTCTACCTGGCCCTCGGCATTGGTGCGGACATAGGCGTCAATTGCCGGCCGCGTCACCGCCGGCGCAATCTGCATGAGCGTGGCGTCGAGGTTCTCCTTGTCGTAGGCCACGTCAATGCTCGATTCATGCCCGGAGAGAATGGCGTTGAACCAATTGCCGCTTCGCTCAAAAACCGAACCTTCTCTTCCATATGAAAACGCACGCTCAATCGTGCTGTCGATATCGACTTCGATGCCGGCGGCGCGTGGATCAAGAGAAAACTGCTGATCGTCTTTGACAAGGATGACCGGGGCACTCGTCGCTCCCCGCATATCCTCCCGAACTGCCGCTCGTGCTTCGGAACGAGTCATTCCGCCCACTTCGATTCCGCCAACGGTGACGCCCTCGTAGATGCGGTTCGAGTGGGAGAGCCCATACATCGCGGCGCCAGCGGCTATCGCCAGAAAGACGAGAAGGGCCGCAAAGAAGAGCGACCGAAAAACCTTCGCCGCCGTTTTGAGCTCACGACGATGTGAAGGATCGGGGGGCGTCGCGGCGGTGGGATTGGAGTCTGACGCGCCCGTTGGGAGAGGGATACTCATGGAAACGTGTGCTCTGCACTAGACGATCGATCGGTGAAAGGTGCGAACCAGCTTCGCGGTGCTGATTGCGGGAGGATTGTACTGTCAGGAACTAACCGCGACCAATCTCGTGGAGATTCTTGTGCGATTGCGGTGCACCCCGGCCCCCGATAGACTGGCCGCATCAATGGCGCGCCTCTCACTCGGTCTGGTTGAGAGGCATTGTCAGGACAGTATGCATAAAAGGGAAAGGACGAATGCCAGTGTCAGGATCCGCGAAGACGGTCATTTCCACGAGCGATTCGCCATCGGCAATCGGGCCATACTCACAGGCCATCCAGGCAGGTGGATTTGTCTTCACATCGGGCCAGATTCCGCTCGATCCGGCGACGATGAAGGTCGTCGAAGGCGGCATCGAAGAGCAAGCGACGCAGGTGATGAAGAATCTTGGCGGAGTGCTGGCGGCGGCTGGCAGCTCATTCGATCGCGTCGTCAAGACAACGTGCTTCCTGAAGGACCTCGGTGACTTTGCGGCGTTCAACGCGGTCTATGCACAGTACCTTGGGGATTCGGCCCCGGCTCGCTCCACCGTGCAGGTGGCGAAGCTGCCGATGGATGTGCTGGTCGAAGTCGAATGTGTGGCGCTGGAGCCGTAGCTGGAAGCCGGCAAATCGGGTGAAACGGGGAGATCTTCATCGGTGACTCGTCCGTCGCCGAAACCCCCAATGGAGTGACTGCCTAGTCCCGGAATTGAGGCAGAGCGACGATGGTCCTGTGGTATCATCGCGGCGCCGAAAGGGGCGCGTAGCTCAGCTGGTTAGAGCGCGCGGTTCACATCCGCGAGGTCACAGGTTCGAGTCCTGTCGCGCCCACCAGTCGGCAATCGATGTGCAGTGTTGTCGATTCAGGGTCGAGGGCAACAGGGGCGCTGACTCGCCGGCACAGAATCGTCACAAAGGCGCTTGACCGTCTGCCCGCTGCTGCGGACAATACGCGGAACATGAATCCGCGAGACGAGTATGCGGAACTGTCGCGAATGCTGGACGCCAATCTTCAGGGAGAGGGTCACGGGATGTTCAAGGAGGATGAGGCATGAGGCGACAGCAAACGCTGGCCGATCGCATAACAAGCTCATCGGTATGGCGTTCGATCGTCCGCCACGGTTACCCGGATAACCAGCGCAATCAGGCGCTGATTATCGCGAGTAACGTTTTCCTCCATATTCACCCGGTCAAGATCAAGCGCTACGCGACGAAGGTGACCTACACCTTCTGTCTCGGTGGTCTTTCCTTTTTTATGTTTCTGGTGTTGACGCTGACCGGCGTTCTGCTCATGTTCTACTACATCCCGTCCGATACACAGGCCTACCAGAGCATGCTCGACATCGAAGCGAGCACGACCTTTGGACAGTTGATGCGCAACATGCACCGGTGGTCGGCGCAGGGCATGGTGATTGCGGTCTTCTTACATATGGGTCGTGTCTTTTATACCGGTTCGTACAAGCCGCCCCGCGAATTCAACTGGGTCATTGGGGTGCTCCTGCTGGTGGTGACGTTCCTGTTGTCGTTTACTGGCTACCTGCTGCCGTGGGACCAACTTGCATACTGGGCGATCACGGTCGGCACGCAAATCGGTGGCGCTGCCCCGATTCTGGGACCGAAAGTCGACTTCCTGCTCAAGGGCGGCAAGGAGATCGGACAACCGACGCTCATCCGGTTCTATACGTTGCATGTCATTTTCTTGCCGCTGGTCGCCGCCTTCCTGATGGCCGTGCACTTTTGGCGGATTCGCAAGGACGGTGGCATTTCGGGTCCGCTGTAGGTCAGGGACCACGCGGCAGACAGCATTCGTAGGATTTCGGTAAACGAAACGGCGGGGAAACATCATGGCGGAAGCAGTACAGGGGCAACCGGTACAACCGCAAAGTCAGATCGATGAGGCCAAGCGGCAGAAGCTGCTCGAGTTGGTGCGCGGGCGTGCATTGGCTCGCCCGACCGACCTGGCCGACGACGAGGTAATGGTCTGGCCGTCGCTCGTCGTCGTCGAGGCGGTTTGCGCAACAGTCTTCCTGCTGATCCTGACCTTTCTGTCGGTCTTCGTCAGCGCGCCCCTGCTGGAGCGAGCGAACCCGAACCAGACGCCGAACCCATCGAAAGCGCCCTGGTACTTTCTCAACCTGCAGGAACTGTTGCTGCACATGGACCCGGGGCTCGCCGGCGTGATCGTCCCGTCGGTCGCATTGATGGCGATTGCCGCGATCCCGTATATCGATCGCAGCCCGCTGGGAGTCGGCATCCTCGGAACGTCGGCGAAGGGACGGAAGATTATTGGCTTCACCACGCTGTTCACGACGGGAACGCTGGTGGTCATGATCCTGCTTGACGAGCTTCAGGGCCGGGGCACCGTTTTCGGTTTCGGCACATGGCTTCTCGACAAGGGATTTCCACGCGAGTTCACTGAGATCATTCTTCCATCGATGATCATGCTCGGCGGCATCGCGACCTTGATGTTGCTTGTTCAGGTGATCTTCAAGCCGACCCGGCGAGAAATGATCATTGCGCTCTTCACCGGGTTCTATGTGACATTCATCGTACTGACGATTTTCGGAACTTCGCTGCGCGGCGAAGGTCAGGATCTGACCTGGCCGTGGAATCTGCCGCTTGAGCATCATTAGGCCAGGCAGACGGACGACGCGTCGTAGTTGTGGAGAAGGAATCAGGTGATTCGAGCAGGCAAGGGAGCAATCATCGGCGCCGGGGTCGGCATAGCCGCCTGGGTATTCGGCCGGTTGGCAAGCTCGGCGCACGCGGTGAAAACGGTGTCGCGGCGAAACTTCGTGCGCAACGCGACGCTCGGCGCAATCGTCATTGTGCTGGCGCAGCTGGCAGGCGGGTTCCTTCGCTTTTTCTGGCCGAACAAAACTGGCGCATTCGGGTCAGTGTTGACGGTAACCGCCGACAACATCCCCGCAGTCGATGGTCAGCCATTTCGCAACACAGCCGGCAAGTTCTATCTCGTTCGCAACGAGGATGGATTGCTTGCGCTCTACTGGAAATGCACGCATCTGGGATGCACCGTGCCCTGGAATCAGGGCGAGGACCGGTTTCACTGTCCCTGCCACGGCAGCATTTTCTTCCGTGATGGCGTAAAGGAATCCGGACCGGCGCCGCGTCCCATGGACATCTTTCCAGTCACCGTGACGGCGAGCGGCGACGTCCAGGTCGATACGGGCAACCCGATGACACGAGGCGACTACGATCCTTCGCAGGCAGCGCCGTATCCGGCGTAGTCAGTAAACACGAAGTCACGTGCTGGCTTTTCATGAGTCAGGGCAGCGAGTAGGCAGAGGAGAACAAGCGTGGGATCAGTTCAGCGGCTGGCAACGATAGTCATTTTCGGGCTCGTTGCGCTCTCGACTATCCTGTTCCTCTACCTCGGCGATGAGAATAGCCGGATCGATGCGAAGTCCGAGATGCATCAGGAATCGGCGATTCATCGTGCAACCAACAACTACATCGCGCTTTGCATGCAATGCCACGGTCCTGCCGGCGAAGGGTTCCTGGAGCCAGGCGCCAGCGGCACCGGCCGGATTGGCGCGCCACTGGGCGGCGTCAACACTTCGCTGAACCAGGAAGGCGTCAACGCCTCCGGCACGCCGTGGCCAGGTGGCGTGGACGCGCGCGCCAAGATCATCCACGACACCATCTACAACGGTCTCCTCGCTGCAGATGGCGATAGCTACCGCATGCCTGCCTTCGGGGGCGAGGCCGGTTCGCTGACTGATTCGCAGATCAATGAGCTCGTCATTATGGTCCAGAATGTCGACTGGAATGTCGTCTACAACGAGGCAATCGAGGCCTCTGGCGGATATCCGACGCCACCGCCCGCTGCCGCTACCGCCGTGCCGGAAGAAGAAACCGACGAAGGGGCTGGAGGTGATTCAGGTGGCGCGACGCTTGTCATCGAATCGCACGACATCGCGTTCGAGCCAACAACACTGGAGATCCCGGCCAACACGGATGTAACGATCGAGCTGCCGAATCTTGGCGCCGCGCCGCACAATTTCGCGATTGATGAACTCGGCATCAGTATCGATCTCGCTCCCGGCGCGAATGAGTCGGTGGTCATCAATGCGCCGCCGGGCGAATACGAGTTTTACTGCAATGTTCCAGGTCACAAGGAGGCCGGCATGCACGGCATCCTCGTGGTGACCGAGGGTTACGAGTTGCCGGCCGCATCGGGTGGTGGCGAAGAGGAGACATCAGGTGCTTCGGACGAAGGCGCCGGAGAAGAAGGCGACGAGGCATCGGCGGACGAAGGGGCTTCTGATGACGGCGCAAGCGGCGAGACGGTGACGGTTACCTCGATCGACATAGCTTTCGAGCCGGCTGAACTCACAATTCCGGCAAATACGGATGTGACGTTCGCGCTGCCGAACGATGGAGCGGCGCCGCATAACTTCACGATCGACGAACTTGACATCAGCATCGATCAGGCGCCCGGCGAATCGCATGAAGTTAACATCAATGCGCCGCCTGGAACCTACGAGTATTACTGCAATATTCCCGGACATAAAGAGGCTGGTATGCACGGCGTCCTGACTGTCGAATAAGACGTCGGAGAGGAACGGATTATGGGTGACTTCATTCGCAGTATCGGCGACATCCGCATCAACAATCTCGCGGAAGACTTCGGCGTCCTGGCTGAGACTGTGGAACTCTTCTTTGCGTTTGCGATGATGATAGGGGGCATTATCCTCACCTATCTGATTCAGCGGTGGGCCGATAAGTCGGGCGAGGTCCAGGCCGCTGCCAATGTCGGCCAAGGTGGCGGCCCACAGCGGTACGAAGACCCGGGAATGCGCGGGTAGCCACGCAACGACGCAACGCCACGTCAGAGCCCGGTCTGCCAACGACCGGGCTCTTTTTGCTTTGACAAGATGAAGTCTGAACTGCGCGACATGAATGCTGCTGACCCAGCCAAAACTTATCTCTGGTGTGATGCGTGCCGCCGGTCATTCACGCACGACGACGCGGCTGGTCAACGATGTCCGGTTTGTGGGGAGCTGGTGCGCCCCATGGGAAAGATGGGTGCGCTGCTGCGTGGGCTGATGGCGACCGAAATGGTCGCCTCTGATTTGCGCTCGAAACACCGCCAGTTGATTCGGATGATCTGGACGCGGGATGGACGTGGCGAAAAGTACTACCGGGTGCTGGAGCCAGACATCACCTACAGTAAATTCGAAGCGCGTGTCACGGATATCGTCTGCAAGGGTCTCGAAGAGGGCTGGATCACCCTGCAATTGCCGGTCGCGCCGAGCACCGAAGAGCGCGACTACCAAATTACCATCGGCGACGAAGACCGTTTCATCGACCAGCTTCATGCGTTCGTCGAGGCGAATCGCAAGCCCTCTCGCTGACCGGTTGCGCTACTTCCAGCCGAACGTCCACGTTGTTGTCGAGCGAAACATCTCGCCCGGTCGCAGGATGGTCGAGGGAAACGACGGTTGGTTGGGAGAGTCAGGGAAATGCTGCGTTTCCAATGCAAAACCATCGCCCTGCCGATAGACCGTCCCGCTCGAACCGACATCATGTCCATGGAGAAAGTTGCCTGAATAGAACTGCACGCCGGGTTGCGTCGATGCAACCCGCAATGTGCGACCCGATTGCGGCTCGGCGATCGAAGCGACCTCCACGAGATCTCCGTCGGGGACGTTCTGCCGGTCGACGACGAAACTGTGATCGTATCCGCCAGCAATGAGGATTTGCCGGTGCGCCGTGCGGATCGAATCGCCAATCGGCCGGGACCGGCGAAAATCGAATGGCGTTTCCGTTACAGATGCTATCTCGCCGGTCGGAATCAACTGTTCATCGACAGGAATGAAACTGCTTGCGTTCAACCTGAGTAAGTGATCCAGCGCTGTTCCCGAGGATTCCCCAGCGAGGTTGAAATAGGTGTGCTGACTCAGGTTGACGATGGTTGGCCGATCCGTAGTCGCCAGGTAGTCGATCTGCAGCGTACCAGCGTCATTCAGGTGATAGGAGACGGAGACTTCGAGCCGGCCAGGAAATCCCTGGTCGCCTTCATCGCTGACCAGGCGAAGTGTGATGAGCCGGTCCCGCTCGCAGGCGGCAGGATCGACCTCCCAGACCCTGCGGTGAAACCCATCTGGTCCGCCATGCAGGAGATTCGATCCGTTGTTGACCGGGCACTGGAAAACCTCGCCGTCGATCGCGAAGCGGCCGTTGGCGATCCTGTTCGCGAACCGGCCGACCACGCTGCCGAAGTAGGGTCCGGACTGGAGATAGTCCTCGGCGTTTGGATACCCCAGAACAACGTTGGCGAGCAGTTCGCGCGCATCTGGAACCTCCAGCGACTGAATCACCGCGCCAATCGGCAGAACGCGGACGCGAATACCCTGTGCGTTCTCCAGCAGATACGCCGGTACTGCTCGCCTGCCGATTCGGCCAAAGTCCTCAGTGCGCAGTGGCGTCTCCATGACAGCTCAGGACTCTGGGCTTGATGTCGACCAGGTGGCTTTTGTGTCTTGCGCGCCAATTTCCGCCAGCTGCCGCAGGACGTCGCGGTCGATGTCGTCCAGTTTGTTGACCCACATGCACGCTTTTCCCATCTTGTGCTTGCCGAGCGACGAGAGGAGCTTCTTCTGCTCCTCGGCGCCGGTGTAGACATAGATCGAGAGCGACGCCTTCCGGGGGGAGAACCCGAGTATTGGCGCATCGCCTTCATGCCCGGAGTCATATTTGTAGTGATACGAACCAAAACCGACGATTGACGGCCCCCACATCGTCGCGGGCTCGCCCGTGATGTCCTCCATCATCGCGAGCAGCTCCCAGCTGTCCTTTCGCTTTTGCTCGGATGCAACAGCGTTGAGAAATGACGCTACATTGGCGTCGGTCGGACGGGTTTTGGCCTCGTAAGACATTGCGCACCTCGCCAATCCTGGTTGAAAGACCGTCAATGAACAACTCGCGATTGATTCCAGTGTAGCGGAGTCAGTGGCCACGATCCGAACATCGGACGTCCGCAGTAGAATCCGCACAACCGGCGAATTGTTGAATCGCACGATCCCCGCAGGGATGAAGGAGCGTGTTCCGTGAAAATCACCGATATCCGGTTCACGGTACTTGGGGAGAGCCCTGTCGTTCGCATACTGACGGACGAAGGAATCGACGGATTTGGCGCGGCGGAACGCGCGAAGCCCTACCTGCGCCCTCACGTGCTCGAACTGCTGCCCGCTCTGGTCGGTGAGGACCCGACGAATGTCGAACGCTGCATGCTCAAAATCCGGCACCGTGGCGCGTTCAAGCCATGGGGCAGCGCCGTCAGCGCGGTCGAAATCGCACTCTGGGATATCGCGGGCAAGGCCGCAGGGCTTCCCGTTTACAAGCTGCTCGGCGGCAAAGTGCGGGACCGCGTGCGCGTCTACAACGGCGCCGTCCGCACGGAACTGACTCAGTTCAATCCGGAGGACTACGCCAAAGACTGCAAGACGCAGGTGGCGTTGCCCGAGGGATTCACGATCATCAAGCAAGGGCTGGCGTTTCATTCCAGAATGAAATCCGAACTTCCCGGATTCACCTACATGGATCAACGGCCGACGCCACTGCCGGGCTACACCACACGTGGTCTCCTGACGGAGAAGGGATTGAAGCACCTGGTGGCATGCGTGGAAGCGATGAAAGAGGTGATCGGCGACGATGTCGGGCTGGCGCTCGATTGTGGACCGGGCTGGACTGTCCCGGATGTCATCAGGTTCGCCCGGGCGATCGAGGACTACAACATACTTTGGCTGGAGGACACCGTCGCCGGGGACTACACGCCTTGGAGCGCCGCGCATCTCTTCCGGGAAATTAGCCGGGTGAGCACTACACCGATCCACACAGGTGAACAGATCTATCTTCGGCAGAACTTTCGCGAGTTGATCGAAACGCACGCAGTCGGCGTAGTCGGTCCTGATCCTTGCGATGTTGGCGGCATCGCCGAGTTGAAGTGGATTGCCGAGTACGCGGATATGCACGGCATCATGATGGCGCCGCACGGAACCGGAAACGGGTTGATCGGGTTGGCGGCGCTCGTCCAGGTCTGCGCCACGTTGCCGGACAACTACATCGCGTTTGAATACACAACTGGCCGGCCGGACTGGTGGTATGACATTGTCGACGGACTCCCGTCCCCATTGGTCAAGGATGGGTTCATCGACGTTTGGAACCGGCCGGGTCTCGGTTTGACGTTCGATGTCGAAAGAACGCGGCAATATCTTCCGGAGCAGGATCAGCGGTTCTTTGATTCGTAAAGAGCGTCAAGGCGAGTTCGACGGATTGCGCAATCGACAAATCTCTGCGGGCGAGTATCATTCGCCCTGCGTATCCTTCCTGACCGATCGAGCCACTGCTGGCGTCGATAAGAAAGCGCTGCGGCCATGACTGAAACAGCTATCCCACAACGTGAAATTGGCCGTCCGAGGACCTTCAGTGATGAAGCCATCTATGTCGCCACAGCGACTGTTCTCTCCCGGATGGGAAACGAGCATCTGACATTGTCGTTGATCGCCGAGGAGGTCGGATGCAGCCCTCCTGCCCTGGTCCAGCGATTTGGCTCGAAGCGGGCGCTGCTCATGAAATACATCGTGTGGACGACCGACCGAATACGCGATCGTTTTGCTGCGGAGTCGGAGACTGAAGGGAGCCCTCTCGCGCGCATCAAGGAGCTGGTCGGATTGCCCCGCGCGGCAAGACCCTACGAGATAACAGATCCTGAAGGGTTGCCGACGTCCGTTTTCATTCATC
>CAYWSE010000102.1:0-11306 GCA_964461025.1 uncultured Sphaerobacteraceae bacterium | reverse complement strand
TGATGCCCTTGAACAGTCGGATGAGAACGACTCGTAGTCGCGCGTCCACCACAAGTTGCCACACCGAGCACATACCGATCTAACGAAGTCATTCTGAACGAAGTGAAGACCCCCGTTGATTCTTAGCGTACGTTCGCGAGAATTCCGCTGCGGCGGGAGATTCTTCGCTGGCGCTCAGAATGACACTGTAATTAGAGCGCTGACAGGGCAAACAACTCTGGACGTACTACTTAGTCGCGCGAGTGACGCTGCAGCTCTTCGGAAATCAGCACAACCGGATCGGCGATGCGCGTGAACGCGGTCGTCAGCCGTTCCTGTTCCTCCGGGGTGTTCCACGACGCTTCGAATGCTTCCATCGACTCGTAATAGGCCTCGGTGACGAATCGCCAGGGGCCGCTCGATGACGCCGGACGATCGGCGCCGACCGCCGGCGTGCCCAGGATGCGATAGAAATCGGACTTCACGACGTTGGGATCGGCATTGTTCTGCGCGTTGTGCGGTCCCATCCGCCACGCCAGAAATGCTTCTTCATCAGTATCTGGCGGCAGGTTGTAGAGCACCGTGACCTTGATCATTCGCCGTCTCCGTTGCCGCTTGCCGGTTCGACCAACGTGAAGATTTCCCTTTCCCGCCCGTCGAGGAGAGGAACGACCTTGCTGAGAATGATGCGTTCGAACGCTTCGGTCTGGCGATGCGCCCCGAACGCCTCTTCATCCGCGTATTGCTCGTAGAGCAGAAACACGTTCGGATCGTCGACCGAGCGGTTGATGGCATAGGCATGGCAACCCGGTTCGTCCAGAGCGTGCGGGATCATCTCCGCAAGTAAACTGGCGACCTCGTCCGCTGCGTCCGGTTTGGCGGTGAATCGCGCCACGACGACATACATGAATCGTTGCTCCTGACCCTAATCGTCCGCTTGCGAGAGCGCTCTCGTTCGCTGGTACGCCGCGTAGACCGCCTTCGAATAGATCGTGCGCAGACTTCCCTTCTCCATCTGGTAGATCGCTTCCGCCGACGTGCCGCCCGGCGAGGTGACCATGTTGCGAAGCTCGGCCATATGTTTGCCGGACGCTCTGGCGAAATCGACCGATCCCCCGACTGTCTGCAAGACGATTTGCTCGGCGATGCGACGCGGGAACCCCATGTGCACACCGGCATCGATCAACGATTCCATCATCAGGAAGACATAGGTCGGACCGGTGCCGGACAATGCGGTCGCCATATCGACATACTTTTCGTCTTCGACCCACAACTCCTCGCCGAGGGCGCCGAGAACGGCCCGGACGGTGCTCGTCGCCTCTTCGCTGACGGCCGGTGTGGACGTCCAGACCATCATCCCTTCGCCGATCTGGGCGGGTGTGTTCGGCATCACCCGCACCAGCGCGTCGTGGCCGAGACCCGCGCTGAGGGTTTTCAAGTTCGCTCCGGCGAGAATGGACGCCACTGTCTGGTCTGGCCGCAGGGAGCCATGCAGCTGTTTCATGATCGGCTTCAGCACTTGCGGTTTGATCGTCAGGAGGATCAGATCGCTCTCTTCGGCGGCTTCGGCATTTTTGTCGGTCGACCGCACCCAATGCCGAGTCACCAGCTCTTCCCGGCGTTCAGGGCGCGGGTGAGAAACGATGATCTGGTCGGGCGCGACGATCCGCCGCTCCAGCAGACCCGCGATCATCGCCTCGGCCATCACGCCGCCGCCGATGAAGCCAAGTCGGGTTCCTTTCAGTGTGGCAATTTCGGCGCCACTCTCCGCTCTCGAGTTCGGCACGATCATCCGGCTTCCTGCTAAAGGCCATTTCTCGTTCCGGATTGTACCGGGGATGGCAGCGACGCCCACAGGACTGCGACAATGAATCGGCGCATGCCCGTTCGGGGGTGCACTCAGTTCCACGAGGGAAGCGAACGTGCCCAATCATCTGCAGAACGAAGCAAGCCCCTATCTCCAGCAACATATGAACAATCCGGTCGATTGGTATCGCTGGGGACCGGAAGCGCTGGAAAAGGCACAAAAGGACGACAAGCCGATCTTTTTGTCGATCGGTTATTCATCCTGCCACTGGTGTCACGTGATGGAGCGCGAGTCGTTCGAGGATCAGGGTATCGCCGACTTCTTGAACGAGCACTTCATAAGCATCAAAGTCGACCGGGAAGAGCGGCCCGATCTCGATTCGATCTACATGATGGCGATTCAGGCGATGACCGGTCATGGTGGCTGGCCACTGAGCGCTTTTCTGACTCCCGACCTGGTGCCGTTTTTTGGGGGAACCTATTGGCCGCCGGAAGAGCGCCAGGGCATGCCGGCGTTTCGCAATGTGCTCAAGGCGGTTGCCGGCGCATTTCAGGAGAAGCGGGAGGATGTCGAGCAAAACGCCGAGCAAGTCGCCAGTTTGCTGAAGACGACGTCGACCCGCGCGCCACGGGAAGGCAACCTGACTTGGCAAGTGCTCGACGAAGCCTTCACCAACACCGCTCAGCATTTCGATCAGCAGAATGGCGGATTCGGCAACGCACCGAAGTTTCCGCAGGCGTCAGTTGCCGAGTTCCTGCTGCGCCGGCAATTCGGCACACCGCAAAATGCCACCGCCCGCATGATCAACGTCACGCTCGACCATATGGCCCAGGGCGGTATGTACGACCAGATCGGCGGTGGCTTTCATCGCTATGCCGTCGATGCGATCTGGCTTGTGCCGCACTTCGAGAAGATGCTCTACGACAACGCTCAGCTCGCGCGGCTCTATGTCGACGGTTTCCGTCTGCTGGGCGAAGAGCGTCACGCCGCGGTGGCATCGGACATCTTCGACTACGTTCTGCGCGAAATGACCGGGCCGGACGGCGAGTTCTATTCGACGCAGGATGCCGACACCGAGGGCGAAGAGGGCAAGTTCTATGTCTGGTCGCTGGCAGAGCTGAGTGAAGCGCTCGGCGCAGAGGATGCGCAAATTGCCGCCGCGGTTTTCGGGATCACCCCGGAGGGCAACTTCGAAGGGCACTCGATTCCGACTCGTGCCACGCCGCTCGGCAAGCTGGCTGAGACGCTGGAAATGGACGACTCGGCCCTTCGCGAGCGACTCGTGTCCATCCGGGAGTCGCTGCGAGTCTGGCGTGATGGCCGGACCCGGCCCGGTCGCGACGACAAGGTGATTGCGTCATGGAACGGCATGATGCTGCGGGCGCTTGCCGAGGCCGCGCTTCCACTGGGACGCCCTGACTTGCTGGCCGCGGCGCAGCGCAACGCGGAATTCATCACCAGCAAGATGATGACTGAATCGGGTCTGCAGCATATCTACCAGAATGGCTCCAGCCGAATCGCCGGATATCTCGACGACTACGCGAATGTCATCGACGGGCTGCTGGCGCTCTATCAGATCGATTTCGACATACGCTGGCTCGACGCGGCGCTCGACCGGACCGAGATCATCGTCGATCGCTTCGGCGACCAGCACAGCGGGCTTTACTTCGACTCCTCACCCGAACATGAGCCACTGGTGAGCCGGGCGAGGGACTTGCAGGACGGCGCCACGCCTTCCGGCAACGCGGTCGCCTCGGAGGTGTTCATCAAACTCGGACGTCTGACTGGAAACCGCGAGCTCGAACGCAAAGGCGGGGCGATCCTCACCTATCTGGCCCGGCCGATGGCCGACCAACCGCTCGGATTCGGCCGGGCGCTCGTGGCGCTCGACACCTTCCTCGGAATTGGCAAGGAGGTCGTGATCGCCGGTCCGGCCGGCAATGACGACACCGACGCCTTCCTGCGCGAAATCGGCTCGCTCTATCAACCGCACATGATCGTCGGACTTGCCGAACCGAACGATTCCGAGCTTCCGCAGCGATTGCCATTTTTGCAGCACCGTCCGATGCGAAATGGGAAGGTCGCGGCGTATGTCTGCGAGCACTTCGCGTGCCTGCCACCGATTACCGATCCGGCCGCTGTCGCCGAGGTCGTCAAACGAGGCACCGGCGTCAGCTGGAGCGAGTTCTGAGCTGGTCGGTAGGGCATCGACACGGAGGTCGATGCGTACGCCATCAAGACGGCATCCGTCCAGATTCACCCGCAGGCTTCGACTCGCAATCACCGGTGGGCGTCGCCATCACCCGTAGGCGTCGACCTCCGTGTTGACGCCCTGCCTGTCCATCCTTCTGAATCTGGACCCCTGGAGTCCAGGGGCTATTTGACCGAATTTCGCAGCGTGCCGACTCCGGATACCGACACTTCGACAACGTCGCCTGACTGCAGTGGACCAACCCCTTCTGGGGTGCCGGTCATGATCACGTCGCCGGGGTGCAGGGTCATGACGTTGCTGATGAACGAAATCAGGAAGGGGACTGGGAAGAGCATCGTCGCCACGCCCTGAGATTGACGTGGCTCCCCGTTCACGATCGAGCTGACCACGGCCGCATCGAGATCCAAATCCGTCTCGATCCACGGGCCAAGCGGGCAGTAGGTGTCGAAACCCTTTGCTCGCACCCACTGGCCATCCTTCTTCTGCAACACGCGATCGGAAACATCGTTGCCGCAGGTGAAACCAAGCACATGGTCGAGCGCGCTCTCGGCCGAAACCGACCGCGTTTCCTTGCAAATCACTACCGCCAGCTCGGCTTCGTAGTCGGTGCGGTTCGCCGGATTGGCGATGACAATCGGTGCGCCGTTCCCAATCAGCGCCGAAGGCGGTTTCATGAAGATGACCGGTTCGTCCGGGACCTGACGATTTGGGTCGTTCTCAGTGACATGCGCCAGGTAGTTCAGCCCCACGCAGACGATCTTGCCCGGCTGAAGCGGCGGCAGGAATGTTGCATCTGCAACCGTCCCGATTCTCGTACCCTTGGCAGGGGAGTCGAAGATGCTTCCCGACATGGCGTAAACGTCATCGCCATCGATGATCGTATCGACAACCTGTCCATCACGTGTGCTCACTCGTCCAAACCGCATGTTCATCCCCTGTCTGCAAACGCCTCATCGACTTAGTCCATTATCACGTCTCCACGCGCTGAGTAGAATGTGACGCACGCAGGAGCGCTTCGACGCTCCCCGCCCTGAGTGATGCATCGATGCCGAACCTCTTTCTCGAACTCAAGAACTCTGGCGAACAAAGCGACTCCTCGCCGCCGCCGCTGAGCGAGCAGGATGCGCTCGAGATGATGACCAACGCCGATATCCAGGCGGCCAGCCTGATCCCGTGGGGTTCGAACTATTCCTTTGCGGTTGCGTTGCGCTCAGTTGTCGGTCACTATCTGGCGATCTACAAACCGCGCGCGGGCGAAGCGCCTCTCCATGATTTCCGCAGCGGCACCCTGTACAAGCGCGAGGTGGCGGCGTATGTGCTCAGCAAGTGGCTCAATTGGGACATCGTGCCGCCGACCATCGCCCGGGAGGGTCCGCACGGGATCGGTAGCCTGCAGCTCTATATCGAACCAGACGACACAATTGAGGATCCCGATGCCCTGTGGGGCGAACGGTCGCTCGACAATGAAAAGCTCGTGCTCTTCGACCACATCACGAATAATGCCGACCGGAAGCTCTCGCATTGCCTGCTCGATGTGACGGGCAAGGTCTGGGGGATCGATCACGGACTGACGTTCAACGACGAACCCAAATTGCGCACAGTGATGTGGCAGTTCAGCGGTGTCGCGGTTTCTCCAGGTCTGGTTGGCGACCTGACTCGAATCCTCGATGAATCAGAGCAGCTGACAAGTCAGCTCCAGCCATGGCTGAGCCGCAGAGAGATCGCGGCCTTTCTGTACCGGGTCGAGATGCTGCTCAGCGAGGGGTGTTATCCCCACCTCAACCCCTATCGCAACATTCCGTATGGTTGGTGGTAGCGTTCGAAGCTTGCCGGAACGTGATGCGGTGATTCATACTCTCCGTCCGCAGTGATCACACTGTGTTAGTAACGCGTGCCTCGTGGCAGAAAGGATGGCATCGAAACCGCATGCATGTAGAGCTTCGTGATTCAGAATCGTTTGATCAGCTCCTTCGTCGTTTCACCAAGGGTATTGAGCGATCGGGGATCATTCGGGAGCACCGGCGCGGTTTGCGATTCATCAGTGCTCAGGAAGAGAACCGGGCCAAGCGCCGCAAGGCAGAACGCCGGCGACGCCGCAACCAGAGCTAAGAGCCAGCTGTTCGCATCGATTTGTTGACATATCTGCGAGAAACCCAAATCTGCATCTGCGACCGGTCGCGTCAGCGACCGGTTCGGCATATCTGGGAGACCGATAGACGCGCATGACCGAGTTCTTCGACGCACAACAGTGGTTCGAGGTGAAAGAAATGGCCGACGGCGTCTTCGCCATCGGTGAGCCGTCGCATCCCGAACATGTGCGGTCGTATCTCGTTTGCGGTCGCGATCGCGCCACGCTGATCGATACCGGAACCGGCATCGGCGATATTCGCGCCGTGGTCGAGCAGCTCACACCGCTTCCAGTCAGCGTCGTCAATAGTCACGCTCACTGGGACCATATCGGCGGCAACTGGCGATTCGATCAGATCGCAATCCACCCGGACGAAGCGCGCTGGCTCGATGATCCATCGAACACGGTCGCCCTGCAGGCTTCGAGCACCGCCAACCTGCTCGGTGGTCCGCTGCCGCCGGGAGTGGCATGGGAGGATTTGAGCATTCCCTCCAGCATGGCCGACAGCTTTCTGAACGGCGGAGGAGTGATCGATCTTGGCGGCGTGCAGCTCGACGTCCTGCACCTTCCCGGACATTCGCCCGGACTTCTCGCCTTTCTCGATCGTCATCGCGGACTGCTGCTGAGCACCGACGTTGTCTATCCCGGTCCGCTTTACGCGTACAGCGACGACACAAACCTCGACGACTACCTCGCCACGCTGACGATGCTCGCGGAGCTGTCGCCGTCGCTGTCGCTGATCCTGCCCTGTCATAGCGGCGACACGATGCCTCCGGCCATGATTCCGGCAATGCGTGACGCGATGGCTTCGGTGATGGGCGGTCGGGCTGCTGAGCGGATAGACGCGGACAAGGCAACCCATGAGTTCGATGGCTTTTCGATCTACGCACCACTCAAATTGAATGGAAGCGTGACGGCATGATCGCTCGTATCGTCGCCTATCTGATCGGTGGTTCGGTCGCGGTTCTTGCCGTCGGCGAGCTCTTTCAGGGTGGGATCATCGAGTACGACACCGTTTCCACGGTGCTCCTGTTCGGTCTCGTGCTCGGGTTGCTCAACGCCTTTCTGATGCCGTTTCTCAGGGCGATCACGTTGCCGTTGAACTGCCTGACCTTTGGGTTGTTCGCGTTCGTGCTCAACTCCGGAATCTTTGCCTTGGCGACGTATATCGTGCCCGGCATCGAGGCTGATCCGTGGGGGATTGGCGTCGGCGCGATCCTCTCGACGGTGATCAGCGGCGTACTCTTCGCGATCCTCGACGAAAGATAGTCAGTGGGTCCCGCTGAGGTCGTCACCGACAGGTGGCGTCCGCCTCTGACGATTGGCGTGCTTTCCGACACACATATCTATGCCGAAGGAAGACGATCGTTGCCGAAGGAGGTCCTCGATCTCTTTCGCCGGGCTGGAGTCGGACTCATCCTGCATGCAGGGGACATCAACGATCGCACTGTGCTCGACGAGCTCGCAGCGATCGCTCCGGTGGTCGCTGTACGCGGCAATACCGATGCGCCGGAACTCGCCGAAATCCTGCCGCTCAAGGTTCATCTCCACGTCGGCAAGCATCGCATTGGACTCATCCACGGACATGAGGGCGGGCGAACAGCTCGCCAGTCCGCCTCCGCTGCATTCCCGGAGACGACCACTCTCGTCGTCTACGGGCACAGTCACATTCCGAACATCGAGAGACAAGGCGAGACTGTCCTTTTCAACCCTGGCTCCCCAACCGACCGGCGCATGGGGCCACATTTCGGGGTTGGCATCTTGCGGTGCGGCGAAGCGGAGATCGAGCCGAGCCTGATCCTGTTTGCGCGGCCAGCGGATCTTGAGAATGCCGTGGTGTCGTGACATCCTCACCCCTGACCCCTTGTCCAGTTCCCGGAGAGGCGAGGAGGCTCACGTCCGGAGGATGTAAAATCTAGATAATTGTCTAGATTGGAGTGTTGTCTTGAGCAAGACCATCAGCATTGGAGAGCTGCGCCAGAATCCAACGCAGATGCTTCGTGAAGTCCGGCGGGGAGCGAGTTACACCATCACCGATCATGGAGAGCCGGTGGCCGACGTTGTCGCTCACCGGACTCCCCGCTGGGTTCCGAGTGAAGAGGTGAACGCTCTCTTGCGAGAACTCGGCGCTGACAGTGCCTGGGCGCGCGAGATCGCCGCCGACCGGGCCATGGTCGAAGCACCCGATCCCTGGCAGCGTGACGAATGAAAGCCATTCTCGACACGAACCTGCTGGTTGATGAAGCGTTGATTCATCCAGGCTATGACCTCGCCGTCTCCTCGCTCTCCTGGGCGGAGCTTAGTCTTGGCATCAGCAAGGCCAGCAGCTCGCTGGAGCGTGCGCGCCGCGAAGCGCGCGTGACGCGGCTTCGCGCGCTTCTCGGCCCGGGTGTTCCGTTCGACGATGCCGCTGCCGATGCCTACGAAGCGGTGTGCGGGCTCGTACTCGCCAGTGGGCGAGAGGTCCGTGGGCGGGCCATCGATCTCATGATTGCCGGCACCGCTGTCGCGAATGGCGCCATCGTGATTACGCGCAACGCGGACGATTTTGCGGGACTCGAGGGACTCATCACCGTAGTGACATCGTGACCCTATACTCGCGACCGCGATCGAGCTGCGTTGAGCGATTGGTGATGACTACGTGAAAAGCAACTTCCGTCTTCCTGGACCAACACCGCTTCCACCCGAAGTGCTGGACGCGATGCAGCGTCCCATGATTCCGCATCGCAGTCCCGAGTTCGGCGAGTTCTACCGCGATCTTCTCGCCCGGTTGCGACGGCTGCATCGCACCGAATCCGATGTGCTGCTCTGGCCCGGCTCTGGATCTGCAGGCTGGGAAATCGCCGTCACCAATCTGCTTTCGCCAGGCGATTCCGTGCTGGCAGCGGTCACCGGAGATTTCGGCGATCGATTCGCCGGCGTCGCCAAGACGCTTGGCATGGGTGTCGTCCGCATCGACCGTCGATGGGGAGAAAGCATCTCTCCCGACCAGCTGGCCGCCGGATTGCGCGAGCATCCGGGCGTCAAGGCGGTGCTGCTGACCCACAATGAGACATCCACTGGCGTTACGAACCCGTTGCCGGAGCTGGCGGCGGTCGTTCGCGATCATGGAGCCCTGGTGCTTGTCGACGCGGTGAGCTCGGCGGGCGGATTGCCGATCGATGTCGATGGCTGGGGCCTCGATTTCGTCCTCTCGGGGTCGCAAAAAGCATGGATGTGCCCACCGGGGATCGTACTGGTCACGGTCGGCGAGAGAGCCTGGGAGGCCGCGGCGTCGTCGACCTACCCGCGTTTTTTCTGGGATATCGCTCGTACGAGAGATATGGCCAGCGATGGTTGGACGCCGACAACACCGCCGTTGACATTGCTCTATGGTCTGGACGCTGCGACCAGGATGATCGAAGCCGAGGGACTCGATGAGACCTGGCGGCGACATGCCCGTGTCGGCGAGCTCACCCGGGCAGGACTGGCCCAGCTTGGGCTGGAATTGCTGCCGGACGCGAGCATCGCCTCGAACACGGTGACTGCTTTCTTCCCGCCGGAAGGGATATCCAACAAGGCGATCATCAGACGCCTCGAAGAAGATCACGGTGTGGTCGTCGCAGCCGGTCAGGCTCACCTCGCCGACAAGATCATCCGAATCGGCCACATGGGGTGGGTCGACGAGGATGACATCGAGGCGTGTCTCGGCGCGCTGAGCGAGGTGCTCGAGACGATTTAGGCAAAGGGCAAAAGGCAATGGTGCCGCTCTCGGACTTCTCAGCGTCAGAGGGATCAACGAGTCGCGACGAGTTGCCACCAACCAGTTGCCAGTTACCTTTGCCTATTGCCTATTGCCTATTGCCTATTGCCTATTGCCTATTGCTCTTTGCCTATTGCCCCTCCGTTTGCCTGTGACTTTGCTGGGCGCGTATACTCTGCAGGTTGGGTCCCGGGTCGGTGGGCAGGTTCCGCGTGCCATTCGGAAGACGGTCCGGCGATGGCGACGACGCTTGAAGGAAGGTTTATGACTAGCACGGACGTTAGCTTGCGAGAAGGCGCGGAGGATAGCGCTCCCACCCAATCGCTCATGGAAAAGTACCTGAACGACCCCAGTCACGACTATCGCACGCTCAAGTATGGCGATGTGATGGATGGCGTGATCATGCGAGTCGATCGCGACGAGATTCTCGTCGACATCGGTTCCAAGTCAGAAGGGGTTGTGCCGTCCAAGGAATTCTCAAGCCTCACATCGGCGGAGAAACAGGCCCTGGCGGTGGGGGACACCATTCTCGTTTTCGTCGTTCAGCCTGAGAATCAGGAAGGGCACGCAACGGTCAGCATCGACCGGGCGCGCCAGGAGAAGAGCTGGAGACGATTGCAGGAAATTTACGATGAGAACGGCGTCATCGACGCTGAGGTCATCAACTACAACAAGGGCGGTCTCCTCGTGAATCTCGACGGTGTGCGTGGCTTCGTGCCCGCATCGCAGGTTACCGAGATTCGCGGTTCCGATGAGCTTGGCAAGCAGACTGAAATGGCCAAGCTGATCGGCACGTCGCTGCCCCTCAAGGTCATCGAGATCAATCGCCATCGCAATCGCCTCATCCTCTCTGAGCGCCAGGCCATGCAGGAGAAGCGCGACGAGATGAAGGATCAGCTCATCAAGGAGCTGAAGGAAGGCGAAGTTCGCCGCGGCCGTGTTTCGTCGATTTGCGACTTCGGCGCCTTTGTCGACATCGGTGGCGCGGATGGACTCGTTCACCTCTCAGAACTTTCCTGGAGCCGGGTGCGCCACCCAAGCGAAATTCTGAAGATTGGCGAAGAGGTCGATGTGTACGTCCTCGGCATCAATCCGCAGGAAAAGAAGATCGCGCTCTCGATCAAGCGGACGCAGGCCGAGCCATGGAGTCGCGTCGCCAATGCCTACGATGTTGGACAACTCGTTCGCGGCACGGTCACCCAGCTGGCCAATTTCGGCGCATTCGCGCGGATCGAGGACGGTATCGAGGGCCTCATTCACGTTTCCGAGCTGACCGACGAGCGGATCGCGCATCCGAAGCAGGTTGTCGAAGAGGGCCAGGAACTCATCCTGCGGATTATTCGCATCGACCCCGAGCGACGCCGCATGGGTCTGAGCCTCCGCCGCGCGCTCGACACGCCTGATGAAGAACTTCTCGCTGCTCTTGGCGAGGGTGTTC
>CAYWSE010000101.1:0-11844 GCA_964461025.1 uncultured Sphaerobacteraceae bacterium | reverse complement strand
GCATCTTCTCCGGATGGGCTTTCACATAGTCTGAAACGATCTCGTTCGGCACCCACAGCCCGGTCGCTTTCGCCTGCAGACCGAACACGACCACATGATCGGCCGGTTCGGAGACCTCCCAGTGGTTCTCCGGGGTCGAGTCGTATGAATGGAGGTCGAGCCGGCCGGTGTATGCCTGACCACCTGACATCTTCAGCTTGATCAGCTTGGAGGCGAGCGCTTCCTCGGCATACTCCTGGGAGACGTGATCCGGATACCACATCAGGTGAGTATGGCAATCGACGATCTTGCGGCCCTGGGCGTCTGGCATTGGGGATCCTTCAGGCAAAAGGCAATGGGCAATAGGACGAGATGAACGCTTGCGGCATCGTAGCAGGATAGCGCGGTTGCAGGTGCGGGAGAGGGGGAAGTGGCTGTCTTCGCCTCTTCGCCTTCGTTATTCCTCGGGGGAGGGTTCGGTGAGGAGGCCGAGATCGGTGAGAATCGCCTGGAGGTGCTCGCGGTCTTCGTCGAGGATCGGCATGAGCGGCGAACGGACCGTGTTGCCGCAATACTCCAGCAGGTGCATCGCTTCCTTGATCACCGCGATCGAATAGCCCTTACGCTTTTCTCGTAACTTCGCGATCGGGCGGATTTTCTGAGCGATCAGCGATTCCAATTCGACCGTCCGGCCCGTCGAAGCCAGACGCCAGACATCGAGCACGAGGTTCGGAGCGAAGTTGACGATTCCCGACGTGAACGCCTGCGCGCCGGCGGCGAAGTACGGCACGGTCAGCGTTTCGGCCATGCCATTGATCCAGGTCAGACGATCACCCAGTCGTTCCCGGGTTTCGACGAAGAGCTTCAGATCGCCCCATTCGTCTTTCAGCGCGACGATCTCGTCGATCTCGGCAAGCTGTTCGACCAGATCGGGCCCGTAGACCTGACCTTTCGTCGAAAAGATCATCATGCCGAGATGCGAAGCGGCGGCGATCGATTGATAATGCTTGAACAGTCCATCGTCCGGCGGTTCGATGAAATAGAGCGGGTTGATCATTAGCCCGCTGACACCTTTGGTTGCCGAATACTCGGCAAGCTCGCAGGCAATGCGAGTCGAGTGACCAATGCCGGCCAGCAACGGCACCCGTCCACTCGCGGCTTCGACCGCGACGCTGATGCATTCCCGGTATTCATCGAGCGTCAGCGAAACATATTCGCCGACCCCACCGCAGACGACGACAACGTGCGCGCCATTGATGATCAGCCGGTTGATTTGCTGCCCGAGCGCATCGTAATCGACGCGCTCATCGTCGTGAAATGGCGTCGGCGTAAAGGCGATCACGCCACGCAACTGCTGGCGAAGGTCGTGCGGAGTCATGTTCATTCAGCCAGTCCCAGGAGCTCAAGACTCTCGCGATGCAGAATCTCTTCGAGTTTGCCAATCGGCACCTCGGGCAACGATGTTCCGAGGATGACATCGTTGACGCGCCAGAGCGCGTCCATCGTTTCCTTTGGCGCCGCGATCGGGTAGTCCGACCCAAACAACAGCTTATCGAGCACACCCCACTCGGTGGCCAGGCGGAACGCATTGTAATAGGACCACGGCCGGTAAAAATTCGCTGAGATGTCAGCATAGACATTCGGGTGCTTGCGAATCACGACGATGCAGTCGATCTGCCACGGATGCCCGATGTGGGCCATGATCACCTTCAAATCGGGAAAAGCTGTTGCAACACGATCCATATGGCGGGGATGGGCGTAATCGAGATCGGCGAAGCGAACTGGCGATGTCCCCTGATGAAAGAGGATCGGCAGACCGAGCTCTTCGGCGCGTTTGTAAACCGCAAACGCTTCCGGACCGAGTGGATCGAAGTTCTGGTAGTTGGGCCCGAGTTTGATGCCGCGCAGACCGAGATCCTGCGTGCCTCGCTCGATTTCCTCGAGGGCGTCGTGCTGATGCGGGTGAACGGTGAGAAAACCGATGAACTTCTCCGGATGTGCCCGCACAAATGCGGCGGTGTCGTTGTTGACGTCTGGCGTCTGATAGATCAGCTGCCCATCGTCCGGGACGTCGCTGCGCGGGTCGGACGCGATGTTGAAAACGATAGCCCGGTCGACCATTTCCAGCGCCTTGACATGCTCATCCCAGGTATGCACCGTCGAGGCACTCTGGTCTGGGCGCCATTTGGCATCGAGCGCCCGTTCCGTTTGTTCGGGGGCAACCCGGTGCCGCGGTGTGTGGTTGTGCACGTCGATAATCATGCTGTCAGATCGCACTCTTTCATTCCCAGGGGCCGGAAAGCGCCTGGTCCAGCTTCCGCGTCTTCGGGCAGGACAACGAGCCTGCCAGCAGCGGAACTGCCTTACCTGCCCTCGCCGGGCAGAACAGCGTCAGCGTATGGGCAAGTCCGTTCCGTGACAAGCGCTGCCCGCCATGGTCGATCACGAGAATCCAGCTGGCTTGCGGCGTTCAGTCAATCTCCCATACCTGAAAGTCTCTGAATTCGGTTTCCCTGTCCACCAACGTCGTCTCCAATGTGGCGGCGGTGCCAATCCAGATATTGCCAGGTTCGGTTTCATCGGAGAGATCGAGCGTCGCGATTTCGTCTCCATTGAGGGCAAGGCCGCCTGTGTCGCCGACAGCGTAGACCTCGACAACATTCTCATCTCCCGGTCTGATCCGCAGATTGTCGAGGTTGCCGGTGTCGATCGAATCCTCTCCTCCATAGGACAGATTCCAGAAACCGTCCGAATCGACCGTCAACCGGTACTGATCGTCACCGCCATTGTCGCGGAAGCCAATGGTGAAATCCCACGGAGGAGAATCTTCATCTGGCACAAGGAACGTTGCCACTGCGTAGAAATCCGCAGTGTCCACATCGGCGACTTCGATATCGATCTCACTTTCCGATTCAGTCAGCGTACCCGACTCCGAGAAGGCTATCTGATTGCCCAGCGTGATATCGAACGATGTCTCAGGCGCCGAGGAGGAAGTCACCAGCGGCGTCGAAGCTGCGACCGGCGATGCTTCCTCTTCCGGTGTTTCGACTTCTGGCGTCGGGGTCTCCTCCGGCTCTTCTGTCGCTTCCGGCTCTTCTGTCGCGACTTCGGTTGGTTCCTCAGTCACTTCCGGCTCTGCAGTCGAGTCTCCCTCTGCAGTCACTTCAGGTTCGCCGAGCGCGATTTCCTCGCCGGCGACGGCTGGCATATCCGCCAGATCCCAGACGTAGAACTCGTCAGTGGGCACGGTGAAGGCCGTTTCGTCGCTGGCGTCGGCCGCGACAAACCCGAGGGTGCGGGAGACATCTCCAGTTGCCGGAGCAGACTGGATTGTGAACGAGGCCGCCGGGTCGGGACCATTGACGATGAAGACGCCAGTATTGTCAACAACGGTCAGACCGAAGAAGTTGCTGGCTCCCGGTGTCAGGTCGAGATTGTCGATCGGGCCAGAGTCGAGCGTGGCAGCGTCGCCGCTGGCGCTCGATTGACCGTAGACCCATTCGGCACTGGCGCCATCGATGCGGATGTACGCCGTGGAACAATTCCCATCCGCATCGATCCAGAAACAGAATCCGATCGACCACGCTCCGGCCGGCGCTTCCGGGACGACAAAGCGGACCTCGGTGTGGAAGTCGGACACCTGAACACCGGCCGCAGTGGCAACCAGAGCGCCATTGGAGAGCTCGATATCTTCGACGATTCCCTCGGTGACTGGACCGGCGTTGAAGGCGTAATCGATGACCGCCGGTTCGAGGATGGCGGGATCGTAGACGGTGCCGGTCGCAGCTGTTTCCTGGGGAGCCGCCGTTTCCTCAGCTGGCTCGGCAGTGGCCTCGGCCGGTTCTTCGGTTGCTTCCTCAGCCGGTTCCTCGGTGGCTTCACTCGCCTCTTCGGCGGGTGTACCGTTCACCTCAAGATTGTCGAATGCCGCGAAGACTGAACCCGGGAACGCGGTCTGCGTACCGGCCCCAATGAACGCAAAGCCAGCGGCATAGGTGTCGTCTGTCGCGGTGACAACGAGCTCACCGTTCACTACACCCGAGATCGTCGAGCCAGTGCAATCGATGCCAATCCGGTCGAATGTGTTGACGGGGCCGAGCAAAGCGAGAGCGTCGGCCATGGCAAGCTCTGCCGAGCCATCGGCGTCGAGACGCCAAAGCGTGACATTGCCGGTTGCCGGCTGAAGACGAAGCGCGTAACCGTTGTGATCGTCGCCCGCCCGGCACCCGACAAAGAGATGAGGTCCAGGCGCGTCGCCATCGCCAATGTCGATGACGGCATCGACGGAGATGCCGCCGTCTGAGAACGGACCCGCATCGACCCGGCTGAAGAAATCCCCAGTGTGGGCGGGGTCATTCGCCTGCAGGATGTACTCTCCCAGTGCGTACTGGTAGACATAGCGGCCAGGCTCGGGCGACGCATCGGAGAGCAGGGCGGGTGTCGAACCGTCCATCGCATCAGAGAAAAAGACCTGTTCGGGCGACTGCGCGGAAACCATGAACGGGGCGATGCCGGCAAACAACAATGCAGCGGCAACCAGGAGCAATGCTTTCCGGGACTGCGCGGTCATCATCTCTTCTCCTCGTGGCGAACATGTCCTCAGGCAGGCCGAGGACCGACGAGCGGCATCTGGTGTCATTACGATTATATCGGTGGAATCGCAAAATGACCGACAACGAGGCGACGGGATTCGAGACATACATCGACAGGTGGAGTCTCGACATCGACGGAGCGCCGATCAATACCCAGTTCAGCCGTCTCCTGCCCGTCCGCTACGGCGATCAACCGGCGATGCTGAAGCTGCTGATGCACGAAGAGGAGCGCGCCGGCTCGGACCTGATGGAATGGTGGGCAGGAGATGGCGCCGCCCGCGTCTTCCAGCGAGAAGGAGATGGACTCCTGCTCGAACGGCTGACGGGAGAACGCTCTCTGGCGACCATGGCGCTGGCGGGCGAAGACGAGGAAGCCACCCGCATCATCTGCGAAACCGCGGCGCTATTGCACGCGCCTCGTCCCACTTCGCCACCACCGTCGATGGTGTCGCTGGAGAGGTGGTTCGCCCCACTCGGAGCGGGAGCCCTTCAGCTTGGCGGCGTGCTGATGGAGTCGGCGAGCTATGCCGAACGACTCCTGGCCAGCCAGCGCGACGTCGCTGTTCTGCATGGCGATCTGCACCACGACAATGTGCTCGATGGCGGGTCGCGTGGGTGGCTGGCCATCGATCCGAAGGGATTGACCGGCGAGCGCACTTTCGATTTCGTGAATATTCTGCGCAATCCGCGCCACGCCTTCGGGCCGGACCCGAAACGGTTGTTGCGTCAGATCGACGTGATTGGCCGGGTCGCCAATGTCGACCGAACGCGGTTGCTGGAATGGACCGTAGCCTTCTGCGGTCTGTCGGCGGTGTGGATCCTGAGGAGCGACTCTCGAAGCGAACGCGATTTGCAGGAGGCAGAAACGGATCTGGCGCTTGTGGAGACAGCGCTGCGGTTGCTGGCCCGGGAGACGTAAGTCGTAGACCGTACGTCCTGGCCTGGTGGTTGCAGACCCCATGTCTGCTGGATGCCCAGGCCGACGTCGCTCGTCATCGATTCTTCAATGAGAAACACCCCCTGCCGTTGCCGGAGGGGGTGTTTCGGTCTGCAGGCGGGATGGTGCCCGCGTGGGTGTGCTTATGCGGTCGCCCAGACTTCGAAGGCGGTGTACTGGGTGATGCGGCCAACCTGGGTGGTCGAACCACTGTTGGCGGTGGCGATCCAGACGTCGCCCGCATTCACCGACGCTGAGAGATTGAACGCGGCGAAGTCAGTGCCATTGAGCGCGGCGGCGCCGTTCGCGCCCTCGACCAGCAGGTCGATCGTATTCACTGAGCCCGGAGCAATCAGCAGGTTGGCGACGTAGCCCGTGGCAAACGGCGCACTTGTGCCGATCGAGAGCCGCCACTCACCAGTCGAAGCGATTGTCAGGCGATATTCCTCGGCAACAGGCGAGTCACGGAAGCCAATGGTCACGTCCCAGGGCACCGCATTCGACGGTGCGACGAACGAGGCTGTGGCGAAGAAGTCGACCAGGCTGACGCCGGCGTTTGCGGTTGAAACCGTCGAGGCCTGCTCGGTGAGCACACCGGAGAGCGGACCCGCCATCTGGATCGCGGGAGCCTTGGTAAAACCAACCGGCGCAACCGCTCCACTATGATCGGTGACGACGAGGTTGTCGAAGACGCCGAAGAGGTTGTCCGCCGCGCCACCGGTGTTGCCGATGCCGACGTACGAGAGACCATAGCCGTAACTGGAATCAACTTCCGAGAGGACAACGGTGCCATTCACCGCGCCGGAAATCTGGCTGCCATAGCAGTCGATGGCGATGCGGTTGAACTGGCTGACGCCCGGGGTGACGAGATACTTGACGAACGTCTCCGCCAGCAGCACCGGACCGGCAGCATCCTGCCGCCAGAGCGCGGCGCGACCGGTGGTCGGTTCGAGCAGGAACATGTAGCCCTCGTCGTTGAGACCGGCCCGGCAACCAACGAAACCGTAGATCTCGCGCTCGTCGGCGCCACCGATACCGACATCGACCGCGGTGGTGACATTGACCAGATCGGGAGTGTTGGCAAAGGAGAAGATCTCGCCCTGGAAGTAGGTGTTGACGGCCTGCGCGATGAACTGACCATTCTTATAGATGTAGCTGTACTGACTGGGATCGGGCGAGGTCTGAGAGAAGAGACCAATCGCCGCACTGCTCATATCGTCGGAATAGACCCGCTCCTGGGCCGAGGCTTGTGGAGCGCCGAAAGAGACAACTCCGAACATCACGGCAATCACCGCGAAAACAAACACGCTTCTGATCCGATTACCCACCGCGTTTCCCTTTCCATTAAGAACCACTACCTGGGAGCAACCACTGTTCCCAGCGACCGTATTGTGGCGAGTGGGTAGAGCGGCGTCCTGTAGATTTCGACGTATTTGCGACTACGCAATCAGCAAACGACCGACGTACACAGAGGCTGCCGTGGCTACGTTGTCTGCAGGGCAGGCGGCGCTCGTCGTGCTGTCAGGGCTAACGACCGGTATTGTTCAATCCGTTTTCCGCTTCGAGGATGTCAGAGGCGGTAATGAGACCGAGTGGCGCTTCGCGAGCAAGCCCGTGTTCGGTGATGACAATGACGCGCAACCGTTGCTGCCGGCGGACTGCCAACTGCTGGAATCGTTCGCGAGCGTCGAAGATCGTTGCTTCGCGCGCGAGGAAGTCGATGCCTCCCGCCTCCTCGTAGGCAAGCGCGGCGCCAACGGTTGCGCCGTCCAGCTCGATAACCGTGCCCTCGATGGCTTCGCCCATCCAGCGGGAGATGCCGGCGTAGCTGAGCTGGGTCATATCGTCGTGATTTCGAACGATGACCTGGGAGTAACCCTCACGCCAGAGATCGTCGACGGCTTCAGTGAGCGGATCGGTCACCTTGAACACGCGAACATCCCGCCGGTAGCGGGGAAAAATGAGCGGCGGCGCCATGATCTTTCCGGCCATGGCCTGAAACTCGCCGAGCGCGGCGGGGGTGATTTCAGCGATCACCTCACCGCGGGGATGCTCGTGCACCACGGCGTTCCGCAGATCGGCCCATTCACGCAGATCACGTGCATTGGCGCGAACGGCCGCGTTGTTTTCGCCGGCGCGGACAATCAGGCTGCCAAACGGCACATTGCGCAACGAGTCGGTCGAATCGCGCAGAAACGTTTCAAGTTCATTGAAGGTGGTCAGAAATTCTTCTGTTCTGTGGGCCATTTGCTTCATCCTGCGGTTCGTTCAATCAATTCTGGTCAGGATACCCAACGCCCGTGCTTCCCGAAACGCGATACGACAGCCGATTTGTCCGGCCACAGCGGCGCCCACATCGCCTGCGCGGTCATTGCGCCGTCAGTCGCCTGATTTCCTCTTCAAACGTCGCAAGCTCGAGACCCGGGCATCACTCCGGGTCTCATTGCGTCGTATCATGTCCATAACGCATATCGGCATCGACCACGCAAGAAGGATTCAGCACCATGAGCGATCAGAAGCACACACTTATCGCGGCCATCTATCCAGACGCGGAGCATGCCCAAACGACGATCGACATGCTCGAGCGCATGCACAAAGCGGTGACGATCACGATGAAAGACGCCGCGATCATCACCAAGAATGAGGACGGCAAGATCGAAATCCACGAGACAAACGATATTTCGGGCAAAGGTGGAGCGATTCGGGGCGCAGTCATTGGCGGCGTGTTCGGCTTGATCTTTCCGCCCAGTCTGCTGCTCAGTGGTCTTGTCGGCGGAGCTCTCGGCGGGTTGCTTGGCAAGTTCATCGATCGTGGCGTGGAAAACGAAGATATCAAAGAACTGGCAAACAAACTCACAGGGACGCAGGCAGCGATCGTCGCGTTAGTCGACAACGACTCCGTGCTGGCCACGCAGAGTGCGCTCTCCGGGTATGAAGGCGACCTGATCTCGCAGCCGGTTTCAGACGACGTGCTCAAGAAAGTCTTCGAAGCAGAGGCCTCGGATCAAACCGCGACAGGGGACACGCCGAAATTCAGTTAGGCGGAGCGCCAATCCCTTTTCTCCATAGGCATCGACCTGAGCCTGTTCTGAGCGAAGTCGAATGGGTGTCGACGCCCTGCTCCTTTTCGGCGTCGGCGACTCATAACGTCGGTCGCGACGAATCGATTCCTATGCCCGATCTCCCTCTGGGATGCGCCGGGCGCACCGCTGTGCGCAGCTACGGCATGACGCTCGTTTGACGACCTGCGGACCGCGGACGTGGGCTCCGGCGCTCTGCCGGAGGCTACAACATGGGGTGTTCTACGGCGCAGGAGGCTACATTTGGGCGAATGGCATCGGAGCGGTTGTTGCTGACCGCCGACCTCCGTTCGGTCTTCGATCTGCGACTCACGACCTGCGATCACCGAAATTGACAATCACGGTATTTAGAACATATGATCTATACGACGCCTGGTGAACTGGCTATTGTGTCTGTCCCGTCCAGCCAGTTCGCCTCGCGTCGCCACGAAGCGAGGAGCATCATCATCTGGAGGTGTGAGGTGTCGTCACGGCCGCTGGTTCCTGTTTTTTCACCACCGAAACCACACGAGATCGAAGCGCTGGCCCTCTCAGCCGCCTATCTCACCCGGGCAGGCAACGAGGCAGCGACGCGACTCATGCACACCCACACGGGAAATCTCTCTGGCAAACTGGAGCTGATCGCGACATTGCGTGACGAAATGCGCGACTCAGCAGCACTCTGCGAATGCCTGGTGGCGATGTTCGACGATTGGGGCGCCGTTTCGGCTCAGTAATTCGAACCGGACCATGACCGCCTTGCATCGCGCAAACCGCTCTCGCGTACAATCGCCGCTGGTTTTCGGACAGGCGCCGTGCCTGTAGTACGCAGGGAGCGTCCTTCTTGACGACAGTGGTCACCGGTGGAGCGGGATTTGTCGGGTCGCATCTCTGCGAGCGGCTGCTGAACGATGGCCAAACCGTCATCGCCATCGACAATATGGTCACCGGAGCCCGCTCGAATGTCGAGCCGTTTCTCGGCAACGATCGGTTCACGCTGATTCAGCACGATTTGCTGAATGGGCTTCCCGAGCTGCCGAAGGTTGATCGCATCTACCACATGGCCAGCCCGGCCAGTCCTCCCGCCTATCAACGTCACGCCATTGCCACCTTGCGGGTCAATGCTGAAACGACCCGCCAGTTGCTCGACATCGCGGTGCGCGACAACGCCAGAATGCTCTTTGCCAGCACGTCCGAGGTTTACGGCGACCCACTCGATCATCCCCAGCGCGAAGACTACCGGGGGCATGTCAGCTCAACGGGTCCGCGCTCGATGTATGACGAATCGAAACGGTACGCCGAAGCGCTGATGATGGCCTACCGAAATGCCTCCGGAACCGAGACCCGTATCGTGCGCATCTTCAACACCTATGGACCACGGATGGACCCGGGCGATGGACGGGTCGTGAGCAATTTCGTCGTGCAGGCATTGCGTGGCGAACCGCTGACGATGTATGGCGACGGATCGCAGACGCGCAGTTTTCAGTACATCGACGACCTCATCGAGGGAATCGTGCGGTTGATGGCATCCGATTACCCGGAGCCGGTGAATATCGGCAATCCGAACGAATTCACCATGCGCGAGCTGGCCGAGAAGGTTTTGCGCCTGTCTGGATCGACGTCGGAGGTTGTCCATCTGCCGCTGCCGCCAGATGATCCAGTGCGCCGGCGGCCAGATATCACGCGGGCAATGTCCATTCTGTGCTGGCGCCCGGAGATTTCGCTCGACGAAGGGCTGGTCCGTACAATCGACGCGTTTCGCAGTCGTCTTGCCCGGGACGACGAATCCGCCTGAACTGGAAGTCCAATGTCATGCGCGACTTGGGGGATACTACCGAACATTGATGCTGCTGCCAGCGGGACGAGCATTCAGATTCGTGCCGGGGCGAGAAAGGACCGCGAATGAAGACCGACATGGCATTCACACCAGCCCATCGCCTCCTCAACCGGCGAACGATGCTGGCGCTCACCGCAATGACTGCCGCAGGAAGCCGAATATCGATGGCTGCAGCGCAGGGAAGCGCCACTCCGGCCGCCGAATTGCTGGTGCAGGTGGCTGAACAAACTGCAGAGCTCGATGGCAAAGACCGCATCTGGCAAATCAACCGGGTTGTCGTCCAGGATGACGACGAGGATCATGAATTTCGCGTGCGTTTGGGATTCGCTTACGCGCACGAGATTTCGGTGGAACTCGATTTCGACGACGACCACCGGGGTGACGATGATGACGGGGTTGGTGACGACATCACCCTGGCAGTCGGCGAGGGAACTGCGATCCGCAATCGTGACGAGATCGAAGCGGAGCCGGTTGGCGCGTCGATCGGGTCGTTTTACACACTCGAGCTCATCAATCCTGAAGATGTCAACAACGATGAAAACCGAACGGCAATTGGGGCGCCATTTCCGACCGAAGCGCAGAAGTACACCCTGACACTCTGGCAGGCTGACGCAACAGCTGGCGCTTCGATTTCATTCGGCGACGGTGCCGTGAACTCGCTCGTGCTGGCACTCGACGGATCCCTAGTCTTTACCCGCGAAGACGGAGAAACATCGACACTGGCGTCTGGCGAGGCCGCGAATGGGTCGGGCGCTGGTCAGGTCGAAGCGGGAGATGATGGCGCATCATTCCTGGTTGTGACGCTGCTGCAGGGTGAGGCTCCGGCTTAACATTCGCATCCAACCGCCGGTCCCGGGAAGCGCCGGACCATCCCACGAGCTCATGGCGCCGCCGTGCGTCTGAATTGCGTGTCGCAACGAGCAAAGGATTGATCCGAGGACAGTCGCGACGGTCTGTCCTCGGATCAGGAAGCGATCCAGGTTACCTGCCGCAGGCATATACCCGAATCTCGACTGGCTCGCCGGCGACGACCAGGTTTCCACCAGAATCGAACGCCTCGGAATCGACCAGACAGATCGTTCCACCCGTCGTTTTCAGCACGTAGGAACCGGGCTCCAACGCGATCTCGACGATCCCGGTTTCGTCAGTTGTGACTTCGTGGAGCGCCCCGAGCTGACCCGTGGACGTGAACGCAAGCGTAACCGGATCAGTCGCTGCAACGCATTGCGCGACATTGACCACAGCCCCCGGACAGTCGAACACAAGAACGGAAACCACCGGGTCGGGTACGTTGTACCAGCTGCATTCGAGCGTCTCTCCGGCTGCGAGCACGATGCCCAGTTCGCCGCCTGGGCCGGCGAAGGCGAACGGCACGAACGGATTCTCGGCGAAGAACGCCCGCCGGTCGCTATCGCACGAGAAGACAAACGAGGAACCCGT
>CAYWSE010000100.1:0-11856 GCA_964461025.1 uncultured Sphaerobacteraceae bacterium | reverse complement strand
CGCGCTGTCGAAGCGACTTACTTTCCGCCGAAAGGGAACCGGAGTGTCGGCGGCGGCATGACTGGTCTCCGATTCGGCACGTCAGGTTCCGAGTACCTCAAACATGCCGACGACGAAATCCTCCTCGTGCTGCAGATCGAGCATATCGACGCCGTCGAGCGCTGCGATGAAATCCTCGGCATGGAGGGTGTGGCCGCCTGCTTTATCGGGCCCAACGATCTGGCAGCGTCGATGGGCATTGGATTGGGTGTGCCGCTTGAAAGCGATCATCCCCGCCTGGTCGAAGCGTTTGCCCACGTGCAGAAAACGGCCAAATCGGTTGGCGTGGCGCCCGGTATCCATACGTCCGGAGCGGACGGCATCAACCAGCGCATCGCCGAAGGGTTCCAGTTTCTGGCCATGGCCAGCGAGCTGAAATACATGGTCGGCGGGCTCGCCGCCGACCTGGCCAAACTGAGCTGGACGCGTTCAGACCGCAGCTCCGTCGACGCCCCAGCTGCGCCGGGCTCAGCCGTCCGGTACTGAGCAACACGTCGTCATTCCAACCGCCGCGGACAGTTGCCTGCCCGCGGCGATCCGCTGAGAAAAGGAGTGAGCTATGCCTCTGGTGAGGCTTCAGGCGATGCCTCCGGACTCGCTTCCGGTGATGCGTCACCCACCGTGTAGATGGTGATCTCCGCCGACCCTTCCTCCGACACATAGATGCGGCCATCCTGTCCGGCCACCGCATATTGCGGCCAGGAAAGCTCCGTGTGATCCAGATTGAGCACGGCGATCACTGTGCCGTCACTTGAGAAGATCGTGACCGCTTGACCACCGTACTGCGACACAATCAGATTGCCATCGGCATTGAATGAGAGACCCCAGTTCCTGGACAGGCGGCCAGGTTCGCTGAATGCGTTTGCCGGCAGGGTGGTTTGCCAGCGCAAGACTGGGTTTCCGACGAGACTGGCCACATCGACTTCACCCGTTCGGGCAAAGTTCCCCTGGGCGGTGTCGAACCCGGCGACCAACGCCGGGTCGACGGCGACGGGTGACGCTTCAGGAGTGCCATCCTGCGCGCTGACTGACAGGATGAAAGCTCCCATGACAAACGAAATCGTCAACAACGCAGACAAAAAGAACCTGGACCTGGATGGCATGGAACGCTCCTTCCAACACTGGACAGTGATTCACATTCGATTCCGACGTGGCCAGTACCTGCAAACCGGAGATCTGCACGAGGTCACCGGTTCATTCAATCGTCCCGGCGCGAAAGCCTGTGGGGTCAGCGGTCCCAGTCCGGTTCGAGAACGATTGCAAGTGCTTCCGGTAGATTAGACGGAGATCGCGCGGAAATGTGACAACTCGTCTCGAAAATGGCAAAGATCGTGAGTTCTCACCATACCGTATGTCGCTACGCGCGTTTCCGCACCTTCCAGATTTCCTCGCACGGCCACTGCTGCGCCCATTCGAGGGTCACGTAGGGGTAGCTGGTCTGCGAACCGTCTGGTATTTCGACTTCGATCAACTCTTCGATCTCGAATCCGGCGTCGTGCAAGAGCGCAATTCGCTTTCCATGGGGAAGGTGAAACTCCACGGCTTCGGTATCGACCCATTCGAACCGGTGCATGCCGAACAGCGGGCGCTCGAAACAGATGGTGGCGCCATCCTCCTCGAGCGCGTCGGGCGCCGTCGCCAGCATCAGGAAGATGCTGTTGCCGAGAAAGACGAGCTGCCCGCCCGGCTTCAGAATACGCGCCGCTTCCGGAATCCACTTGTACGGATCGCACCAGATCGCCGCGCCATATTCGCTGATCGCGAAGTCGAACGTCGCATCCTCGAAAGGCGTCGCCTCAGCGTTGCCCAAATGGAGCGGGAACTTGATGTCGAATTCGGTCTGGAAGGCTCGCGCCGATTCGAGTTGTTTCGGCGAATTGTCGATCCCGACCGGTTTCGCCCCTCGCCGGGCCATCCACGCTGAAACATACGCCGTCCCGCAACCCAGCTCGATGGCATCCATACCGGTCATGTCCTCGGGCAGGAGGCGCAAGTTGGTCTCGGGCACCGCGAAGATACCCCAGGTCGGGTGTTCCTGCGCCCAATGCTTTCTTCCCGATTCGACGTAGTGCTCGGCATACCCGTCCCACGCGGTTCGATTGCGGAGAACGTGCTCAGGGAGCGATTGGTCAGTCATGGAGCTTTCTCCGCATCCACCATCCCCAACACCTGCAACAGCGAATCCGCCGGCTGCGCGCCGCTCACCCCATATTCGTCGGCAAACACGAAGAACGGCACTCCCGTCACGCCCAGCTGCTGCGATTCATGAATCGATTCCACCACCCGCATGCGCGCCGGGTGAGACGCGTCGATCGCCCGGATTGCTGCTTCCTCGACGCCATGCCGCGTCCCGATCTCCACCAGCACATCGATCGAACCGATATTCCGCATCTGGACGAAGTGACCGTCGTACAGATCAGCCACGACATCGTTTCTGACGTGCTCCGGCGCGATTTCCACGAGCATGTGCGCCGCCAGCGTATTCGGGACGTAGCGCATGTTCGGGAAGTCGAATTCGACGCCAGCGCCTTTGCCTGCGGCGGTGACGGCCTCATGCATGCGGTCGGCATTCCCGCCGAACTTGTATTCCAGGTACGCGTGGAAGTCGTTCCCCTCCGGCGGGATGCCGGGATCGAGCATGTAGGGGCGATGCCGGACCACGACACCGGTTTTGTCCCACCGTTCCAGCGCATTCGCCAGATTCGCCCGGCCGATCCGGCACCAGGGGCAGATGAAGTCCTCGAAGAGGTCAATAGTGATCGTGGTGTCTTTCAGTGTTTCGTTCATGGCCAGTGGGGAGAAGTCCTTGCGAATGGGGGCATCCCGAGATTCCTATCCGAAGAGTAACCAAAACCGCGAACGTCATGCGCTGTGATGGAAACCCCTGTTGCCTGGTTTTCAGATTCTCATCATCAACTCATCTTGCGCTCATCAACATCCACCAGGTTGCCGCTAATGTGAAATCGGGAAACGTGTATTCGTCCCGTTCGTCGAAAAGGAGATTGCGATGAAAGTGCTCATCATTCGATTTGGACTGCAGGGAGTTGACCACGAAACGTATGCGACAACGGCGGAGCAGCTGGCGCCGGAGATTGCTCGCGCGCCGGGACTCGTCACCAAGTGGTGGATCGATGGCACCGAGACCGGCGTGTACGGAGGGGTCTATCTCTTCACCGACCAGCAATCGATCGACCAGTACCTGGCATCGCCAACGATCGTCGGATTCGTGTCCTCAGGCGTCCCGGTCGATCTTCAAACCGAGGTCCTCGACGTGCTGGGCGCGGCCACGGCGATCACCGCAGGACCCGTCGCCGGCAGCTTCCCAGTCAAAGCCGCTGCCTAGCGTTCACAATGGCTGATTCGTTGGCGAGGAACGAGTGCCATACGTAGCCTCGCCATTTATGGCGCTCGCATCATGAGAATCATCCGTAGCCTCGCCATTTATGGAGCGTACAGGCGCAGGAGCAGCATGTAAGAGCGCCGTCATGCTGAGCGGAACTGAGCGCAGCGGAGTGTAGTCGAAGCATCTCCCGCCGCAGCGGGAAGCCTCCGACAGCGCTGTTTCTGCTATCTGGCAGTCCCCGAACGAGAGATTCTTCGCTTCGCTCAGAATGACGGGTTCCGGATAAAGATAGGCGCCGTCATGCTGAGCGGAACGGAGCGTAGCGAAGTGCAGTCGAAGCATCTCCCGCCGCAGCGGGAAGCCTCCGACAGCCCTGTTTCCGCTATCGGGCAGTCCCCGAACGAAAGATTCTTCGCTTCGCTCAGAATGACGGGTTCTGGTAGAGCTCGTACGGGCTCCCTGGCAGCAGAGCCGGATCATTCTCCTCTGTTTTGCGGCACGACTGCTCCGGTTCTCACTGTCTCGCCAGCCGGTACCCCGTGCCCCGCACCGTCTCGAGCTCCCCGGCGCGACATCCCATCTTGACCCGCAACGACCGCACCACCACATCGACGACATTGCTGCCGCCCTGATAATCCGTTCCCCACACATCCGCCAGGAGATCTGCGCGTGAAACGACCGAGTTCTGCCTCATCGTCAGGTAGTGCATGACGCCGAACTCGAGTTTCGTCAACGGCACCTGCGCGCCATTGACCCGCAGTGCCCGCGACGCCAGATCGAGCAGCTCGGAATCATCGACGCCGACCTCTCCGGCAACCAGCCGCGAAATCCACCCATCGACTGAACCCGGACCAAAATCGAGCATCAGGGTCTCATGTCGCTCTCCATCGATCACCGTTTCCGGCAATCCGATGTCGACGAATCCCAGACTGGCCAGCGCATCCCGCTGGATTGAAAAATCGCGCTGACAGTAGTACATGCGACGCAGCGACGGTCGCAGCTCCAGATAGGCACGCTTGGCTTCGATCCACACCGCCGCCTGAACCTCAGACGGGCGTTCTCCGGTCTCCTTGCCGAGCCACGTGCGCCCAAAGAGCGCTCGCTGCCCGGCAGGCAACGGATCGCGCTCCAGATGGGCCAGCCACTCCCGCATCAGCGGATCGTGCCGGGCCGTTTCGGGCAGCACCGCATCTGCCGGGAGCCTGACGATATAGCCATCGATCTCTCCATTGATGTTCACGACCGCGCCGGTCGCGTTGGAATAGGCAGTCCAGTAGTGCTCCAAAATCGCGACCATCTCATCGCCGCTGTAGCGCCGGCAAATCGCCTCGATCGCCGGCCAGTCATCCGGACCCGACGGCACGACCTGGCACGCCGGGCTGTTCGAAGGAAAAAAGGACTCCCGCAGCTTGGGATCGCGCAGGATAAAAAGGAGATCGGCCGTATATCCCCAAAAGCTGCCCGTCTCGGGTTCGTGGTCGCGCAGAAATCGCCACGCCCGGCGGCGAAACGTCTGATGAAGCTCGGGATCGGTGGCGATCAGCCAATCGGATACGGCGTTTTGCACGACTTCGTGCGTAATGAGGCCGTCCGCCCGGTTTTCGACGAACGGCAGATTCGCCAGGCGATCGAACGACTCCTGTGCGTCCTGGTCCGGCAAGAGCGCGGCGAGGAGCGGCCTGGTCACCCGGCGGACAACCGACGCCGCTTCGAGCACTTTTCTGTCGGTCGGATCTGGTAAATCGATCAGATAGGTTCGCGCCAGACTGGCGACCATTGCCGGAATGGTCGCCTGCTCGACCTCTCCCGCTCTGCTCTTCGCTCCTGATGCGGACGCGAGCTGCAGGGCCAGCGGGTGTCCCCGCGCGACGCGCTGGATCGATTGCGCCTCGGCAACTGAGAACCCGAAGCCCGAGAGTAGGGCTTGCGACTCGTCGTTGCTGAGCGGTCCGAGCTCGATCCGTTTGAACAGTCCTGCCCATTCCGGCGCGCTGCTCCATCCGGTGTCGACAGGAAATCTGGACGCGAACACGATCCGAAAGGACGCGGGAAGCTGCGGCAGAAACTGACTTCGCATCCACGCATCGATCATGTGCAACGACTCGTAGGAGTCGAACGTCAGCACAACCTGTGACGTGTCGGAGGACGGAGCAGCCAACACAGCGTCGAGATCGAGACCCGCGTTCGCACTTGCTGCTCTCACCTCCGCCAGAAATGAGTCAGCGATCGGCTCGATCGTGCGGCAGTCGATCCGCACCACGCGACTGCCAGCTTCGCTGGCGCGGTCGGCGAACTCCGTCAGCAATCGTGATTTGCCGACTCCGGCTATGCCCTCGATGAACCAGACAGGAGGCTGACCCGGATCGAAGACACCGAAGAGCTGCGATAGCTCGGACTCCCTCCCAACGAACGTTTTTCTGGTGTTTTGCTGGAGCAAATCGGCGAGACGGTCGATCATCGCTGCTGTCCTCCCCGCAGAGCCGGCGCATATCGACAGCGAATGTATGTGGTATGTAGGGATCTTCGGCGAATTGGCTATGGAGTGTCAAGGCGGCGATTGCCGCGATGCATCATGCCCGGAGCCCGCGGGGATAGTGATTCTTGATCTGATCGCTGCTCCGTTTGCCCCATCCGAGCGGAAAGCCCGCGGTCGTGATCCCCAGCCAGCCGGGTGGTCCGCTCGCCCGTAGGGTCTCGCCCCGTAGGTAGTGGATTGCCTCCTCGGCGGAGAGTTCGTGCGTGTGCACGAAGTCTGCTGATCGGGCGGCAAGCGCCAGCGCATGGGCTGGTTCGAATCGCCCCGGTCGCAACGCTCCCAGCGGCAACCCCGGACGCACCACAGTGACGTCGTGCATCGATTCCGGGTGATTCGGCGCTTCGAAAAGGTGATCGCCTCGCTGCACAAGTTTTCCCTGAGTCTCGAATCCCGGCAGAACATCCAACCGAAACTGCTTCCAAAGCGCCTTGCCGTCACCTGAAGCGGCTTGCCTCCCCGAACGCGATGGAACGCAGTCCAATTGGCTGCCCGGCGCTTCCAGCAGTGCGAAGAAGTGCCCCTCGCCTTCGGTCAAATGCGGCCAGATGCGCCGCGTTCTTGCGAGCTGATCGGCATGGTCGCCGTTCGCCCAATCGGGACGACCGGGCGATCCTCCCGGCAAGTCAATCTCGCGCAGCGACCACGTGGGATGACCATGAAGGAAGCGGGCGATTTGCTCTTCGTCTTCTTCAGGGGCAAATGTGCAGGTGCAATAGAGGAGCAGACCGCCCGGTTTTGCCAGTCGCGACGCGCTTTCGAGCAACTGCTCCTGCCGGATGGCGCACCCGCGCACATGCTCCTCGCTCCATTCGCGGATTGCGACCGGCGACTTGCGAAACATCCCCTCGCCCGAACAGGGAGCATCGACGAGCACGCGATCGAACTGACCAGGCATCGCGGCAGCTAGCTCGTTCACCGCGGCATTGGTGATGATCGCGTTGCGCGCTCCCCACCGCTCCAGGTTTTCGCCGAGCGCTTTGATCCGGCCGCGCACGGGGTCGTTGGCGACCAGCAATCCCCTGTTGTCGAGCAACGCAGCAAGGTGCGTCGACTTTCCGCCTGGTGAAGCGGCGACATCGATGACCCACTGTCCCGGTTGCACATCGAGCAACTCGGCTGCGGCCATCGCCGAGGGTTCCTGCAGGTAATAGAGCCCGGCGGCGTGCAGGGGATGCTTTCCGGCTCGTGCATCCGGATCGATCCGGAATCCACTCTCCGTCCACGGCAGGGGATCACATCGCCACGGCAGCAGATCTGTGGCCCGCTCGGCGGTCGCCTTCAGCGTGTTGACGCGAAGGCCCTGGGCAGAAGGCTCGTCGTAGCTCCCGAGGAATGCCGAGAATTCGTCACCCAGCAATCGCTCCATGCGGGCAAGGTAGTCAGCTGGGAGAAGTGGAGTGGGCACGCGTGGCGACGGCGGAGAACCGCTATCCCTCCAGCCGCTCGATCAGCTGGTCCTCGATCTCGCGGTCGTTGTAATGGCGCTGAACCCTATATTTGGAGAAAAGAAGGTCGTCGTTCAGATAGACGTCGAAGATCTCCTTCGACCCCGGCACGATCGACACCCCGCCCGGCAGAAACTCGAAAAACTCTTCGAGGATATTGTCGGCCAGCTTGATCGCCCGGCGTGTGTACCCGCAATCCGCGCAATAGACAATCGTTATCCCATTCCCTTCAGGTGCTTTCATCCCGCTCCCACTTACGATCACACCGTATACATTCCGAGGTTACGGTGCTACAATAACATCCCCGCTGGCGTGAGCGGTCCGGGAACCTCGCTTCGGCGTTGATGGCCTTTCCTCAACGCATCCTGCGTCGCTCACGCTACGGGTTCCTCATCGTTCACCGACAGCTTATACCTCAACCCGATGCCTCGAGTGCATAAGCGGCAACACCATCGGCCGGTCCTGCAAGGGATGGCGCGTCACCTGCACCTGACACGCAAAGATCCGCTCGAGGATCGTTTCGGTCATCACCTCGTCAGGTGTTCCGATCGCCGCGACTCGGCCGTTCTGCAATAACACCACCCGGTCAGCAAACGAGGCGGCGTAGTTCAGATCGTGGACGATGACGACGATCGTCACCCCCTGATCGGCGAGATCGCGGGCGATGTCCATAACCATCTGCTGGTGGCGCAGGTCGAGCGCCGCGGTCGGCTCATCGAGCAGCAGAAGCGGTGTCTCCTGGGCCAGAACCCGGGCCAGCGTCACCCGGGCCTGTTCGCCAACTGAAAGCGTAGGAAAGATCTGGCTGGCAAGCTGGGCGGAATCGGTCTGGCTGAGTGCCAGCTCGACGGCAAGTGAGTCGCCGTCTCCGTGCGGGCTACGACCCATCTGAACGATTTCCCGCGCTGTAAAGGCAAACTGAACGATCGATTGCTGCGGCAGGACGGCACGGAGAAGCGCCAGCTCCTTCGGACGGTACGCAAGCAAATCGCGGCCATGCAGAAAGACGCTCCCCCGATCGGGAACGATGTCGCCGGCCAGCGCCGCCATCAGCGTTGATTTGCCAGCGCCGTTTGGGCCAATCAGCGCCACGATTTCGCCCGGCTGGACATCGAACGCCACATCACGCAGGAGTGTTTTTCCGTTCATCTCAACGGCGATCTGCTCGCAGCGCAACACGGGCGGCGTCATCCCCAGCCTCCCTGTGCACTGCGCGCCCGCATCATCAGAAAGAGCAGGAACGGACCGCCGATCAGTGCCGTTAGTACCCCAAGCGGCAGCTCGAGCGGCGAAACGATTGTGCGGGCGAAGAGGTCGGCGACGACGATCAACAGCGCTCCCGCCAGGGCACTGGCCGGCAGCAGGGTGCGATGGTCGGGACCGGCCACCAAGCGCACGAGATGCGGGACGATCAAACCAACGAAGGCGATGATCCCGGCCACGGCGACCGTCGCGCCAGTCATCAGCGCGGTGAGCAGGATCACGGTCAAGCGGATGAGTTCGGTATCGACGCCCAAATGCCGGGCTTGCCGTTCGCCAAGCACCATCAGATTGAGCGGCCGCCCCCACCAGAACGACGCGATCAGCCCGGCCAGGATAAAGGGAAATGCCGCAAACACACTCTCCCAGGTGGCGCTGCCCAGACTCCCCATCGACCAGAAGATGATTGCCCGCAACTGGGCATCATTGGCGATGAAGGTGACCATCGCCGTGCCGGCCCCGGCAAACGTATTCAGCGCGACGCCGGCCAGAACGAGCGTGATCACCTCGGTGCGGCCATTGTGCCTGGCCAGGCTGTAGCCGATCACGGCGGTAATCACGCCTCCGGCAAACGCGAAAAGCGGCGTCGTGGCGATGCCGAACCAGGTGATACCCAACCCGAGCGCGATGACCGCCCCCAGCGCCGCGCCGCTCGAAACACCGATCAGTCCGGGATCGGCGAGCGGGTTGCGGAAGACACCTTGCAACGCCGCTCCCGAGACCGCCAGAGCCGCTCCCACCAGAACACCGAGAACGACGCGCGGCAACCGAATCGCCCAGACCACGGAGTCCTGTTGGACCGTGTACTCCACATTCGTCCTGATATGGGCATGATCGAGGAGAATCGCCACGATCTGCCGCGGCGAGACATTCACACCGCCCATGCCGATACTCAGGATCACGGCGATCAGCAACGCCACGGTCAATCCCGAGCAGAGCACTAATGGAGAAACGCGGGGCGCTTCAGGAGCGCTCCGTGTCGCTCGTCGTGTCCAGCGTCGTTGTGTTGTAGCGGCTGCGTTCATGTCTCAGGCAATGGGCAAAAGGCAAAGGGCAAAGGGCAATGGGCAAAGGGCAATAGGCAATGGGCAATGGGCAATAGGCAATAGCCAATAGGCAATAGGCAATAGGCAATAGCTGCGAGCCTAGACCCTCTCCCGCGGTCGGGAGAGGGCAGGGTGAGGGACATCTCGTCGGCCGGCAATGCGGCAACAGATACTTACTACGACCTACGACCCTCGGACTTCGAACTCCGTACCTCCTACGCCTCCGGCGTCGCTGCCGCCAGATCGGGATGGAAATCGGCGATCATCGCCAGAAGCTGCTCACCAGTGCGCGGCGTCATGCCGAGCAGGAGCTCGTCATCATAGATATAGATTCGACCATTCTGCGCCGCGGGCGTTTCCGCCACACCCGGAATCGCCAGAATGCCGTCTATTCCGCCAACTGACTGCGCGCCCAGTGCTTGCGTGACGATGATCTCCGGCGCCGCTGCAACGAGCGCTTCCGCCGTCACCGGCTGATAGCCCATGATGCCGGCCGGCGCTGCTGCATCGATCGCGCCCGCCGCTTCGAGCATTGCCGCCGCGACGGTGCCGCCGCCAGCCACGAGCTGGATACCGCCCTGCTGCAGGTAGAGCACGATCGCCGTCGGTCGCTCGGCAACGCCTTCCGTCAGCGCGATCGCATCGTCGATCGACGCCTGAGTCGATGCGGCCAGTGCCGCACCCGCTTCCGGTACACCGAGCGCTTCGGCCACCGCGTTGATCTTCTCGACTGGACCATCGATCGTCTGCGGATCGGCGATGATCACCACCGGCACGCCGGCGCCCTTCACCTGTTCGAGGACCGGCGGTGGTCCTGCCGCTTCCTTGCCGATCACGATCGTCGGTTCGACCGCCAGAATGCCCTCGGCGTTCAGATTCCGCTCGACGCCGATCTTCGGCAGGGCGAGCAACTCTTCCGGATAGACCGCGCTCAGGTCGACGCCGACGATGTTGCGGCCCAGACCGAGCGCCCAGATGATCTCGGCGATATCGCCGCTCAACGGCACAATCCGGCTGACATCTGCAATCGTTACTTCGGTTCCCGTAGCATCGGTGATCGTCACCGGCAGAACGGGCGAGACCTCAGGTGTCGCCGCATCCTGGGCGAACGTGAGCGACCGCTGGGTCGCGATGGTCGCTGCGAAAGCAGCGGCTCCAGTCAAAGCTGTACGTCGAGAAAAGCGAACCACCAGTTCGTACTCCTTGCGCGATCCCGCCGTGCGGGCGCGCAGATAACCACCACCTGCCTCTGACGCGGCAGACCAACGTCGCCGGGGCACACCCCGGCGTCACGCCGCAACTATACCGACGTCACATCTTTGGAAACCGCGCTAATTCTGACGAAAGCCCGGATAATTTGAGGAAATCTTGGTAAAGCGCATTGCCCGAGCGTCGATGTCCCCACTCCCTTCAGACGCTTTGTCATTCCGGCCGAAGCGCAGCGGAGTGGAGGAATCTCTCGTTCGGGATAGAGACGATGTTGGCGGTGACCTGCCGCTGCGGCGGGAGATCCATCGACTGCACTCCGCTGGCGCTCCGTTCCGCTCAGGATGACCGGTCCCTGGACGTGGAGCGATCGTGACTGACTGAGCGACAACTCACCGCGACAGTATCGCCACAGACGGATTGCCAAACAGCGCGAAGAACCGTCGCAGATCGCTCTCCGACCCGGTGAAGGGCAAATTTCCGGCGGCCAATGCGTCATAGGCGGTAGCCATTGCCTTCGTCTCGACGGTGCTCGTTTCGTCGATGAGCGGGGCCTGTGCAACGTCGGCGGTGTCCATGAGCGGCTTCCACGACGCCTTCTACGTCATCTTCGCCGGCGCCATCGCCAGCGTGCTCGTGGCGGCCATCGCCTTCCCCCGAACCTCCCAGCCGGAACCGGAATGGGCACTCGAAAGCGCGGGCAGCATCGCGGGGGGATTAGCGGTCGAGACCGGGTTGAAATTGCGACGCTACGACGACGAAGTTCCCACGGGACTGCAGCGTTGTCAGACGACAAACGACGTCGTTTCATGGGGCTTTCGGCCCTGCGGATACGGCGGGATCGACGGTGCGAAGCAGGCAGCTGGCAGCGGGCAGCATCCTGGGTACTGCCTGCTGCGTGCTGCCTGCTTCGTTCGGATCCTGGAGAGCGCTGAGTTTGGATGACCGGTCACCAGCCGGGCAAGGTCAATCGCTGCGCCG
>CAYWSE010000099.1:2707-11888 GCA_964461025.1 uncultured Sphaerobacteraceae bacterium | reverse complement strand
GTGGCGCTTCCCCTCTGGTCGGCAGCCATTGTCTACGACTGGCTTTCGATCGGCTCGCGCGTCGAAGTCCACTGGTAGACCCGGTCCACCCATCAGAACGCAGCGGTGGCGCACAGGGCGCCACCGCTTCCCGGAACTCGTAGACCGTGGCCCTGCGGGCCATGGCATCGACACGGAGGTCGATGCGTACGGGTGTGGAGGTCGATGCGTACGGGTGTGGAGGTCGATGCGTACGGGTGGAGGTCGATGCGTACGGGTGGAGGTCGATGCGTGCGGGTGTGGGGGTCGATGTGTACGAGTGTCAGGGCGCGATTTCGGTAAACGTATCCCGCTCGGGGTGGGGATAGTGTAACTGCCGACGAATCGCCGTCGTCAAGACACCCGTGCGCGGACTGAACAGGAATACCGCGAAGAAAATCGCCGTGGCCACAAGCACGATCGCCGCTCCGCTCGACAGCGAGAAGTGATACGAGAGGTACAACCCCGCCAGCCCCGAAAAACAGCCCAGGGCGGCGGAGATCGCGACCATCGCCGGTAGACGTATCGTCAGGAGTCGCGATGTCGCGGCCGGCGTTACCAGCATCGCCAGCACCAGGATGTTCCCAACCGTTTGCAGCGAGATGACGATCGTCAGCGAGAGCAGCACCAGAAAGAGCAACTCGTAGAAGCGGACGTGTATCCCAGCCGACTCCGCAAAGACCCTGTCGAAGGCGATGGCGCTCAGCTCACGGCGCGTCAGCATGACGACCAACACGACCACGCCGCCCACCAGTGCGGTCAAATAGAGATCGCGCCGGGAGACGCCGAGAATCGAACCAGTCAGCAGTGACGTCAGGTCGCGCGCATATGTCTTCTGTGTCGATATCAGCGCGATGCCGAGCGCGAAGGCGCCGGCGAAGAGCACCCCGATCGCGGTGTCGTTGTTCAGCCGGGCATGACTGCTGACCACGCCGATCAGCAACGAGACGATCACCGCCGCAACCATCGCCCAGAACAGAAAACTGCCGCCGACGATGAAAGCGATAACGACGCCCGGAAAAATTGCGTGCGACAGCGCATCCCCCATGAATGCCAGACCCTTCAGCACGACGAACGTCCCGGTCACGCCGCAGATCAGCCCGACCAGCGCCGCGGCCAGAAACGCGTTCTGCATGAAGGGGTACGCCCACGGATCGGTCAGCCAGCTGATCATGCCGCTCGCTCATCGAGGAGGCGACCGAGCATGCCGAAATGCCCGCCGTATGCGGAATCGAGCGTCTCACTCGTGAGGGCTTCCCGCGGTGGTCCATCGGCAATCACTTTTCGGTTGATCAGCACGATGCGGTCGGAAGTCCTCGATGCGTGTTCGAGATCGTGCGTGGCCGCGATGACCGTTTTGCCAGATCGGCAGAGCTGCTCGAAGAGGTCCGAAATCAACTTCTGCGTCGGGGCGTCGATCCCAGTAAAGGGTTCGTCGAGCAGATAGATCGACCCGTCGGAGAGCAACGCTCTGGCAAGAAAGACACGTTGTTGCTGCCCACCCGACAACTGGCTAATCTGCACGCCGGCCAGATGATCCATGCCGACTGCGGCCAATCGGCTGAGGGCCAGCTGTCTGTCGGAGGACGAATAGGGGAGAAACCGGGCTCGTTTGCGGATCAACGACATCAGCACGACATCGAGAACGCTGCTCGGATAGCTCCAGTCGACCGAGCTGCGTTGCGGGACATAAACGATCTCCGGGGTTGGCCGCTGTATTTGCCTGCTCTGAAACTGGACCGCGCCGTGCGATGGAGGCAAGATTCCGGCCAGCGAGCGAAGGAGCGTACTCTTGCCTGCCCCGTTCGGACCAACAAGCGAAACGATCTCGCGGGGCGAGAACGCCAGCGAAACCGACTCCAACGCTGACCGCTCGCCGTAGTGCACCGATAGCTGCTCGGTCACGAGCCACGGTGAAACCTCTGGTGTTCCCGTCATACGCATCCTGATTGCGAACAGGCGTTGTCGCCGCACGACCGGTCAACCGTCACTGCTCAAAAGGCCCGATCATTCTATGGTCTATTGATACATAGTGTCAATTATGCGAGTTGCGTGGGTTCTGGCGTGGTCGTCATCATGCGCCAACCGCTGCGGCGGCGAGTTGGCTGACGCCCTCGTCTTCGCTCGCGCTCAGGTGACACTGTTTAGTGAGGAGGCGCATCCTGGCAGGACGGACAAATCCCGGTGATCTCGAGATGATGGGTGCTGATCGCGAAGTCGGTGCGTTCGGCGAGCTCGTGCACCAATTCATCGACCGGGCACTCGCTGAACTCGATCACCCGGGAGCATTCGCTGCACACAAGGTGATGATGGTGTCCCGAATGACACACGACATAAGACGGAAATCCACCTGACTTCATCAGCCGGTGCACGACATCGATCGAAGCCAGAATTTCGAGTGTGCGATAGACAGTTGCGCGTCCGACGTCCGGAAGTAGCGCCACGATCTGTTCCGCTGTGAAAGGCCGGCCCTGTTCGAGCACGACGGAAACGACCTCGCGCCGCGGAGCGGTCGCTCTATAGCCGAGTCTGCCAAGCTGTTCGATGATGGTCTCGACATCCGGTCGAGTCGGGGGAAGCGCTGTGCCCATGCTCATGCTGCGAAAGTACCACATGGCGCAAGCAGACCGGGGGCGAAGCGAGGGCGTGGGATAATGTCGTCGTGCGCTCGGACCTCAGAAACAGCGGGCGTCGCGTTTGATGGTGTGGAGAAACTGCCCAAAAATGACCATCACACTTCACCGCCGCATTGCGCTAGCCGGCCTGGCGGTCATCCTTCTCGCAATCGGCGTACTTGCCGCGTTTGGCGATGTTTCCGCCCAGCGATCGGTTCGCTGGCAGCGCTATGACGTGTCGCTCGACGTGCAACCAGATGGCACGATCGATGTTGCCGAATACCAGGAGATCGAATTCACCGGTGGTCCGTTCTCCGGTGGCTACGCCGAAATTCCGCTCGACCGTATTGATTCCCTTGGCAATGTCCGGGTCTCGCAGGTCGTCAACGGTGGCATCGACTCCTATGTCTACGTTCGGCCCGCTGGCTATGACGGCTCGGCAGGAACATACACGGTCGTGCAAACGGCATCCGAAGTGTTGATCGACTACGGATTCAATTCGGTGTCGAATCAGACGATCACGATTCTTCTCGAATACACCGTGAATGGCGTGATTCGGACCTATCCCGATCTCGATCCGCCAAACCAGCAGCTTTGGTGGACTGCCATCAGCCAGGAAGTGACCGACATCGCGGACATCAACGTCGCGACGGTCTCTATCCACCTGCCCGAACCTGTCGATCCCGCTGAAACGATCGCCGGCTCGGAGGGAGTTGATCTCGAATACACCATCACAGACGACCAGGACTGGACCTGGACCCGTACCGGCATGTCCTCCGGCGATGATTTGATCGTTCGTCTCCAGTTTCCGCCGATCACCGCTGCCAGTGAGCCTTCATGGCAGGCCCGCGTCGATCAGCAGGCGGTCGATGCCGAAAAGGCCGAGCAACGATCAGCTCTGCTCAATCTCATCTTTCTGGCGATTGGTGGTTTTGGCGCCGTCGCCGGAGGAATCGCGCTCTACGGACTGTGGTACCTCCGCGGCCGTGATCCGTATTCCCCTCCCGCGGCCGCATTCATCACCACGCCTCCCGATACGCTTGCTCCCGGAGCGGTTGGCACACTTCTCGACGAGATCGCCCAGGATCGTGACATCGTGGCCACGCTTCTCGATCTTGCTGGCCGAAACATCCTGACCCTCGAGGAAAAGCAACAGGATGGGTTTTTCGGGCGTGCGGACTTCTCGATGACGCTGGGAGCCATCCCGGCCGAATTGCATCCGTTTGAGCTGACGCTCCTCAAGTCGCTCTTCGGCTCGGACCTGGAAACCGGCAAGCAAGTCGACTTCTCGCAGGTGAAGTCGCGGTTTGCCGCATCGTCTGAACAGATTCGCACGCAATTGTATGACGAAGTTGTCGCCAGGGGTTACTTCAACAAGGGGCCGGAATCGACTCGGGAAACGTGGAGGTCGTGGAGCGCGCGGGCGCTTCTCGTCATCGCGATTGTCTCCACAGTGCTGATCATCACCTATGGCGGCGATTCGCCTGCCGTCTGGCTCGTTCCAGTTGTTTCAGTGATCCTCGCGTTGATCCTGCGCTGGCTGAGCAAGCACATGCCACGGAAAACCCAGGCAGGAGCTGACGCCGCGGAGAACTGGCGGGCGTTCCAGCGTTACCTGGATGACATCGACAAGTACGAAGCGATCGCAAACCATACCGAAGTCTTCGAGAAGTACCTGCCGTTCGTCGTGGCGTTCGGTATCGAGGAATCGTGGGTCCGCAAGTTCGCGGAAGTGAACACGCCTTCGCCCACCTGGTTCGAACCGGCCGGCGGCGGGTGGGGCTCGCCCGCTCCTGGCGGCGGCACGGTGCGGCGCGGACGCGGCCCAGTCATTGTCTGGGGCGGCAGCGGAGGCGGGCCGACAGGGAAGAGTTCGAATCGACCATTTCCTGAAGCAGGCGGGAGCGGTGGCAGTGGATTTCCCGATGCGGGCGATTTGCAGGACATGAGCGACTCTGCGCAGCGGCGACTGAGCAGCACCAGCAGCAGCCTGTTCGACATGCTGAGCTCTGCCGCTGAAGCTTTCGCGTCGTCTTCTGGCGGTGGCGGGGGAGGCAGCGGGCGGAGTGGCGGTGGGTTCGGCGGCGGCTTTGGTGGTGGCGGAGGATTCGGCGGCGGCGGTTCAAGTGGCGGATCATCCGGCGGCGGTGGACGCGGATTCCGTTAGCGCCGGTAATCAGCGCTGTCTGATCCTCGGCGTGCCGCTCGACATCGTCAGTCGGTCCACGGCGGTCGCCATGTTACGCGCGCGACCCGAATCAGCCGAACCCGGTCTGATGCACGTCGTCACGCTCAATCCTGAGTATGTGATGGCGGCCCGGCGCAATCCGAACTTTCTTAGCGCGATCGAACGAGCCGAATTGGTCCTCTGCGATGGAGTTGGCACCCTCATGGCGGCGCGACTTGGTAATGCGTCACCCCAGCTCGAACGACTCACCGGCGTCGAGTTGATCGACTTCCTTGCACGATTTTCTTCATTCCAAGATCATGGCGGCGTTTTTCTGCTTGGCGGGCAGAATGCCGAAGCAGCCGCTACGGCGTTGCGGAGTCGATTTCCCGCCGCCCGGATTCAGGGTGGCTGGTCAGGGGGCAACCCATCGCCTGCTCTGGATCAAGGCACCGTTGCCCGGATCGCGGCGAGTGGCGCGGACCTCCTCCTGGTTGGCTACGGCGCCCCGGCCCAGGTCGAGTGGATCGAGCGCAACCGGCAGGCCCTGCAAGAGGCGGGAGTTAAGGTCGCAGCTGGCATCGGGGGCGCTATTGACTATCTCTCGGGCGACGCACATCCGGCACCTGCCGTCGTGCGCAGACTGGGCCTGGAGTGGGGATTTCGCCTCGTCCGGGAGCCCTGGCGATGGCGACGGCAGGTGGTGCTCATCCCATTTGCGGCGATGGCCGCGATGGAAGCGATAGGCAAGAGGAGGGCATACCGTATCCTTGCCGCGACATCTGAGCAGAACAACGGGCAGGATCGATCAACGTGACCGAACGCGAGCAACGAACAGTCCCAGGTGAGGTGCCGTGTAGCCATCACCCAAAAACGTTGACGTTGCTGCGATGCTCGCGATGCGGAAAACCGATCTGCCCGCAATGCGCGGTTCGCACGCCGGTTGGTATGCGTTGCCCGGAATGCGCAGGGGTTCGGGGACTGCCAACCTATGCCACCGAGACGTCGAGTCTCCTCAAATCGGGCATCGCCGCGTTTGCTGTGGCGATCGCGGTCGGGATTTTCTGGGGATTCATTCCCGATTGGGGATTCTATTTATCGCTTTTGCTTGGGTTCGGCGTGGCCGAGTCTATGGCCTATCTGGCCAAAGGCAAGCGCGGACTCGATCTGCAGCTCACGGGCTGGGCAGCGGTGATGGTTGGTCTCATTCTGTCGCGCGTGGTTCTTGCTCAACGACTCGATCTCAGTTGGGACTCTATCAACCAGCTTGGCGCTGCTGTCGAAGTTCCAATGCACCTGGAACTCGTGCCTGACGGTCTCTTCGCCCTCCTGCCATTTCTCATCGTATTCATTCGTTTCCGGTAGCCGCGCTTCCTGGCGATGAGCGATCAGTCTGACCGAAACGCCGTCAACGGTTCAGAGGCTTCGCCAGTGCTGGCGCTATCGGCAGCGGTCATCTTTCTTGGCATCGCCGGCAGTCGTGTGCTCGGTCTCGTTCGCGAGCAGCTTGCCGCAGGCAGGTTCGGCGCCGGCGACGACATCGCCGCGTTCACGGTGGCCGACAACCTGAATACGCTCCTGTTCGATCTGATCGTGAACGGTACGCTGCAGGCGGCATTCGTGCCCGTGCTTGCGCTGCTGGCGATGGGCGGATTCGCGCAGCGTGAGCACTTCCGTCGCGTCGGCGGCACATTGCTCGTGGTGGTGGCGGGGGGGTCCGCCGTCATTGCCGTGATTGGCATCATCGCGGCGCCGGCGTTGATCTCGCTCATGACAGCGCTTGACGGCGATCAGCTGACACGAGGCAGCGATGCTCGCCAGCTGGCGATCGATTGCACCAGGCTCATCCTTCTCAGTTTACCAATGCTGGCTGCCGCGGCCGTGCTTACCGCAATGCTCTATGCCCTGCAGAAACCGACTGGACCGGCGCTGGGCGCCTTGCTGCGAAATGCCGCGGTCGTCATTGCTATTTTGCTGGCTGGCGACCGCATGGGCGTCCGGAGCATGGCGGCTGGTGTCGTCGCGGGCGCTTTGCTCATGGTGCTCTTGCTCGTGTCGGCCACTCAGCGCAACCTGGCCCTGCCAAGACTCGCGTTCGATGTGCACGATCCGCAGGTCCACAAGGTGGCGAGACTTGCCGTGCCAGTCATCGCCGGGCTCCTCGTTTCGTCCGCCGTCGTCATACTCGACCGCAATCTCGCCTGGGGAGCGGAGGAGGACGCCGTGGGCGCGATGCGCTACGCCACGACACTGGTCCAGTTGGTTCTCGGGCTCGTCGCCGCAGCCGTGTCGATTGCCGCGCTACCCAGATTGGCGCAAGCGCACGCCGGCTCGACAGCGGATGACGCGCGCTTCGGCCGCGAACTGGCCAGTTCGCTGGGATTGGTGACGGTGCTGATGATTCCGGCCGTCGTGGCGCTGGGAGTCCTCGCCACGCCCATCGTTCGCCTGCTCTTCGAGCATGGGGAGACAGACCGCGAAGCATCCCGCCTGATCGTGACGGCGCTCCTCCTCTATTTGCCGGGACACCTGCTCGCGGCCTGGGATCAGGTGCTGATTTTTGCGTTCTACGCTCAGCAGAACACGATTCTGCCGGTCACGGTCGGCATCGTTTCGGCTGGGGCATACACAGTGGCGGCATTCGCGTTGGTCGACCGGCACGGTATGGCAGGACTCGTGGCGGCGAACAGCATCCAGATCGCCGCACACACGGTGATCATGATTGCCTTGAGCCGGAAACGATTCGGCGCTGCGCCATTTGCCGGGTTGTTCGAGACGATTGCCAAAGCATCGACCGCCGCATTGTTGATGGCCGCGGCAGGTTTTGCTGCGTTTTGGGGACTGGACGCCGTGATCCCGGACATCACTGCTGCTTCTCCGGCGCGTGAAGCAACCGGTGTGGTGGTTCCGCTGCTGATCTGTGGAGTCGTCTATCTCTTCGCGGCAAGGCGACTTGGCCTGACCGAGCTCGACGATATTGCCCGCGCTCTGGCAGCAAGAGTCCGGCCGTCCGATCGGTTCTCAGGTTTCTGAAAGCGAGTCCGGGTTGCGGCCAATCAGGCTTTCGCCGAGCCGGTAAGCGTCGTCCCAGACATCGGCGAAGGAGCGGCCCGTTTCACGCGCCAGACGCGCGCAGTCCTCATACTCCGGCCGCGCCTGACTGATGCGGTCGTCACGTACCGCAACCTTCAACCGGACCTCACCGAAGCGGGTGGCGATCGTCGTTTCCAGACGCGACAGCGCCAGCCGTTCGACATGCGTTGAACGAATTCCCAACGTCGGCGAATTGTCAAAAACCGTCGCTTCGAGCCGTGCGCGTGCCGATGGTTCGCACAGGATCGACAAGATAATCGCAGGACGCGACTTCTTCATCTGAATGGGCGTCAGCCAGCAGTCGAGCGCTCCGGCCGTAAACGCGCGTTCCATCAGCAGCTCATATGCCTGGGGGTTCATGTCATCGATATTCGATTCGAGGACGATGAGATCGGTTCGCTCCGGACTGTCCTCGGCTTCTTCCGCGCCAGCGGTGTCGTTCAGCCACATCCGCAGTGCATTCGGCCACGGCAGCTCCATGCTGCCGAATCCGTAGGCGACCCGGCTCGATACAATGTTGGCCGGCTCGAACGAGCAAATCGAAACGAGAATCGCCGCGCCGGTCGGCGTCAACAGCTCGGCCTGAACGTCCGGGAAGTTCTGTGGCATCGGCGCAACGGGGACTCTTCCCGATGCCAGGAGATGCGAAGTCGCGGGCGCCGGGACGGGCATCAACCCATGCTGGCTGCGCACAAATCCCGCTCCCACCCGCACAGGGCCGCATGTCGCCGATTCGATCCCCAGCGCATCGAAGCCAATTGCCGCTCCACAGATATCGACAATCGAATCGACAGCGCCGACCTCGTGGAAATGCACCTCGTCGACCGGCACGCCATGCGCCGCCGCTTCGGCCTCGGCCAACGTGCGAAAGATGACCAGCGACCGCTCCTTGACGGCGAGAGAGAAGGTGGTGGTCTCGATCATCATCCGAATGTCAGACCATGTTCTGTGGTGGTGATTCTCTGACGAATGGACCGTGAGGCGAATTCCTCGTACCGCGTTGACCTCGACAGCTTCGGTCGTCAGGTGGTAGCCGCTGAGCGGCAACTTCGCCAGCTCGGCCTCGAGCACACCGACCTCCAGCCCGGCGTCGATCAGCGCGCCGAGCACCATATCGCCGCTGGCACCGGAAAAGGGATCGAAATGTGCCGTTCGCATCTTCTCGCCTTCGATTCGCGTCGCGCTCTGAAAAACGTTCAGTCATTCCTGGCCCGCCAGCGCGGCATGAAAAAGGTGCGCCGTCATGCTTCGACTGCACTTCGCTACGCTCCGTTCCGCTCAGCATGAC
>CAYWSE010000099.1:0-2697 GCA_964461025.1 uncultured Sphaerobacteraceae bacterium | reverse complement strand
CGCCAGCGCGGCATGAAAAAGAAGCATCGTCATGCTGAGCGGAACGGAGCGTAGCGAAGTGCAGTCGAAGCATCTCCAGCCGCAGAGGCAGGTGGCCGGCAACGCGGTCTCCATCCCGAACGAGAGATTCTTCGCTTTGCTCAGCATGACAAGGCTTTGGCAAGCGACCAGGCAGCTTCCCGCGCCTCCTGTCAGCGTAAGGATAGGGCACGACCTTTCCGCCTATGCCCAGGTTGCTCGTCGCAACGCTGCGGTTTCCTCCAGGCTTGCCGTTTGCGGCGGCGTCTGCATTCGCCTTGCCGCCTCGGATCATTTTCCTACGATTGACGAATCTCCCGGAATTGTTAGAATGGTAGGAAAGTTTCTTACATGTTGTGCTGTGTAGCCCCCAATGCTGTGGGAGGTCCGGGAGAGCCATGGATAGTTCAGCAAAATACCGAACCATCGATTGCCTGACGATGATCGAGCAAAGGCTTCCGGCCTTGCGGGGCGCCTCGCGCAAGGTCGCGGAGGCGATCGTTCGGGATCCCTGGGCGATCCTCGGCATGACGATCTATGAAGTCGCCGAGGTCGCTGATGTCAGTTTGCCGTCAGTCACCCGGTTCAGCCGCGCTGTTGGCTATCCCGGTTTCCGGGAGCTGGTGCAGGGCATCGCCCAGTCGCTCGGCCGGATCGAAACCAAGGATCTGGAGGATCTTTCCGACGGTACTGATGGGCAGGCCGCCATACCAGGTCTGGTCGGAGCAGTCGCCCGCCGCCAGATCGATGCCCTGCAAACAGCTGCCCGAACGATCGACCAGGCAATCCTGCACGAAGCATCGGTAGCGATATCCAAAGCGCATCGCACGACCATTATTGGGCACGGCGGCGCCTATGTTCCCGCGCTCGGCATGGCGATCAAGCTCAACTGGGCAGGAGCGCCGGCGTGTGCTTCTACCCCCGATCTCTATTCCAACCAGGTGATGGCCGTCACCGAAAACGATGTCGTCATCGGCATTTCCCATCAGGGCCGCACGAAAGAAGTCATCGAGATGCTGCGGCTCTCCCGGGCATTCGGCGCGACAACGATCAGCGTCACGACAGTGCCAAGCTCGCCACTTGGCACTGTCGCCAATATCCAGCTGGCGGTGCTCACGCCGGAGGTGGCCCGGGCCGGCACATTTCTGATCGCCCTTGATGCGTTGAATCTTCTCGCGGATGTCCTTGCCGCATCCGTCACTGAAGAAAAGTGGAACGGAACGCCACCGAACCGCGCACCGGTCGTCGAATGGATCGAAACGCACCTTCGGGTAGGACCGCTGCCCGTCTGATGTTGACCTCGCCGCCCCGCCCAGGCGTAAGAGCCCCACTCCCGGAAGTGATCGAGCGCACGCTGGAGCGCGTTGACGCCATCCTGCAGGATTTTTCGCAGGAGGTCATCGATCTCACCTGCCAGCTCATCGCGGCGCCGAGCCAGAATCCACCCGGCGATGAATCAGCACCGGCAGCGGTTGCCGAACGCTTCATTCATGCTCAGAACTTACCCGTTGCGCGAGTTGTCGCACGCGAACCACATCGCCCCAATCTGCTTCTCACGATCGAAGGCCATCTGCCCGGACCTCACCTCGGCATTTGCGGTCACCTCGACACCAAACCAGCCGGCGACGCTATCGAGCTCTGGCAATCCGATCCACTCACACCGACTGTCGTCGGCGAGCGTCTCTACGGTCTTGGTTCGACCGATATGAAGGGCGCTATTGCCGCGATGCTTTGCGCCGCTGTGGGCCTCCATGCCACGCGCGACCGGCTACAAGGTAACGTCACCTTCATCCTCAGTGCCGACGAGGAGTACGGCAGCCGCTTTGGCGCCCACTATCTCGTGCAGTGCGGCGCGCTGGAGAGCATCGACGCCATGATTCTGGGTGAACCATCTGGTCTGCATAAGGATTGGGATGCACTCCGGACAGTGTCGCGCGGATGTTCGTGCTTCAGCGTTCAGCTGCGCGGGATGCAGATGCATTCGTCGATTTCCGACACCTTCTCGGCCGTCAGTGCGGTCGAAGCGATGAGCCGGGTGATGACTGAGTTCCGGCGCGCCTTCAAACCGCGCTATCCAGATCATCCGCTCTGCCCGACCGGACCGACGATCAACATTGGCGTCAAAGCCCAGGGCGGCGTCGGGTATGGCGTCGTTGCCGGTTTCGCCGAATTCGAGAACGACGTTCGCCTTGTGCCGGGCATGACAAGGGAAATCTTTGTGGAAGACGTGCAATCGGCGCTCGACGCCTGCCAGGGGGTGCTTGGAGGCGCCGAGCTGACGCTCGATATCGACTCGGAAATCGCCTGGAGCGACGCCACCGAGATCGACGCGTCGCACCCGGCGGTGGAGGCTTCGCTTATGGCTGGCGAGCGAATCCTCGGTGCAAGAATGCCGCTTGCGTACTTTCCGGGTGGTACCGATGCTATCGCGTTTCAGGCGGCTGCCGGAATTCCAACGATTGCCGCCTTTGGGCCGGGCCAGCTGCCGCTCGCGCACGCGCCCAACGAGTGGGTCAGCATCAGCAGCGTGCAACAAGCGATGCGTATGTACGCACTTGCCGCGCATCTCTACGGAAACCTCGCCGGGTAGCGCCGGCTGTGCAATGTGGCATGAGGCGAGGGCGCATGGGAGTCGAACCCACCAGCGCTGGGGTCGCCAACGCCCGCACGGTTTTGAAG
>CAYWSE010000098.1:0-12083 GCA_964461025.1 uncultured Sphaerobacteraceae bacterium | reverse complement strand
TCTCGGAGTTCACCTCGACCGCAACGCCGCGGACACCCGAAACGGCAACGCCGATTGGAAACGTGCCCAGTGGTCGCCCAAACGCTCCCTTCGGCAATTCGCAGAAGGGGGGCGATCATCCGCCTGGCAACGTTCATTGATCGAGTGTCGCTATTTTTCGCTCACCAGAGCGACCCAGTTGCCGTCCGGATCCTCGATGTACGCTCGCCGCATCCCGGCAGGGTGATCGTACGGTTCGACGATCACCGCCGCGCCGGCCGCCCCGAGCTTCGTTGCGGCTTCGTCGACCGAGTCACACCACACCACCAGCTCCATCGGATTTCCAACCTGTGGCGCGGGAAGACCCTGCCTGGAAACTTCATCGCGATGCGTCACTGCGACGACCACATCGCCAAACCGAAACTCCACATGGCGCGGCTTGCCTTCCGCCGGAAAGCGAAACGTCTGCGCACCGCCGAGCAGATCGAGATAGAAACGCATACTTGCCGCGAGATCGGAGGAATAGAAGTTTGGCATTGCTGACGTGAACATCACGTTCTCCCTCCGGTCAATATCGTTGACTGCTGTTCCAGGAATCGAGCGAATGCCTCGAGCGGGGCGCCGCCTTTCTCATCGAGAACGCTCCTCATGCGCTCTGATTGTTCGCCATAGCGTTCGAGCCTCCGGTGTACGAGCCGCACGAGAGTCTCGTCGGGACCCTGCGATGTGAACGTCACCTCGATTTCCGAGCCGTTCAGCGGATCTGGCTCATACGTCCATTGCGGACTCACTTGCCAGGTGAGCAGAATGCGATGGGGTGGTTGCCAGACCCGCACCACGCCCCAATCCGTTTCCGTTCCGTTGGATGCGACCTCGAACCAGCGTCCGCCGAGGAACGGCTCGAGCACCGCCCTGACTCCCGGCTCGTGTGCAATGTGATGCGTTGCCACTGGCCACCATTGGTGATCGACAAAGACATCGAAGGCGACTGCAAGCGGGGCGCGCACAACAACGCGCTTCTCCACCAGCACCTCTTCCTCAGCGGACATTGATCCCTCCTTTGCGCGTGTCTCAGCGGCTTCCTGAAACGCCAAAAGCGACCGCTCCCAATATTGGTCCAGGTACTCCCTGAGTTGATGAAATCCCGCTGGATCGAGCTGATACACCCTGCGATTGCCGACGGGATGATCTGCGACCAGTCCCGCGTCCCTGAGTACCCGCAAGTGCATCGAAACAGCCGGGCGTCCGACTGGCATCCCGAGGGCAATTCCGGTGACGTCCAGCGGTCCGGCGGCGAGCTTTCTCAAAATACTGCGGCGGTTAGCGTCGCCCAGCGCGTCGAGAACAGTGTCGATATCAACCTTGTCCATAGACTCGCCCTCCTGGTTAGTCAATCTACGCTGACATTGCATGTATGTCAATGCGCATTGACATACACGCGGCTACCTCCGCCCGAGTTCAGCGTACGGCGGATCGCGTTGAACAGAGAGGGCGAGCGCGAGGTCGCAGCTACACTTCACTGGGACATCGATACTGCCAGGTGGAAGACTTTGCTCAGTCGGTGACAAACGAGCCTTGTCAGCGCTGTGGGGACGAGAGTATGTCAAAGCGTTCCTCAGATTCATCGGCGCCGTCTCGCGTTCAAAGACTGGCGACCGCGGCGAAGGGCTGGGTTCCTGGATTGCGGATTTCGCAGTCGTATGGACCTTCTCTGCTCCGCGGAGACCTCACCGCCGGTCTGGTGCTAGTGGCCCTGCTGGTGCCGCAAGGAGTCGCCTACGCGCAATTGGCAGGGCTACCAGCAGTCCACGGTTTGTATGCCACCATGGTCCCGCTCATCGCGTACGCGATCTTCGGTCCTTCGCGGATACTCGTGCTGGGGCCGGATTCGGCTGTTGCACCAATCGTGGCCGCCGCAATCATCCCGATCGCCGGCGCAAATACTGAAGAGCGAGTTGCCCTGGCGGGTATGCTGGCGGTACTCGTGGGCGTTCTCTGTTTGGTTGGCGGAATTGCCGGGTTTGGATTTCTGACCGATCTCTTTTCCTGGCCAGTGCGAGTCGGCTATCTGGCGGGAATCGCCGTCACCGTTATCGTCAGCCAGATTTCCACGCTCTTCGGAGTATCATCTTCCGACGGCAACCTGTACGAAGAAGTTCGCTCACTCGTTTCCCACATCGACACGATCGACGTCGAGTCGTCCATCCTGGGAGGACTGGCGCTCGTCACGCTTGTCGGTCTGAAGCGGGTTGACCGAAGGATACCCGGCGCTCTGGTCGTGGTCGTCTTCGGAACGCTGGCCTATCGGTGGTTCGATCTGGACGTAGCGACCGTCGGGAGATTTCCTGCGGGTCTTCCCCGATTTGTCATCCCCGATCCGACGCACAACGAGCTGGGGCAGTTGGTGCTGACCGCGCTCGCAATCGCGCTTATCGCATTCGCGGACACGAGCGTGCTCTCGCGCAGTTATGCCGCAAGAATGGGAGACACTGTCGATCAGAACCAGGAGCTCCGAGCACTTGGCGTCGCCAATCTCTCAAGTGGTTTTTTTCAGGGATTTCCCTTGTCGAGCAGTTCGTCGCGCACGCCTGTCGCGGAAGCGGCCGGAGCGCGCACACAAGTCACTGGGCTCGTGGGGGCTCTTGGTCTCGGTGCTGTGCTGCTGTTCGGCGCCGGACTTCTCGAGGACCTGCCGTCGACGATTCTGGCGGCGATCATCATTGCCGCTGTCGTGGCGCTCATCGACATTTCCGCCTTCAGAAAGCTTTGGCGGGTGCACCGGGTAGATTTTGCCCTTGCTTCGATGTGCTTCATTTCAGTCGCTATTTTTGGAGTGCTTCAGGGAGTCGGCGTGGCGATCGGCCTTTCCATCCTGACCTTTCTCTGGCGTGCCTGGCATCCGTACCAGGCAGTTCTTGGGCGTGCGGATGGCGTCAAGGGGTATCACGACCTTACCCGCTATCCGCAGGCTCGTGAGGTTCCGGGATTAATGCTCTTTCGATTCGATGCGCCATTGTTCTTCGCCAATGCTGGAGTCTTCGAGCAGCGACTGATGAACGCTATTCAGTCCCGTGAATCGCCGCCAAAACGGATCGTCATCGCCGCGGAACCGATTACCGATCTGGACTCGACAGCCGCCGAGATGCTCTATGAACTCTCGAACGAACTGCGGAACAGAGACATCGAGCTGGCGTTTGCCGAGATGAAGGATCCAGTCAAGGATCGACTGCGGGACTTTGGATTGGTCGAGACACTTGGGAAGGACCGGTTCTTTCCCACGCTTGGTGTGGCGGTGCGGCGGTTCGTTGAAGAATATGGCGTTGACTGGATCGATTGGGAAGATCAGGAGCCTCCGGAGTCGGGAGAAGAAAGGTGCTGATGTTCGGTCGTCATTGCACTGCGTCACTTGACCGGCACGTTGCAGGGTTGGGCGCGGATGAATGACCAGCTGGCATCTTATGCGGCATTCGTTGGAGGACTCTTCCCGCAGTGTGAACTGCAGAGCCTCGTTCCGCTGAGCGGGGGCGTGTCGGCCCAGGCTGCCCGGATCCGGCTTAGGAATCGAGAGGGTGTCGATCGCTCCTATGTCGTAAGGCGACATTCGGCTGTCGACTCGGCGCGCAATCCGCGAATTGCTCAGGACGAATTCCATCTCCTTCACGCGCTCGGCGACGCCGGATTGCCGGTTCCCAGGCCCGTGCTCTTCGACTCGTCACGTCACTGGTTCCCGGAACCGGTGATTGTCCTGGAATACGTCGAAGGAACCACCGAGATACCTCCAGGGAGCGAGTGTGATCGAGCCGCGATGATGGGACGCGTGCTGGCGACGGTGCACAAGCTGGATTTGCACGGTTTGCTCGTTCGCTTCCTGCCAGCGATCGAAGGTCCACTTGCGGAGATCATGGCGAGACAGGGGCCAGAGGAGTCGAGTACTGGCGATCGCACCATCATTCAATATATCTCGAAACTACCTCATCAACCGGCTGTGCCGAACCCGGAGGTCCTCCTGCACGGCGATTTCTGGACTGGCAACATTCTGTGGCATGCGGGCGAAATTGTTGCCATTCTGGACTGGGAGGATGCTGCGATTGGGGATCCCCTTGCGGATCTCGCAAAATGCCGAACCGAATTGCTGGCGGCATTCGGCGCGGGTGCGCGCGATGCCATGACGATGAATTATTTTCACGAATCTCCCCATGTCGACGATACCAACCTCCCGTGGTGGGATATCGCCATGGCAATGCGCATGTCCGCAAAACTACCCTCATTCGGTCTCGACTCATCGGAAGAAGAACGCTTCCGTTCGGCGATCGGAGCAGTGCTCGCAAATGCGCTCGACGACATAGCGCCCAGCCGTTGATCTGACTGAACAGAATACGTATTCGCCACGATGCGAATGCGTCACGGTGTCGCTATGATCAATGCATCGTCGTCATTCCATCTGGAGGGATTCCAATGGCATTGAAACCCACCGATTCCATCATGTCCAATCGTCAGGCGGATGCCGATCTGGTCGTCAGAAGGCTATCTGGTCCGGACAGCAAAGACCTCGCCTTCGCGCGAGCATTGGTCGATTTGTGCGGACAGTCAGGCGTCGATCCTGTTCTTGCACTGGTTCAGTGGTTGCTCGAGACAGGAAACGCATCCTCTCCACGATGGAACAACGATCTGAACAGTTCAGGCATTGGCATTGTCGCGAACGACACCGAACAGCCATTTGTGATCCCGGATGTCCGTGCCGCGGCGGCGCTGCACGTTCAATGCCTCTATTCGCTGGTAAATCGAAAGTTGCATCCGGAGATCAGCCTTTGGCCGCAAGCCGATGACTGGATGCAGAGAGTCTGGCTTCCGAAGGTACAGTCAGCATCGATGCCAGATGTCAGAACCGTTGGCGATCTCGGTTTGCGGTATGTCGAGAGTGGACGCCCGCGCGCGACATGGTCGTTCGAAGATGGCAAGGTTCCGGTCGACACCTATGGCAAGAAGCTGGCCAGTCGCGGCAGGGAATTCTATCCGGAAGCTACAGAGCAAATTGCGACATCCAGCGGACCGACGTCGACCGTGCCTGCCGGTGATGCCGAAGGTCCGATCGTCTTCGGACGCGTGCCGCGCCCGCCAATCGTCGAAATGATCGTCGAGAAACCGGTGCATCAGGGATCGGGGTTTGGCTACGATCGCGCTCCCGCTCCGCGCAAGAATGTTGGCCTGGTGCATCACGAAACGCAGGGACGAGGAAGCGGACAGTTCTACCACGATTTCTTTTCCTGTCCCGGTGGCGAACGATGCAAGAATGCGCTCGTCGACTTCTTCATCGACCGACAGGGCACGATTTTCATGTTCAACGACCCATTCGGCACGCGTGCCGGCTGGGCGAACGGCGGCGGAGTCGGCCAGGCGGGGGGATTGGAAGGGGATGGCGTCCGCTTCTTCGGCGTGTTCGGAGCGAGTGGCATCAACTTCCGGCTCGTCAGCATCGAATACGAAAAGCGGACAGAGGAAGACTTTACCGACGCGCAGGTGCAATCTGGCGGCGCCCTGGCCGCCTGGATTCATGATCTCGACGGTCAGCCCTGGGAATCCCATCCCTTTGTTCCCAAATACGGATGCGTGACGTCGTTCCTTCACTACGAGTTTGGGACGACCGATTGCGGCAAGGGTGAGCTCGACGACATCTCCCGTGTCCAGGCCGTCACTCGCGGCATCATGAGGCGCTTCCAGCAAGGAGGAGGATCGGATGCCCCGATCGATCCTCAGGTGGAAGAACTCCCGCCGGCAGAGTTGCCAGGAGGCTTGACGCTTGCCGAAGCGCACGACAGGTTTGGCACGTATCGCAAGCATATGCCGGATGGCCGGATCATCAACGGCGGCTTCGATCCGGAAGGAATCATTTCACTGGCCTGGGCCCAGCGCGCCGCACAGGAAAAGGACTGGCCGCGGATTGCCGACTGGTATGTCTTCGAAGGTTCGGAGGCCATTCTCAATCTTGTGACGTTCGAGAACGACTGGCTCCTCGTCCAACAGTCGGAACGCTCTGGACTGATGTGGGTGAATCTGGTACCCGTCGATCAGGACGCGGAGGAACGTAGCCGTTCGATGGACGGAGCATTCTCGCGAAGAGTGACAGACGCGGCGGATGAGGTCTCGCGAAACGTCACGGGAATGACAATTCCATAGAGCGAATTGCCTACCGGCGTGGTTTGCCGCGAAAGACGAGCCGGTCGACGATGCGTCCCTCTCCAAGATGCTCGCTGGCAATCTCATCGAGACCATCTGGGTCGACGTGGTTGTAGAGCACGGGGCCGGGATAGACGTTCACCGACGGACCGTCGTCGCAGCGGTCCCGGCAGCTCGTGCCAATGACCTCGACCTTGTCCTGCAAGCCGAGCTTCCAGATCGTTTCTTCGAGGTGCCGGAGCAGGGCAGGGCTGCCTTTGGGCGTGCAGTTCGGACCGAGGCAGACATGGACCCGGTAGGGCTTGACCTCGATGCCAAGCTCGTTGAACAGATCGTCAGACACCGGCTGGGGCGACTACCTGTTCTTCGATCGCTGCTTCGATCAGGTCGAAATCGCTTTCCGGAATCTTGTGGACGTTTCCCTGGAACGCCAGCGTCCAGTTTGCGGCCGGCCACTTGCTGGCATATTCCATCTGCCGCGCCAGACCCTCGGCCGGTACGAAATTGCCGTCGTCGAGAATCGTGTCGGCTTTGATTTCGACGCGAAAAGGATAGTCCTCGGCCTCCTTTTTCGGGTCCTTGCTCTTCCAGATCGGTTCGTGGCTCTCGAAGTAGGGCGACGTGATCGTGGCGATGCCGGCAAATGCCTTCAGCCCCGTCACGTAATAGATGATCTTGTCGCCCGGCTGCATCTGTTCAGCCTTCTTGCGGTGGCGCGATTTCATTCCCTGGACGGTGAAACCGAGCTCGCGCGTCTTGGCGAAATTCTCCGGACCACCGACGATGATCCAGTAATTGGTGGGTGTTGAGTTGGCCATAGCCTCGCTCCAGCTGTGCGACATCATCAGGCGAATGCCATTTGATCGAGTATCGCACGTCAAGACAACGATCGAATCGGCGATGTGCAACGTACATGCACAATAGGGGTGTACTGAAAGGACCTGCTCGTGAACCGAATGTCATTCGTCGCCGTCGTTCTCGGTTTGCTCATCAGTCTCATCGACCCAACAGGCGCCTATGGCGCAACAGCGATCCTCGATTCATCGCCTCCTGATGGCAGCCAGCTCGACGCCGTCCCTGAAGTCGTGGAGATCTGGTCGACCGAGCCGCTCGATCCAGCCCTGACGCAGGTTATCGTCGTGGCGCCAAATGGCGCGCGGATCGATACCGGAATCCTTCAGATCGACCCTGACGACGCCACGCATTTGACTGCAAGCATCATGCCCTTCGGTCCGGATGGGCACTACGTCGTTCACCTCCTTTCGGGTGAGCCGAACACGGCGCGCGAACGCAGCGACAGCGTCGCTTTCGATGTCGGCAATGCCGCTGGTTGCGAGCGGGGGAATGAGGCCGGCGCCTGCGCGGCAGCGTTGCCGGAGATAAGACCGGGCCAAGCGGCGCCACTGCCGGATGGAGGAAGCGTCACAGTTGAAATCAGCGGCGAACGAGCCGGACCAGTAGATATCTCGGTTGCTCTCATCGGACCGAGCGGCGAAACCTACGACGAAGCGCGAGTCTGGGTCCGCGCCGCTCATGTGGAAATGGACCACGGCGAGTTTCCCCATCAAGCTGTTCTGAACGAAACCGGCATTTGGACGGCCAACTACGTAGGCATGGGCATGGCGGGTCGATGGCGCGTCGCCGTTGACGTCATCACGGCGCCCGGCGCCGTGCCGGTGACGATCGCTGTGCCAATTGAGATGAAGTTGCCAGGGTAATCAACTCACTGGTCACCAACAGGCCCGGCGCTACGCTGATCGCCCAGTGCCCAGTGCCCAGTGCCTCTCGCCCGTTGCCCGTTGCCCATTGCCCATTGCCCATTGCCTCCGTATACTTCCCCATTGGCGCTGGGTCGAGTGATGCCCGCAAAGTTGCCGACGTAGCTCAATTGGCAGAGCAGCTGTTTTGTAAACAGCAGGTTGCGGGTTCGAGTCCCATCGTCGGCTCCGCTGCATCACGTGGCCACAGTTGATACGGGCAGTTGCCAGAGTGGACAATTGGGCCTGGCTGTAAACCAGGTGCTTCGGCTTCGGTGGTTCGAATCCGCCACTGCCCACCGGTCTGATGCCGCGCGAGCGGACCCGCGCCGGCCCACATAGCTCAGTTGGTAGAGCACATTCTTGGTAAGAATGAGGTCTCCGGTTCAAGTCCGGATGTGGGCTCCAAAGACAGAAAACCCCAGTAAGACACTGGGGTTCTTCCTTGTCCGGAGGATCTCGCCCTTTGCCCCACCGTGTCGAGACACCATTACTGTGCTGACTCTGGAAATGAGAATGCTGGTCAAAGGAGTGTAGCCATTGGGCGCGGTGCCGTTCCGTCTCCGCCTGCCACGGAGCCGGGGCTGGAGTGAGGTCATCGTGCCAGAGTTGGTCGACTACTACTCAGCGCCGCCACATAAGGGATCGGAAATGCCGCGCGCGCAAATGACAACGGCGCAAATCCTCGAGGTGCTCGAAGCGTCGCCTCACCAGCTGGCGAGATCGACTGAGCTGCTGACGCTCGCTCAGCTCAATGCTCCGCCGCATCCCGATGAGTGGTCGATCAACGAAATCCTCGCTCACCTGCGTGGATACGCCGACACGCGGGGCGATCGGCGCATCATGACGATGATCCGTGAGGACTCCCCGACAATTCGGACCATTCATCCCAACAAGTGGGCGGAACAGGCGGGTTTCCGGGAGCTCGACTTTCATGAATCGCTCAAAGCGTTTGCCGAGCAACGCCAGGAGTTGCTCGCGGTGTTGCGACGTTTGCCGGCATCAGAATGGGAGAGATTCGCGACGATCACGGGCGCCGGAGTACCACGGCGAAAGACTATCCACCAATCGGGCGATGCGCTCGCTCGTCACGAGCGTTCGCACCTCAGGCAGATCGCGAAGTTGCCCGATGCGATCCGGCTAGGCGAACATGTGCCGTGAGCTGGCGATCCAGACAAACATCATCTGAGCACCTTTTCCGTCGGTACCAATATGGTACCATCGCGGTATGGCTACGAATCTTCGACTCCGCCCCGATGCCGCCGAAGCGGTTCGCCGCGAGGCTGAACGGACTGGACGATCGCAACAAGATGTCATTCGCGAGGCGGTGGACACGCTCCTGAACCGGGCAGCAACTGGGCAAACAGAGGATCAGGTAGAAGCACAGGTGATGTCAGTTGCGCTACGGCCTCCCCGGACTGCCTATCGAAGACCCGCGAAGCGCCTCATCTTGCCCGCCCGCATGACAAGCGGCGACCTCCTCGACCGCGACGACCGATTCTGAATGATCGTCTATATCGACAGTAGTGCACTGCTCAAGCGCATAGTGGAAGAGGTTGAATCGGACGTGCTGGAAAGCATGCTCGAACAGCACGTCGGCTTGGGCGATGTGATCGTTGCATCAACTCTCGCCCGGGTTGAAGTCAGCCGAGGACTGCTTAGACAGTCCCAATTGACAGGCGAGGACATTGGTGATGCCGACGACGCTGCGATGTCAGGAGTGTCGGAGCGTTCCATCACCCCGGACGTCGTGAGGGTCGCCAGGCGGATAAGTCCATTCCAATCGCGAACGCTCGATGCCATCCATCTGGCTACCGCCCTTCTTCTCGATGCTGACATCGTGCTCACTTACGACCAGCGTCTGGCGAGTGCCTGCCAATACAACGGGCTGAAGACGGCTTCCCCTGGACTATAGGCGCGGGCATCGCCCAGTTGTTGCCCGGCCGCAGCCGGCTATTTCGACACGTCGTACGCGATGTGTGCAACGCCGTCACTCGGCACGATTGCTCGCTGCGTCAGCTTGAGATCGCCCACATTCTCGATCAAGCGCGCGCCATCCCCAAGGACGACCGGAGCGACATGCAGCCAGAATGAGTCGACGAGCCCCGCGCGCAAGGCCTGCTGAACGGTTTGCGCTCCTCCACCGATTGCCACATCGCGATCTCCAGCCGCATTCTTTGCGCGCTCGATGGCATCCTCGATTCCGTCCTGAACGAAATGGAAGGTCGTACCGCCGTCCAGTTCGAGCGGTGATCTCGGATAGTGCGTCAAGACGAAAACCGGCGTGTGAAATGGCGGATTGTCACCCCACCAGCCGTTCCAGGCGGGCTCGCGCCAGGGACCTGGGCCTCCCCCGAACATGTTTCGCCCCATGACGTAGGCTCCGACGTTCAAGGTCGTCTCCTCGACAATGGCCGAACTGGCGTTGACGAGACCGCCTTCAAGGCCGTGCGGTTTGCGCCACGCTTCGAGCGCCACGACCCATTCGTGGAGCGCCTCGCCGCCGTGGCCAAGCGGTTCCTCCACGCTCTGATTCGGCCCGGCGATGAATCCATCCAACGACATCGAAATCTGAAATCTGACCTTGCTCATGGACCGCTCCTTCGATTCGAGATAAACATCCGGCCGGCTACCCACTCGATCAGCATCGGATCGCGCACTGGATCACTGCGGGTTCCAACGGTTCTCAATAATGGTCGTCCGAGTCCTTGGCGGATCGACATCACGACTACCGATGCCGTCGTCTGCTGCTCCCAGGGCCTCTGAGAGCTGGTGACCAGGTGCAAGGCGCTGCGATGCTAAAGTGCAGATATGACTACGATAACGCTCAAGACACTCGAAGAACAGGCGTCCGAAATCGTCGCTCAGGTGGCAGCTGGCGAGACGGTCGTCATCACAGATGGTGGGCGTCCAATCGTCACGATGTCTCCGGCGCAGAAGTCACGTGTCCAGGAACTCATCGACGAGGGACGAGAGCATCCCGCCACTGCAAGATTGGAGGATGTGCCGCCTCCGAAGCCAGGACCTCCTTTGACCGAACTCCTCCTTCGCATGCGGGACGAGGAGCGTATCTGAACGGAAACTTGATCGTTCCTGGTCAATCGACGACTGTGTTAGCTCCCTGCGTGTCTTCGAAGGTTCTCCAGCATTAAGGGGACGGGAACGCGCTCGGATGTGCTACAATGTGCTACATGAGCGAAGTAGGTATCCGTGCACTCAAACAGAATGCGTCTCAGGTCGTGGCGAGAGCCGCGGCCGGCGAAGTGATCGTGATCACCGATCGCGGGCGTCCGGTCGCACAAATGACGCCTCTGCCAAAGTCGCGGTTGCAGGAGCTTATCGACGCCGGGCTGGTACGGGAGCCGACACGGAGTCTGGCGGATCTTCCCCCGCCGGAACCTCTGGAGGGTGATGGTCTCTCCCTGACGGAAGTGCTGCTTCAGATGCGAGAAGAAGAGCGGTATTAGTTGCCTTGCCATACTACGTCGATACATCCGCGCTGATGAAGCTCGTCGCTCAGGAAACCGAAACAGCAGCGTTTCGGGATTGGTTATCGAGTGTAGGTGGCCATGTCATCTCGTCCGAGATCACGCACGTTGAGCTCATGCGCTCCACTCGTCGACGTGAGCCCCAAAGGATTCTGCGAGCTCAGTTGGTCCTGACTGGAATGCGGCTGATCGCGATCGCTATGCCGGTCATCTCGGAGGCTGCTCGCCTTGAACCCGCCAATCTGAGGTCGCTGGACGCGCTTCATCTGGCGACCGCGCTAACCCTCGGTCCGGACCTCGACGGGCTTGTCACCTATGACGATCGACTGGCTGATGCCGCGCGGATGGTCGGTGTCCAGGTTCTGAGGCCGACCTGACCGGTCCGCCGGGCAAAAATCGATCCAGAAACACCTTGTCAGCGGTAGCGTCATCGTTCATAATTCCTTGGTTCAGGTTTACGCGGTCGCGTGAATGCTGAAGCTGACGATATTCGGAGTCCCGACTGGACGGAATGGAACGTCAGCATTGAGGTGGGTTGGCCTTTTGAGAGGTCCCGATGGGGCCTCTTCGTTGTGTCTCACCGAATCGCGCGCAGAGCGCAGGTCGTCTGAGGAGGACGGAATACAGATATGGGTAAGCAGAAATTCGAGCGCACGAAGCCGCATGTGAACGTGGGAACGATCGG
>CAYWSE010000097.1:0-12624 GCA_964461025.1 uncultured Sphaerobacteraceae bacterium | reverse complement strand
GTTCCGCTGTAGCCATGCGGCACGACATTGCTGAATGGTCCGCGCACTTCGACCGGATAGTCGAATTTCTGTTGTGGGAGATCGACGGCCAGTTCCTGACGGGCCAGATGAGGCGCCGCGTAGAGGGTCATCGACATCTCCGATTGACCGCCGTGGTCCTGATCGATCTCCCACTGCCCGGCCAGCAACTGCTGCGACAGTCCCTGCCAGCCACCGAAGATGGCTACGGTCATGCCATGGTTGTCGCTCAACGATCGTGCGGCGTTCTCGATGCAGGGAGGATTGCCGTCGTGCGCCGAAACGACCAGTAACTTGACGATGCCGTGTTGCAACAGTGACTCGGCAATGTCGATGATCACCTGCGTCAGCGTGTCCGGTTGCAGTGAAATGCTCCACGGCCAGCCGAGCATGTGCAGCGACATGCCATACGCGATCGGCGGCAGCACGACCGCGGCATTCAGTTCCTGCGACAGCCGCTCGGCAATCGCGGTCGCGGCAATCGTGTCGGTGCTGAACGGCAAATGATCGCCGTGGAACTCCGTCGCCCCAACCGGCAACACCGCGGCGTCGAACCCGCCCGCGCGAATGTCGGCTGCGGTGAGCTCGCTGAGCAAGAAGGCCTTATCTGCACACATTGAGAGCATGTCTCCTTGGGTTCGCACCGACGCGGTACCTCAGGCACTTATCTGACGGCACAATGAATCGCTCAATGATCGTCGTGTCATTGAAGTGACTAGAATCCCGGGTCGTATTGCCCAACTAATTCGCCCAGAAGCAGCTTCAGCCGCGGCACACGATGGACCGCTGCATCCCAAACAATCTCCTGGCGAATATCTCGATAGCCATGTGCGATGACATGTCGCATGCCGACGATCTTTCTCAGATCGGGTACAGAGTCACTAAGAAGCGGTTCGTCTATCTCAGCTTGATACAGCGATTCTCCAACTGCCGCTAACAATCGCTCAGCAACCAATTGCCGGGTCCTGTCGCTCAAGAAAGCGTCGAGCGAAGGTTGCCCAACCAGTTCCTCGATCTCTGAACATGCTGAAATCGCGTCAAGCAGCGACTTCACCGCGCGTCGATTCATAGATTGGCTTTCGAGTCTCATCTACCGCTTCGCGAAGATAAGGATTTTTCATGCCCGAGTCGAAGACGAGGTCAACAGAACGGCCAAAGAGTTCTTCAGCGCCGAAGAGAAACTCAAAGTATCGATCGAATATGCCAGGGCCGTAATCTTCAAACTCGACAAGGAAGTCGATATCGCTGGTCTCGGGATTGAATTCGCCCGTGGCCGCCGACCCGAAGACCTCGAGCTTGCGTACGCCGAACTCCCGGCAGAGGCGCGTCAGTTCAGTCAGGTTGTCAGTAATCAGGTCGATCATGGGGGAATGGTAACTGGTTGATGGGAACTGGGAACTGGGTCCGATGCTTCTGCGGACCTCGGACTTCGGACTTCGGACTCCTCTACTGCGGTCCGTGTTGTTCGATCCAGTCTAGATATTGCCGCATGCCGCCGTCGAACGAGGTCGATGGTTCCCAGCCGGTGTCGGTTTTCAGACGCGAATTCGAGGGGACTGGTCCGGGCAGGTCGCCTGAGACGAGGTAGTTCGCCTGGTTGTCTGGAACGACTTCGTAGCGGAAACCGGGCAGATGTCGCGAGAACGCCTCCAGGATGTCGCCTATCGAATAGAGCCGCCCGCAGGTGATCGAGTAGACGTCGTGCGGCAAGCGAGACGTCGCCCAGACCAGCTCGATGCCTTCGGCGATGTCTTCCACGTATGTCCAGTCGAGCCACGGACCGGCCACCGAGTTGATCCGCACCGATTCTCCGGCGAAGTGGATGCGCAACATCTCGCGTGGTTCGGTTCCTCCCTTGTATCCGGGTGTGTCGCGCTCCATCGGTCCGAAGACATTGGCCAACCGCATCGATGTGATGTCCAGCTCGAACAACTCAGCATACCGTTGGCAGACGCGCTCGCTTGTGTGTTTGGTGACCCCGTACAGATTCGTGGCGTGTGACGGGAGATCTTCAGTGAGCTCCGTTTCGTGCGGTTGCGGACCCCAGGCTGCGCACGAAGAGATATAGACAAACCGCTCGAAGTCCGGCAACTGCCTGGCCACGTCGAGCGCGGTCACCGTTCCCAGCAGATTCACTTCGATGACCCGGCGCGGCTCGGCCATTTCTCGATGCAACCGCGGCGTGATCGCTGCCGCATGGACGATCTTCGTCACACCATGCCGCCGGGCGACGTCGAGCATCGCGTCTTCATCGACCACATCGCCCTGCTCGAAAATGACCTCTCCCGTGCCGGAGAGCATCTCCACAAGCAGATCGTCCGGTTCCCAGATGTCGAATGAGACGACCTTCTCGCCTCGCTGTGCGAGCCGTCTCACGATGTGGCTGGGAACCCAGCCGTTGCCGCCGGTGACGAGTGTGCTCATCTGCTCTTCGATCCTCCTGTGGCGACACACTTGCCGCCGCCGAAGCGATTGTCAGGCATGCGGCCGGAACGGTGCGAGCAGCTTTGCCTCAGGATGTACACTCGCCGGTCGGAGAGGTCAGGGCAGCGTGAGAGAAGTGAGCGGCAGATGACGACGGAACAGGCGACCGGTTCGGCACGACTCTGGGGCGGACGGTTTACCGAACGACCCGATCAGTCTGCCGAGAGCTTCACGGCCTCGATCATGTTCGACAACCGGATGGTTCGTGAGGACATTCGTGGTTCGGTGGCGCATGTCCGCATGCTTGGCCGGCAGGGAATTATCCCGGCTGCCGATGCCACGCAGATCGAGGACGGGCTCTGGCAGGTCTGGGACGACGTTGAAACTGGGTCTTTTGCCTTCTCCGTCGCCGATGAAGACATCCACACCGCCGTCGAACGCCGCCTCCGCGAGCTAATCGGGCCGGCGCAGGGGCGGCTGCACACTGGTCGCAGCCGCAACGATCAAGTCGCCACCGATACCCGCATGTGGACCAAAGGCGCACTCCTGCGCATTGCCGCCGGTGTGTCCGCACTAGCCGGCGTCCTGATCGAGCAGGCGGGCGCCAACCTCGACGTACCGATGGCTGGTTATACGCACACGCAACGCGGCCAGCCAGTGCTGTTCGCGCATCACATGCTCGCCTACGCCGAGATGCTCTTCCGCGATCTGGAACGACTGCAGCAGGCGTATGACCGGGCTGATGTCATGCCGCTCGGGTCCGGTGCGCTGGCCGGCGTGACCTATCCCATAGATCGCGAATCGGTTGCCCGCGATCTCGGTTTCGCGGCGATCTCCCGCAACAGCATGGACGCGATCGCCGATCGCGATTTCGTGCTCGATGCGCTCGTCGCCTTCTCGATGATCCAGCTGCATGTTTCGCGTCTATGCGAGGAATTGATCTGGTGGTCGAGCGGAGAGATGCGCTTCGTCCAGATTTCCGATGCGTTTTCGACCGGCAGCTCGATCATGCCGCAGAAGAAGAATCCCGATGTGGCTGAGATCGCCCGCGGCAAGACCGGCCGGGTGATCGGCAATCTGGTCGGCACGTTCACGATGATGAAGGGGTTGCCGCTGACCTTCAACAGCGACATGCAGGAAGACAAGGAGTCGCTCTACGAAGCCGCCGACACCGTCGAATCAGTGCTCAATGTGGTGACGGGCATGGTCGCTTCGATGACGCTCAATCGCGACCGGCTGGCGGAGGCGGCCACCGGCGACTTCACGCTGGCGACCGATGCCGCCGATCTCCTCGCACGAAACGGCGTGCCCTTTCGTGAAGCGCACGAGGTCGTTGGCAGATTGGTCCGCACCTGCATCGATCGGGGAAAAACGTTCGAGGACCTCACTGACGAGGAGTGGGCGTCACTCCATCCCATATTCGGAAAGCAGAAACCGCCCCTCACGGCGTTGGAAAGCATCGACGCGCGGGATGTGCCTGGTGGTACCGCGACGCCGAGAGTGACGGCTGCCGTCGAATCGGCGGCATCGCTCAATGCCGAGTTTCACACGTGGATTGCCGCCCGGCAGGCATCGCGAGATGCAGTCTTCCGGCGAAACTCTGAAGGACCGGAAATTTCGTGAACAGCGTGAATGCCTCTGCCAGTCTGACGGTTGTGCGATCGGACTCGCCGGCCCTCTGGCAGGGCGTTCTTGCTGTGCGGCAGCGGGTGTTCGCCGACGAGCAATCGCTTGTCGATCTCGGCATCAGCGACAACGATGACCGGGAGAGCCTGGTGCTCGTCGCGCTGCTCGACGGCAGGCCGGTCGCCACTGGCCGGTTGACGCCGCCGGGTGCGGGTCGCGCCGCGTATCTCTCGTGGATCGCCACATTGCCCGAGCACCGGCATCGGGGCATCGCCACACGTCTGGTCGAACGGCTCGTCGCGGCATCGGACGATCGTGGCTATCCTGAGCTCCAGCTCGCTGCGCAGACGCACGCGATCGGTCTCTACGAACAATTCGGCTTCGTCCGCTTCGGTCAGCCGTATATCGTGCGCGGCATCCAGCACCAGGCCATGATCCGGACAGCACGATTAGCTCACCCGGCACACGCCCGCCCCTGACCGAAGCACCTGCCGGCTGGCCCGAACATTACGATCCTATTGCCTATTGCCTATTGCCTATTGCCCAACCTACGCACTCGCGTCCTGAATCGCGCGCCAGACCTTCTCGGGGGTCAGGGGCGTATCGAGGTGGTGAATGCCCCACGGCTCCAGCGCATCGAGGACGGCGTTGGCCATTGCCGGCGTTGAACCGATCGTGGCCGCTTCGCCGATTCCCTTGGCGCCCATTGGGTTGAGATAGGTCGTCGTCGTCGTGTGATGCGTCTCGAACTCAGGAAAGAACCCGGCTTTCGGCAAGGCGTAATCGGTCAATGTGGCCGTCAGAAGCTCACCGTTGCCGTCGTAGTGCATCTCTTCCCAAAGCGCCTGGCCGATGCCCTGGGCGAGACCTCCATGCACCTGACCGGTCACCAGATTGGGGCTGATGATGTTGCCGCAGTCATCGACCGAGACATACCGGACGATCTTCGTTTCGCCCGTTTCCGGGAAAACCTCGACAACCGCGATGTGCGTGCCGAACGGGAAGGTCTCTTCGGGCACCCGGAAGAAGTCAGTGGTGTCCAGCCCCGGCTCCATGCCTTCCGGCAGGTCGTCGCTGTATGCCTTGTCGGCGATGTCCTGCAAGGTGACGCCGCGCCCCGGCACGCCCTTCACCTGATAGCGTCCCTCGACCAACTCGATGTCTTCAACCGATGCCTCGAGAACATGCGCCGCGATGCGCGACGCTTTCTCCCGGATCTTGTCCAGCGACATCATCAGCGCGGCACCGCCGACGGCCAACCCGCGACTGCCCATCGTGCCATTGCCTTGTGGGGTGTTCGCGGTATCTCCGTGGTGCACGACGACCGTCTCGAAGTCAGCCCCGATGAAATCGGCGGCCATCTGGGCGAAGGTCGTTTCCTGACCCTGCCCATGCGGTGAGATGCCGGTGAAGATCGACACCTGGCCACCTGGTTCGACGCGCACCGTCGAGCTTTCGAACGGTCCGAATCCACAAATCTCCACATAGGACGCCACGCCGATGCCGAGGTAGCGCCCTTCCTCGCGCAAGCGAGCCTGTTCCTGGCGAAGCTGTTGGTAGCCGATCTTCTCGATCGCGTGATCGAGCGCTTTGGCGTACTCGCCGGAGTCGTAGACCTCGTCGGTCAGGGTCTTGAAAGGGAACTGTTCGGGCGGAATGAAGTTGACCCGCCGCACTTCGGTCGGATCGAGTCCTCCCTTGTCGGCGATCAGGTCCATCAGCCGTTCGAGATAAAAGGCAGCTTCGGGACGGCCGGCGCCGCGGTAGGCGCCATTGGCCATCGTATTCGTGTAGACGCCTTCCACCACGTAGTCGAGGTTGTCGACCAGATAGGGACCGGCCGACATCACCCATGTCGCCCAGGCCAGATCGAGAGCTTTCGGATAGGCACCGGAATCGAGCAGAATGCGCGCCTTCAAGGCGGTCATCCGGCCGTTTGCGTCGGCGCCGACCTCGAACTCCGCCCACTGATTGCGGCCATGGTTCGTCGCCAGGAAGTTCTCGGAGCGGCTCTCTACCCATTTGATTGGTCGTTTCATGTCCCAGGCGATCGCCGTGACGATGAAGTCCTCCGGGTAACCGCCGATCTTGCAGCCGAACCCGCCTCCGACTTCCGGTGCGATGCACCGGACCTGCGTCTGGCTCAGTCCCAGCGCCTCCGCGACTTCATTGCGGTTCCAGTGCGGCGCCTGCGTCGAGCTCCAGAAGGTGAGGCCGCGCAGAATCGGATCGGGCATCGCCAGCACCGCCCGCCCCTCCATCGGCACGGGATGACAGCGCGGCGACCGGATTTTGACTTCGAAGCGAATCGCCGCACTCGCCAGGGCCGTCTCGACATCGCCGTGCACGGTCGATTCGCGCACGCTGATGTTGTTGACAACTTTGTCGTAGATCTGGGGCGCGCCATCCTCGCGGGCGGCGTACGGATCGATGACGGCCTCGAGCTCCTTATAGGAGACGTCGACGAGCACGGAGGCGTCGATCGCGGCCTCCAGCGTTTCCGCAACGACCGCGGCCACGGGTTCGCCGACGTACCGAACGCGCCGAACCTCGAGCGGCCGGGTTTTCGGAACATAGATGTCGTCTTCGGATTCGACATCCTTGTAGTGACCGTGTCCGGTATCCCCTTCGGGCTGCAGGGGGTAGTGGTCCTTGAGGATCGCTGCAAGGTCAGCGCCGCTGTACACACGCAGGATGCCCTGTATCTCCATTGCAGCCGATGCATCGATGCCAGTGATTTCGGCGTGCGCATATGGACTGCGCACAATCGCCACGTGGGCGAGTCCCGCGAGTTGGAGGTCATCGACATAGGTCGAAGAACCGGTGATCAGGCGCGGATCTTCTTTTCGCTTAACCGACGCACCGACATATCTGCTGAGAACCATCGTTGCCCTTCTCCCGGCCTATCGAACGCCGCGCATACGCACCGTCCACGCCCTTCTGTACTCAGTTTCGTGGAATTGTACAGAGGATGGGAGTCGCGTGCCTTTGCCTGAGTTCACTCCAGAACAAGCGAATCAATTTCGCGCTTGAACTCGTAGAGCGCAAACGATCGTTTCCTTTCCGCTCTTTCTGCCTCTCCGCTCTTCGCGCTTCCGCCACTTCGCCTCGAACGTGGTAGACTCCGCCGGCTCGAACCTCCGAGCGGTCAGCTGCTTCTGCTGCTGATCACGTTTTCCGGTGACCGGAAGTAAAAGAAAGGAGCTCGATGGTGAGCACCCCCTCTTTGATGGCCGAACCACGAGATGTGGTCGGCAAGAAAGTGAAGCGTCTGAGAGCCGAGGGAAAGATTCCCGCGGTTGTCTATGGTCCAGCGCTCGCCGAAACGGTGCAAGTCACGGTTAATGATCGTGACTTCGGACGTTTCTATCAGCATCACGGACACGCCACGCTCTTCGACCTGACCAGCGATGGAAAGACGTATCAGGTCTTTATTCGCGACGTACAGGCGCATCCGGTGCGCCGCACGCCGATCCATGTCGATTTCTTTGCGCCGAATCTGAACAAGGCGATTCATGCTTCCGTGCCTCTGGCGCTGCACGAGGCTCCTGACGGTCCCGGCTTGTTCTCCCAGCTGCTGTCAGAAGTGGTTGTGAACGGTCTCCCGCGCGACATTCCGAACCGGTTGGTGGTCGATTGCTCGGTGCTCAGGGAAATCGGCGATGCCGTCCGCGTCGGCGATCTCGAAGCAATCGAGGGCATCGAATTCGTCACGAACGCCGATGAAATCATCGCGATGCTCGCCGCCCCGGTTCTCGAGGCAGCAGAACCTGCCGAAGGCGCCGAAGGGGAAGGCGAGGCGGCCGGAGAGCCTGCCGGTGCTGCAGCCGCGGAAGCAGCAACCGAGGACGCGGCCGACGAGTAGTTTCGGCCAGACCTTTCTCAAGTTCACCTGTGGGGCGCTCGCTGGCGCCCCACGCTTTGTTTCGGCGGCCGGTCAGAACGAGCACTTTCTCCTTCATATTTCCTGTACACTCCTGAAAGATTCGGGAACAGGAAGCATCGCAATATCGTAGAGGAGAATCGTGTGCGCACCCTCGTGAGTCTTTCTCTCATCGTCTTGATGGCGTTCGCCACGTTCGGACTGCCCGGTACCGCGGATGCTCGCTCCAGTCGTGCCCGCACGACGACTGCGACCACTCGCACGACGGCCAAGACAGCGCCGAAACCTGCTGCCAAGAAGCCCGCTGCCACAAAGACCACGGCAACGAAGTCAACACCCGCCAAGACAACGACGACCACGACGAAGACAACCTCGACGTCATCGACCGCTGCCGCTTCGACTGGCTCGAACGGGTCGAAGGGCACATCGGGGACGTCAGCAGTTGGCGCGGCGGGCAGCTCAGTCTCTGTGGCAAATGAACAGAGTTCCGGCGGCAACGGATCAGGTCAGTCGAATACGGGGGGGCCCGGCACCGGTTCGTCAGGATCGAGTCAAAGCGGCAGTAAGAATGGAACACCCACGACTGGAACGGACGCCGTTGGCGCTTCTGCCCCCGCCGGCCCTCCAGTTGTTGGCCAGAGCGGGGCGCCGGGACAAAGCAAGTCTGGCGATTCAGTGGTTGGCGTGAGCGTTTCGGTGACTGTCGTTGGAACTCCGGTGACCGGGACCACCGCCACAGTTCCGTATACACCCCCTGGTACGACAATCACCAAGTCGACTGTTGGACAAGGTGTCGGCGGCGCCAACGGTGCTGATGGCGAAGACGGATAGCAGGCGACGGCTGTCGCCCGGATAAGGTACGCATTGACTCGATCCGCAGGCATTGGCATCCGTGCCGATGCCTGCGGATTTCGCTATTCGGCCAAGCGCGGCGCGACTTCAGTGGACAGCAAGCGAATCGACCGCTCAACTCGGTCCTGACTGATGCCATTGGCATAGACATTTGCCAGGAAGACGTCGAATCCCAGCGCCTCGCGCAATGAGCGCAGCTGGTTGGCAACCGACTCTGGCGACCCAGCGATAAAGATTTCATCCTGAATCATTGACTCGATCACCCGGCGCGCTTCGTCTCGCGGCGGCAGGGGGCGATCACTTCCGGCGTTGTGCTGGTAGAGCGCGTAGAGATCGTTGCTCATCTCCTCGATCGCTGATTCGTCCGTCTCGCTCAGATAGAGCTGTCGCATCAACGCCAGCCTGCCCTCACGGGGAAGCACGCGGGCGGGTTCTGCCGCGGCGCGAGCATTGACGGCCTGCCTGAAAGCTTTCGCGGCAGGCAAGAGTTCCGCTGACTTCTTGAAGCCGAGCGCGAGACTGAATCCGATCGATCCAACCCAGGTCGCCGCATCGGGATCACTCCCGGCGAACCAAAGGGGCGGGCTCGGATCCTGTTTCGGTGTTGGGAACATCGAAACGCCCCGGATCGTCGTCGTGTCGCTGTTGACCGTCACCTGCCCACCAGTCCACAAGGCCTGAAGCACCGCGGCGCGTTCCTGAAAGATCGGCACGCGCTCTGCCGGATCGACGCCGAGACCTTCCAGCTCCTCGATCCGGTGACCGAGCCCCAGCCCGACTTCGATCCGCCCATCGGACAACCAGTCGAGCATAGTGATCTCTTCTGCCAAACCAGTCGGTGAAGCCACTGGCAACGTATAGGCCATTGCGCCGATGCGAATCTTCGAAGTTGCCTGGCTCACCGCGGCCAGCCAAACCGATGCCGCGGGGTTGCGAAAATTGGGCGTGAAGTGCAGTTCAGAGGTGAAATAGTAGGCGTAATCCAGCTCTTCGGCGAGTTTGATGTCCGACAGTCGTTGACGATACACCTCGCCATGACTTCGTTGATCTGTTGGATCGACCTGGTGAATATCGAAGAGACCGAGTTCCATGAATACACCTGTTGTTCTGCAAGAATGATGCCCCAGACACACCGAAGGCCGGTCCCGAAGGACCGGCCCCCGACTTCTGGGCATCACAGCGACTGTGAGCTAAGCGCACACAACCTTTGCTGTGACGCCCATACTACCGTGACTACTCATGGGCATCACCTCCTTCACCCTACGCGGTTATTGGTGGATACACGCCGGCCCAGATGCCTCAAGAGGCGGTTTCATCAGCCGGTGCAAAGGAGACTATCACGCGCATTGAGTCATCGTCAAACGACTGTTTGGGATCGCGACATGTGAGACAGGCAACACACTGAAAATCGGCATGGAGACGGACAAGCCGTCTCCCTTCACGTTTGGGCTGGCTGTAGGGAGGCGCCTCGTGCGCCCCCTTCTCAGCGGCGTCGGCGGTCGTCGCGCTGGTACGATTCACGCATTGATGTGGGAAGGGGTAGCCTTCCCGGACAAATGCCTTCGACGAGGTGGGGAGTGCATGGCGACAGAGCCTGAACCAGCAGAGCATGAAAGCCGGTTGCCATCGGCAACGCCACTCTTTCGGAAAGCGATCCTCACCGCCACCAACCAGTCCTACGTTTCCGGATTCGTTCGCAAGTACGGCATGCAGCTCGGCGCATCGCGGTTTGTCGCCGGGGAGACCTTCGACGAATGCGTTCCCGTGCTTCGCAAACTCAATCAGCAGGGATTTCGCACGAACACGACACTCCTCGGCGAAGGGGTGAAAGACGAAGAAACTGCCGACTGGGTCGTTGCTGAGTACGTGAGCATTCTCGACCGCATCGCCTCAGAGAAACTCGTCTGCAATGTCGCACTGAAACCGACTCATCTCGGGCTCGATCTTGGCGAGGATGTAGCCTATCGCAACGTGGAGAAACTTGTCGTTCACGCCGCGTCGCTCGGCAGTTTCATCCGCATGGACATGGAAGAGTCGGCCCGCGTGGAGGTCACGATTCGTCTGTACGAGCGGTTGCGCGCCGCTGGTCACGAAAACACCGGCACGGTCCTGCAGTCGATGCTCTTCCGGACAGTGGACGACCTCGCCCGCCTCTCAGTGCTCAAACCGAACCTGCGCATCGTCAAAGGCGCTTATCTCGAACCGGCCAGCGTGGCCTACCAGGACAAGTCTGACGTCGATCGTCAGTACATCGCGCTGACCGAACGAATGTTGCAGGAGAACAGCTACACCGGCGTGGCGACGCACGACGAGCGGATCATCGAGCATGTCATCGACTATGCCGACCGGAACGGTCTTGGACGGCACACCTTCGAGTTCCAGATGCTCTACGGCATCCGGCAACAACTCCAGCGCGAACTCATCGACCGGGGTTACCAGGTGCTCATTGCCACCCCACATGGACCAGAGTGGTACTTCTACCTGATGCGCCGTCTCGCCGAGCGTCCGGCCAACGTCCTCTTCTTCGCCAAGAACGCCGTGCGACGCTAGAGCGAGGCTGGAAAGACACGACGGTGTGTCAGGCGACGACCCTCGCATGCGACCTCAATGTGTACAGGCTTTTGGCAAGCACAGAAAGCGAATCCATGAATCAGGACCTTCATCCACTCGAAATCGACGTATCGCACCTTGCCTCCGCACTTGGAGATGGAAGCATTCAGGTGATCGACTGCCGGGAGCCTGAAGAGTGGGCGGCGGCGCATCTGGATGGGACCTCGCTGATCCCGCTCAACGATCTGCCTCTACGCCGAAGTGAGCTCGATTCGACGCGTCCAGTCATCGTTGTCTGCCGCTCCGGCGCCCGGAGCCTCGTCGCGGCCGAGATGTTGACCGCCAGCGGCTTTGCCGATGCCAAGAGCCTCGCCGGTGGCCTCATCGCCTGGGTCGAGGCCGGTCATCCTGTCGTTGCGGAGTGACTATGGCTCTGGCGTCGATTCGCTCGGCGCCGGAATCATCAGTGTCTGCCCGACGAAGATCGCGTCCGGATTTGGCAGCCCGTTCGCCTCGATGATCGATGCCTGACTGACTCCGAATTCATCAGCAATGCCGCTCAGCGTGTCGCCTTCGCCGACGACATACTCGACGAGCTCCGTGCGCACGGTGGCTGAAGGTACCGGCGTCAGCGTGACGATCTGCATCACTTCATCGACCGTCGCGGTTGACGATTCTCCGGAATCGCCCTCGTCGCGGATCGAGCAGGCAACAAGTGCGAATGTCAGCAAAACGAGCGCGACGAGCGGGCCGGCGAGGCGTTCCATTGGGTCTCTCAGCCTGTCAGTGCGATGGCGGCGCCATCCGGATCATCCAGCGGTTACATGCGCTTCAGGCCAGACATAGCGATCGGGCATGCGGTTGGCCACGGATGGGATTTGCCGCCGCACCTTCTGCAAATGCGCCCGATCGAGCTGGGAGTGGATGACGGTTGTCTGGTCGGGAGCAATCGCCATCGGCGTTCCCCACGGATCGACGATCATCGACCGGCCGTAGCACCACTTGCCGTCGTATCCGGCTCCCCACTGTCCGGCCGCAACCATGAAGACGCCGTTTTCGATCGCTCGCGCCCGGATCAGCACTTCCCAGTGGTCGCGGCCGGTGGCCATCGTGAACGCAGCAGGAAGCACAATCACTTCGGCGCCCTTAAGGGCAAGAATCCGGAAGAGCTCCGGGAAGCGGAGGTCGTAGCAGATCGCCAGACCGACGGTGATGCAGTCGATATCCACCGTGACGATCTCGTCGCCGGGTGCGATGGTCGCAGACTCGCG
>CAYWSE010000096.1:0-12691 GCA_964461025.1 uncultured Sphaerobacteraceae bacterium | reverse complement strand
CTTCAAGTCCCTTCCCAAAAGTGCCAAAGTTCAGGGCAACGCCTGCGTTGCCCGGCTCACCCAGGACGACGCAAAGGTTCACAGCTACCGTCGCCCCGTAGCTGCACATGGCGTGCGCCGGTCGCGACCCAGACGGCGATCGAACTCCGCCGCCACCTCACCTCACCTCATAGTTCCGGATGCGCATACACCGACGCCGACGACGCCGCGCATGGACCGACACAGTGGGCCGGTTCCACTACACTTACGGCACTTGCTCAGGTGACATCCCCAGATTTCGCGCCATACGACTCATCCAGCGGCGAATTCACAACAAATTGGGTGTCACATTTACCGGGGTTGAGGCGTTTAGTCTATTAGAGAAACCTTGAACCACTCACGGGGCCCGGTAGCCACCCGAGTTTCCCGGATCGGAAGACCCGAATGCGCCAGCGGCGCGCCTGCGGTCACACCAGGCGATTCACCACTCCAGTCATCGCGGGCACACGTTCAGGATTGTGGAACGTGATCACGACATGCCTGTGCCTTTTGCTGGCAAGTTTGTCCATACTGCCTTCGCACAGCTCTGCCCAGAATGGTCGAGAGTGGCAATCCGCGTCGTCCGGTCCGGTCACGGTGCTCATGCAACCAAACGACCGTTTGGCCGCGACCTCGTTTCTCGACGCCTACGGCAGGTTTGCGGAAATCGCAATCGACGAGATTGGCCTGCTTCTGGATTTGCCGGATCCAGAGCAGCCGGTGTTGTTGCAGGTGTTCTCCGAGCGACATGTTTACGATGCAGCGGTCGATGCCGTCGGACGCCGTGATCTTGATGATGTCTTCGCGATTGCCGACCCCGCGCGCTCTACGGTGCTGATTCCACTCGAACAGTTTATTGAGCTCGTGCCATTCGACGCCGAGAATCAGCTGCGGCATGCCATTGCGCACGTGTTGACCTGGCAGGCGTCGGAAGGGAGGATTCCGCGAGGGTTCGATGAGGGTTTCGCTCGCTATGTCGAGCGACCGCTGCAGCCGAAGATGGCGCGCGCCGCATCGATCGTACAGGGCGCTGCGCAGTCGGGTTCATTGATCTCTTGGTCGAATATGAACCGCTCCGTTCCCCTCGATGATGATGGTTTGATCGAAGCGCAATCGTATGCCGTTATCGGTTTCCTCCTGCAGAATCACGGTCTTAAGCGCTTCCAATCGCTTCTCACGGAGCTCAGAACTGCAGATTCATGGCGCAACGCGATCAACCTGGCCTACGCACCGGCAACGTCAGACGCGCTGGAAAGCCAGTGGCGAGAGGAAATTCCGCTCTGGGCGCAGGGAGACTGGAAGTTCAATCTCGTCGCGGGATTCGATCTCGAGCCTGCGCGGGACCTGCTCCATCGTGGGAACTACAACGGCGCTGCCAATGCGCTCCTCGTTTCGGAGCAGCTGTTGAGTGAAATCGATGATCCCGACCGGCTTGCCGCCGTGACCGAGCTCAAGGATCAGGCGCGGATCGGCGGTCTGGCGGAAGCGAAAATGATGGAAGCCCAACAGGCGCTGGAGAACTTTGCCTACGACCGTGCATTCGCCGCGGTCGAACAGGCCTCGGAGCAATACGATCAGCTTCCGCCGGAGCTCCGCCCTGGCGAGCTGATCGAGGAGTATCGCTCGCTGGCGCAAACAGGACTCACGTCGAGCGATCAGCTCGAAATCGCCCGCATTCAGTCGGGAGCGTGGGTCGATTATCCCGATGCCCGGTCCGCGGCCGTCAGCGCTGGAACAGGATTTGCCGCGCTCGGCGACGCTGAGAACCATCAACAGGCTGTCAGCCTGATCGATCAGATGGATGCATCGCAGGTGCAGCTTGTGTTGCTTCTCGGCGCTCTGACGCTTCTGACGATCGCCTGGCTGGTGCTCTGGTTGCGCTACCGGCCTGAGACCGGATTGAAGTGGGACGGGCAGGAGTAGTCATGGCGACAAGATTGACCCTGCCCGCCATGCCAAAGCTCAATTCCGGGCGCCTTCGTGAGGAGACGCGGCGAGCACTGCACGAGGTATCCAACGCTCGGCCGAGTACCCGGAACGAATGGAAGCAAGCGCTTTGGACAATCATCTTCCTTCCATACTGGATCTGGTCGGACATGTCCGCGCCTCGGTTCCCCGAACGTGATCTCGTCCTGCCGCCTGGAGGGCTGGCTGGAGAACATGTAAAGACCCGCTTGCGTTCGATCTCCGGTCGCACATGGTTGGAGCGTTCTCTGAATCTGATTGCCAGGTCGCTGACGCTCACAATGCTGATTTTGGCGGTCTGGCAGGCATTAGGCACATGGCGTGGATTCGATGTGCGCTATGGCGCACTGCCATGGATCTTCGCTGGTTTGCTGATTCCTGCCCTATTCCTGGCCCTCTGCTCGAGACCGTCGAATGCACAGGTTGCCAGGATGCTCGATCGCTCATTCGGTCTTCAGGAACGTCTTGTGACCGCTCTGGCGAACATCGGTCAGGAGGTTCCGGGCGAAGGCGAGCGGGCGGGTATTCGCTATCTTCAGGTAGCCGACGCGGCCAACGCGCTCGTAGCGATTCGGGGCAACCGGGCGTTTCGGATCATGCCGCCGGTGAGAGAACTCGTTCTGGCGATTGTCTTTGGGCTCGCGTTTGCATCGCTCTTCTTTTTGCGTGGCGGTCACGACTCAGTGCCTGTGCTGCAAAGCGCAGTCGTGCCTGAATTCATCCCGGCTGCGCAGCGATTTATCACTGCCCCCGATCCGAGTCTGCCGGTCAGTCCGCTCGCGCAGAACACGCTCACTGCAGAAGAGTTGCAGGCAATCGCCGAGCAGGCGGGAAATGCCAGACAGGACCTCATGACCCTGGCTGGTGCAATGGACGATCATGAGTACACGCGAGCCGCCGCCGGCGAGCTGCAAGAGGGCAACTACGACTCGGCGGTAGAGACGCTTCGTTCGATATCGAGTCAGGCGGGCGATCTCACCCAGTCCGAACGCGAGAGTCTGGCATCCGACCTCGAATCCGCCGCCGGTGAGATGACGGAGAGCGGCCAGAATCTCGCCAATGCGGCGAACGAGGCGGCGGAGGGTCTGCGGGAAGGTGGCGCCGGGGCCCAGGAAGGGATCGAAAACATCGCCGACGCTATCGAGCAAACCGCGGAGCAGATTAGCAGCGGCGAGGGGATGGGCGAATCCAGCGAATCGCTACCACAATCGGGTTCACAGAGCTCAGGCGAAAGCTCAGAATCAAATGGAGAGCCGCAGTCGCTGTTCGATCAGCAGATGGCGAACCAGAACTCACCGTCCAGCTCCCAGGCGAACAGCGCGGCGGGTGAGTCCGCCGAGCAGTCTGCCGAATCTGGCGGCAGCGAACAGGGGGAGTCCAACGCTTCCGGAGAAGAAGGTGGCCAGGGGCAAAGTGGCGAATCGGGGTCGGGACGATCGGGCTCTGAAGCTGCAGAGCCGTCAGAGGATTTTGGCTCTGGTGGTGAGGGCGCCAATGACGACTCCATGAATGTGGAGGGCCAGCCCAGCTCGGCGGCAAGCGAAAGCTCCACATCGGGAACCGGGGCAGGAACAGAGTCGTCCGCCGGTTCGGATACTCCAGGCAGCACGACAGGGGGCGGCGTCGGCTCGGAAAATCTCCCCGAGGCATCCGAATCGAATGTCGTCGATGACTCACTTGGCGCCGGCTCCGACGATGCCGCCGGAAATGCTCCGCCAGGTGGATCACTCTCGCTGAACCGCATGCCGAATGGACAAGCAGTCCCTGTTCAGGGAGCTGGTTCGCGATCAAATCTTGGCAGTGGGGCCGGTATGACCTCTGGCGGCGGCGGTTCGACTCAGGGAAAGATCTCCGATCCCGGACCGGACAGCAATCACGTCCCAGCTGAATACCGGTCGATCGTTGAGTCGTATTTCTCCGCAGGTGATGAGTAACGACGATGGCCTGGACTGATCGCATCCCCCGCTTCGAGTTGAGAAGTCCTCCAAATGGTCAGGACGGTCAACAGGTTGTCGTGATCGAGGACGAACGTCCGCTGTTCGACGAGGAGCTTCTGGCGCGGCTCCGCAAGCTCGTCCTGCTGTCCAGACGATCGGTTGCGCAAGGAATTGCCGGCGAGCACAAATCGCGACGAAAAGGCTCCTCCCCGGAGTTCGCCGATTTCAAGAGTTACTCCCAGGGCGACGACTACCGGCGTATCGACTGGAACATTTACAGCCGTCTCGATGCTCTCTTCATCCGGTTGAGCGAAGTCACGACCGAACTGACGGTGCATCTTCTTATTGATTCGAGTCACTCGATGAACTGGAGGAGTGACTCGAGCCCGTATTCGAAGTTCTCTTATGCGCGGCGACTCGCCGGCTCCCTCGCGTATGTGTCACTCTGGCATTTTGACCGAGTCATCATCACGCCGTTCAGTGACAGGCTCGGCACGCCATTTGGCCCTGCTCAGGGCCGATCGCACATTCAACCAGCCTTCCAGTTCCTCACCGACATGCAATCGAATGGCGCCACGAATCTCGAAGATGCCGTGAAGCGCTACACCAGCGCGCGCCAGCGTCCGGGCGTACTGATTCTCCTGTCAGACCTTCTCTCCGAAAACGCCGAAAGCCTGCGCTCCGCGCTGCGGCATGCCCGCATGCGTGGTTGGCAGGTATGTGTCATCCACCTTGTTGACGCGGAGGAACTCGCGCCAAACAGTGTGGTGCTGCCGATGGGCGAACACCACCCGGTGACAATCGAGCTCATTGATCTGGAGCGAGGCGATCGGCTGCGGCTGACGGCCAGCGACGCGCTGCTCGACCGTTATCACAGCGCGGTGACGACGTGGCGATCCGAGATCGAGCAGGCGTGCATCGACGAAACCGCGGACTACATCTTTCTGCAGACTGACTGGTCATTCGAGATGATCGTGATGCGCAGACTCTATGAAGCGGGGCTGGTGTCATGAATCTCCTCGCGCCGCTCGGCCTGTTTGCGCTGATCAGCATTCCGCTGATCGTGATCTTTCATATGCGTCACTTCACTCCGTACGAACGACCCGTTCCAACATTGCGGTTCTGGCGGGAGGCCGAGCCATCGCGTACCGATGATTCCCGTTTTCGCATCCCGCCGCTGACTGTGCTGCTGCTGCTTCAGTTGCTGATCGCTGGTTTGCTGGGGCTCTCGCTGGCGCGACCTGCTGTTTCCAGCGCCTGGGCGGGACTCTCCCAGCAGGCGACGATGCGCCATCTGGTTATCGTTCTGGACGGTTCGACCAGCATGAGCGCCACCGACACCGCTGAGGCGCTTCCGCGATTCGAAGTGGCGCGCGCCAGCGCTCTCTCTCACCTCGACGATTTGCGTGAAGGCGACATGGCGACCGTCATGGTGCTCGGCACACAGGTCTCAACGCTGCAAGCCAGCAGTCATGCTGAAATCGGTCAACTGTCCTCACAGATTCGGTCGATGACTCCCCCGGGCGGTATCGCGGATCTCGATAGTGCTTTGCGCCTGATTGCCGATTTGGACATGCCAGGAGTGCGTGAAGAGATTCTGGTGCTCACCGATGGAGCGCTGGCCGCCGATCCGGCCATCGTAGACACGCTCAATGCCGACGTTTCCGTGGAGATCGTGGGTGGCGTCGACACTGGCAATCTGGCCATTACGGATGTCACCGCGCGGACAGCGGCAAGCGACCCTGCCCGATCCGAGCTCTTTGTACAGGTCACAAACTTCAGCGGCAATCCAGCCCCAACCACTGTGCTGGCGGTTGCTGATGGATTCGAGGTTTTTCGGCGGGATATCGCGGTCGAGGCGAATAATTCCCGCGACGTTGTGATCGACTCGGTGCCCGAGGGAGCGTCGAACGTCGTGATCGAAGTGCGATCGAATGACCCATTCTTTGCCGACAATCAGGCGCGCATCCAGCTTGCCCAGGAAAGCGATTTCGCTCTGCGAATATTGCTCGTTGCTGATTCGGTCTCTCCTCTGCAGAAAGCGCTGACAAGTTTGCAGGGTGCTGTGGTGGTTCCAGTGACCAGCACAGAGAACGAGCGGGGAGCCATACCGGCCGGTGCATATGACCTCGTTGTGTACGACGGCACATCCCCCCTTCCTGATTCAGTGCCCGATTCGCCACTGTTGCTGATCGATCCTCCGCGCGACGGCATCATCCCAATGCAGGGCATGATGTCGTCCCCTTCCATCGAACGGTTGCGCGCCAATGATCCGGTTCTGCGTGGCGTTGTTGGTCTTTCCGGGCTGACGTTCTTCGAAACACCGGTGCATGTGCTGGACAGCTCAGCAGTCGAGATTGCCGGCTCGGAAGGCGGGACGCTCATCTATCGGGCCGACGTGCCGGGACGCGATCAACCGATGATTGTGGTCGCCTTCGATCCGGAGCAGTCGAACCTGCCGCGACGTCTCGCGTTCCCGATCTTGGTCGCAAACATGGTTTCAGAACTGTCGCCCAGTCCACTTCCCTCTTCGATCCAATTGGGCGACGCCCTGACGTACACACCGCACTCAGGTGTGAAGAACGTGCAGATCGTCGATCCGGCTGAAACCACTTTTACTTTGCCGGTACCCGAAGGGTCAGGGAACGGTCGTGACTCGATGCTCTCTCGTGATGTGACGTTCACCGCTACCGGTTTGCCGGGGGAGTACCAGCTGACTGAGCTGACGGGATCTGGCCAGATCGTGGCCACGGCTTCGTTTGTCGTCAACGCCGGTCACCCTCAGGAATCAGATCTCCGTCAGGAGCCTGAGCTCCCTGCTGTTCTGGCAGGTGCATCGGCACGGCAAGAGAGCGGATCGCAGCAACTCCTGAATGACATCTGGCCGGCGTTAGCCGCAATTGCGCTTCTTGCCCTGATCGCCGAATGGTTCTGGACGCATTGGTCACACCGAATCTCGCGCCGGAGTTCCCGGCCCATGCGCGCTTAGGCGGAGGAATCGGCATGCCTGACCTGTCTCTCACCTTTTCCCGGTCGGAAGCGCTGTGGCTCCTGTTGCTTGTGCCTGTTGTCTGGCTTCTCGCCAGGCGACCGGTACGCCGGGGAAGCGTTGGTCGCCGGTCGACCCTGCTTCGCGCTTGTGCGGTGATGTTCCTTTGCCTTGCGTTGGCGGAACCGCTGATCGGTGTGGCGGATACCTCGACATCGACGGTGTTCGTCATCGACAGGTCGTCGAGTATTGACGATCCGACGACGCATATCGTCAATGAATGGGTCAACGATGCGCTGAACGCTGGAGGCACGTCCGATCGGGCCGCGGTCATTGCATTCGGTGCGTCGCCGGAGTTGCTGACTGCTCCAGCATCAGTCGAGAACATCGGATTGGATGCTATCGAAGGTAGCGATGTCGCGACCAGCGCCACAAATATCGAATCTGCCCTGGCCATGGCGAGAACCGTCCCGTTGTCGGGCGACAGGCGCATCGTGCTGATCTCCGATGGAGCCGAAAACAGCGGTTCGGCGATCGCCCAGGGGTCGCAGCTGGCCGCCGATCAGACACCCGTCGATGTTCTACCGCTGAGTGGTGTCGGAGCTGGTGACTTCCGGATAGATGGCGTCGCATCTCCGGATTCCGTCTGGCAGGGCGAGGATGTCAGCATTCTGGTGAGTGTGGCATCGTCGGTTACCTCAGAAGGGGCAGTCACGATCACCGTTGGTGACCACGAATCGGTCGTCCACGAGGTCGTGTTCGAAGAAGGATTGAGCTCGCATCTCTTCACGCTCGAAGATCTGGAGCCAGGTTTCCATCCTGTCGAGATTCGCGTCACTGCTGTTGAAGGCCGAGACGATTTCTCGCAGAACAATGTGGCGGCCCGGTCTTTGGTCGTGCGCGAGGCTCCAGCATTGCTCCTTGTCTCAGCGGAGCGCAACGACAGCTCCTATCTGCGAAGCGCGCTGGAAAGCCGTGGCGCTCTGGTCACAACGACGCCGCCGTCAGGCATCCCGGAGCGCCTTTCCGACTTGACGGCATTTGATGTTGTGCTGTTGAACAATGTGCCGGCGGCTGAGCTTACCGTCAATCAGGTTGCGGCTCTCGATACTTTGACCCGGGAGTTTGGTCGTGGCCTGGTGGTGATCGGTGGGTCGTCCGCCTACGGTCCGGGCGGCTATGCCGCTACGCCGATCGAAGAGATGCTTCCGGTGGCGGTTAAGGTGACCGATGGCAAAGAGCGGCAGCGCGTGGCGCTGATGCTGATCGTCGACAAATCGGGCTCGATGGCATTTGACCCCCTGCAAAATTCCAGCAAGATCGATATGGCACGGGAGGCAGTTCGGCTTGCGGCGGGAGCGCTGACCGATGGCGATGAAATCGGCATTCTCGTCTTCAACGACAACCAGCAGTGGATCGTCAATCTGACCGTCATCGGCGGTGAGGACGACCGGATTCGCATCGACGCGGCGATCGATACGATCACCGCGGATGGTGGCACTGAGATTTTTCCCGCCCTCGAGGTTGGGTTCGATGCCATCGCTCAATCGACCGCCGACGTGCGGCACGTCATCCTCCTCTCGGATGGCAAATCGAGCACCGGCACCCGTGAGAGCTACGAGCAGCTGATCGAGGAATTCAGGCAGAGCAACACCACCCTTTCCACGATTGCGATTGGCGGCGATGCCGATACCGATCTCCTGCAATTCCTGGCGGAACAAGGCAACGGCAACTACCACCCCACCGAGCGACCGGAAGAGATACCGAGCATCACCCTCGCTGAAGCGGAAAGCGCTGGCAATCAATCGATAATCAATGGCGCATTTCAGCCAATTCAGGTGGGACCGAGTCCGATTCTGAGCGGTTTCGATCCCGAGTCGCTCCCAGTTATCGACCGCTACGACTATGCGGAGCTGAAAGAAAATGCCCAGGGCATCCTCAGCAGCAAACGAGATGATCCCGTTTTGGCGAAATGGCAGTATGGTCTCGGCAGGGTCGTTGCCTGGACGGCCGATGACGGCGTTGATTTCGCACAGAGCTGGCGCGTCTGGCCTCGCTATGCCGACTTCTGGCTAAGTGTGGTCCGGTGGTCGCTGCCCGATCCGGAAAGCGGACCGGTTTCGGTTGATGTCGCGAGAGAGGGCGCCGACGCGGTGCTGACCGTCAGCACACAAAGCATTGCGGGTGATTATGTCGACTTATCGAATGCGCGGGTGATGATCACCGGACCTGATGGCGCCGTAACCGGTGATCTTCCTCTTCACCAGTCCGCCCCTGGTGAGTATCAGCTGCGCATCGCCGATCCACTGCCGGGCGCGTACAAGTTCCAGCTCCAGAACGCGTCGTTGCAGGCGGGTCAGTCGGCTTTGGCCGGTTTCGCCATACCTGAATCTCCCGAGCTGCAACCGGCGACGTCGACTGTCGATTTGCTCGGCTCGCTCGCTGGACGCACTGGTGGTCGCGTGCTTTCGCTGGACAACCCCGGCGAGGTGTTCGATCTGCCATCTTCTGCCGGCGAAACCGTGACGGAGTACCGAACCCTCTGGTGGTTGCCGCTGGGTCTTGCGCTCCTCCTCTTTCTCGCTGAGCTCGCCATTCGATACGACGTTCCGGCCCAAATCGCCCGGCTGAAACGCTCATGAAAGGCGTCTGCTAGGACGAGTGACTCTCGTCAGCGGGCGCTTCCTCGTCTTCTTCCGGCGCATCGGCTGGCTCTGTATCGGCCTCCGACCGGCTCGCCTGCAGAGAGACGACCGTGTCATCAGCTGGCTGCTCGGTCCCTGAATCGATCTCAGGAGCACGCTTTTCCACCTGGGTGGACTCTTCGTTTTGCGCGACATCCGAACGTTCGTCTGTCGGCATTTCGAAGAGATCGGCCAGCCACTCAGACGCGACAAGTGACCAGTCGTCGACGCGATCGTAGAGACAGTGAGAACCATCGGGATACCAGACGAGCGTACCGAGCTCTCCCAGCGCCGAGGTCAGCTTCACCGATTCATCTGGTGGTACAACCAGATCGCGCGCAGCGCCGAAGATCAACGCCGGACATCGAACGCGGGAAACGATATCGGGGAGCGAAAAGTCGGAGATCAGAATATGCACTGAGGGCGCATGACCTGCCAGCGAAACGAGCTGTTGGGCGACGATCGGATTGATCGAGCCAACCCATGGGCGCGGATCGTAAGGAGGCGTCAGGCAAATGACAGCTGCGAATCGCCGGTCGGTCGCCGCTGCCCGGAACGCCACGACTCCACCGAGACTGGCGCCGAAAAGGGCAACCCGGGCCGTATCGAGATCAGGTTCAGCGTCGATCAGATCGAAGATCCCCTCGGACATATCGTCGCAGTAGCTCGAGAGCGGCTGGCCGTCGGCCGACTCGCCCGTACCTGGCCAGTCGATGGCCAGGATGGCGAATCCACGATCGCGAAAGGTCTGCGACCAGATGAATGTCTCTTCCTTGGTCGTAGTGGCGCCATTGAGCATGATGATGACGGGAAAAGGACCTGCCGCGTCGATCGGCATCGACAGATAGGCAGGCAACCGGCGAGTTCGCCAGGGGATGCCGACTCGTCGTGTTCCCGGCGCCAGGCGGGTGATCGCCTGTCCGAAGGCCTGAACGGCACTGGCCCGCAGCGCCCGTACGATGCGCGGGTCGTCCTGAGTCACCAGGTGCGCGGCGTGATAGCACATAGCGGCGTTGCGCCGGGCCACGGCGGACGCTTCCCATTCGCCGGAGACTTCTTCGCGGCGAGACTCAGCCATGAATCGTTGCGCGGCGCGGCTCCACGCCCCAACCCAATCGTCGAGACGGTGCACTTCACTCAGCGCCCGGTCGATCGTTTCTTCGGGGATGAGCATTGCCACGAACCTCGATTTCAAGGTGTCGGGCATCGACTTCGCTGACCGCAACCGGAGCATCTGGTTGATGGAGCCGGGCGTGAGTTTGCCGGAGAGTTTCCACAACCGGTCTGAGAAGCGCCAGCGTTGGGGACGCGCACCAGTCCCAGGCGCCGGAGGATGCTTGCTCCATTGTGAGTTGTGATCGATCATGCGGGCCAGGCTTCGCTGCGGGCCGTCGCCAGTGCCTCATTCAGGAAAGCGATGTCGTCCGGATAGTTCGATACAAGAACCAGCGACTCGAGCCGGACGCGATCGCGACGCAAATGTGATACCGCCTCTTCAACCACAGCTTCGATCCACTGGTGCAGTTCCTCGGTGGTATTGAGATGGCTACCGGTCATTAGGGGCACAGCGATCGAGCGGATCCGCTCGCGATACGCAACTTCCAGACCGGAAGCAATCGCGCGCCGAACGACTGGCAGCTGCCGGGCGCCGCCTGGTTCAACACTGACTACCGCATGTACGATGGATGCGATCCCCCGCTCCTGGAGTCTGCCGCTGCTGGTGAGCACGGCGGCGCCAAGCTGCAACGGAGCCATGCCCATCGTCGCACGTTCGATCTCCGGACCTGCGACTGAGCGCAGGGAGTGCGCTCCGCTTGCCGGCAGAATTCCCCTTGTATTGGCTGGGCACATTATGGACTGAACCGTTTGGTCGAACGTTTCGCCAGGTTGACTGATGATTCGCGTGCGCCCAAAGGCAATGGCATGTGGATCTGATTCTGGCACCATCGACCCTCTCGGGTAGTCGAGTGGGTAACGAGTGCCGGAGTTTACCATTTTCTCGTGTACGTGCAGGGTGAGCTCCTCATACGAGAGACGTTATGTCACCGCAAATTACCATCTCAGGATGCGTACCGTCTGTGGAGTCGCGATGTAAGGAGACTTCTCACCGGAGGGGGCAAATGAGTTCGTGACTCACGACCACGTTATGTCGCGTTCTTCGAATCGAAATCGCAGTCCATCATCGCCATTGCCCACGTCTATTGCGCGAGAATCTCACTGGCGCTGACGTATCGCAATGTCGTTGAGCCGCCGAGGTCCAGGTAGTAGATTGTGTCCTCGTACCAATACGGCGGGCCGGTTGGGTTGCTGCCGCTGGCGGTGGCCACATATTCGCCATAGATTGTGTAGATATCGAGCGAGTTGCCGTTCGAGATGACAACCTGTTCTCCGCTGCTGGCGAAATCGAATCCCCCGGTGAACGGCATGCTGCTGCCGAGCGCCGCGCCCGGGTTGCCGGCTTCCGCCACAATGATTTCGCTTCCTGCGGTGTACGCGATCAGCGTTCGCCCCGGACTCATCATCACGACGCCAATCGAGCCGTATGGATTACTGCCGGTCTCCCACGCATCGCCACCGGTCGAAATCTGCATCCAGGCGGAAGCGGTCGCGATCAGAAATCCATCTCCAGTTGCGGCCGGTCGGGATGAGACTGGGTAGACATCGCTGGCAGACCAGATCAGCTGGTCGTCTGAACCATCCCAGGCCGCTGAGTGGAACTCGATCTCACCAGGTGATTCCGGGAATGTGCGTTGATAGTACAGGCGACTCCCTGACCAGCCGGCTGGAGTGTCGTTGTACGAGCGTTCGGATTCAGCGCCGCCAGCGTAAACTTCGCCCGTCTGAGCATCCCAGGTCATGACGCGCGAGTTGCCGCCGCTGACATCGGCATACAGCAGGACGAGTCCCTGTGGTGACCAGGTTGGATAGATGCCGGCGCCCAGTGATGCGATGGTGGTCCCACTTGTGTTCATCACGCCAAGCGAGCCGTCGGCAAGCGTGACGCAGAAGACATCGAGTCCAGAACGAAATTCGAGTCTGCCATTGGGAGCACTGACTCCTCCTCCCAGGTCGGCGGCAACCGGAGCACTGTCCAGCAG
>CAYWSE010000095.1:5302-13161 GCA_964461025.1 uncultured Sphaerobacteraceae bacterium | reverse complement strand
GCTCGATCGAATCTTGCTGAACATGGTTGGCCTGCTGATCGGCTCGATCGAAACTGGTTGGTTCGACACCATCGGCCACATGGACATTCCCAAGCGCTATTTGCCGGTCAGCATGCGCAACTACGATCCAGCCCGGTATCGCGAGCAGCTCGAACCGGTGTTTGCGGCATTGCGCGAGGCCGAGATGGCTTTCGAGATCAACACATCCGGCATCCGCCAGGCGCCGAAAGCGAGCATGCCGGGACCAGCAATTGTGCGCTGGTATGCCGAATCGGGCGGCCAGCGGATTACCACGGGTACCGACTCGCACACTGCCCGCACCGTTGGGGCTAACGTGAAAGATACGCTGGAAATGCTGCGTCTCTGTGGCATCGGCAATGTGCTGTCATTCCGCAATCGCCAGGCATCGTTCGTGCCGATCGAAGAATTGTTGCCAGCCGGATCTGCCGGCGTTGCGGCCGGCGCATGAGCACGCCGCGCGGTCGCCGGCTCCCCGAGTGGGACGACGACTGGAAACCGCCCAGGTGGGGAGACCGGCCGCGTCGCGATCCGAAACTTGCCACGGAGACTCGGTCACCCCAACAACCCGGGCGGACCAGGATATACGCCGAGCGTCCGCGCGAAGTACCGGCCGATCTCCTCCAGCTTGCGGCGGCGCCAGCGATCACCGCAGTTGCGGCAACTGTACTCTGGCTGCTGACTCCATTGCCCGGAGCTGGCCCCTCTCCGGCGCCGCTCTTCTTGATCGCTTTGCTGCAGATCGCCGCGATCGTCATCACCCGCGATGACCGTCCTGCTCCGCTGCATTTACCATGGCTGACGCACCTGGCGGCAACGGTGGGACTCCTGCCGCTTCTGGCAATTCAGGTGAGCTTGTTGCGAGAGCCCTACGTCGCACTGAGCGAAGGCTCTGCCTGGCCGGCAATTGTCGCCACGGTCGTTGCACTCGGTTTCGCAGTAGTGCTTGCAGTTGCGACCGCGGTCCGGTTCTGGAAGCAGCCCGATCAGGCGTCGCTGGTTTTCCTCCCCAGCGCGTTGCTGATCCCCGCGGCGATTGGTCAACGCAGCGAGATCACCATCTCACGCGCGCTGTCGATCCTGGCCCTGGCGATGATTCTCGGCGCTCTCGCCACCTTCCTGGCCGCGCCGCTGCAACTGGGAACGCGTCTGATCGTGGCTCCTGTTTTCCTTGGCGTCGAGATCGTGCTCCTCTGGATATTCGGTTATGGACCCGTTTTCCACCCGACCAGCGGCAGCATCGTGCGAATTCTGTATCTGTCGCTTCTCTTCGGCGCCATCGTGCTGGTGATCGTAGTGCCGCTCATTTCAGTCTGGCTGAGGCGATCGTCAGCGGGTTTGTCGCCGCCACTCACTCCCGGCGTGCCCCGGACATAGCAACCGCCGTGGCGAATGCTGCCGCAGCATCCCTCGTTGGGAGACGGCTTGTCCGTCTCTATCTCGCCCACAACGTCCTTCCCTCGTCCCCACCCTGGTAGCCGTGTAGAAGGAGGCGCACGATGCGCTTCCCTACGGCAAACGACGGCGGATTCGCCGGGAACCGTGAGCGTGCAGGTGACGCGCGCATCGGGTTCTCACGGCAGATGCCATGCCGGGGATCCCGGCACCTGCGGCGCATGAAAAAGGACCTGTCATCCTGAGCGCAGCGGAGTGCGGTCGAAGGATCTCGCCGCCGCGGCGGCTGGCACATTGTCGCGACCAAGCGAAATCAGTCGCGGCGCGCTCTATTCGGCGTCTTCGCTGCTCTGCGGCAACTCAGAAAGCGGATCTGTCTCCGACTTCGGCTCGACCGCTGTGACTGATACGACAGTCTCGTTCTCGCTCATCCGCATCAATGTCACACCCTGCGTGGCTCGACCGATGCGCGAGATTTGCGTCGCCGGGAGCCGGATCACCTGACCGGCCGAATTGATCATGACGACCGTGTGCTCGTCGGCGACCATCGCCGCCGCCACGACATGCCCGGTGCGCGCGGTCAGCTTCATCGCCGTCACGCCCTTGCCGCCCCGGCCCTGCCTCGGGAACTGCTCGGTCGCGGTGCGCTTGCCGAGCCCTTTTGAGGCCACAACGAGCAAGTCCTGATTGCCGGTTACAACCTCCGACGCAATGACCCGGTCGCCGGCGCCGAGCCGGATACCGCGCACACCGGCCGCCGGCCGGCCCATCGGCCGCACGTCACTTTCGTGGAAGTGGATCGCCTGACCGCGTTCGGTGACGAGAATGACGGCATTCTCTCCCGAGCTCATGCGAACCCAGGCCAACTCGTCGTTCTCGTCGAGACTGATGGCGATCATCCCATTCGATCTGACGGCAGCAAACTGCCGGAGCTCGACGCGCTTCACCGTACCCAGTCTGGTGGTGAAGAAGAGGTATCCACCCTGCTTGAAGTCTCTGACGGTCAGCAGCGTCGTAACACTCTCGTCCTGCTGCATGTTCACAACATTGATGATCGGCAATCCTTTAGCCGTGCGACCAGAGTCGGGGAGTTCGTGCACTTTGACCTGATAGACCTTGCCGCGATTGGTAAAGACGAGCAGGTCATCATGCGTATTCGCCGTGATGATGTGCTGCACACCATCTTCTTCGCGCATCTTGACGCCGGTGACGCCTTTGCCGCCGCGATGCTGCGTCCGGTACACCTCGTTCGAGATACGCTTGACATAGCCGCGATTCGTGACCGTCACCAGCACGTCGACTTCCGGAATCAGATCTTCTTCGCTGAGGTCGGAAGAGACCTCGCGGATGTCGGTGCGCCGCGCATCGCCATATTTTTCTTTGAGTTCTTCCATGTCCTGGCGAATGACGTCGAGAATCAGGCGTGGATCGCCGAGGAGTGCCTCGAGACGGGCGATTTCCGCCATGACCTCGGTGTATTCATCGTCGATCTTCTGTCGCTCGAGCGCGGCGAGGCGAGCCAGACGCATATCGAGAATGGCGTTCGCCTGGATTTCGCTGAACGAGAAGCGCGCCATCAGGTTGTTGCGCGCGTCTTCGGTCGACTGCGACGCCCGGATCAGGGCGATGATCTCGTCGATGTGATCGAGGGCGACCTTCAGGCCCTCCAGGACATGAGCCCGCCGCTGCGCGCGTTCCAGCTCGTACTGGGCTCGCCTGGTGATCACCACCTGCCGGTGACCGAGATACTCCATCAACGCCCGTCGAAGCGACAGCACCCGCGGTTGCGATCCGCCATCGACCAGGGCCAGCATGTTGACGCCGAATGACGACTGCAACGCGGTGTGTTTGAAGAGATTGTTCAGCACCTTCTTTGGCTGGGCATCGCGCTTCAGCTCGATGACCATCCGCATCCCTTTGCGGTCCGACTCGTCCCGCAAATCGCTGATGCCATCGAGCTTGCCCTCTTTGACCATCTCGGCAATCCGCTCCATCAGAGTTGCCTTGTTGACCTGGTACGGAAGCTCTGTGACGACGATCTGCAGACGGTTCCCGCGTGCCGATTCCTCGATGAATGCCTTCGCCCGAATCACGACCCGGCCCCGGCCCGTCGCGTAGGCGGCCTTGATCCCTTCGGTGCCCAGAATCGTTCCGCCGGTCGGGAAGTCCGGTCCGGGGACGATCTTTACCAGGTCATCGACCGTCGCGTCGGGATTGTCGATCAGATACGTGATGGCGTCGCACAGCTCGTTGAGATTGTGCGGAGGAATGTTTGTGGCCATGCCCACGGCGATACCGGTTGCGCCATTCAGCAGCAGGTTCGGCAGCCGCGATGGAAGAACGGTCGGCTCTTCCATCGACGCATCGTAATTTGGCTGGAAATCGACGGTGTTCTTGTCGATATCGAGCAGAAGCTCGTCGGCGATATTCGTCAGCTTGGCTTCGGTGTATCGCATCGCTGCGGCGGAGTCGCCGTCGACCGAACCGAAGTTGCCCTGGCCGTCGACCAGCGGATAACGCAAGTTGAAATCCTGCGCCATACGAACGAGGGTGTCGTAGATCGCGCTGTCGCCGTGCGGGTGATAGTTTTTCATCACCTCGCCGACGATGCCGGCGCTCTTGCGATAACGGTTTCCCGATCGCAGCCCCATTTCCCACATGGCGAAGAGCACGCGCCGATGCACTGGCTTTAGTCCGTCGCGGGCATCAGGAAGCGCTCGCTGCACGATGACGCTCATCGCATAGTCGAGATACGACTGCCGCATCTCCGATTCGATGCTGGCGAGCTGGACGTTGCCGATATCCACAGAGAATCTCCTACGGGGCTTTCACAATATTGTCCGCAAACGGACCCCTAATTCTACCACGTCACGAGTCCGGATGTTGCCATAACACACGCGTACGTACAGCAGAAATACGATGATCCGTAGCGTCGCCATGTATGGCGACTTCTCAATCAGCCGCACGCTCGTTCGCACAGATGGCCCGGGGGCGTTCGGCCGGGATGGGCGGCTGGCGCCCTCACGCTCGTGCACACGGAAGACTCGCCCAGGAAGAACGTAGCGGTGGCGCCCTGTGCCCACCGGTGGCGATGCAACACGGAGCGAACAACGTGAAGCGACGTGTTACATCGCCACAATTGCCCTCACCGGGAACCATGATTGTGCTTGCGCAGTGCTCTTCAGCGTTGTTCGGGGCTCTGCTTTTCTCCGGCGGCGCTACTCCAGAGGCTTCCCGCACTCGGAGCAGAACTTGGCTGCTCCAGAATTGACGGCGCCACACGACGCGCAGGTCCGGGAAACCGGCGTACCGCAATTGGGACAGAAATTCGCCCCGGCCGGCACCAGCTGACCGCACTTGGCGCATGGCGTCCCTGCCGGAGCCGCCTGTTGTGCCTGCTGCGGACTGGCAGACTGCGACAGCGCTCCGGCCATCGCCTGACCCATCGCCGCGCCGGCGCCGAGACCAACCCCGATCCCGGCGGCGCCGCCACCTGACGGATTCTGTGCCGCGTCTCGCATTGCTTGAGCGGTCTGGAACTGCGTGTAGGTCTGCATGTCGCCAATCGCGGCCATGCCCGAACGCTCATCGATTCGTTTCTGGACATCCTCCGGCGGTGTGATCCCTTCGATCTGGAACGTCACCAGCCGCAACCCGATTCGCTGGAAGTCATCCGCCAGCGCCAGACGCGCCGAATTCGAGAGCTCCAGTGTCATCGCAGGTAGATCGAGAATCGACGTATGGGCATTGCCCAACAGGTCGTTGAACTCGTTGAGGATCAAACTCCGCAGGAAGTCCTCGATCGACGCCAGGCTATACCCGCCGCGGGTTCCCACGATGTGGGTCACGAACATCTGCGGATTCTCGACCTGCATCGAATAGGTGCCGAAGGCCCGTAACCGCACCATTCCCAGCTCGTTGTCGCGGTAGGTGAGCGGCTGAGTCGTGCCCCATTTCAGGCTGGTGAATTCGCGCAATGCGACGAAAAAGACTTCCGCCGTGAACGGCGATGTTCCACCAAACGGCAACCCGATCAGCGAGGTCAGCAACGGAATGTTGTTGGTCGACAGCGTGTGGCGTCCAGCGGAGAACGTGTCCAGCGCTTTGCCGTCGCGCACGAAAACAGCCGACTGACTCTCCCGTACGACAAGCTGCGATCCGAGCACGAACTCGCCGGATCCGCGTTCGGGCACCCGGTGAACGAGTTCATCCGGTCGCTCATCCGCCCATTGAATGAGGTCGATTATGGCCATCGAGCGCTCCTCTGATTCAGTATCGGCTTAGGACTCGGCGCCCGATTCGAGCGACGCGGTGGCTCCGCCCTTGAGGGCCGCAAGCTCAGCTTCGATATCGTCGTCCATCTCGAGCTCGGCGAATTGCGTGTCGAACGAGGTCGAGTCGAGCTCCAGCAGAGCTGCCGCTTCGGCCTCGTCCTGCCGAATCTTGCGCTCCATGCGATCGAGATCGGCAGAGGGGTCGAATGGCGAATAGGACGAGATCTGCTCGGTCAGCTGCCGCTGCGCCCGGGCGCGTTTCTGGCGGGCGAGCAACGAATCCCGCTGGCTGAGTGTTGCCTGGTACTTCGATTCCAGATCACCAAGCTGCTGCTTCAGGCGTGCAACCGCATGCTGCTGAACCTCCAGCTGCTCGGCATACAACTCCGCATTCTGCGTGCTGTCCCGCTTGCGACGCAGCGCTTCGCGAGCCAGATCATCTTTGCCTGCGGCGACAGCGCGCTCGGCCTTGTCACTCCAGGCGGTCGCCAGCTTCTCGGCATCCGCCAGGTCACCGCCCAGGAGTTTCTCCTGTGCGACCATCGTCGCCACCTGCCCGCGAGCGTCGTCGATGCTCGAAGCCATGTCCCGCAGGATTTGGTCGATCATCTTTTCGGGATCTTCAGCGCGGTCGAGCAGATCGTTGACGTTGGCGCGAATGATTCTGGAAATGCGATCGGTAATGCCCATCGTGATTCCTTTCTGTTTCAGTTTTTTGCAGGCTTGCCGTAGATCGAAAGATCGTCAGGGTGAACCCGTGTACCCTTCAAGTATCGTTCATCTGTCCCCGAGAGCAGCCGAAAAGCAACGTCGTTGTCGCCATCAACGTAGCACGTGACATACGCATTGGCTTTGATCGTGTCTCCACCCGCCTGATTGGTTCTACCCGTACCAGTCAATGTCCAGGCGACGACTTCACCGCCGCCGACCTCGCCTGAGTCTTTGACAAGCGCGATGAGTTGTTCGTCGCGATCGGCGATGACCAGCCATGCATCAGGATCGACGCCGATGTGAAAGAACCGCACCCGGTGAACCGCGTCGGTGATGTCGATAGTCGCATCGACCAGATAGTCCTCATCGAACCAGGCGATGGCGTCGCCGAGCCTGATCTCGATGGGGGGTGGGGGAGGCTCCTTCTGGGCGTCGTCGACAGGCGTGAAAAGCGTCCGGGCCGCCGCCGGCGCCGCGGTCTCGACGACGGCGCTGCGAGCGGAGAGTTGATCGACGATTGCCTGCACGGCGATCTCGGCCTTCTGCACCGTCGCTGGGACGTCCTCGCCGCCGGCAATTGCCGCCTCGATGCCGGACAGATCGTGATCGAGCTGACTGACCTTCACGCCCAGCCCCTTGTCGAAGAGAAAGAGCTGATTAAGGGCACGCTCATCGACGGGCATGTCGGTGAAGATGCCGCCGTAGCCATAGCTCTGGGTGCGCACGAGATTCGCGGCGTGGTTCAGCGCTTTGACGAGCCGTTCGACCGTCGCCGCTGCATCGAGTTTTCGCTCCGCGACCAGCTTGGCGCCGCCCCGCTCGACTCGCAGTGCAATGCTCTCCAGCTGGTTGGCGATCGATTCGCGCATCCGCCGGTCGGAATCGCGACGGCTCTCCTTGTCGCGATACCCCTCATACCCCGGCAATCCATCCAGAAAAGATTCGATCCGTTCCATCCTGTTGTCTCCTTGTTGGCGGCGCGCTTCGTCTCAACTCAGGAAGATTTCGGCGCCGCAGAAAGGGCATTTGATCATGCCCTTTCCCGCCAGTTCCAGCTTGCCACCGCAATTCGGGCACCATCCGCGACCTTCCAGCTCCGACGCCTCGACCGAATAGAGCATGCCGCTCTTCCAGTCGATATACCCACTGAAAATCCCCCGGCCCACCAGATCGTACAAATCGTTCTGAATCTGGTCGCGACTCGAGTCGAGCTCGAGCACCAGATCGCTGATCGACACCTGCCCCTGGGCCATCACCGCGTTGAGCAACTTCCGTTGCTCCTCGATGCGCGCGATCTGCTTTTCTTCGCGCAGTCCGTGCACGAGAAAATACAATCCGCCGCCGACCATCGGCAGCACGACGACGCCGAGCGCAATCACGATGCCGAAGATCGCTGCCGCGGTGTCGAGCTGATCGTCGTTCATACCACTGATCAGCCAGGCGATGCTCGCCTGGCTGATC
>CAYWSE010000095.1:0-5292 GCA_964461025.1 uncultured Sphaerobacteraceae bacterium | reverse complement strand
CATCGCCGGCGGGCTGATTCTGGGCGCGGCGATGAGCAGCAGCCCGACCAGCTTTCCGGATGACTTCATGTCGTCTGCTCCAAATCGCGAGCCAGAAATGTCATCGCCGCCTCCGACCAACCCATCGCATCGTCATTCAGATCCTCGCCGTCCCGCACCGCTCGCAACACGCGGAGGGTCATGCGCGCCGCTCGGTCCCAGGTGGATCTCCGGCTCCAGACCAGACCGGCGTCGATGCGCCGCTGCCGTTGCGCGGCCGAACCGAGGAGTTCCGCGATGCTGTCGGTCGCTTGTTCGATCTCCTCCGGAGAGACCAGCAGAGCGGCCGGACCCGCGACCTCCGGCAAGGCTCCCCTGTTCGAGCCAACGACCGCTGTACTGCAGGCCATCGCCTCGAGAACGGGCATGCCGAAGCCTTCGTACCACGAAAGAAGCATAAACAATTCGGCACTGCCATAGAGCGCCGGCAGGTCCTCGGCCGGCACATAGCCAAGGAGATGAATCCGATCGGCACCTGGCGATTGCGCGACTCGGTCGATCAGATCAGATTGCGCGCTCCCACTACTTCCGGCGACGACCAGGTCATAGTCGAGTCCGCGCTGGCAGAGTGATTCGAAGATCGCCAGGACGGCTCCCACGTTCTTGCGCGGATGGTTCGTGCCCACTGTCAACAGAAATGGCCGTTCCAGCCCCAACCTCTCTCGCAGCTCTCGCTGCACGTCTGAAGAGGTGGGCCGAAAGTGACTGGCGACGCCATGGTGAATGACCGTGACCCGTTCGGTATCGACGCCGTACGCCTCGACCAGATCGGCTTTCGTCTGATGCGATACGGCGATGATTCGCTCCGCCGCCCGGCAATTCCAGCGCGTCGCGGTATCGAGCTCTGAACGCTCACGCCGCGAGAATGCGTGCGGCGCCTTGCGAAACGCCAAGTCGTGGATCGTCACGACCGATGCCGGGTGTCTCAATGGAATGACATGGGCGGGAACGAAGAGAACGCCGGGAGACGCTGATTCCATTTCGCGCGCCAGTTTGACGTGCGTCCAGAGCCGGCGCTGGGGAAGTGTCCGGTAAAGAGGTCCATCCGGCAGGGAGTCGTCTGTCTCGTCCGCATTCAGGTAGACGACGAGCTCGCCTGGTTCGGCGAGGGGCGCCATGTGGCGCAGGAGCTCTAAGGAGTACGTCTCGGTGCCCGTTCGGTCACGGCCAGTCAGGCGACTGCCGTCGAAACCGATCGTTGCTGGCGTGGCGACGTCAGGTGAGCTCACTCATCAACGGCCCGAGCGCGAACATGAAGTCGCCCTTGCAGGCGATTTCGCCATCGACGGTCGCCACGCCCGAACCGGTGCCGATGTTTCGGCGGATTTGCCCCAGTTCGACTTCCAGGCGCAGCGTGTCGCCGGGTCGCACCTGTCGCTTGAACCGGACATTGTCGATCCCGGCGAAAAAGGCTAGCCGACCTTTGAACTCTTCGATCTGCCCCAGAGCGATGCCGCCAACCTGCGCCAGCGCCTCAACGATGAGAACCCCCGGCATGACCGCATATTGGGGGAAATGGCCCTGGAAGAACGGCTCGTTGATCGTCACGTTCTTGATGCCAATCGCTCGCTTGCCGGTTTCGATCTCGACGATGCGATCGACCAGCAGAAAGGGGTAGCGATGAGGAATGATCTTCTGGATTTCCTCTGCGCTGAGTTCCTGCTTTTCCGTTCCGTCGCTCATGTCATGGCCTCCTTCAACCCTGGCGTCCGCTACAGCTGAACGAGCTGCTCCCGCGCCGGTCCCACACCCATCATCGTCACCTCAGCGCCGGTGATTGTTCCGATCGCCCCGACAAAATCGTGCACGCCCGATGGCAGATCGGACGCATAGCGGACGCCGGTGATCTCGGTCATCCAACCCCGACAGCTGCGGTAGACCGGTGAAACCTGAGCATACTCGTCGAGATCGGCGGGAACGTGCGCGATCGGTTCGCCCCGCAACGCGTAGCCCTCAGCCAGCGAAATCTCTGGAAAAACATCGAACACATCGGTCAGTGTCAGCGCGATCTCGCTGACGCCGTTCAGCCGGCATGCCGAGCGCGCCGCCACGCCATCGAACCACCCCGTCCGGCGTGGGCGGCCCGTGGTCGTTCCGTACTCCCTGCCCCGCGTGCGAATCAGCTCGCCCGTTTCGTCGAGCAGTTCAGTCGGCATCGGACCCGACCCCACGCGGGTGCTGTAGGCCTTGAACACGCCGATGACGCGATCGACCTGCATCGGGGCGATGCCGGCGCCTTGACAAGCGCCCGCCGCCGACGGCGAAGAAGACGTGACATACGGGTAGGTGCCGTAGTCGATGTCGAGCATCACGCCTTGAGCGCACTCCACGAGCAGGCGCTCTCCGCGGCCCAGGGCATCCTGCACGCGATGCTCGGCCGGACCAATGAACGGTCGCAGCTGCTCCGCGATCTCACCCAGCCTGGAGATGATGCTCTCGTAGTCAATTTCCGCAGAATCGAGATAGGGACCATGCATCCGCAGTTGATGCTCGACCTGCCGGCGAACGATCGCCGGGCTCAGCAGGTCGACCATCCGCAGACCCCGCCGCGACACCTTGTCGGCATACGCCGGTCCGATGCCGCGCAACGTGGTGCCGATCGAATGCTCCTCGCGCAGCTGTTCCTCGTAGCGATCGACCGCGATATGGAAGGGCAACACGACGTGCGCCCGTTCCGAAATCAGCAGATTGCTGGTATCGATGCCCCGTTGCTGCAATCCGTCCAGCTCGCCGGCCAGAGAAAAGGGATCGACCACGACGCCGGCGCCGATGACGCACATGCACTCGGGATTGAGGATCCCGGAAGGCACCAGATGCATCTTGAAAACGCCGTCCGGTGTTTCGATTGTATGGCCGGCATTGCTGCCGCCATTCGCCCGCACCACCATCGAAGCCGTCGGCGCCAGCGCGTCGGTAATCTTGCCTTTCCCCTCATCGCCCCACTGGCCACCGAGGATGATTGTCGCGGGCATACGTGTTCCGTGTCGCTTTCTAACGCAGCTGGCTCGCACGGGCGCAACCACAGCCGCCGATCGGCATCGCAACGCCCAATCAAATCCGGGAGCAGCTAGCGCGTTCGGTCGATCTCGTCGAGCAGGGTCAGCATGCGTTCTCGCATGTTCAGAATGACTTCCGCGCCGGGAAGATTCACGCCGAGATCGACCATCAGTCGCTCGATCAGCTGAATCCGCTCGATCGCCTGCTCATTGTACAAGCGCTGACTCGACTCCTCAGTCGCCGGCCAGATCAGACCTTCGCGCTCGAGGTATTGCACGCGGCGAACGGTGACTCCGGCCCTCGCCGCAACGATCTCGATCGACAAACCCTGTGTGCGCATCTCGGCATGAGTGCTGGATGCTCTCGACTTGAGATTCCTTCGCTGCGGCTGGCTCATTTCGAACCCTCCCGCATCGCTTTCAGTTCTTCGATCAGTTTCTTCTCAGCGGCATTCAACTTGCCGGGCATTGTGATGTTGGCGCGGGCCAGCAAATCGCCACGTTCGCCCGATTTCTTCAGCAACGGCATCCCCATGCCGCGCAGGCGGAACACCTTTCCCTGCTGGGTGCCTTCGGGGATCGTCAGCGCGACCTGCCCGGTCGGTGTCGGCACAAGAACCTCGCCGCCCAGCAGCGCCGTGTAGAGGGGTACGTCGATCGATTCGCGCAGGTTGTTGCCTTCCCGCTCGAAGCGGGAATCCGGCAGCACGGTGATGTTGAGGTAGACATCTCCCGCCGGACCGCCATTCAACCCCGGGCTGCCTTGTCCGGCCACGCGGACCTTGCTGCCTGTCGTCACACCGGCCGGGATCGAAACCTCGATCGAACGAAGCTTGGGAACATAGCCTGTGCCGTCGCAGGTCGGACAGGTCGAATTGCGAATCAGGCCAGTCCCGTTACAGGTCGGACAAATCTCCTGCGACTGAATATCGAATCGCCGCGTCGTGCCCCGGAATGCTTCCTGAAACGTCACGTCCACGCTGGCGTCGAGATCCTGACCCCGGCGTGGCCGTGTATCCGGCGCCCCAAAACTGCTCGAGCCACGACCTCGTGCCCGGCCGAACATCGTGTCGAAAAACGACGAATACCCGCTCGGCTCATCGCCAAGATCGGTGTACTCGTACCGCGCCGAACGCCCGCCGGAGGTTCCGGAAAACCATTCGCCGAAGTCATCCGCGCTGGCTCGTCGGGAGCCTCCGCCGGCGGGTTCGTCGCCGGTGAAGCCTGCTTCCTTGTAACGCTGCCAGTCCTCGCCATATCGGTCGTAGAGCTTGCGTTTGTCGGCATCCGAGAGCACCTCGTACGCCTCGTTGAGCTCCTTGAACCGCTCTTCCGCATTGCTGTCGCCCGGATTGATGTCGGGATGATGCTTGCGCGCCAGCTTCCGGAATGCCGCACGCAACGCCTTTTCATCAGCCGTGCGCTCGACACCGAGAATCTTGTAGTAGTCCTTGAATTCGACCTTGGCCAAAACGCTTGCTCGCTACGACTGTTGCGACGAACTGCCGTTGCCCACCGCGCCGGCAACCCGGGAGCCGCCGCCACCGATGTAGGAGTTTGGCATGACCCGATTGACCCATGCCAACGCGAAACCGGAAGCGACAAGCGCCGCTGCACCAATCCAGGGAAGCGCAATTGCCAGGATCGTGACGATGATCGCCAGCGTGTCCTCGACCAGACTAACGATCGGATTGGCCGCGCCCTGACTCTGTTTCGTGATCTTGACCCGATTCAGTGCTTTCCACGCATGGACCGAACCGGCCACGAAGAGTCCAATCAGCATTGCGATGACCTCGTCGATCTCACCCTTGCCGTCGGTCACCGCCATGACCAGGAACATTCCGGCCGCGGGTCGCAACGCGGTATTGATCAGGTCGTTCAAATGATCGAGACGAGGGATTTTGTCGATAACCAGGTCGACCGTCAGCAGGAGCATCAGCACGACGATCCCCCAGGTCGAGGAAATCACGTCGTACGGTTTGTTCAACTCGACTGACGTGGAAATCCGGTCGGCCAGAGCCAGACCGAGAAGCGGGATGTAGGCATTGATCCCAGCGCAAGCGGCAAGGACGATTCCCGTCAGCGTGTTGGTCAAGGGTGTGGAACCTTAGCTGCGATCAGTCGCAAGAACCCTCAATCGGGCAGCCAAGTATAGCATCCGGGCACTGGGCACTGGGCACTGGGCACTGGGCACTGGTGGATGCAGGGCAATCGCATCTTATTGAGCGAGCAACTGGAGCAGGAAGTCATCATCCCA
>CAYWSE010000094.1:0-13206 GCA_964461025.1 uncultured Sphaerobacteraceae bacterium | reverse complement strand
GGCTGGAGCGCATCGGTCAAGCGCGTCTTCGACATCGTGATCGCCGTGCCGCTGTTGCTCCTCATCGCTCCGGTGGTTGGCGTGTATTGGCTGCTGTCGCGACGGAATCCTGGGCCCTTTTTGCGTCGTGTGGAGACCATCGGCCGCAACGGTCTGCTCTTCGACCGCTTTGCGATCGATGACGCCAGATCCACTGGCTGGAAGCACGTGATTGACGGCGCTCCGTCACTGATCAACGTGCTGCGCGGTGAGATGAGCATGGTCGGACCACTCGCCGCCCGGCGAGGCGAACTGGATCGCTATGACGAATGGCATGTGCAGCGATTGCGCGTCACGCCGGGACTCACCGGTCTGTGGGCGGTGCAAAGCCGCAGCGATTTGTCGTTCGACGAAATGGTCCGGCTCGATCTCTTCTACGCGGAGCATTGGTCGCTCTGGCTCGATGTGAAGACATTGCTGCAGAGCGTGCCGCGATTGTGGAAAGCGGACAATGAACGCTAGTGGTTCGAACGCGGGCGGGGAGGCATCGATCGTCGGACTGATCAACGGCGATCGGGCGTTTCGCGCCATGCGCGATCGGTGGTGGCTGCTGGTGCTGACGCCGGCGCTGGCGATCGTCGCAGTGCTCTTTCTGGGGAGATTCGAGCCGTATCACACCTCGGTGCAGGCGACGGTGCTCCTGCCTGGCGACACTGAGATTCCCGGCAACGCCGAGCGCCCCGAACTGATGATGATGGACGATCTGCCAACCCTGATTCGTTCACAGGTCTTCGCGGCGGGCGTGCGGGAAGCGATGCCGCAGTCGGAGCTCACGGTGTCCGACGTGCAGCAAGCACTGGACGGCAGCCGCTACAGCCGGGTCGTGACGGTCTCGATCACCGACGGCTCGACGGAGAATGTCGAGGCAATCGCTGCCGCGGTCGAGCAGGAGCTGGCTAGATTGATCAACGACTACCTCATCGCCGAGGAGGGTGATCCAGCCACGGTGCGCATCATCAATCCTGCCGGCGTCCCCACGCAGTCGAATGACAATCTGCTGGTGCAGCTTTTGCTCACGGGTGGGACAGGATTTGTGCTCGGAACGGTGATCGCCACGATCGCCGGACCACGACAGCAAAAGGCCTAGCGGTCGGCGGCATCAAACCACGGACGAAGATAAACGCGGGTGCGCATCTCGGCGAGATCGTGCTCGATCAGCTTCACAGGGTCGATACCGAGCGACCGCGCCGCCTGAGCGACGATTGCCATAGCCGCGTGTACGGTTTCGGGACCAGGCCGAGTATCGGATTGCGACCACTCGTCGGCGGTCGATCTGAGCAGCGCGACAACAGCTAGCGCCTCTACATCTGGGTCCGTGGTGTCGAGTGCGCGGTCGGGGCGGATGTCGTCCCATGTCAGGCCGGCGTGAATCGCGGCGAGCGCCAGCCAGTAGAGTGATTGCGATCCTTCCGTCAGCAGATCGTCGGGCAGCCCTTCGTGACGGTGCGTCCCGTCGATCACCCCGGCCAGTTCCCGGAGCTCGTCGGAGACCCGCGCGGCGATTGGCTCATCCGCCGATTTCAGGAGACGGCTTGTCGATGATTGCGATTCGAGAGGCTGCGCTTTGAGCCACTCCAGTGCCCCGTACCAGATTCGCGCCGGTTCAACCTTCTGGCCATAGACGACATCTGGGTCGAAAGCCCGGTCGGTCGTGACAGTAAGGCTCTCGTCATCCTCGATATCGCGATAGAAGCAGGTCGGATGCCCGGTATGGCAGACCGCGCCGATCTGATCGACGGCAATCAGCAGCGCATTGTCTTCGCAGTTGATCGACACATTGCGGACGATTTGCTCGTGACCGGAGGTCTCGCCCTTTTTCCAGAGTTTGTTGCGGCTGCGGCTCCAGAAGTGGGTGCGACCGGTCTCGCGCGTCCTCCGGTAAGCGTCTTCGTTCATGAAGGCGATCATCAGCACTTCGCCGCTGGTGTTGTCGATGATGACCGCTGGAACGAGTGGATTCCGGATGAAGTCGATGGCCAGTTTCTTGGACATCTTGGGCGGCTCAGGTGCGCATGGGAATGCCCTGAGCGGCGAGAAACGCCTTGGCATCCCGAACGCGGTATTCGCCAAAGTGGAAGATCGACGCGGCCAGCGCCGCGTCGGCACGGCCGGGCGCCAGTGCATCGGCCATGTGCTGCAACGTGCCGGCCCCACCCGAGGCGATGACCGGGATCGTCGTTGCTGCGGCGATTGCTTCCAGCAGTGCGAGATCGTAGCCATCTTTGGTGCCGTCGCGGTCCATGCTGGTGACGAGGAGCTCGCCGGCTCCCAGTTCGGCGACTCTGGCCGCCCAGGAAACGGCATCGAGATCGGTTGGGCGACGCCCACCGTGCGTGAACACGCGCCAGATGCCGGCCTCGTCGTCGCGGCGCGCGTCGATCGCAACGACGATGCACTGCGTGCCGAAGATATCGGCGCCTCGCGAAATCAAGGTGGGGTCGGCGATGACCGAGGTGTTCAGGGAAACCTTGTCGGCGCCGGCACGCAGCATTTGCTGGATGTCGTCGGTCGATCTCACACCGCCGCCAACGGTGAGCGGAATGAACACCTGATCGGCGGTGCGTTGCACGACGTCGACCATCGTGCGGCGGCTGTCAGAGCTGGCGGTGATGTCGAGGAACACGAGCTCGTCGGCGCCTTCATCGTTGTAGAACGCCGCCAGCTCGACCGGGTCGCCGGCGTCGCGTAGATTGACGAACTCGATGCCCTTGACGACGCGGCCATCGGTCACATCGAGACAGGGAATGATGCGACGGGTCAACGTCGAAGTGATCGCTGGAGCGGTGGTCATGAAGTTGCCTCGCCATTCAAAGCAGCCAGCGCCGCCGGCATCGTGATACGTCCGTCATAGAGCGCCCGGCCGACAATCACGCCGGTCGCGCCGGTCTGCCGGATGCCGACCAGATCGGAAAGCTGAGAGACGCCGCCTGACGCGATGACGCCATCGCCCAATGCATCGACCATCACCTTGATCTCGGGCAGGTTTGGACCGATCAGGGTGCCGTCGCGGCTGATGTCGGTATAGATAAATGTCTTGACGCCGCGATTACGAAGATCGAGCGCGGTGTTCATGGCCGAAGCCTCCGTCTGGTCGATCCATCCCGAACCCGCCAGCTTCCCATTGCGCGCATCGAGGCCGACGGCGATGCGGTCTCCCCAGGTTTCGGCAATCGATTCGATCAACTCCGGTTCGTAGATGGCAATCGTGCCGAGCACAACGCGCTCGACCCCGGCATCGAGGTAACGCACGACATCCTCTTCGGTGCGGATACCGCCTCCGACCTGAATCGGGATATCGACCCGGTCGCGAATCGCGGCGATCGACGCGGCATTGCGCGGCACTCCGTCGCGGGCGCCGTCGAGGTCGACAATGTGAATCCAGCTGGCGCCGAGACTTTGCCATTGCTCAGCCATCGCCGCAGGGTCGTTGCCGAACACGGTCTCGCGCTCGAAGTCGCCCTCGATCAGGCGGACGCACCGGCCGCCGCGGATATCGATGGCCGGATAGAGCATCACGTTCAGGCTGCCTCGCTCGATTGTCCGGCGCGAACCTGCTCCGCCCACAGACCGAGAAACCGGAGTCCGTTGTCGCCACTTCGCTCAGGGTGAAACTGCGTGCCCCACACGTTTTCGCGTATGACGACGCTCGGAAAGGTCTGCCCGTAGGTGGCAACGGCGACGACGTCGCGTTCATCGGCGGCACGAGCGACATATGAATGCACGAAGTAGAAGTACGCGTCTGACCCATCGACAGCAGCCAGAGGATCGCGTACAGCGTGCGATACATTCCAACCGATGTGGGGGACCTTTTCGCTCTCTGTCAGTTTGATGACTTCCCCTGCAAGAAGACCGAGCCCCATCGAGTCGCCCTCTTCCTGCTCCTGGAAGAGGACCTGCATGCCGACGCAAATGCCGAGAAATGGCTTGCCGGCATCGGTGATGCGGTAAATGGCGTCGGCGATACCGGATGCCCGCAGGCGGTCCATGGCGTGACTGGCGTTGCCGACTCCAGGCAGCACAACGGCATCGGCCGCGGCGATCTCATCGGGATGTGGGGTTATGACCGTGGGCAGTCCATGCGACTCGAGACCGCGCTGAATCGAGCGCAAGTTACCGGAGCCGTAGTCGATGATCGCGATCATGCGAGCACCCCTTTGGTCGATGGAACGAAATCGGGATTGCCGGTCAGGCGGGTGGCCATTTTGAGCGCAAGAGCGCCCGCCTTGAAGATCGATTCCGCGGCGTGATGGGCATTGCGGGACCGGATCAGATCGACGTGCACGGTGAGATAGGCATTGACGGCCAGCGCCCGCCAGAACTCCTCGACCAGACTCGAGGCGAACGCCGCGCCGATCGATGGTTCTGGCATATCCGCGACATATTCGAGGTAGGGGCGGCCGGAACAGTCGATGACTACGCGAGCCAGGGCTTCATCGAGGGGGGCATATGCATACCCGTAGCGGGTGATGCCGGCCCGGTCGCCGAGCGCTTGGCGGATCGCCTGTCCGAGCGCGATTCCGACATCCTCGACCGTGTGGTGAGCATCCATCTCGGCATCGCCTTTGGCGGTGACATCGAGATCGATGCCGCTATGTCGCGACAGGGCATTGAGCATGTGATCGAAAAAGGGCACCTGCGTATGGATCTTGCTCTGCCCGGAGCCATCGAGATCGATCACGACCTTGATCGCAGTTTCGCTAGTTTCCCGCTCGATGCGCGCCTGGCGGATGCGGTGGAAAGTGGAGTTCATGCGCGCGCCTCCAGGTTGGCGACGATATCGGCCAGCTCGGTGATGAAGAGCTCGTTGTCTTCGGTCGAACCGACAGTCACGCGCAGGTAGCGGTCGAGCCCGTAGACAGGGCTGGGGAAACTGCGCACGAAGATGCCTCGCACCGCGAGTTCCTGGATGATCGGCTCAGCTCTTTCGCCGGGCAGCTTCACCAGGATGAAGTTGGTTTCGGAGGGGAGAGGCTGGACGCCTGGAATCTCGCAAAGATTTGCGGACAACGCTTCCCGGTCGGCGACGATTCGGTCGACGACCCCTCCCAGGTACTCCAGATCGTCGAGCGCGGCGATCGCCGCGACGCGCGACGCCATGGCGACGTTGTGAAAGGCCGGTACGACAGGCGCCAGCAAGCCAGCGACGTCCTCGGGAAAGATCCCGTATCCGACTCTCATGCCCGCCAGCCCGGCGAACTTGCTCATCGTCCGGAAGATGGCGACGTTGGGATACCGGTCCATCAGATGGACGTACGATGTGCGGGCAAACTCGGCGTAGGCCTCGTCGATCGCCACCAGGCAGCCCGATTCGCCGACGATCTGTTCGATCGCTTCGGGGTCGAGCACGTTGCCCGTTGGATTGTTCGGTGTGCAGATGATGATCAGTTTCGTGTTGTCTGTGATGGCGTCCAGAATCGCATCAGGGCGAAGTGCGAACTGCTCGTCCAGCGGCACGTTGACGGCAACGCCGTCGTACGCCGAAATCAGCATCCGGTAAACGCCGAAAGTCGGATCCGAGATGATCACTTCCGATCCCGGCTCGATGATCGCGTGCATCAACGTGTTCAGCACATCGTCGAGACCAGCGCCGCAGACGATCGTGCCCGGATCGCGACCAACATACCGGCCGATCGCGACGCGAAGCTCCAGTTGCTCAAAGTCGGGATAGCGGTTGGTTTCGGTAAATGTGGCGAGCGCTTCCCGTGTGCGAGGAGAAGGGCCGTACGGCGACTCGTTCATATCCAGTTTCACTACGCGGGAGGGCGGCGATACAGGAACGACTGCTGGAACGTAGGCATGTGTCCGCCGCAGCGACTCGCGAACGAGCTGCTGGGGATCCCAGGTACGGGATGGAGCGGAAAGCTTCACTGAAGACACGTGTCCTACCTCAATTCAACGGTTCGATCGAACAAGTCGGGATTTCTGTTCATTCAGGGGCGCCCGGTCGCGCACCGGTTCAGAGCAACAGTTTATCAAGTGATGAGACGAGTATCTCTGAGGCGCCCGCCGCTCGCAACCGCTCGATCGATTCCCAGAAGTCGTCTTCGCGCAATGCGGTGTGCACCGCGACCCAACCTTCAGTCGCCAGTGGCACGACGGTCGGGGCTTTCAGACCGGGGACAACCGCCATGATGGCGGGCAGCGCTTCGACCTGCGCGTTCATCATCACGTACTTGAACTGGCGGGCCGCTTTGACGGCGTCGAGGCGCATCAGGAGGCGGTCGATATTTGCCCGTCGCTCGGGATCGTCCATCGACCGCGGGTTGGCCACGAGAACCGCCTCGCTCTCGAGGATCGTTCCGATCTTTCGAAGGTCGTTCAGCATCAGCGTCGATCCGGTCGCCGTCAGCTCGACGATCCCCTCGGCCAGTCCGAGCCCGGGCGCCACCTCTACCGATCCGCTCAGGGTGATCAGATCAGGCTCCCAGCCAAGAGCGCTGTAGTACTTCTTCGCCGAGCCGGGATAGGAGGTCGCGATCTTGTGATCCTTCAGATCCTCCGGTGACTGATATGGTGAGTCGCGCAATACAGCAACCACCAGCTCGCAGTAGCCAAAGCCGAGCGAATGCAGCTCAACGACGTCGACGCTCTCTTCGAAGATCAGATTGCGACCGACGATCCCGAGATCGACCGTGCCTAGTCCGACGTATTCGGGGATGTCGTCGTCGCGGCCGAAGAGAATCGACAGCGGAAAGTTACGGCAGGTCGAAAGGAGGCGCTGGCCGTAGCTTTCGAACTGCAATCCGATCGAATGAAGAAGCTTCAGCGTCTCCTCGGTGAGCCGTCCATTCCGCTGGACAGCGAGTCTGAGCTGGCCTTCTCCGTCGATTTTAGCGATTGGCACAGGGATTCCTAACAGCGGCGTGGCGATTCTGAGGGTGAAACACCCTGACCGATATGTACCAGATTGTGAATCGTTGCACAACCTTTTTGAGCGGAGGACCGGACGCGTGGGCCGCAGGCGCCGCGGCTCGGACACAGCCGGAGCGCTCGCGACGCCCAGAATTCGAAGAATCCGGAGTATTATGAACATTCGAAACACCAGATCACGCAGATTGACGGCGAAACTGAGATTCTGCCCGGGAGGAGAGCCCTGTCAATGGACGGCAAACGGTTCGACGAACTGACGCGGGCATTGGCCTCCAAAGGGACGCGGCGAGGGTTCGCTCGCGGATTGCTGGGACTGGGTGGCGCCGCAGCATTCGGCAATATGGCGGGGGATGCCGACGCGCGTGTGATCGGCTCCCGACCGACGGTCCCACCGCCACCACCCCCACAGACAACCACGCGCCCCCCAATCACGACTCCGGCTCCTGATCCCTGCCCCGGTCAGGCCAACTGCTCGATCGATGGCTGCTGCAGTGGAACGTGTACGCCGGATGGGCGCTGTTGCGTCTCTGGCCGGACACTCTGCGGCTACGACTGCTGTGCAACTCGAGAACAGTGTTGTGGAAAAGAATGCTGCCTCGACGGTCATATCTGCATCGGCGAAGAACTGTGTTGCCCCGCCGCCCAATATTGCGGTGGAGTCTGCTGCAGCGGCGCAGGGCAGCAATGTTGCGGCGGTCGTTGCCTGCAACCGGGCCAGTGCTGCTCCGATCAGCAGTGCCCCAACAGCCCGTCCACCTGCCAGACCGGCGTCTGCAACACTGGTTCGAATACCTGCGGACTGACTGCCCCTTGCGCCAGTTCACCAGGAACAGTCTGTTGCGGCGGCGCGTGCGTTCCTCTGGGAACGCTTGCCAACTGTCTGATATGCGGTGATGCCTGCGGGCAGAACCAGATCTGCACCGGCAGCGGTTGCGTCTCGACAACGACGACACTTGCGCCGACAACCACGTCGACCACGATCGCTCCGGAAACGACAACCACGTCGACGACAGAGACGCCTCCAACAACGACCACGCCGACTCCCTGTACCGATCTAGGCGACGTGTGCTGTCCGGATGACCGCATTTGTGACTTTGGCGATGAACCATTCTGCTGCGAACCCACCGCCGAACATCCAGGCTACGGATGCTGTCCGGGGAATGTTTGCTGTGACTGCTTCTTCGGTACCGTGGGAGGACATGGCGACACCCCCTTCTGTTGTGGCAGTAATTCGACAACGATGCTGTGCCAGAGTCCTCTAGGTTGGGAAGACGACAGTTGTGTGGCGACCAGCAGATACCTTTGCATCAACGGGCGCCCAGAGTACAGGACACATGTTTGCGACAACGACCTCGTCTGCAATAAGCCGTGCTGTGGTGGAGAAGGTGGCCATTCAGGTCCAGGCGGGACCTGTTGTTCAGCGGGAACAGAGTGTGTGGCTGGCGCATGCGTTCCTCCCAACACCGACACATGTCAAACCGATGAACACGGGGTGTCCACAGGATGTCCGGCCGGATATGGATGCACGACGGTGAATCTATGCGGCGCTGAAGAGGACTGTGTCACCCGGGGGACATGCTGTCCAAATCATCGCATCACCTCTTTCAACGCGGGCACTCCCTGGAGTCCACATGTTACCTGCTGTGCCGACGGGCAGGACAGGGGTCCGCGCTGCAATCACGATGGTCAAGGGCCATCGTGCCGAAGCATTCCGGACCTGACGTGTACCGGCCTCTATTCGTTCAGGCGTTAGCTGGCTTCAACGAGGCTCTCAAGTCGAGTGCGAACTGAAGAGGGTCGAGCGACCGGCCCTCCTCAGCAAGCTGGTCGAACCGTTCCTGGCCCAGTATCGCGACCGCAGCACTGGTGTCGGCGGCAACCTCGTCGGCACGGTTCTCAGGAAGCGGAATGCCGCTTTCTTCCCGGATGAGCGCCGCACTCCCCAGGAAACGAGCTCCGGATTCCGCGTCGCCACTGTCTGCGAGCACTCCTGCGAGAGATTCCAGGCAGAGCGCAACGGCATCGCGCATTCCCTGTGCTGCCAGCACCTCGAGCGCGTCGACAAGAAGCGTCTTTGCCTCTTCGGTTTCGCCAGCGGCACGGGCGACGTGACCGCGCATATAGCCGAGATAGGCGACGCGCGAGAGGTCTTCGAGCTCCTGGTAGATGCGATTGGCGTCATCGAAGAGCGCTTTCGCTCGTTCGAGATCGCCGAGCATCTCGGTGGCGCTGCCCAGATTCGCCAGCGCATTTGCCTGATTGGCCCGGTCGCCGAGTGATTCGGCAATGGTCAGCGCTTGCTCGAAATGATCGTGAGCCTCGACGTATCGTCTCGAGAAGAGCTCGGTGACGCCAAGCTGCAAGAGCGCCTGACTGATTGCCAGTTGATCGCCGATCGCCCGCCACGTCGCCAGACTCTCCATTGCAAGCTCTTCGGCGATGGCGAAATTGCCGGCGGAGGTGTTGGAGGCGATCAGGTTGGACAGCGTGTTGGCGACGCCTTGCTGATTCCCGGACCTTCGATACTGTTCAAGTGCGGCGTTGAAGTAGTCGATCGAGAGGCCGACATTCCCCGCAACGATCTCGACGATCCCGAGACTGTCGAGGGACCTGGCAAGTTCGTCGCCGAGATCGAGTTCCTTCGAAAGCTCCGCGGCTTCGGTATGGAGCTGTCTGGCGTCGTCGATTCGACCGAGAGAGAACACCATGATGCCGGACGCATTCAATGCGGCGGCCCTGGCCGGCGTGCTTCCATCCGGACAACGTGCCAGCGCCACATCGATCAGCCGGTTCCCTTCCGAAAAAGCGCCTTTCATCCACCAGTAGCGCCAAAGCGATGCGGTGAACTGCAAGCCGGCTTCCAGATCGCTTTTGTCCGGTGAATGCAGGTATTGATCGACAGCGGCGAGAATGTTGCCTTGTTCTCCAGCAATCGCGTTGAGCGCGATCGCCTGATTGCCGGATTCCAGATCGCGAATCCACACATCGCTTTGAGCCCGGAACTGCGCCGCGTGAACGGCGCGGGTTGCTTCCGCTTCACCGGACTCTTCGAGTGTCGCCAAAGCGAATTCGCGAATCGTTTCCAGCATTCTCACCCGCGTCGAATCGGGATCGTTGTGCGAGCGGTCGATCTCGAGCAGGCTGTGATCGATCAGCTCATCGATGGCATCGAGAATCTCGGCGTCGTTCACTTGCGCATCGATTCCGGCAATAACCTGCTCGGCGGTTTCCACGTCCGCCCCGCGGACGAACACACCAAAACGCCGGAAAACGGTCTGCACCGCAGGATCGAGCAAGTCGTAGCTCCAGGCGATCGTGGCGTACAGCGTTTGCTGGCGGGCGGAACGGGCCGAGCCGCGACTTTGCAGGCTGAGGCGGCTGTCGAGGCGTTGCAGAATCGCGGCGGGATGCAATAAGCGCGATCGCGCTGCCGCCAGCTCAATCGCCAGCGGCAATCCATCGAGTCGCGCGCAGATGGTCGCGATCTCATGGGCGTTACCGTCGGAGAGCTGGAAGTCAGGCTTGACCTGTCTGGCGCGATCGACAAACAGCTGAACGGCAGCATTGCGGCCAATCGTTGAAGCCGGCGTTTCCGGATCGAGCGATGGCAATTGCAGAGGAGTCACCGGAACAACGATCTCGCCTGTTGCTCGGGTTGGAGTGCGACTCGTGACCAGGACGACGGGACCGGGTGTCGTGACGATCGTGTTGATCGCATTCGCCGCATCGGCAATCTGTTCGAGATTATCGAGCAGCAGCAGGGTCGGTTTGTCACGGAGCGATCCGGCGACGGTATCCGCGAGCGTCTCGGCCGGGTTCTCCTGGATGCCAAGTGTCGTTGCGATCGTCGTCACGAGATCATCGGCGTTCTGAGCCTGAGCGCCGTCGACAAACCAGATGCCATCGGGGAACCGGATGGCGTTTTCACGAGCAACCTGTTCGGCCAGCCTTGTCTTTCCACTGCCGCCAGTTCCGGTCAGGGTGATATTCCGGCTATGCTCGAGTAACGATGAAATGTGCCGAAGTTCCCGCTCGCGACCGACCAGCGGGTGCGAGGCCTCGGGTAGATTGTTCGGCGGTAGTTCGATCGTGAGTGTCGAGGGCGCCGCGTCAGTCGACGGCGCAAGACCCCCGTAGCCCATCAACATCAGTGCCCGTCGTGCCTGGTCGAGCCAGGCATCGGGTGCCCGATCGAGCACCTCGATCCACTGCGCGCCTTCCAGCCAGTAGGAAACATCGTCCGGGAAGATCAATGGCTCGAGCAAGAGGGGCAGAATCGGGCGTTCGTGCCGCCAGGCGAGCTGGATTTCCTGCCGGACATTGCGAGACGCCAGCGACGCCTCCGAGCACATCAGGACGATGGCCGTGGCGTTCTTGATGCCGGCAACGATTTCTGGCCCGTAACTCGTGCCGCCTGGAATGTCGGAAACGTCGAACCAGGCAGCAACACCCTGCGAAGCAAGAACATCAACGATCTCGACGACTCGATCCCGGTTGACGCTGGCGTACGAGATGAATACGTATGGGCGGTCATTTGCCGGTGCGGACATGTCTCCCGCTCCTGGTCAATAGAGGTGAAGTTTGTTTCTGGAAAGGCGCGCAGACGGCGTGCCCGTAATCAAATGGGCTGGCGAGAGTTCGGCGAGCAGCCGATGGACCGGGCTGTTCTGCATCCCACTGTCCGGCTCCACGACATCGACAGACCAGGGTTCTCGTGAGAGGAGCCAGACAACCGGAACGTTTGCCGCCAGCGCTGAATCGATCGTCGACGCCGTTCCTCCGGGACCGCGGCCCGGTTCCCCGTCCCACACCGCAACCAGAACGTCCGAGAAGTCGACAATTCTTTCGCTTGCCCAATGATACGCGCCGCTGTGCGTGTTCGAAGGTTCCACGACGCTGCGAACACGGGAAAGAAGATCCCGGTACTCCATACGAGAGGCGGCTGTGACGAAATCCCGCTCGAATCGATCGCGATCGAAGGGAAGGATGACATCGACCGGAATACCGCGGGCGAGGGCCTCGGTGGCGACGAGTCTGTCGGCGCCCTCTGCCAGCGACGTGACCACTGTCAGGGGCAGGCCCGCATCGCGCATCTGATCGAGTCGCGTCAAGACGCGGTCGACGGGAAAACGAAGCCGCTCGATGTCTTCCTGAGTCAGTTTGTCGAGCCGGTGACCGACAACGCCGAGACGAATCGGCTGCGTCGCCGCGGGGATTGAATCGGAGTCTTCGGGCACGGATTCGTCTCGCCTTTGTCTTACATATCCCGATGGGACCAGATCGTACGTTGGGAAGTGCCTGTTGGCTCGGCTATTCTACCTGCACAAGCATTCGGCGCACCGGTGCGATGTCGAAGCAACTTCGAAAATCAGTTGGCCCGGCAAACTGAGGGGATGCAATGTCGCAGCGAGCACTCGTGGTCGGTGATGTCTCGGTCGACTGGTACCTGTCGCTCGCTGACCTGCCTTCGTCGGAAAATGTGACGACGTCCTACGCATGGCAGCAGGCTGCCTCTCCGGCGATGTCAGGCAACCCGGGTGGCGCCGCGCTGATCCGGCAGCTGGTGGACGATGGATTTTCCAAGAGAGGGATTGGCTCTGTTTCCGAACGGAGTGTGGTCCTGCCTTTGGAAGCGATATCCAATCCGAGCTGGCAATGGGCGATCCGCACATACTCGTTCTGGAGCAGAATGCCCCGGCAGCATGGCTCCAGCGAGCGCGTCTGGCGAATGGAGCGGTTCGTCGGGTGGCATGGGCAGGCAGGCGATGATCCAAATGTCACTTTTGAAGCGGATAGCCAGCCCGTCGCGTGTCTCTTCATCGAGGATGCGAACCAGCGCTTTCGGGCCGATCCTGCGCATTGGCAACCGGCGCTGGATTCCAACCCAGAGCAAATCATTGTCCGGCAGACCGGACAGCTGGGCCGTGGCGACATGTGGGAGGCGCTCACGGAGCGATACGCTGACAGGCTGACATTGTTCTGTGCGCTCGCCGATCTGCGCCGGGAAGGAGCGCCGATTGGCCGTCCGCTTTCCTGGGAGAGAACAGCGCAGGATGTGGTCGAGGCGATTCGCTCGCGACCTCATCTCAACAGGGCGCGCCGGGTTGTCGTCATGCTCGCGACGTCTGGCGCAGTGATTGTCGAGCAGGACCAGCCTTCGACGGTACTGTTCGACCCATTTCATCAGGAGGGCGATTGGGAAATCTCCCGGCCCGGAATCAGTTTTGGAGCGGGTACCTGTGCCGCGGCGGCGATTGTCGACGACGTGACGATCCGGGGAGAGTCGGCCGATTATGC
>CAYWSE010000093.1:0-13244 GCA_964461025.1 uncultured Sphaerobacteraceae bacterium | reverse complement strand
CAGTTGGGTGGGGGTCGATGCGTACGGTTTGGTGGAGGTCGATGCGGACCGCGGGGGATGGCAGTCAGGGCATCGACACGGAGGTCGATGCGTACAGTTTGGGTGGAGGTCGATGCGTACGGTTGGGTGGGGGTCGTTGCGTACGGTATCAGCGGTGTGCGATGCGTACGGCTACACGCGGACGTTGATGGCTGCGTGGATCTTTACGCGACGCGGTAGCGTTCGACGACCTCGTCGTCGATTTCGATGCCGAGACCGGGGCCGGAGGGGACGGAGACATAGCCGTTCTCGAGCGGGAAGCGCTCTCTGGTGAGGGCCTGGTTGAGCGCGGTTTCCTGAACGCAGTATTCGAAGAGATTGGAGCGGGGGACTGCGGCGAGGAAGTGGAGCGACGCGGCTTTGATGATGCCGGTGCTCCAGGAGTGGGTGACGATCTCCTTGTCGTGGAGTGAGGCCAGCTGGGCGATGCGCAGACACTCGGAGATGCCGCCGGCGCGGGTGACGTCAGGCTGGACGACGTCGACCCTGGCGCGTTCGATCAGATCGCGGAACCCCCAGCGGGTGACGTCTTCCTCTCCCGCAGCGATGCGGGTTTCGACGGTGTCGGCCAGCTTGGCGTAAGCCTCGATGTCGTCGGGGAGGAATGGCTCTTCGACCCAGTAGGGGTTGTATGCCTCGAAGCGGCGAACCTGGCGAATGCCGTGGTCCGCCTGCGACCAGCCGTTGCCGATGTCGAACATCAGGTCAATGCCGTCGCCGGCGGCTTTGCGAGCGGCGGCAACAAGGGCGACGTCGAGGTCGGCATCGCGGCCGAAGGGTCCCCAGCCGAGCTTGATGGCGGTGAAACCCTGCTCGGCGAGTCCGGTGACAACACGTTCAGTTTCGGCGGGCGTTTCCGGCATCAGTGTGCTGGCATAGCAGCGAAACTTCGTGCGATGAGGACCGCCGAGGAGCTGATAGATGGGAAGACCCAGCGCTTTGCCCTTGATGTCCCAGAGGGCGATATCGATGCCGGAGATGGCGTGGATGGCGGCGCCGCGACGTCCATAATAGATCGAACGCTGGTACATCTTTTCCCAGAGACGGTCGATCTCCAGTGGATTTTCGCCGATCAGCAGTCCGCCGAGTCCCGCGGCGTTGGCGTGGGAAGCAGGGGCGTCGATGATCGCTTTGATGATGTTGGGCTGGGAATCGACCTCACCGATGCCGGTGAGGCCTTCGTCGGTGTGGATGCGGACAAGGAGTGCGTCCTGCGAACCATCGGCGATCGAGGCGTCGACACCAGGTTGACGGAGGACTATGGCTTCGACATTGGTGATTTTCATGATCGGGATTGTCGCATAAAGGCACTGGGCACTGGGCACTGGGCACTGGGCATTAGGCACTGATTGAAGGGCATAGTGGTGAGCGAGAGGTGTCCAGCTTAAGGAAGAATGACGACCGGGCCTGGTGACCCGGTCGTTTGCAGTTGAGTGGGGAATCGAGTGTGTTTCGTTACAGGTTGTTGAGTTGCTCGATTTCGTTGGGGCATTCGGTTTCGAGGTTTTCGAGCATCAACACAGCCTCGCCGTCGCTCTCAAAGGCGGCCATCGCGGTCTCAGCGATCGCCACTGCATCGAGGGCGCCCTGCTGATTGCCAGTCTCGAGTGACTCGGCGATCAACGCTGTGGCATCGGCCATCGCCTGATAGAAATCCTCGGCAAAGTAGGTGTTGATTTCCTGCGCGGCGACGGGAACAGTGGCATCACGCGTTTCCTGCGCAAGCACGGCGAGTTGCTCGGAAGCGTCGCGAAGCGCGACCGGATCGAGGTCCTCCGGCTCGACATCGTCGAAGGTGTCCGTCAGGGCCACTGCGGAGGTTATGCGAGCGGAGAACTCGATTCCCCAGTCGACCAGCCCTTCGCAGTCCGGGCTGCTGGCGACGGGAACCGCGGTCGGTTGCGCAACGATCGCCGGGGCGCCGAGCGCGAGGTCGGCGACCACGGTGTTCATGTCGTAGCCGTCGCCGTAGGTCAGCTGGATCACCGGGATGCCCTCGAGCACCTGGAAGTAAATGGCGCCGCGCTGCTCCTCGCCGGGGGCGAGGTCGATGTAGTCGAAATTCACCATTCCAGGATCGGTGGACGTGACGTAGGGTCGTTCGAGCAGGAATCCGAGATCGTCAGTTGCTGAAAAGTCGTTCGGCGACGTGGAGAGCGTTCGGGAGCCGGTGTTGACCACAGTCACGTCAAACGCCACGTACCGTGAACCGCGGGTGGGCGCGCTGTACTCATCATACGCATCGAATGGGTCGCCGACGCCGTTGACGGTGACCCGGGCGACTTCCGATCCAGACGTGCCGATGATGCTGACAGGCGTGCCGGCCGCCACCTGTTCGGTCCGCAAATCGGCCACCGTGGCAAGAACTTCATACGCCGGTGTGTACAACACGCGGGAGATGGCCGAACCGCTATACACCTCGAAGGTGACCAGTCCAGAGACGTCTGTTCCCGGCGCGAGAGCATCGGTGTATTCAAATAGTGTCACTGTCGAGCTTTCGCCAAGATACATCGAGGACTGCGTGGAGATGTACCCCTCGGTATCGACGACCTGCAAATCGTAGGGATCGGCTTCGAACGCTCTCTGTGAAGTGTTGGCAATTGTCACGTCGAGCGCGACCCAGTGGTATCCGCGCTGCGGACTATATGACTGATCGTAGTCCTCAAAGGGTTCGATGATCTCGTTGATGGTGATTGTGCCGATCTGATTTCCATCGACACTGTAGATGGGCACTGCCTCGCCAATCCCGGGCGTCTGGGCTGTGACGGACCCCGGAATCGCCAGCGACCCGAGCATCGTCAACATCAACATCAGGACCAGAAATTTCCGCATCGAGTCTCCTCCTGTTGATCAGGGCTACGACGTGAGTTGCCCACCATGCACGTCTCAACCGTACACGTGGAGGAAGGGTTGCGCAAGCAGTGCATGAGTGCCGGCGGCCAGGCTCAGGCGTCGCGCAAAAAAACCGCTTCTCGACGACGGATCGTCATCCCGAGTAGTCTGACTAATCGTCGTTGTCGCGTTGCCCAACCAATCTCCCGAGTCATCTTGTGCGGAGCGAAAGATCTCTCGTTGATCGGAGGCCGCCCATGAATCGCAGGTTTTCGCGAGATTCCCGCTGCGGCGGCGAGTTGGCTCACGCCCTCGTCTTCGCTGGCGCTCAGAATGACATGACAAGGAGAGCGCTAACAGGGCAAGCAACGTTGGACGCGCTACTGAGCGTAGCGAAGGATCCCCTTCGTCGCAGCGGAAGGCGTCACGCGGAGCCGTTTGGACTCCGAACGAGAGATTCTTCGCTTCGCTCAGAATGACACGGGGTTTGGGAGCGTCAGTTCATATGAATGCCGGCTTAGGCGGCTAGATTTGCACAGATTCTGAGGTTTTCGCGGGCTTCGACCCGTCCTTGTAGTTGGTGAACCGCGCAATCGAGGAGATGGAGAGCGATGAGCAGTCGGGAATCAGGTCTGGAGCAGGACATCGCGGCATTGCGCGAGGTGCTTGCGCGGTTGCTGAAAGACGAAGGGGATCTGAGCCGGCTCGTGGCGGGCGCGGCTCGGTTGACAACGGCGATTGTGCAGGCGGAACGCCTGCAGCATCAGCTGTCGACGGCGGAAGAAGAGGAGTACTGAGAACAGAGTGATGCCGGCCGAAGGTGACCGGCATTGCGAGGGAGGGGTGAGATGGTGGTGGAACAGAAGAGGCGACCCGAGGTCGATCTGACCCCGGGGAGCATGTACGAAGTGGTCACCCGCAACATGGTGGACCGCCTGTCGGACGACGTGCGGGAGATTCGCGACAGAATCAATGGGATGTTCTGGTTGCTGGCCGGGACAGTTGCTGCCAATATCGTGATGAAGGCGCTGGGGATTGGGACATAGCGCACGGAGAGGGGGTTGAAGAGCGAGCGAACCGGCTCCCCGGCATCGATGAGCGTCTTCCGGTGGCGGATTTTTCCCGGCGATGGTTTCCAGGATACCAACTCCGCGATTACCAGATCCTGCCGGCCCAGGCGATTCTGGAGAGCGTGCAACGGCAGCTTGGGGAACAGCATGTCGTGGTGTTCAGCCGACAGGCAGGGAAAGACGAGCTGCTGGCTCAGCTGGTGATCCAGATCCTGATCGAGCATCGCCAATCGGGCGGCAATGTGATTCTGGCGGCGCCGACATTCCGGCCGCAGGGATTGACGATGCGAGACCGGCTGATGGAGCGGTTGCGCGATGCTGGCTTCGATGGATTGGCGCGAACTCGCGAGGGGATGATCGTCGACGTCGGCAAAGCGTCGGCGCGCTTTCTGTCGGCATCACCCATGGCCAATGCGCGCGGCCAAACCGCGAGTCTGTTGCTGGTGGCCAACGAGACGCAGGACATCTTGCCCGAGCAATGGGATGCGGTGTTCAGCCCAATGGCGGCGACGACGAACGCCACGACCGTCTTTCTTGGCACTGTCTGGAGCCGGCACACGCTGCTCGCTCGCCAGATGCGGCATCTCGAGCAAATGCAGAACGGCGGAAGACGTCTTCTCTGGAAAACGACCTGGGATGTCGTGGCCCAGCAGCTGCCGGCGTACGACGCGCATGTGCGGGGACGAATCGCGCAACTGGGCGAGAACCATCCGCACATCCGGACCGAGTATTTCCTCGAAGAGCTGGACGATGCCGGTTCGCTGTTCACGGAGTCGATGATCGAACAGATGCAGGGGGATCATCCACGGTTGCGATCGGCGTTCGACGGGAAGCGCTATGCGCTGATGATCGACGTGGCCGGCGAGTCGGAAGTGCCGATGGCGCCCGGCATGGCGGACTGGACCAGCCGGCGCGACAGTACGGCGGTGACGGTCGTGGAAATCGGCGAGCCGTTGCTGGAAGGACTGGCCGCCTATGGCGAGCAACCGGTCTATCGGGTCGTCGACCGGATGGCATGGACGGGAACAAGTCATGCGGCGTTGCACGGCCGGATCGTCGATCTGGCTCGCCGGATCTGGAAAGCGTCGGTGGTGATCGTCGATGCGACCGGCGTGGGGGCGGGACTGGCGTCGTTTCTGCAGGCGGAGCTCTCGCGGAGGAGTGGCGAGTCGCCGCCGATCCGGGTCATGCCTTTTCACTTCTCGGCACAGAGCAAGAGCCAGTTGGCCTGGGACTTCATCGGGCTGATCGAGGGCGGACGGTACCGCGAGTACGTGGAGCAAGCCCCGGTTGGCTCAGCGGAAGCGGATCTGACGGCAGCGTTCTGGGCGCAGCTGCGGTCGATCGAACACCAGGTTTCGAAGGGTCCGGGCAAGCTGGTGACCTGGGGAACGCCACCGAATCGCGGTCATGACGATCTGGTGATCAGCGCGGCGATGACGGCGTTGCTCGATCAGGTGGATGTGCGGGTGAGGGTGGCGAGGGGGAGATGAGAGTCGGCGAGTCGGCAAGTCGGCGAGTCGGCGAGTCGGCGAGGCGAAGGGGCGGAGAGGCGGCGAGGCGGAGAGGCGGCAAGGCAGAGAGGCCGCAAGTACCAGTAGGGGCGGACCTCCGTGTCCGCCCGCGACGTGTTCCGACCTTGGGGAGGAACACGAGCAATTCCTGGAGGTAGCAAACGTGGTTGAGGAGTTTGTGGAAGAGGTTGGTGCGGAGGCGGATGATGCGCTCGAGGTGGTGCGGGAGCTGGCGCGACGAGCGTATGCCGATGCGATTCCGGAGCTGATCGATGGGGCGAGCGTGGCCGAGATCATGGGGTCGGTGGAGGCGGCACGAGCGGCGTACTCGCGTGTCTTTGCGGACGTGAGCGCGTCGCAGGAGGCGGTTCGGTCGGCACCGCCGGTGGTGCCGGCGGGTGGATCGAGCGCGCGGGTGGTCGATGTGGATCGGTTGCCGGCGGCGGAGAAGCTGCGTTTGGGGGTGAAGGCGGTGAGGCGGTGAGTCGGCAAGTCGGCAAGTCGGCGAGTCGGCGAGTCGGTGAGTCGGTGAGTCGGTGAGTCGGTGAGTCGGCGAGTCGGCGAGTCGGCAAGGCGGAGAGGCGGAGATAAACCCTCACCCCCGGCCCCTCTCCCGAATGCAGGAGAGAGGGAAATCAAGCATCGACCGCCGGACTACGGACTACGGACTACGGACTACGGACTCCGTCGTCACCCTATGTGGATGATGCCGAGTTTGGCGGTGGCGATGGCGTCGTTGACGGCCGGGAGCTCCTTTTTGACGAGTCTGTCGAAGGTTTTGATCTGCTTGTCGATTTGCGCGGTGATCCCGGCGAACGCTTCCTCGACTGCAGTGGTCGGGGGGTAGTCGCCGAGCTGGGCGACGGCCGGAAGATTGATCAGCTTGTCGAAGAGACGTGAACCGCTGTTGATGCCATCGGCCCAGCCGGCGCGGAGATCGGGCATGAGGATCGTCTGCTCGATGTCAAGCACTTTGTCGTGCAGTGCGGTGATCGCGGCGACGGCTTTCTTGCCCTTCGAGACGGTTGTTGCGCGCTCTTCCCAGGCTTTGAGCTGGGTGCGCAGATCGCGCATCTGGTTGATCTTCAGGATGGTGCGCTCGATTTCGCGATGCATCTCGAGAAGGAGCGTTTCCTGCTTCTTCAGATCGCTGTCGGACGTCGTCACATTGCCTGGTTTGGCAACGGTCAGCGGTTGGGTGAGCGCCTCGTCTCCCACCTTCAAGGCAACGGTGTAGCTGCCGGGCGCGACGAATGGGCCGGCGATCGTCATTTCGGATGGCGGATCGGTGCCCCGAATCTTCGTGGCGGGCGCATGCTGCAAATCCCAGACGAAGCGATTCCAACCGGGGTTGGCCGGAATGCGGACGTCTTTCGCCGGTGTCTCGTCTGTTTCGAGGCGACTGCTGAACGTGCGGACCGTCTCGCCGGATGCGTTCGTAATGGTGAGGGCGAGTGGAGTCTCTGGCGCTTCGCTGAGATACCAGGAGAGGACGGCGCCGCGAGGCGGGTTTTCACCTGTATCGAGGTAGGTGCGCTCGTTCTGACCGAGATCGTTCAGCTTCGAACGATAACCGCCGCCCACGCCGCCGAGATAGTTGACGAAGCCGGGAGTGTCCTCGCTCCAGTCGATGCCGGGCAGGATGCGAACCGTGTCGCGCGGCGGAAAGAGGTATGCCGCCGCCGGAGCGCCGTTGCGGGCGACTTCGCGGAGCGGGGTAAGGTCGTCGACGATCCAGATAGCGCGGCCATGCGTGCCGATGACGAGATCGTCATTGTGGACGAGGAGCTCGGGCACCGGGGTGACCGGCAGGTTGAGGTTCAGCCGTTGCCAGGAGGCGCCGTCGTCGATCGAAACGGAGACGCCTGTTTCGGTGCCCACGTAGAGGAGACCCGGGACTTCGGGGTCGCAGCGAATGACGCGGGTAAAGTCGTTGCGGGGCAGACCGGCATCGATACGCTGCCACGTCTTGCCGAGATCGCGGGTGACATAGAGGTAGGGCTCGTAGTCGTCGAGCTTGTAGCGGGTGCCGGCGACATAGGCGGTTTTATCGTCGAAGGGGGAGAGCTCGATCCCGGAAATCATGGTGAAGTCCGGCAGGTCGGCGGGAGTGATGTTCTTCCAGGTTTTCGCGTTGTCGCGACTGATGTGGATCAGGCCGTCATCTGAGCCAGCCCAGATGAGTCCCTTCTTCTTCGGCGACTCGACGAGGGAGAAAACGGTGGCGTAAATCTCGGCGCCGATCGAATCGAGATTGACCGGGCCGCCGGTTTTCTCAAGGGTCGAAGGATCGGCGCGGGAGAGATCGGGACTGACCGGAATCCAGGATTGCCCTTCGTCAGTTGATTTGAACACCATGTTGCCGCCGATATAGATGGTACTGGGGTCGTGCGGCGAGATGACAATGGGATAGGTCCAGTTGAAGCGGTATTTGTGCTGGCTGGCCGCATGACCGCGAGTGTCTTCCGGCCAGGTCGTGATGAGGCGGATCTGATCGATGGCGCGGTCGTAACGCTGGAGGGCGTTGCCGCCGCCCGGTGAAGAACCAATCGCGCCGACGTAGACAATGTCCGGATTCTCGGGATGGGGCTGGATGTAGCCGCTTTCCCCTGTGCCGGCGACGTAGCAATCGGTCCAGTGAATGGACGGGCCATTGGTGCGGCTGGGAACAGCGATCGATGTGTTGTCCTGCTGGGTGCCATAGACGATGTACGGGTCTTCGCTGCTGATGCCGAGGTGATAGAACTGGGCGGTCATCTGGTTGTAGATGCTGCTCCACGTTTCGCCGGCGTTGAACGAGACGTTGGCGCCGCCGTCGTTCCCCTGAACCATGCGGCGATTGTTCTTCGGGTCGATCCAGAGATCGTGGTTGTCGCCGTGCGGAGTGGGAATGGCGGTGAAGGTTTTGCCGCCGTCGATGCTGCGATGGAAATCGAGATTGTTGACGTAGACGGTGTCGGCATCGACCGGATCTGCCGTGACGTGCGTGTAATACCAGGCGCGGGAAAGGAGATTCTGGTTGTCGCACACCTTCGACCATGTATCGCCGAAGTCGTCGGAACGATAGAGACCGCCTTCTTTTGTGTGTTCGATCAGCGCCCAGACGCGGCCGGTCTGGGCGGGTGAGGCCGTAACGCCGATTTTGCCCTTGATGCCTTTCGGCAGACCGGGACGATCGGAGATGTCGGCCCAGGTGTCGCCGCCATCGCGCGATTGCCAGAGACCGGAATCATCGCCGCCGGAAATGAGATTCGAGAAGGAACGCGACGCTTCCCAAATCGAGGCGTAGAGGAAGCGGGGGTTGGCGTCGTGGGTGATGTCGACGGCGCCGGCCTTGTTGCTGACGAAGAGAACGTGATTCCAGGTGGCGCCGCCGTCGATTGTTTTGAAGACGCCGCGTTCGGCGTTGGGGCCGAAGGCGTGACCGAGCGCAGCCACCCAGGCGGTGTCGGGGTCGGTGGGATGGACGCGGATTTTGCCGATGTGGCGGGTGTCGGCGAGACCGGTGTTGACCCAGGTGCGGCCGGCGTCGATGGAGCGGTAGACACCGTCGCCGTGGGAGACGTCGATGCGGATCGTCGTTTCGCCGGTGCCGGCATAGATGACATTCGAATCTGAAGGAGCGACGGCGAGAGCGCCGACTGAGGCGGTGGTGAAGAAGCCATCGCTGACGCATTCCCAGTAGTCGCCGGCGCTGTTCGTTTTCCAGACACCGCCGGCGCAGGCGCCGAAATAGAAGGTAGCGGGATCGTCGTAGCTGCCGCTGACGGCAACGACGCGACCGCCGCGGGTCGGGCCGATGCAGCGGGCGCGGAGGAGGGCGTCGAAGGTTTCTGGTGCAGGCATTGTGTCTCCAGAGGCAATAGGCAAAGGGCAATAGGCAATGGGGGAAGGATAGGCGAAGAGGCGGAGAGGGGAAAGTCGGCGAGTCGGCAAGTCGGCGAGTCGACAAGTCGACAAGTCGGCAAGGTGCGGACTGCGCCCGACGAACGACGAACTGCGGTCTACGAATTACGGCCTACGGCTTACGAACAATGAAAGGAATATGACACATGGCGATGACGAAGACTGAGGCGGCGAAGCTGACGAACGACCTCCTGCTGCGCGGCGTGATCGAGACGGTGGTGAAGGAAAGCGAGCTGCTGGCGCGGTTGCCGTTCATGGAAGTTACCGGTACATCGATTACGTACAACCGGGAAGCGACGATGCCGGCGGCGGGGTTCTACGATTCCGGTGATTCATGGAGCGAGTCGACGCCGACGTTCACGCAGGTGACGGCAAGTCTGAAAGTGATGGGCGGCGACGCGGATGTCGACAATTTCCTGCAGTCGACCTATGCCGATCCGAACGATATCGAAGCGGAAGTGATTGCCAACCGGTCGAAAGCGATCGCCAATCTGTATGGCGAGTCGTTTTTCAATGGCGACAGCGCGATCAATCCGAAAGCGTTCGATGGTTTGACCAAGGTGCTGGATGGGTCGGGTCAGGAGCTCTCGGCGGGCGCGAACGGCGGTCAGCTGACGCTCGATCTGATGGACCAGGTGATCGACCTGATCAAACCGGGCAAACCGGACGCGATCTTTCTCAGCCGGCGGACGCGCCGGAAGCTGAGCTCGTTGCGGCGGGCGAGCGGCAATCTGCTGGAAACAGGTGTGGATGATTTCGGCCGGCGGGCGCTGTTTTATGACGCGATTCCTTTGCTCGTGGACGATCATGTCAGCGACACGCAGACGCAGGGATCGTCAGGAGCGGTCTGCTCATCGGTCTATGCGGTGAAGTTCGGGCAGGGTGAAGGCGCGCTGGGCCTGGAGCATGGCGGTATCCAGGTCGAGCAGGTTGGCGAGTTGGAGACGAAGGACGCCACCCGCTGGCGGCTGAAGTGGTACGCGGGGATGAGCGTGATGAGCATGCTCGGCGTGGCGCGGGTGAAGGGGATTCTGGCGTAGGTTCTTTGTCGCGCTCCCGGTCCTTGCACAGGGTCCGGGAGCGTGGACCCGAGTGGTGCTTATGATGTGGGGATTGGTGGAGGAGCCTTCTCCCCTCCCAATCGGGGTAAATGACAGATATCGTGTCGGAATCGGTCAAACAATGCGGTATGATGTCATGGATTACTTGGGATGAACGCAAGAAAACCATGACATGCCAATTTCAAATGCCGACCACAACTGTCTTTATGACATAGCGACAACACAGCATGGGTACTTCACGACCCAACAAGCTGCGGGCTGTGGATTCGGCGGGCATGCGCTGAAATACTTCGTTGAAGACGGCAGATTCCTCAGAATGCATCGTGGTGTGTATCGACTCCGCGATTACCCGCCAACGGAGTTCGAAGAGATCGCGTGGGTGTGGTTGGCAGCAGGTAAAGATGACGCCGTCGTTTCTCACGTTTCCGCGCTCGAAATGCACGACCTCTCGGACATCATTCCCAACGCCGTCCACCTGACAATTCCGCGGTCAAAGCGGTATCGAAGGCCGCCGCCAGGTACGAAGATGCACACAGCAATAAAGCCATATGAGGACAAAGAGGTCGTTACGAGAGAAGGCATTCGCGTTGTTTCTCCTGAGCTTGCCATTGTTGAAGCCGCCGCCGCGGGAGCTGGACCGGAGCAGATCGAAATGGCAGTCCAACAGGGACTCGATCGTGGCATTACCACGCAGACGAGGCTCAGGGACGCTGCGGTTCAAAGCGACAGGTACGTCCGGGAGCTGATCGAGCATTCGATCAACAGGGCGATCAGATGAACTACGCGTCCGCAGAGGATTTTCGGCGCGCGCTGCAGGATCGCCTTCGGAACGAAGCGCAGAAACACCCCTCCATACGTATCGAACGTTTGCGGAAGCGCATCGCATTCGAGCGATTCCTGGCCCGGCTTCAAGTGACGTCTTCTGATGCCTGGGTGATCAAGGGCGGAATGGCGCTCGAAATGCGATTCGACGACAGAGCGAGAATGACGAAGGACCTCGATCTAGCGACTCCGGCAGATGCGACTGCGGTGCTGGCGATTCTGCAGACCGCGGCTGAACTCGATCTCAGAGATCAGTTTGCATTTCAGATCGACGTGGTTGAGGCGTGGCTCCTTGATGAAGGAGAGAGAACGCTCAGAACGCGGTTGCGCTCATTCCTGGCGAATCAAAGATTCGAGTTTGCTGGATTGGATGTTGGTCTCGAGAAGGCACTGCCACGTGACCTGGTCATTGTGAAAGGAAGTACGCTCCTCGAATTCGCGGGTGTAGAGCCGATTCGGATCCCAGCGCTGCCGCTGGAGTTTCATCTCGCCGAGAAGCTCCACGCTTGTATGCGCATCTACGCTGATGGCCGGCCGAGCAGTCGAGTGAAGGATTTGGTGGATATCGTGCTGATTGTCACCGAAACATCCTTTGAGAGTAGTCCGTTGCTAAGCGCGATCGAATCTACATTTCAGTCAAGGCAGACGCAGCCAATTCCGATAAGGTTTCCTCCACCTCCTGATTTCTGGGAGCGCGGATTCCAGGAAATGGCAACGGAAGTTGGGCTCGATCCGGACATCGAAAGCGGATACCGCGTTGCTGCAGCGTTCTTCGACCCAGTACTGAATGGATCCGTTGCCGGAGATGCCGTTTGGAGCCCGGACGAGCGGCGGTGGAATCTGTGAGTGAGGAGGGCGTCCGCAACGGACGCCCTCCTGAGCTGGTCAGAGCGGATTCGGGACGCACTGATTGCTGGAATTGCAGGTATAGCCCGGGCAGCAATTGCCTAAGCTCGAACAGGCGCCCAGACAACCCGCATATGGAATGATGCATGTGAAGGTGCCGTTCTCACTATTGTCGCAGTTGAAATAATCGCAACAGTGCGTGTTGCCTTGGCACGCGCCGCCATGCGGGCGGCAGGGCGTGCATATTCCCTGGCTGCAGAATCCCGCGCCGCTGCTGCTGGTGGTGCAAAAGAGGTCGGGTTGTGCGACGCAGACGTTGCCGGATGGCGCGCACGTGACGCAGCCGGGGCTCCAACCGAACCGGTCAATGCAATGCTGTGTCGTCGTGCAATCCACGCAGCTGTCGCCGCTCGGCACATACGGAGAGTCGCAGACGCACAATCCGCCCTCGCAATGCTTGCGATCGCCGCAGGTAACGTTTTCACAGAGATCTGGCGGGGGACAGCTGGTCAGATCTGGTCGATAGGTGATCTGACCATTTTGCAGGCAACAGATTCCAGGTGCATTGGGGGTGGCCGGCGGCGCTCCGTGTTCGACAGGGGCGAACTGGCAACCGGCCGGGTGCGCGCAGAAGGGTTCCAGACAAGGATTCTGGATGGTGTAGCCGCAGACGACCGGAGCAACAGGCACACAGATCATTTGACTCTGCGTTTGGTCCGGCACGCATTGCCATATCAGGCAGACATCCTCCGGGTTCTGGGAGCAGTCCTCATGCGTCGAACATAACCGCGGGGGCAGAGTCGTTGTCGTGGTGGTTGTGGTTGTCGTTGTCGTCGTTGTCGTGGTCGATGTCGTCGTTGGGCAGGAACAGACGCCGGCGCCGCAGGTACAACCGGGATCGCAAAGCTCGTCGCGGTCGACGCAGAACCCTTCGTCGCAGACATCGCATTCACCGCTGCAGAGAGCGTTCTCGTCGATGCACGCGCCGTTCACGCAGATATTGCAGGGACCGCCGCCGCGACAGGGTGAGTTGTTGGAGACAGTGACGCAGGTGCCGCTCATGCAGAGCTCGCACGTGTCGCAGTCGTCATTCACATCGCAGCCGCAGAAGGGACCGTCTTCGCAGATGCCATTGCAGCAGATGCCGTCCTCGC
>CAYWSE010000092.1:0-13805 GCA_964461025.1 uncultured Sphaerobacteraceae bacterium | reverse complement strand
CGCTCCCCTTCCGCAACCAATCCGCCCATCGTAGCCGCGCACAGCGGTGCGCCAAACGCCACCGAGACGGCGTTCTTCCCTCCGCCGCTCAATCCGGCGATACTTCCGAAACGCGGCACATCGCCCGGCGAACGGAGAGGAATGGGACATGGCAGAACGAGTTGTCGTGATCGGCGCCGGAGTCGTCGGGCTCACCCTCGCCTGGTCGCTGGAGCGACGCGGCTGGCGCGTCACCGTGCTCGAAGCCCGGTCGCCAGGCTACGGCGCGTCTCGCGTCAACGCCGGTCGCATCTGCCCGACTCACGGCGATCCCGTCCCCGCTCCCGGGCTTGTCAAACAGTCGCTCGAATGGATGCGCCATTCCGATAGCCCGCTCTACATCCAGCCACGTCCCAGCCCCGATCTGGCCCGATTCCTCTATGTCTTTTGGCGAAACTGCAACCAGCAGTGCTACGACGCCGGGTCGGAAGCAATGCAGACGCTTGGCCGCGACACCCTCGCCCAGCTCGATGCGATTCGGGATAGCGGTGTCGAATTCGAACAACACGCCCGCGGTACGCTGCACGTCTACGAGGACCCCGCCCGCCTGGAGAAATCCTTTCGCCATGCGGAGGACTACCTGAAGAGCGAATCGCTCGATGTCTCCGCGCCGCTCATGGGCGACGACCTCCGCGCAATCGAGCCGGCGCTGTCGGACCAAATCATCGGCGGCTATCTCGTCGAGGAGGACAAACTGGTCCGCCCCGATACGCTCACCGCGGGCCTCGCGGCTTGGCTGCCGGACAAGGGCGTCGACATTCGCAGCAAAGTCGAAGTGACCGGGTTCGATTTCAGCGACGATCAAGTCACCGACGTGCGATTCAAGGGCGGAAGGCTCGAAACCGACGCCGTGGTCATTGCGGCCGGATCGTGGTCACCTCAGCTGGCGAAGCTGGCCAGCCGTCGCGTACCTGTCCAACCCGGCAAGGGATACTCTCTGGACTATTTCCCGGCTCCCGTGGAACTCCGCAATCAGCTGCACGTCGACTATGGCAGTCACGCGATTTCTCCGTTCGACGGCATGACCCGGCTTGCCGGGACCATGGAGCTTTCCGGGATCAACGAACGCATCCGGCCGGAGCGGGTCGAAGCGATCGTCCGCAGCACCGCCCGAACGATCCGTGACTGGCCCACCGATCTGCGAATTCCCACGATCAGCAGTGGATTGCGCCCGCTCTCGGCCGACGGTTTGCCGATCATTGGGTGGATGCCGGGATATCGAAACCTCGGCATCGCCACGGGTCACGGTATGCTCGGTCTTTCGCTTTCCCCGTCCACCGCGGAAGCATTGGCCGAGTTGATGACCACCGGAAAATCGCCCGAGGTCCTCCGGCCATTCGACCCCGCCCGGTTCGGCCGCGTCGCCTGAGCGCATAAGGCATCCTCTCCGCTCGTCTGCCCCGGCGTCGTGAAAACATGTGCCGTCATCCTGAGCGAAACGAACCGCCGGCGGAGTGCAGCCGAAGGATCTCCCGCCGCAGCGGCATCTCTCCGACCACTTGCTCGAACCGCTCAGGCAATGTCAGGGGACGGAGTTCCTGTAGGATTCATCACCGAGAATGGCAGCGACCGGGGAGTGGATGCATCCGCTCGCCGGTCGCTCCGTGCGTCTCTTCTGTCGCCGCTAGATGTCCTCAGCGCGATCGGATTCGACCGGTTCCTCAACCACTGGCGCATCAGCCACCGGCACCCGGTTCGGACCGAATTGATCGCGCAGGAAGCCGGCTACGCGGTCGCCGGTTTCCCAGGTGGAATTCCCAGTCAGAACATCATAGGTGTGCGCGACATCGAGTTCCTGCATGATGCCAACAAGATTCTCGACCTGCCTCGCCCGGCCCTCGGTCGCATTGTCGGTTCTCACGACGAGCAACGGAGCCTCCACCACACCAATGTATGTCGAAGGCGTCCTCAGGGCATGCCGGCCGCGCTGCAGCGTCGGCAAACCGAAATGCCTGGATTGCCAGTTCCGCCATTCGGTTGTGCCCTGATCGAATTCGTCGTCCCAGTCTGCGATTGGATCGATCGCCACCACAGCCGGTGCGATGTCTGGCCGTGAGCCCGCCGCAACAAGCGCCAGGGCGCCGCCATATCCTGAGCCGACGATCGCCACTCGTTCTGAATCGATCATCTCGAGTTCTCGCATGGCGCGCAGCACATCGAGCACCGTCAACGTTTCCGCCTCTGCCGATGTCGCGCTTCGCAGCGACTGCTGGATCTTCTTGCCCAGCCCTGGTGATCCCGGCAGGGTTGGCGCAAACACCGCAAATCCGGCCGCCGCCAGCGCTTGTTCGAGCGGCCGAAACGACGCGTCTGTTCTCCGGCTCGGATCGGCGCCGAGGACCAGCACGCCTGGTGTGATCCCGTCCGCCGCCGGGTCACGATAGAGGAGCCCCCCAAGCTTCGCGCCGCCGGAGATCTCGAATTCGATGAAGGTTGGCAGAATCAGCGGTCGTCCCGCATCCCAGGCGATCGGCGCCGGGAGAATGGTCCGCTCGACATCCTTCTTGGCGTCCTGAACGATGAAGTGAGCTGCACCCGTCGCAGGCGCGAATCGATAGACCACGCGCTTTCCGGGCAGCCAGCGTGGTGCGCTGGCAACACCCATGCCCGGATCGATCAGCTCGGCGCTGGCGCCGCTCGTGGCCCGCTCACCGAGCCGAACCTCGCCCTTCAGACCGCGGGTATAGAGCATCCGAGATCCATCTTTGTTGTATCGCGGATCGTCTTTGTCGCCTGCTTCGCTGGCCAGATTCCACCCGGCCGAGTTGTCCGGATTGACAACGCCGACATTCAGCCACTCACCCTCGTCGGTAATAAACCCAACCTGCGACTTGCCCGGATTCCACCGAAGCGCGTGCCGGTTGGCGACTTTCTTCGTCGCCTGCTTCGTCTCGCCATCGGCGATCGACACCGTCCAGACATGGTCGCCGGATGCCTCGCCTTCGATGAACTGCCGGAGAAACGCGACTTTCGTACTGTCGTCCGACCAGGTTGGCTCCCGATCGTTCTGCCCCGGTGGCCCCCAAGTCAGATGAATGACTGGTCCGTCGCTGGAGGGCAGCGCCACACAGATCGAATCCCGGCCATCGCGCTGGGAGACAAACGCGATCAGCGACCCGTCCGGCGACCAACGAGGCTGCCGGTCGATGGCGCTGTGATTGGCCACGGCCACACAGTCGCCGCCATCGACCGGCACGAGCCAGATCGCGGTTGGCCCACCAGCGTAGCTGCTGCCGCTCATCGCCAGCCATGCTCCGTCTGGCGACCACTGCGGTCCATCGTCTTCGACCACCGGTACGAACGGCAGAGCCATCGAGCGGCGACTCTCATTGTCTATTCCATAAAACCAGAGTCGCGTTTCCCCAGATGGCTCTGTTTGCAGAAATGCCAGTGAGGTTCCATCTGGAGATGGGTTGCCAGGTCCCAGTTCCGGTGGATCGGCGACGGGTGCCCATCCGTACCTTAAGGCGGCCACTGCGAGCGATTCCGCGGCGACTTCCTCCGCTGGTTCGGCGCTTGAAGCTCCCGTTTCGGCATCACCCGCCAGTGCGCCTGCGTCGTCGCTTTCAGATTGATTGTCCCTGGATTCCGTCCCTGAATCGTCATGTTCTGCCGGAGCGTCACTTGCCTCATCTGGTGCTTCGGCCACCGGACCGCCCTCCGCGACCATCGCCGCGGCATCCAATGCGTCGTCGACGAGCTCCGGCGTGGTCTCCGACTCACGGCTTTCTTCGACTGCTCGCTCCGCCGCCTCGTCCAGCGACGCCGCAATATCCTCCGCCTGAACGACGTCGTCGACGCGCTCAGCCACTTTGCCCTTCTGTGTGCTCATTCACTGTCCCTGTCTTGTCTTCGGGAGTCGCTAGCTCGGAGCGAGCACATTCGTCAGCACGCATCCAGCGGGTAACTATAGCGCTCCACGATGAAGTGGCCAGAGTATCTCACGTCGTTCGCCCTCGATGAACGATATGATCCTGCATGATGCCGAGCAGCACACAGAGGGCTAGAAGAGGGGCGCGACGCCGGCCATGAAGAGCATTTCAATCCGACCAGCGTCGACTGACGATGCGGCGGCGATTGCAGTCATCTATAACGAAGGCATCGAAGATCGCGTCGCCACGCTCGAGACGGAACCGAGAACGGTGGAGGATCGTCGGCAATGGCTCCTCGCCCGAACCGACCGCACGCCGGTGATCGTTGCTGACCTGGATGGCGCCGTCGCCGGCTGGGCATCAATCAACCAGTTCAATCCGCGCCCTGCCTACCGCTTCGTCGCAGATTTCTCAGTCTATATCGGTCGTCACGTGCGTGGGAGCGGCGTCGGCTCGCTGCTTCTCGAACACCTCATCGCCACGGCCCGCACGATCGGGTACCACAAGCTGGTGCTGGCGGCATTTCCATTCAACGAAGCGGGAATGCGGCTCTACAAACGTTATGGATTTCAAGAAGTTGGCATCTTCCACGAACAGGGAGTGCTCGACGGCGCCTGGGTCGACACTATCGTCATGGAACTCCTGCTCGACGACGATCCGCCGCCCCTGAATGGCTAATCGCGACGTTCGGTTGTCACTGGTCGCGACGCTACTGCCGCAATCGCCACGGCGAGCCCGAAGAGCAACACCCCAGTCGGCACATGCCACGCCTTTGCATCCGCCGAGTCCCGGCCCGAATACCCCAATCCAGTCTGAACGAGCGTCAGCACCACGAGCAAACCGTTCAGCAGCACGAGCTGGCGACCCCATCGGCCGGGAAATTTGATCAGAACGGTCAATGCCGCCTGCAACACAACCACGAGAAAGAAGATGTTGGCGATCATTTCATGAATGTCCAGGAGTTTGATTTCTCCCTTGAACAACCATTGACTGGCGAGAACCGCTTGCACCAGCACAAATGCGGCCGTGACGATCGTCAGGATTCGGTAAGCGGCGAACCATTCAGGTCGGCCCATCTGAATGCTGCCTGGACTCATCTGCATCTACGTGTTCCTCTTCTGATCTCCACGTCACGTTTCTTCCGCGCTGACGAACTCCACAATATCGCGTGTCAGCTGTTCGATATCGATCAAGCCGGCGAGACGTTCTCCTAGATTCTCGGTAAGGTAATGACCTGCCTCCCGGTCGGCTATTTCCGTGACATGCCCTCGCACGACCGCCGGATCGATCCCGGTCGCTTGGAGTGCGGTCGCCAGACCGCGCAGCCTGATCTGCGTCATCGTCAACTGAGCGGCGAGATGTGCGACCACCAGCGTCAGCGCTTCGATCGCTTCCTTCTCATCCTGACTTCCGTCTGAGTGGCCGCTACCGTGCATGTCTCGGTTCGCTCGTGACCATTCCGCATCTCCGCGCGTCATAAAGAGAAGCAGCGATTCTTGCTGAGATCGCGTTTCGCTGCGAAGCTAGGCGCAAGGTCACAATGACCGAGTGCTTTGGCATACTGTACGTACGAGAGCCGGTTCCGGCTAGCCGAAACGTCAAGAGGGTTGATCTGGATGAATCGTGGAATCGTCATAGCGACAGTCATTCTCGCTGCACTGTTGTCACCACAGCAAGCTGGAGCGCAAACGCCGAAGCATGTTGCGACCGGCGACTGCCGGCCAAATCTCGTCGTTTTCACTCCTGAGTTCCCTCCGATGCCGACGGTTGCCCCGCCAACACCGACCCAGCGTTCAGATGGTACTGATCCCTCCGGGACGCTCGCGACGCCGACGGCCGAACCCCTGGTCCAGGCTTCGGACGAGATTGTCAGTGAAGTCGAAGCGGTCGCTGTCTCACTCGCCGCCTGCATTTCGTCCGGAAACACCGTGGCTGTGGCTGAATTGACGTCAGCTGAGTATCGCGGCGACCTCTACGGCGGCGGCGAACGACTCTCTGTCGAGGAGTACGAGGAAATCGTTGCAGAAGGTCCGCTCGTGCCGACGCGGATCATCAGCGTTGAGAATGTGCTGGTGAACGGAATACAAACCGTTCGCGCCGATGTCACGGTCGTGCGCGGGAACCAGATGCTGCTCGAGCAGTGGACGTTTCTCTATCGTGACATCACCGCAACGAATGGCACTCCGGTCCCGGCTGGTCAGGGCGCGTGGCGAGCGCATCGCATTTCACCCCTTGGTACGCCAGACGTCGGCGATGCCGAGTCGCTTGCCGCGACACTGACCGAATACGTGATCACGCTCGACGAAACCCGCGTCCCCGCACCGGCCGTGGTCATCAATGGCCAGAACGACGGCAACGAGGCGCATGAGATGCTGGTGCTGAAACTGGAGAGCGGAGCCCAGGTCTCCGATCTGTTGCGCTCAGTCGATGGCACGATTCCAGGGGGCATTTCTGTAATCGGCCAGCTGACGCTACTCCCCGGTGAGACCGGATCGATCGCCCTCGTCGATCTGAACCCCGGATCGTATGCCATCGTCTGCTTGCTCCCTGACTCTGCAGGTGTTCCGCATCTCTCGTATGGCCAGCAGACGACCTTCACTGTAACTCAACAATAACCGCAGAATTCTTTCAGGGATTTACAGGACAAATTGGCGATTGGTAAATACGTGTATGCCTGTCGCACCAATGAGATAAATGTCGCGTAAAGAGGGTGACGCAGCACTCGCCGTGAAGTACACTCTGGCGAATCCAAAATCGTCATCCGCTGGATGCGGACGGTGGAACGTGTTCTTTATAACGCAGGAGGATGAACGCGAATGTTGAGTCGCCTGAAGTTTGGCGTGCTGGCTGCTGCTGCATTGCTTGCCATTGGCGGTAGTGGCATTGCCACAGTTACGGCCCAGGATGCATCACCGACGCCGGTCGACTGTTTCTCACCGGGGCTGCCTCCCGGAACCCCGACTCCAATGGACGAGGAAATGGAAGGCATGGATATGGCTTCTCCAGAGGCCGCTGAAGGTGATGCTGCTGCGTCGCCAGAAGCCGCTGAGGCGCCGCCCGCTCCAGAAGCTCCTGCTGGTACTCCCGCCGAGGGAGATGAGGCCGCGGCAATCGAAGCAGCTGCTGCCAACTACGTCGCGTGCCTCGCCCAGGGATGGGCAACTGGCGATCCCGCGCTGTACGTTGCGCTCGAATCTGCCAATTTCATCTTCAACTCCGTGGGCACCACAAATCCACACGATCGAGTGGCAAGTGAGTCGGGTGGACCATTCAGCTCGATCGACGTGCTTGCCATCACCGACCCCAAGGTCTATGACGATGGCCGCATCAGCGCGAACATCCATGCCATTGTCAACGGCAACTGGCTTCTCAACCTGCGAGCCTTCTTCGTTGAGGAACAGGGTGCCTGGCTCTACGACGAAGAGCTGTTCGAGAATCCTGACACGTCCTTTGCCGACGGCGTGACAATCGTCGGCATCGACATCGTCGAGACTACCGATGAAGCGACGGGTGCGGTGACGTATGCCTTCCAGTTCCTGGGCTCGCCGACGGTGACTCAGAACGAAGTGATTGCCCTGAATATTTCCAACAAGGGCGTAGAGGTTCACGAAGCGATTCTCGCGCAGTTGCCTGAGGGGGCTGACCCGTCGGGTATCCTCGACGGTTCCATCGCCGAAGAGGATGTCGCCTTTATTGGTGTTGCCGCACCGATCTTCCCGGGTCAGTCGGTTGATCTCGCGGTTGTCAATCTCCAGCCAGGCGTCTACACGCTCATTTGTTTCTTCCCCGGCCCGGATGGAGCACCGCACATCGCGAATGGGATGGCGGCTCAGTTCGAGGTCGTCGCGGCCGCTGAATAACCCGGAAGTACTGGGATGGGGAATCGCCCCATCCCACCACTTGCAGTCGTTCTATCATCGTCAGTCAAGGAGTGTTGCACATGATTCCGAAGGGTCCGTTCTGGGCAATTTCCCAGCAGTTGAAGGCGGGAGAGATTACCCGCCGCGAATTCATCGCCCGGGCGACAGCTCTTGGCGTTGGTCTTCCAGTCACCCTCTTCGTGCTCAATACGATGAAGATCGAGAGTGCCGCTGCTCAGGATCTCTCTCTCTCAATCCGGCCCGAGGTTGGCACTGAAAACCAGACGCGCGGCGAAGGCGGCGAACTGAAGATTCTTCAGCACCAGGCGCCGACGATCGCGTTCGCCCACAAAGGGCAGGGCACCAAAGATATTCTCGCCTCGTCACTGGTCGGCGAGCCGCTCCTCTCCTATGCCCCCGATGGCACACTCATTCCCACCCTCGCGGCAGAAGTGCCTACACTTGAAAACGGTGGTCTCTCTGAGGATCTTCTGACAGCGACGATCAATCTGAAAGAAGGCGTTCTCTGGAGCGACGGCCAGCCTTTCACAGCAGATGACGTCGTCTGGACCTGGCAGTGGATCACCGACCCGGATAGCGCATCCACGAGTGCGTCGGCATGGACGCCGATCACCAACGTCGAGGCGCTGAGTCCGACTCAGGTGAAGTTCACCTTTGAAGCGGCGACCGTCGCTTGGTTCGTCCCCATCACCAGCGGCAACTTTGGCAACATCATCCCCAAGCACCCGTGGGATGGCCAGGACAACGAAACAGTCACCAACGCGTTTCTCTCCAATCCAATTGGCACCGGTCCGTACAAGGTTGAATCGTTCAAGGAGAACGATCAAATCATCTACGTGATCAACGAGAATTACCGAGAACCCAACAAACCGTTCTTCTCGACCGTCAACCTGAAGGGCGGCGGCGACGCAGACTCGGCAGCGGTTGCCGTTCTCCAGACCGGTGACTGGGACTTTGCCTGGAACCTGCAGGTCGGCCAGGACATTCTCGATCAGCTCCAGGAGTCGGGCGGCAAGGGTGTTGTTTATGCAACGCCTCCGACCAATACCGAGCGCATCATGTACAACTTCTCCGATCCCAACGTCGAAGTTGATGGCGAGCGATCCAGTCTGACAGTGCCGAACCCGCGCCTGACTGACAAGGCCGTTCGCGAGGCTCTGACCCTGGCGGTCGACCGCGCAACGATCGCTGAGCAGTTCTATATGGGCGAACCACAGGAGCCGCCAGGACGCAACTTCCTGACCGCTCTCGCCGCGTATGAATCTCCGAACACGTCCTGGGAGTTCAATATCGACAAAGCCAACCAGGTCCTCGACGAGGCTGGCTGGGTTCTCGATGGCGATGTCCGCTCCAAGGATGGCGTCGAGCTCAAGCTCACGTACTACACTTCGACAAATCCCGTCCGCCAGAAGACCCAGGCTGTCGTCAAGGCTGGCTGGGAGGCGATCGGCGTCGGCGTGCAGCTTGGTCAGGTCGATGCCTCAGTCTTCTTCGCAAGTGCGCCGGGCAACGACCAGACGTACGGCAAGAACTATCGCGACGTTCAGATGTTCACCAGCGGCGCGACCTCTCCATTCCCGCTGACGCACATGCTGGATGTCTACGCCGGCCCGGATAACTCGAACGTCTCGCAGAAGTCGAATCAGTGGAGCGGCCAGAACAATCAGCGCTTCGTCTCCGCGGAGTACGACGCGATGTTCGAAGAGTGCTCCGCCACGACCGATCCTGAGCGGGCGGCCGAATTGTTCATCGGCATGAATGACCTGATGATCAATGAGTTCGTTCTCTTCCCGATCGTCTCGCGCGCTGCTGAGAAGTTCGGCGCCAGCAACCGGTTGCTTGCCGACAACTTTGCCGGCAGTGGTTGGGAGCCCCTCTACTGGAATATCGCCAACTGGCGAACAGTCGAATAGCTTGGTTGCACTCTTCGGCGAGTGCTTGACAGAACGCATTGGGAGCGCACGAAGTGCGCTCCCATTTGCATGCATTCAGTCATTTCGAAACCATTACAATCTACACATGACCGCATGCATCCCCCACCAACGAGTCAGCTGCAACGATGTCTGATGAGCGAACTGACGTCGAGGACATTGACGACGCTGACGTGCCCGGTGATCCGGGCTCTGACGACGAGAGCGCGACAGCCGCCGACTCAGACAATCGCAAACGGGACTCAAATCTCGTTTACGCCGCGCTGGCCGCCGGGGCGCTGGTCCTTGCGATTCTTCTTCTCATCGTCTGGCTCTCTTCACGCGGCGATGGTGGCACGGAGCTCCCTCTCTGTCTCGATATCACCGCCGACGCCGCGGCCGACGCGGTGCTCGCCGGTTCCGTCGACTCCGTAGACGTTCTGATCGATCAGAGCCAACCGCTCGATGGGCTGACTGCTGTCCAGCTGAAAATCGCCAATGGCGAATGCCGCCGGATGCCGGAAGGCGCGGATAATCGCAGCGAGCTCTACCAGCTGCTTGGCGTCGTTGCGCTTTACAACGAAGCGGGTGAGCAACAGGTCGACGTCCGCTACCTTCGCCAGGAGGTGCCAGAACCGCTCCTGAATACTTCGACCCCCGAGCCGACCGCGACGATCGAGCCAACCGCCACGTCGACAGCTTCGCCGACCGCAGAATCAACAGCAACATCATCGCCTGAACCAACAATGACCCCCGAGCCAGAACCCTCTCCGACTCCAGCGGCATCGGCTCAGACGGCATCTGCTTCACCAGTTCCGCCCGCCTCACCAGTTGCTTCACCGCACGCGTCGCCGGTAGCTTCTCCTGCGCCGGTCGGTCCTTCGGCGTCCCCCGAGCCTTGACGACACGTCGCATGCGGTCTTGCCGTGTAGGGGATTATGGAATGACCCCTGTTGACAGATCAGGATCGTTCGTTCAGCCTTTCGCGGTTGACGACCGCCGCCCATGAGGACCAATGACACATGACAGATGGCTACCGACTGCTTCGAGACATCCCTGATGCCGCCGCCGGCGTCGTCACACCGGAGGCGCTGGAGTTCGTCGCGACGTTGCATCGCACGTTCAATCCGCGCCGGGTGGAGTTGCTCGAGCGGCGACAGCAACGGCACAACGACATCCGCGGTGGGCAGGCGCCTGACTTCCTGGGGGAAACGGCCTCTGTTCGCGACGAACCGTGGCAGGTGGCTCCGGCCCCAGCCGATCTGGACGATCGCCGCGTCGAGATCACAGGCCCGACCGATCGCAAAATGTTGATTAACGCACTGAATTCCGGCGCCAGGGTCTTCATGGCCGATCACGAAGACGCGCTCTCTCCGACCTGGGAGAACGTGACGGTTGGACAGCAGAATCTGGCCGAAGCGGTTCGGCGAACCATCCGATTCGAACAGGAGGATGGTCGCGTCTATGAACTGAACGAGCGCCCGGCCACGCTGCTCTTGCGCCCCCGCGGTTGGCACCTGCTCGAAACGCACATCGAAGTCGATGGCGAGCCATGTTCGGCCAGTCTCTTCGACTTCGGCATCTACTTTTTTACGAACGCGCAGGAGTTACTCAATCGCGGCTCTGGTCCGTACTTCTATGTGCCCAAGCTGGAGAGTCATCTCGAAGCAAGGCTATGGAACGATGTCTTCACCGAAGCTCAGCGGCGCCTCGGCATCCCGCATGGTTCAATCCGGGCGACGGTGCTGATCGAAACGATCCTCGCCGCCTTCGAGATGGAGGAAATCCTTTACGAGCTCCGCGACCACGCCGCCGGACTCAATGCCGGGCGCTGGGATTACATCTTCAGCATGATCAAGTTCCTGCGTGAGAGCGACAACCACATTCTCCCCGATCGCGCCCAGGTGACGATGAAGGTTCCGTTCATGAGGGCCTACTCTGATTTGCTTGTCAAGACCTGCCATAAACGGGGCGCGCACGCCATCGGCGGCATGTCGGCATTCATCCCCACCCGGCGCGACCCGGAGGTGAATGAGAAGGCATTTGCCGCCGTACGCGAAGACAAAGTGCGCGAATCGAATGCTGGTTTCGATGGCACCTGGGTGGCGCATCCAGGGTTGGTTTCTGTCGCCATGGAGTGCTTCGACGCGGTGCTTGGCGACGCGCCGAACCAGAAAAGCCGGCAACGCGACGATGTCAGTGTGCAAGCGTCTGAGTTGCTCGACACTTACATCGATGGGGCTGCCGTCACGTCGGAAGGACTCTATCTCAATGTGAGCGTGGCGCTGCAGTACATCGACAATTGGCTACGCGGGAACGGCGCCGCCGCCATTAACAATCTGATGGAAGATGCCGCCACCGCGGAAATCTCTCGCGCCCAGATTTGGCAATGGATTCGTCATCGCATTTCCACAGACGATGGGCTGCTGATCGATCGCGCCAGATACATCGTCGTTCGCGATGCCGCGATTTCTGAGTTTGGCGGAATCGAGGCAAATCGCTATCAGGAAGCCGCGGAAATCCTCGATGGCCTCATTCTCAATGACGACTTCATCGAGTTCTTGACTCTTCCGGCCTACGGTTACCTCGATATGACCGAATAGTCCGGCGCACTGCCGGCCTCGATCGGCGCGATGCGAAGTACGGACCGCCCGGCTGGGCGGTCCTTTCCGCGTTTGTCGGAGATAATCACGATGACGCTATCGATCAGCCACCTGCGAGGAGCGCTATGAAGCTTGGGCTTGGACTCTACCGGCAAATGCTCACCACCGACAACTTCCGCTTCGCCCGCCAGGCAGGCGCCACCCATATCGTCGCTCACCTGACCGACTATTTCGCCAGCGGACCGCGCATCCCGCAGTCGGAAAGTCAGGGAACCGGCTGGGGCGCGGCCGGAAACCCGGTCCCATGGTCGCGCGACGAGCTGCAAACCCTTAACGACGCCATCAACGCCGAAGGCCTCGAACTTGGCGCCCTGGAAAATTTCGATCCCGCCTTCTGGCACGATGTGCTCCTCGACGGCCCCAAACGCGACGAGCAGATCGCCGGTCTGCAGCAGCTGATCCGCGACATGGGAGCGGTTGGCATCCCGGTGATGGGCTACAACTTCAGCATCGCCAGCGTCTGGGGCCATGTGGTCGGACCATGGGCGCGGGGCGGCGCCGAGTCGGTCGGCTTCGCAGGCCCGAACGGCCCGCAGGAAACGCCGATTCCAAATGGGCAAGTCTGGAACATGGTCTACGATCCAGATGCCGAGCCTGGTTTCGTGCCCGACACCTCGACCGAGCAACTGTGGGATAGGCTTTCGCGCTTCCTGCACGACGTCGTCCCGGTCGCCGAGGAAGCAGGAGTCCGCCTCGCCGCCCATCCCGACGACCCGCCCATGCCCACGTTGCGCGGTCATGCGCGGCTGGTCTACAAGCCGGAGCTCTACCAGAAGCTCCTCGATATCTATCCATCGCCGAGCAATGCGCTGGAGCTTTGTCAGGGAACGCTGGCCGAGATGCAAGGCGAGATGGATGTCTACCAGGCTATTGACGCCTACAGCAAACAGGACGCCATCGGCTACGTCCACTTCCGCAACGTCAAGGGCAAGGTCCCCCACTACCACGAGGTCTTCGTTGACGAAGGGGACGTCGACATGATCGAATGCCTGCGCATCTACCACCGCAACGGCTACGACGGCGTCATCATCCCCGACCACACCCCGCAAATGACCTGCGACGCCCCCTGGCACGCCGGCATGGCCTTCGCCCTCGGCTACATGAAAGCTGCGATGACGATGATCGAGGCGGAGGGCAACGCGGGCGTTGCCGCTACGCGCTGACCCACGCGACTGCGAAGTCCGCAGCCGCGAGGGGGCGTCAGGTGGCCAAACTCGATCGATAACTGTTCTTCGGCTGCCGGCGTCGGCGGCATATGTGCGGAAATGTCAATGACGGAACAGATTTCTCAGCAACACGCATTTGAGATGGGACGGTCGTTGCGCTCGACGATGAAACGAATCGCGACCGGGTCACGTTCGCGAATCGCGAACTCGCCGTGCGCGCTTCGTTTCATCGTCGAGCGCAACGACCGTCCCATCTCAAATGCGTGTTGCTGAG
>CAYWSE010000091.1:0-14040 GCA_964461025.1 uncultured Sphaerobacteraceae bacterium | reverse complement strand
CAACGGCCATGCCGTTGGCGCTGTGACGGTCCATCCGCACACCGAGCGTCTTGATCCCACGCAGCACCAGCCAGCAATCATGCGGGCCTGGCACCGCCCCGGCGGCGTTCTGCAGGTATTTGAGCGTCTCGTAGACATCTCGGTCATTGCCTATCACCAGACCATTGACGACGTCCGAATGGCCGCCGAGGTACTTCGTGGCGCTATGCAGCACGAAGTCGGCTCCGAGTTCGAGTGGTCGCTGCAGGTAGGGAGACGCGAAGGTGTTGTCGACGACAAACCGTGCCCCCGCGCCGTGGGCGATGTTGGCGACTGCGGCGATGTCGACGATCTTCAGGTAGGGATTGGTCGGCGTTTCCGCCCAGACCATGCGGGTGTTCGGTCGTATCGCATCGCGGACAGCATCCGGATCGCTCATGTTGCAGAGCGAGAATTCGATCCCATAGTTGGCGACGACTTTCGCCACCAGCCGGTACGTTCCACCATAGGTGTCGTCCGAGAGCAGGATGTGATCGCCGGGGCGGAGGAGATAGAGCAGATTCTGGGTTGCGGCGAGACCACTCGCGTAGGAGAGTCCCCATGATCCCCCTTCGAGCGAAGCGATCGCTTCCTGCAACGCGCTGCGGGTTGGGTTGTCGGTCCGCGCGTATTCGAACCCCTTGTGAACGCCGACCTCTTCCTGCACGAACGTGCTTGTCTGGTAAATCGGTGTAATCACTGCTCCGGTGGCCGGATCGGCATCCTGCCCGGCGTGAATGGCGCGCGTTTCGAAGTGTGTGTCCGACCAATCTCTGCTGCTCACGCATGGAGTCCTTTCGTTTGATGGCACGCCTCAGGCGCTTTTCGGTTGATGAACGGCGAATTCGAGCAGATCGGCTCGTGTCACGACGCCGACGAGCGTGCCCTCCCGTTGTACCAGCACAGCTGACGCTCCCGAGCTGAAGAGGGGGAAGACTCGCTCGATCTCTTCACTGGCATCGACGAGGTTGAAGGCGCTGTCCATGATCGTGGTCACCTTCGTCTGCAGGACCTCGGGGTTCTCGTAGAGCCGGTCGAGCAGTGTGCGTTCCTGAATCGAGCCGACGATCGTCTGAATGGCGATTCCGTCATCGACCGGTGGCCGGACGACCGGCAACTGCGAAATGTCGTGCTCGCGCAGCACTTCGATCGCCTTGGCCACCGTATCTTCCGTGCTCACCCAGACCACGTCAGGAATCTGTCTGCCGTGATGCGTCACCAGCTCGCCGATCCGCTTCGGGCCGCGGAAGCGGGTCAGGAAGCCATTCTCCCGCATCCAGTCGTCGTTATACATCTTCGAGAGATAGCCCCTGCCGCTATCCGGAAGCAGCACGACCACGAGCGCATCGGGATCGTTGATCTCGCGAGCGGTCTGCAGCGCTCCCCAGACGGCCATGCCGCCCGATCCACCGACGAGAATGCCTTCCTCACGGGTGACGTCGCGGCCGGTCAATAAGGAATCGCGATCGCCAACCTGGACCCATGAATCGACCATCGTCCGATCGAATGTCCCCGGCCAGAAATCCTCGCCGACTCCCTCCACCTTGTAGGTGTGCAGCACAGCGCTGGTGTAGATCGAACCTTCCGGATCGACGCCCACGACCTTGACGCCGGGGTTCTGTTCCTTCAAATACCGGGCGACTCCGGAGATCGTGCCGCCTGTGCCGACTCCCGCCACGAAGTGGGTTATTCGCCCGCCGGTTTGCTGCCAGATCTCCGGACCAGTCGTTTCGTAGTGCGTTTTCGGATTCATCGGATTGAAATACTGGTTCGGTTGAAACGCGTTTGGGATCTCCTGCGTCAGCCGGTCGGCCACCGAGTAGTAGCTCTCCGGCGAATCGCGCTCGACCGCCGTCGGTGTGGTCACGACCTCGGCGCCATAGGCTCGCAGCAAGGCCACCTTTTCCGGCGCGACCTTGTCCGGCATCACAAAAACGCAGGTGTAGCCACGCACCGCCGCCGCCATCGCCAGACCGACTCCGGTGTTTCCCGACGTCGGCTCGACGATCGTGCCCCCCGGTTTCAGCCACCCTCGCGCTTCCGCTGCCTCCACCATCTGGATGCCGATGCGGTCCTTCACTGACCCACCCGGATTCATCATCTCCAGCTTGGCGACGACCGGCGTCGTGATGCCGCGCGTGACGTGATTCAGGCGAACCAGCGGCGTCCAGCCGATGGCATCGATCACATTCGCTCGAATATCCGCGCTGCCGTCACGCAGTTCAGCGCCAGCAGTGGTGGATTCGGTGGAAACCATTCAGTGACCTTCCGGCATGAGAGGGGTTCGCGATGCGCCCGCGTCGAACCCTCTTTCGAAGCAGGCCCGGTTCGGCAAGATGGTAGCACGACTCATCACCCTAATCGGTATTGTTGAGCAGAAACTGCAGATTTCGGTAGAGCTCGTCCCGGAGCACTTTCCATCTGGCCTCGATGCTCGACGTCGATACGCCGAGCCGCTTGCCGATAGCCGGAAACGGATGCCCATCGACAACCCGGAGCAGGACGAGCTCCCGATCGAATGGCGAAAGCGGCTCGACGATTTCGCGGACGAGATCGAGGGCGCGTTCGGCGGCATAGGAGTCGTTCGAACATGCTGCCAGAGAGGCTTCGATCTGGTCGGACGTTGGCCGCCGGCTCAGACGTCGTGTCCGTTCGAGCAGGCGCCATCGATAGCGTCCCAGCAGGTAACGGGAAAACGACCCATCGCCTGACCAGTGGGTCAGCAGCTCGAAAAAGAGCAGCACCCCTTCGTGTTCGACGTCCTCGCGGTCGATGACGCCGCGATCGGCGAATTGCCACCAGGTGCGCCGGCAAATGCGATGGAGAATCGGCCAATAGGCGTTAAGGAGCGTATTGCGGAATTCCGGCAGCGCTTTTCGCTCATCGCGCGCGAGCCGCGAGAGCGTTGCGTCCATGTCGTCGGGAATGCGGCCGCGCAGTGGCACGACCGGCGCAAGAATCGCAGTTGGGGTTTCTGAACGGTCAACGGGAAAGTGGACGATTCGCGTCATAGTGTGTGAGCCTCGATCGAGTGGGAACGATTCCAACTGCCGCGTCGCCGTGACGAAGGTGATGAAGTGACTGTTCGCGCTGTTGTTCGTTCCGGTCGATGATGTGAGGCTCTCGTGAAGCTCGTTGTGTGCGGATTCAGGAATGCTGGGGATCGAGCGCGTGTTCCCGACCGCATTTGGGGCAAATCGTCTGCACGCTTCCCTGGCAGTGCCAGTAGCGATCTCGCGCTTTGATATTGACGCGACCCCGGTCGTCATACGTTGCCAGCAAGACTGGCGGTTCCTGGCACGAGCACACCCATCGCCTAACCAGTGTGCCCGTTGCCGCCGATTGAAGATCTGTATTCCTTGCAGCTGATGTCACGCGACCCTCCTCGCAATAGCACAAGTGTTCTGTTTCATTCTACAGAGGGGATCGCCTGCGTGTCAAATACGACACACGTCGGACGCTCAAAGCCAGGGCATCGACACGGAGGTCGATGCCTACGGTTTGGACGGGGAGCGGAAGCAGTTGGTTGCGCGTGTTGCGTAGCCTCGCCATTTATGGCGCTTTTGGGAGCCGATCCGAACGAGGCCCGCCATCTCTGCGATTAGCAGCGCCGGGAACAGACCGTCGGAATGACACGGTTTCAGATCGCGCCGCCGGACCACGCCTGGAGCGCCGACCCGACCAGCTGCCGCGCCGAGTCGATCGTCCGCTTGCCACGAGCGCCCCCGCCGGGATTGACGCCGCAGACCGTCAGCGCGGCGACCTTGCCCGTGCCGAGCACTGCCGAAAGAACCGCCGTCGCTTCCTCGAGCTCGAGTCCATCCGGAGAAGGCGTGCTGGAACTGGGCACCAGGCGGGGATCGAGCACATCGACGTCAACGTGCAGCGAGATCATATCGACCGATCCGGCCAGCCGATTCACGGCGCGGGTCCAGTCGTCCAGTTCTCGCAGACCGGCGGTATCGAACACGCGCACGTCGGTCACATTGAGCAATGCCGCTTCCTTGGCATCGAGCTGTCGTGCTCCACCAACGATGATCCGGTCAGTCGAAACGGGTGCCGCCAGCTTGGCGGCGTCGCGCCAGTTCGGTCCGGCCAGACCGGCGACGATCGCCAGTGACATCCCAGCCAGGATGCCGCTGTAACTCGTCTCGGGTGTGTTGAAGTCACCATGAGCGTCGACCCAGATCACCGCAATCCGCGCGCCCGCGCCATGTGCAGCCTGCAAACCGGAGACGACACCGATCGCCGCGGTATCGTCGCCCGCCAGAACGAGACACGCGCTGCCGTTCGATCGCGCATTCGCGATCAGCGCTGCTGTCGACGCTCCCAGCCGCCCGATGTTGACCGCGGTGCGACCGGTTTCTCGGTCGGCGTCATCGAGAGTGGCCTCTCCGCCGGTCGAGAGTGTGATGCCGCTTTTTGTCACGTCATCGACGAGTCCCGAGCTGAGCAGCGCCGCTGGTCCGGACCCTGTGCCCCGGTCATATTCGTCATACCGGTACGGAACGGAGATGACTGTGACTTCCATGCCCGAAACTCCCGGATCGATGCGACGACAGGCGCCAGTTGACCGATGTTCTACTTGCCCGAATTGTACTCGTTGCTCCCGGCGGCACGGGATATCCTGTTGTGGGGTATTTGCCGAGTTGGAGTGCTCGTGGCGTCAGGACGAAGGCAACAGTCAGATGTGAGCGCGGCAACGGGCCGGGTCCCGGCAGACCTGTACGCGCTGCTGGGAGTTTCCGAAACCGCCACGCCGGAACAGATCAAGCGTGGCTATCGCGCCGCGATGATGCGCATCCATCCCGATCGCGCCGAACCGAATGAACGTGAGAGGGCGGAGCTTCAGGCGCGGGAACTGAATGAGGCATACCGCGTGCTCACCGATCCCGCCTTGCGCCGTCAGTACGATACCGAGCGACGCTCCGCCGTTGTGCAGGACGAAATCATGAATCGCTACTTTGGCGGATTCGGTGTGCCAGGCGGCAGCAATGACGTCTACGAGGAAATCATGGAGATCGCCCGGCAAGAGAACAGGCGCCAGCGCGCGAAGCACGACCGGCATGCGACCACGAGCCTGCTGACGATGTTTCTGATCCTGCTCGCCGCCGGGATCGTCTTTTTGTTGATCTGGGGGGCAGTGTCATCGGCAATTGGTTCGCTTTCCTGAGCGAGGCGGACGAGCGACGCAGGCCTCACCGGTTCAGATGGAGTGTTTCGCTCACATGAAAAAACGACTCCCCGGCGGCGGAGGGCCGACCGGGGAGTCTCGCTTCGCAAATGAAATGACAACCGTCTAGTCGTCGTCTTTCCCGGACTTGGCGGCGGACTGGATGACATCCACGACCCCCGCATCGGCGAGCGTTGTGGTGTCGCCAAGCGGCCGGTTCGTGGCGATGTCCTTGAGCAGGCGCCGCATGATCTTGCCGGATCGCGTCTTCGGCAGGTCGGGCGTAAACATCACCGATTTCGGCCGCGCGATCGGTCCGATCACCGTGGCCACATGCTTGCGCAGCTCCTGGCCAAGCTCGTCGGTCGGGTCGATGCCTTTTTTGACGATGACAAACGCGAAGATCGCCTCGCCTGTCAGCGAGTCGGGTTGCCCGACGACTGCCGCTTCGGCAACTGCCTGATGAGAAACCAGCGCACTCTCGATCTCGGTTGTGCTCAGCCGGTGCCCGGAGACATTCATCACATCATCGACGCGGCCAAGCAGCCAGTAGTAGCCCTCTTCGTCACGCTTGCAGCCGTCTCCCGGGAAGTAGACGCCCGGGAACCGGCTCCAGTAGGTCGCCTTGTAGCGTTCCGGATCGCCATAGATGCCGCGCAACATGGCGGGCCATGGCTTCTTCAGAATCAGATAACCGCCCCCACCGAGTGGCCGCGAGTTGCCATCGGAATCGACGACGTCTGCTTCGATGCCCGGCAGCGGGAAGGTGGCGCTTCCCGGTTTGGTGGTGGTGATTGCCGGCAACGGCGAGATCATGATCATCCCCGTTTCCGTCTGCCACCAGGTGTCGACGACCGGGCAACGACCACCACCGATGTGCGTGTGGTACCAGATCCACGCTTCAGGATTGATTGGCTCGCCGACCGTGCCGATCAGGCGCAGGCTTGAGAGATCGTGGGCTTCAGCGTGCTGCGTGCCCTGCTTCATGTGCGCCCGGATCGCCGTCGGCGCCATGTAGACGAGACTGACCTTGTACTTCTCGACAATCTCCCACCAGCGGTGCCAGTCGGGAAAATCGGGTGTGCCTTCGTACATCACGCTCGTCGCGCCGTTGGCCAGGGGTCCATAGACGATGTAGGAGTGGCCCGTCACCCAGCCGATGTCCGCCGCCGCCCAATAGATGTCGTCCTCTTTCAGATCGAAGACCAGCTCGTGCGTCGAAGCGACCCCGGTCAGGTACCCGCCCGTTGTGTGCAGAATCCCTTTTGGTTTGGCCGTGGTGCCCGATGTATAGAGGAGATAGAGCATGTCCTCGCTATCCATCGGCTCCGGGGCATATCCGGTTTCCTGGGCCGGAACGAGATCGTGCCACCAGATGTCGCGCCCCTCCTGCATGTCGATATCCTGGCCGGTGCGTTGCACGACGAGGACATGCTCCACGCTTTCGGTGGCGGCCAGCGCTGCATCGACATTCGGTTTCAATCCGGAATGCAGACCGCGCCGGAATCCGCCGTCGGCGGTGATCACCAGTTTCGCCTGGGCGTCGTTGATCCGGTCTGACAGCGCCGACGACGAGAAGCCGCCGAAAACCACGGTATGGGGTGCGCCGATGCGTGTGCAAGCCAGCATCGCCACTGGCAGCTCGGGGATCATCGGCATGTAGATCGCGACGCGATCGCCCTTGCCGACCCCAAGTGACTTCAGCGCATTTGCGCATCGCTCCACGTCAGCCAGCAGCTCGGCGTAGGTGATGACCCGGGTGTCGCCTGGTTCGCCTTCCCAGTAAAAGGCGACCTTGTCTCCCTTGCCGGCTGCGACATGCCGGTCGAGACAGTTGTGCGATACGTTGATCTTGCCGCCGACAAACCATTTGGCGAAAGGCGCGTCCCATTCAAGAACGGTCTGCCAGGGTTCGAACCAGTCGAGCCTGGCCGCCTGTTTGGCCCAGAACGCTTCCGGGTCGGCCGCGGCTTCGTCGTAGATCGCCGGATCGGCGAACCGGGACCCGGCGACGAAATCAGCCGGGGGCGGAAAGGTTCTGTTCTCGGCAAACAGCGCCTCGATGTTTTCCTGTCCAGCCTGCGGTCCTGCCATTCCTCGATCCTCCTTGCACAGTTTGGGGTCTCGCGTCCTCTCTTTTTGGCGCGAGCTCCACCTGCACATGCCTCAACTGCGTGAGTATACAAAGGGATGTGAGGTTGGGAAACGCGGTGTGTTGCCAGTTTCCCGATTATCGGAGCTATGCGTGGAATGCGCCGTACAATTACTGAGACGAGCGCGAAGAGGCGTTCGCGCCGAGAGCAGACGAGGGAGAAACCGATGAACTCCGTTCACATGATTGTTGGTTTGGCTGTGGTAATCGCGTTTCTCGTCTCGACGATTGCCGCCTACCTCCGAATGTCTCGCGGAACGGAAATCAGCTGGTTGCGCGGCGTCTCATTCGCGGCCGCCGGTCTGCTCCTGCTTCAGTACGTGCTCGGCTTCGCGCTGCTCGGCGACGATGGCGACATTACCCCGCTCCACTACATCCTGGCCCTTGCCGCGATCATTCCGGTTGGCGCTGAGCACATGTTCGCAACAGCCGAGCGGCCAGCGGCGGAACGACACCGAATCGCCTTCGTCGCCTCGCTGGCCACGTTCATTCTCGTTCTGGTGGTCTACGCCATCGGCGAGCGAAACGCCTGATCCATCTACACGGAAGTTGATGGGTACGAAGAGGCTGGATCGAGCGCAACGCCTGATGCGAGAACGCCTACTCGGCTGACTGCGGCAGTCGCCAAGCCGTCGCCGGCTTGATCACCCACGGCATCACGAACGTCTCGGTTGAGCGCACGCCGGTAATTGCCGCCAGGCGTTGCAGCAGATCGACCAGTCCTTCCTGGTGCTGGACGATGACGTGGATGATGATGTCGACGCTGCCGGTGACGAATGCGGCAAACGCCACTTCGTCCATTTCCCGTACCGTCGCCGCGATCGAGTCCAGATCGCGAACATCGACCCTGATGCCAATAATCGCCCGCAGCTGGTAACCGAGCTTCGAGGGGTCGGCGATCATTGAAAACTCGATGACACCCAGTTCCTGCAGGCGCTCCATGCGCCGCCGGACGGTCGACTCAGGAATATTGGTTTGGCGACTCAGCTCGGCAAACGACGCCCGGGCATTCTGTTGCAGCAGCCGGATGATCGCGCGATCTGTCGCAGAGACTGTTCGAGGCATCGAGATGGATCTCCTGTCGCTTACAGTGCGCCCGCTCCAATCGCCTGAGGAGCCATATTGACCGGCGCGATGAGGAAAATGGCGTGATCCGCCAATTGAGTGTACCAAATCCTCTGTCACGTTCGCTTTCGTGAAATTGTGACTCACAGGCGGTATGGTTGCGACTCACAGGCACTTTGCGTAAAATAGATGTACGTACGCAATCGGTATGCGGCGGCTGTGGTATCGTCTAGGCAGGGTTCTGGATCTGAGGGGAGTCCGGAATGACCAGTTCAGACGTTTATCAATAACAACCCCGCCGGTTGACCTTACGTCCCATTTCAAACCGCTTGAAATGGTGAGCGCTGGTTACTGAATTCCCCGCCAGGTGTCCCGAGAATGGACGTATCGAGGAGTCAGTTCACGATGATTCGCCGGCCCGCATATCTGCTGTTCGTCGCGCTGATGACAGTGATGATTGCTCCGTGGCTTGCCCAGCCGCAGACAACGACGGCAGAAACTCTCTCCGTACGATCCTGGATCGGGGTGAGCAGCACCCGCCCCAGCGTGGGCTGTGCCGTCAACATCTCGGTCGAGATCCACAGTGGCGGCGGCGGTCTGGCTTCGGCGCAGATTGAGGGTGCGCTTCATATCGACGGCAACCTGATCAGCGCCGATCGCAGCGTTACCAACAGCGATGGCATCGCCTTTCTGACGCTCGACACCTCAGGATCGCCGGTTGGCGTCACGAACTGGGTCGATATCAATGTCAGCGGGGCCTACTTCACCGGCTTTCCGATCGTCACAACGAACAGCGGCTCGTGCAGCGAATACAAGCTGATCGAGGCATCGGGCGACGTGCAGTATGTCGCTGCCGCTCCCGAAACAAGCAGTTCCTCGCTGGTTGGGGGAAGCCACACCAAGGTTTACGTTCCTCGCTATGCGCAGCAGCGAAACCTCTCCTGCGAATATGCGGCGATGTACATCGCGACGAGCGCATTTGGAGAAGGGATTTCCGAGTACTCCTTCGACAACGTCGTCGGCAAGTCGCCGAATCCACACATCGCCTATCGCGGCGATATCAACGGTCTCTGGGGCAAGACCTCCGATTACGGCGTCTACGCCGAGCCCCTTTCCTGGGCGCTCGATCATTTCGGATACCGGGGTGAAGTTTTCTATGCGGTTGGTGATTCGACTCCGCTGAAGACCTACCTCGACCAGGGCAAGCCGGTCGTCGTCTGGCTCGCGCTGTGGGGAGACGAGAGTATCACCGAAACACTCGATGGCCGCACGTACCAGGTCACCGCTGGTATGCACGTGATGGTCGCCTATGGCTATGACGCTTCGGGTGTCTACCTTTCCGATCCCGGTTCCGGCACCTATCGCTTCTATGCCTGGAGCGATTTCATGTGGATGTGGAACGTGATGGACGGGATGGGGCTGGCGGTTTCGCCGTATTGAGTGTGGGTACATGGTAGATGGTTGATAGTTCATGGTCGATAGCGGCAGAGCATCTTCTCGCCAGCATCGACACTGAACTCTGAACCATCTACCATCTACTCTGAACCATCGACTATGCACCTTCTACGATGAACCAGGAACCCATGACCAGTAATCGTATAGGTCTCGTTTTCGACGAGCGCTATCTCTTCCACAATCCCGGTCTCTATCTGGTTCTGGAGAAGGATCCCTATCCATTCGCCACACCAGTTGCGCACTATTCGAGCGCCGATCAGGTGGGGCGCGCCAAGCATCTGATGGATCTGGCCGGCGTCACGGAGAAGATGGTGCGCATCGCGCCGTACGAGGCTACAGACGAGGCGCTGCTGACCTTCCACACACCCGACTACCTCAAGCAGGTCGCCGAGATTGCTCACGTCGGTGGCGACACCGGTGAAGGCGCTCCGATCGGCGTCGGTGGCGATCGCATCGCCCGATTGTCGGCAGGAGGCGTCATGGCTGCGGTCGATGCAGTGATGACTGGCGCTGTCAACAAAGCCTACGCACTGGTCCGCCCTCCTGGACACCACGCCCTTGCCGATCGCGGTATGGGCTTCTGCGTCTATGGCAATGTCGTAATCGCCGCGAAACATGCCCAGCGACAGCACGACGTGAAGCGCGTCGCGATCGTCGACTGGGACGTCCACCACGGCAACGGCACCCAGGCCGGGTTCTACGACGACGACAGCGTCCTCTTCATCTCACTGCATCAGGACAATCTCTTCCCAACCGGTTCCGGCAAGCTGACCGACACCGGCGCCGGCAAGGGCGAGGGCTATACAATCAACATCCCGTTGCCGACGGGAACAGGCAACGCGGGGTACCTCGAAGCCTTCCGGCGCATCGTCGTGCCTTCGATCGAGGCATTCGGACCAGACCTGATCGTCATCTCGGCAGGACAGGACCCCAATGTCATGGATCCTCTCGGTCGCATGACGATCACCACACAGGGCTTCCGCGACATGGCCAGCGCGCTGATCGCGACGGCGGACGACGTCTGCGATGGGCGATTGATCGTCAGCCAGGAGGGCGGCTACGCCCCGGAATATGCGCCCTACTGCACGGCGTCAGTTGCCGAAACGCTGACCGGCCCGGGCGATGCCTTCCTGCCGATCGGCGAACCGTATGGCGAGCGCAGCTACACCCTGCCAAGCAACATCGCGCCCGGCAGGGACGCGGTCGATGCCATCGATGCCGCCGCCCGGCAGGCATCGGCGAAGTGGCCGGTCGTCAGCTAGGTCAACGCCATTGAGGAATGGCTTCTCGAGGACAATCCAGAATACCGAGACGATTCGCCGTGCGCGGATCAGACTCCTCGTTCAGCAGCGATTTTTCCCGACTTCACAGCTGCAACAAGCACTTGGTGATCGCGCTCTGTCTGGTCGGCGTATGCAACTGCGAACGTTGCGATCGCCCGGTCGAAGGCAGTGCCACGGCCGAGATATCCCCCAATCCAGGCCGGATCGCCCGAGCATGCGTGGGCCCGGGCCATCGTCCACCCGCACAGCTCCGCATAGGTGGACATATCACGAGCGTCAAGCTTCTCAATCTGCACTGAGAATTTCATGTCACGAAGTTGGCGAACGTAGTAATCGATGCGCCCGGCCCGCGTCCAGCCGAGAAAGAGATCGCTCGCTGCCTGCATCGTGCGCTGACCACTGACGACTCGTTTGCCGTGGTTGGCATATGGGCCCTGGCCGGCGAAAGCTTCGAGAACCGACGGTCCGGCCTCTTTCAACTGCAGAAAGAGCGGGTCATCGTCGTCATTGCCGTGCAAGAGGACGACAAAGCTGCGCAGGCCAACGCTGCCGATACCGACCACACGGCGTGCCACATCGACGATCCGGTAGCGATCCAGCAGCGTTCGTCGTTCTTCAGTCAGCGACGCCCGATATGCTGCCCATACCTCAGGCATTCGCCCGTTCAGTGCATGGGAGTGGTGACTCACACGAGGGGGATCGTTTGCCAGCCGGAGCCCATCGCTCAGCTTTTCGGTCAGCCTTGGCAGTGATCCTACGTTCGTCCGGCGGCGTCCTTTGGCGATGGCCTCTTTCATCACGTGCGCATCGGCGAACTGCTCGATCGTATCGACGGCATCGAGGCGTGTGTACCAGGCATCGAGGAATCGCATCTCGGCAAGTTCGCGCATTCGTTCTCGATACGAACGCACAGAAGTCTCTGCGATATCCTGACAGGGACGCTCACCAAGACCATTGACGCGACACGCGACGGCAAAACTCGCGGCCAATCGCTTGATGTCCCATTCCCACGGACCGGTAAGCGTTTCGTCGAAGTCGTTCAAATCGATGATGTGATGGCGCTCGGGAGTGGCGTAGCCACCGATGTTTCCCAGGTGGGCATCGCCGCAGATCCACGAGCGAAGACCTGACACCGGTGTGTCCGAAAGATCGTGCGTCATGACAACCACCGCGCCGCGAAGGAAGGCAAAAGGAGATTCAGTCATCCGGCCGTAGCGGATCGGGATCAGGCTTTTGAGGCGACCGCGGTTGGTCATCTGAAGGAGTTCGAGCGTATCCGAGCGGCTGGAAGGCGGGTTCCATTTGGCATGAAGGGAGCGGGGCACGCGCTCACGTTCCCCTTTGCCGAGCTCCTTGCGTTCCTTCATGGGAGGCTCGAGACTCGGTTTTCGGAGGATTGGCACGGTGCTCATCGGTCGGTCGCCCGAACCTCCCTGCAGGTACTCAATATGACGTGCAGCAAAAGCGACAGAGCCAGGTCGATACACCTGGCGTTGGCGATTCGGACCTGCCCACGTTCGCCCGATAACCCCTGCCTGGATACCTGTCAGCAACTTTCGTGCCAGAAATCAATTGCCAGCTCCACACATCGGCCGTTTGCTTTGCACTTGCCTGCATTTCCACATGCCGGGATACTGGTCCCGCGCAATTTGGGCGCAGGCAATTCGATTGATGCGGGAGGATCGAAGAACAATCGATCCTGGTCCTGCTTGTACTGGCCGGGTGAATGAGAGACGCGGGCGTTTGTCGCGAGTGCTGGCTCGCGAGGCATGGTTGTGATGCTATGCGGTCTTTCTGGCACAGATTGTGACTCTCAGACAAATCACCCGAAAAGGCTGGTAGGTCCCAGGGACTGACGGGGCATGTCCCGCAGATATGTCCGAACGTACGGTGGTGTTGCAGCACTTCCGTGCAGCAGAGGTAGCGAATTCCCGCTTTCGCGATCCCGTCGGAGTTTATTCAGAGGGAAGGGGTTCCCATGTTCCAAGTCAACGCATCTGCCAGCCGTGCACTCCCGCCGGAGAAGCGGCGCTGGGCGGCATTTCTGCGATTGTCCGCCGCGCTGGTCATGGTGGCCGGTTTCGTGCTCGCCGCTGGCGCGAGTGCCCAACCGGCCGCGGCCTACTCAGATGGTTGGGTCAGCACTGATATCCTCAATTTGCGCGCAGAGCCGGGAACCTGGTCAGGCATCATCGATCAGATGTGGGATGGCGAGTACGTCGGCGTGCTCGACGGACCAACTGGAGATGGCTGGTATCAAGTCGAGTATCAGGGTTCGGTTGGCTGGGCGTTCGGCGCATACCTCTCGGTCAACGGCAGCCCCGGCTGGGGCGGCTCCGGTGGCGGCGAGCGTTGGGTCGATGTCAACCGCAGCACGGGAATCGTTACGCTCTTCGAGGGAAACACGGCGATCGACTCGTACTACGCCTCGTATGGCTGGGACACGTCGAGCTCAGGCTTCTACTCGACCGCGATCGGCACCTACTACGTCTACAGCAAACACGCGGGACTCTCGTGGACTGACTGGGGGCAGGTCTACATCAAGTACTGGGTCGGCTTCGATCCGGGACGCTACAACGGCTTCCACTCCTATTCGCTCGATGCGAATGGCAATGTGCTGCCGAACGGCGACGGCGCCACCGGCGGATGCGTGGCGCTTCCTCTCTGGTCGGCTGCGATCGTCTACGACTGGCTTTCGATCGGCTCGCGCGTCGAAGTCCACTGGTAGGATCGGCCTACGAATCTTTGAACCGGCGGACCCGAGATGGTCTGCCGGTTTTTTGTTTGATCACGGTGCAATCTCGGGAAACGTATCCCGCTCGGGATGCGGATAATGCAACTGCCGCCGGATCGCGGTTGTCAACACCCCGGTGCGCGGACTGAACAGGAAAACC
>CAYWSE010000090.1:0-14535 GCA_964461025.1 uncultured Sphaerobacteraceae bacterium | reverse complement strand
CCCAACCCGTTCATCGCCACGCGCTATCACTCCCTCATCGTCGAGCGGGAAACACTGCCTGATGTGCTCGAAATCACCGCCGAAACCGAAGATGGCATCATCATGGGGCTGCGTCACCGGGAGTTCAACGTGGAGGGAGTGCAATTCCACCCCGAGTCGATCCTGACGCCGGTCGGCAAGGACCTGCTGGCCAATTTCCTGTCGATGACCGCAGAGACCGACGTTCGGCGCGCGTCACCGGCGATTGTGGGGTACTAGCGATGACCGATATCGCGCACGCTCAGCCCTTCACCGCACGCGACGCCATTCGCGCCGTGGTCGAAGGCGAGTTCCTGACGGAAGCGCAGGCGACCGCCGTCATGGACGGGATCATGAAGGGTGAGGTAACCCCCTCCCAGATCGCTTCGCTGATCACAGCGCTGCGAATCCGCGGAGAAACGGTCGAGGAGCTGACCGGGTTCGCCCGCGCGTTGCGCGACCATGTGCAGCGGGTCGAAGTGCCCGGCGATGTTCCGGTGATCGACACCTGCGGCACCGGTGGTGACGCCAGTGGCACGTTCAATATATCGACCACAGCGGCCATCGTCGTCGCCGGCGCAGGCGTGCGTGTCGCCAAACATGGCAATCGTTCCGTCACCAGTCACAGCGGCTCCGCCGATGTGCTCGAAGAGCTCGGTGTGGTCATCGAGCTGCCGCCGGAGGCCGTAGCCGCATCGATCCGCGATGCCGGAATCGGATTCATGTTCGCACCCGCCTACCATCCCGGTTTCCGGCACGCGGGTCCGACCCGCCGGGAGATCGGTGTGCGAACCGTTTTCAACTTCCTCGGTCCGATGACCAATCCGGCTGGCTTGCGTCGCCAGATCATCGGAGTCAGTGCACCACAGGCGGCCCGGATGATGTCCGAAGCGCTGGGGCGGCTGGGCAGTGAGCGAGTGCTCATCGTTTATTCACCGGAGGGACTGGACGAGCTTGGTCTGGGCGACGATTCCCACATCGTCGAATTCGATGCCGAACGGGGCGAAGCGATCGAGTACACGTTGGGACCGAAGAGTGTCGGTCTAGAGAGCGCTTCGGCATCCGATCTCGCCGGCGGCAATGCTGCCGAGAACGCGGCGATCACCCGGCGAATACTCGAAGGAGAACAGGGAGCGCGCAGGGATGTCGTGCTCTTCAACGCTGGCGCTGGACTCTATGCGGCCGGCGTGGTCGACGATGTCGCGCAGGGTGTCGAGCTGGCCGCTGAAACCATCGACAGCGGCAGGGCAGCTGATGCTTTGGAGCGCTTCATTGCCGTTACCCAGGCGTTGACCGGTGAGAAGAGGCTGGCATGAATCCGCAGGGCGTTGTCTCCACCGGTACGATTCTCGACCGGATTCTGGCGCGCACAGTCGAGGATGTGCAGCTCCGTCAACAGAAGGTGCCATCTGAACGCCTCGAAGCAGAAGTCGCCGAGCAATCCCAATCGCCCAGCCTCTACGATGCAATGGCCAAACCTGGCCTGTCGATCATCGCCGAGATCAAACGGGCTTCTCCGTCGAAGGGCAGATTTCCAGTCGAGATCGACGCTCCGGCTCTGGCGCTCGAATACGCGCTGGGCGGCGCCGACGGCATTTCGGTGCTCACCGACGAACCGTTTTTCGAGGGATCGCTCGACGATCTTGCAGAGGTCCGCATGGGACTCGATCGCGCCGGGCTGGCTGTGCCGCTCTTGCGCAAGGATTTCATTCTCAGTGACTATCAGATCCTCGAAGCGCGAGCCCGAGGCGCCGGTGCGGTTCTCCTGATCGTCGCCGCGCTCGATGACCGGTCGCTGAAGACGCTGCTCGAAGCCGCGCAGGCGAGGGGACTGGACGCGCTGGTCGAGGTGCACGACGAAGAAGAGCTGAATCGCGCCATACCAGCTGGAGCGACGCTGATCGGCGTCAACAACCGGAACCTGCACACATTCGACGTCGATCTGGTCGTTTCGGAACGCCTAGCCGCAATGAAACCCAACGGAGTCGTGATGATCGGCGAAAGCGGCATCTTCACCGCCGAAGACGCGCAGCGCATGGCTTCTGCTGGTATGGATGGCATCCTGGTGGGCGAATCGCTTGTCGTGGCTTCTGACCGTGCCGCAGCACTTGCCGAACTGAAGCGAGGTGGTGATGCAAGAAGCGACAAATAAACTGCTCTCAGTTATCGACCAGCACGGTGTGGTGAAGATTTGCGGTCTGCGCCAGCTCGATCACGCGGTGGTCGCCGCCGAAGCGGGCGCCGTATTGCTCGGATTGATGTTTGCTCAGTCACGCCGTCAGATAGATGCTGACGATGCGGCAGTCCTGGTTCGCGATCTCCGCGTCGCTCTGGGCGCCGAAATGCCACTGATTGTTGGGGTCTTCGTCGATGAACACCCGGCCCGCATCAACGAGATCGTCGACCGAGTGGGTCTTGATGCTGTGCAGTTGCATGGGTATCTGCCTGCAGATGAACTACGGCGGATCAGGCGTCCAGTCATCCGCGTGACCAACCCGGAACCGGGGCGCGATGTTGCCTCGGTCTTTTGGGAGATGCTCGATCTCAGCGCGGACGCATTCCTGCCGGTGTGCTGGCTCGTCGACGCGTGGGATCCGGTCCAGCAAGGCGGAACGGGCAAGCGAGCTGACTGGCGCCTCGCGCAGGAGCTGGCCAAAGAGACCAGCTTCTTCCTCGCCGGTGGTTTGAACGCAGCGAACGTGGCGGAAGCGATCACCCTCATCGATCCGCTCGGCGTCGATGTCAGCAGCGGAGTCGAGACGGACGGTGTGAAAGACCCAGCGAAGATCGAGGAGTTCGTGCGCGTCGCTCGCGAGGCTTTTCGGTCTATACAGCGTTGATCGACGGAACCTTGTCCCAGTTCGGACCCATTCCGCAGAGCCAGTTGATCGATTTTTCCCGCATCATGGCGAACATGGAATACAGCCCAAGCACGTCATCGCTAACTGAGGACAATGGCTTTCCGTCCCACGTCATGTCGCCGTCCTCACCAAGTGTGACCAAGTCGGTCTTGCGCACCTCGGCCATTGCTCCCTCGATCGTCTCGAGGGCGGCGATTCGGTCGACGCCTGAAAGCTGCCTCAAATTGCCCTCCCAAAACATGCGCCAGGTCCATAACTCAGCTGTTTCCTGCGCTCGTGCGACATCTTCGTCTGAGGGCAGCGTCAATCTCGCCGCAAGCTCCGGAATCGAATCCTCATTCAAGTCAAGCCGGAAATGCGCATCCTCATCGACAAGTGCCCAGAACGGTCGCCAGGGAATCAGACCGCAGTGCATCGCAATTGAGTCGCCGGCCAGAACTTGATTCATTAGCGTCATGAAATCGTTCCTGCTCATGCGCCCCAACTTCGCCGTCAGGGAGCGTTTATCGCTCTGCACGAGCGCATGCATCATTCCGGCGTCGCGAAGTACTCGCTTCAGGTCGAAATAGATCTCCTCCGGGAGATCTTCGATTGGCTCTCCCGACATTTGGTGCGCTTCGGCGATGAACCGCAATGTCAACGCCTCAAGGATGAACAATCTGGCGGCGATTTCTTCTCGCGAGCGGAGCTCGATGTCGATGTAGTCGTCGTCCAGGAGTTCGTCGTCCATGGTGTTTCTCCTGTCGAGCGCGGCAGATGTCGCGGAGGGGATCAGTTCAAGTATCGCCCATCAAACATTGAACAGGTAATTGATGATATCGCCGGTCTGGACGACGTAGGTCTTGCCTTCGCGGCGAAACTTGCCGGCCTTTTTCACTTCTGCCATGCCGCCCGCTTCGATCATGTCGTCGTACGACACCACCTCCGCCCGGATGAAACCGCGGGAGATGTCGGTGTGGATCTCGGAGGCGGCATCGACCGCCACCGTGCCGGAGGTGATCGTCCAGGCGCGGCATTCGTCTGGTCCGACGGTGAAGAAGGGGATCAACCCCAGCAGGCCGAACGACAACCGGATCACCCGGGCCCGGCTCGACTCATCAATGCCCAGATCGGCCAGAAAGACGGCTGCATCCTCATCGGAGAGCTGGCCGATCTCCATCTCGATCTGTCCGCACAGTGCATCGACCTCGACACCCGGCCGCCCGAATCGCTCGCGCAGCGACGCGACCATCGCCACCGCCGCATCGCCTAGCTGTGATTCCCCCACATTCACCAGAATCAGCAACGGTTTCGAGGTTAGCAGGGCGAATCCACGCAACGTTTTCTGATCCTCAGGTTCGAGCTCGCCGATGACCTCCCGCAGTGGCAGATCGGCTTCGAGCGCTTCATGAAGGCGGTGCATCAGCGCCAGCTCGCGCTCATTCACTTCGCGCTCCGCTCCCTTGAGTTTGGGGATCTGGGCGGTGAGTCGATCGATGCGCTTTTCGACGATGCCGAGGTCGCTGAACTGCAGCTCGAGATTGATCGTGTCGATATCCCGGGCGGGATCGACCGAGCCATCCGGGTGGGGGAGATTGGCATCCTCGAACGCGCGGACGACATGGACGAGCGCGTCGCCCTGGCTGAGATTGCCCAATAGTTGACCGCCAAGTCCTTTCTCGGCCATCCCTTTCGACAATCCGCCGACATCGACATAATGGATGTCGGCCGGAACCTTCCGCTGCGGATTGAACATCTCGGTCAATCGGTCGAGTCTTTCGTCCGGGACTTTGACGACGGCAACGTGCACCTCGTCCTGTCCGCTGAAACCGCCGGTTTCGGCATCCGACTGCGTGAGGGCATTGAAAACGGTTGTCTTCCCCGAACCGGGCAGACCGATGATGACGAGCTTGGTGGTCACGAGTTCATCCTGTAGCGGAGATACATATCGAAGACCCTCCTTCGGGCCAGCGGTCGATTATCCACGCGGAGACGGGAAGACGACAAGACTGGAAGGACGGGAAAGCAAGTTAGCGTACATACACGATCCCTCGCTGAATTTTCTGCTACCATGGCAAAACTGCCCAATCAGCTGAGGCAACGCACTGCCGGCCACGCGTGCATGCGCCTCGGTATTGCCAGCGCTGAAGAAAGCCGGAGAAGGGGACACAAATTATGTACCAGCGAACCTGGCTTGGATGGCTCCTGGCTTTGCTCCTCGTCGTGTCGACCTTCGCGCCGTTTGGCGGCGTGCTCGCCGAAGAAACGGAGGAGGGTGTCGAACAGGTCGAGGCGGCTATCGTGGATGGGCAATCCGGTGCGACGGAAGAAGCGGACGCCAGTGACGAGAATGCGGCTACGGAGGACGAGGCATCGGAAAGTGAAGGCGACGAAGAAATCGAGGAAGCCACTGTCGACGACGAGAATGCCCAAATCCAGTCCACCTCGGAAGTCCTCTCTCCTGAGTCCGGAACGCTCGTGCAGAGCGCCGCCGCTGCGCAATTCATCATGCGCGCGACCGTGGGCGCAGCTCCGCTCGCGTTCGCTGTATTTTCTGTCTTCGAGTACGACGGTGTGGCGTGCACGGGAACGCAAGTCGGCTCTGAGCGTGCCACGTTGTCAACAGGCATCGCCAATTTTACGGAGGGCATCGACGACCAGAATCTGTACTGCGTCAGAGCCGAACCCCCGGCCGGCTACGGGTTCGACGACCCCGTGTTCACGGACACGCAGCGCACGCATCTGCAGCCGCCGTTTGTCGACGGCGCCGTTGACTGGACCGTCAACTTCACCCTTCTCCCACCAGTCGACCTCACGGTCTACAAGCAGGACCAGCAGGGGAATCCGCTCGCCGGCGCCGGCTTCACACTCTATACGGTCGGCGCTCCCGGATGTGAATCGGGTTTCTTTGGCGACCTCGTCCGCGAAGAGCAGTTCACCAACGACGATGGTCAAACCACGTTCACCGGCCTAAGTCGAGTTCCAACTTATTGTGTCGTAGAGTCGACTGCCCCCTCAGACTATGCCGGGGCAGCGCCACAAGAGTTCAGCTTCCTCGGGGCCTCCTCGGGAAGCGTGACCTTCGTTAACTCGCCGCTGCCTGCAGGTACGCTGAAACTGCTCAAACTGTACTGCAAGGCCGGTCATGACGATGTCGTAATCACGGTCATCCTGCCAGTTTCTGAGGCAGGCGGTCAAGGAGCCCCCCGTGACGCGAAGTGCGCTCCCGGCAAGGCGAACTTCACAATCCAACTCTTCGGCGATGACGAGGAGACTGTCCACGTCAGCACGAACCCCAAGACGGGCAGAGCCGAACTGAGCCTCCCTGCCACGGAGCTCGGCTTGTCCCACGTGATCTTGGAGGAGGCGACAGGAGCCGCGGCCGAATTCGCGATTTATGCCGGTGAGGCCACCGAGATCGAGGTTGTCAACCACCTGAAACATCTGGACGACGACATCGGCAATAAGGATCAATCTCCCACCAAATCAGACGGATATGACGACGCCAGGGGCACCGGCGCCGGTTCGAACGCCCTGGGGGTTGACACGCTGCCGGTCACCGGCGCAGGCGCGCAGCAGACGCGTGTAGAGTTTATGGCCATCGTGGCCGCTGCAGCGCTCCTCGCTCTGGCTGGCCTCACCCTTCGCCGCCGCACCGTCTAGCCCAGCACCGTGATGGGCGCTACTGTCGCTTCACTGAAGCGCCGGATGTCCGCCATGGCTATCCGGGCCAGATGGGTGATCGAACCGGCGCCGGCGACGCACGTTTCCAGAGCAGCGGCGTTGGTATCGATGATCACGGGGATGTCTGGCGGCAGGGCTATTGGCGGGACGCCGCCGGCAGGATAGCCGAGAATGTCCAGAACCATCTGCGGTTTTGCCAGCTTCAGCGGACCGGATCCGGCCGCGTTCGCCAGGAGCGCCGCATCAACCCGGTTCGCGCCATTCGTGATGGCAATCACCGCATTGCCGTTGCCGTCGTGGAAGAGGAGGGTCTTGATGACCTTATCTTCACTGACCGCGAGCGCCGCTGCGGCCTGACCGACCGTCAGCGTGTGCGAGCCGGTATCGATGATCGTCGCATCGATTCTGCTTGTGGCGACGAACCGCTCGAATCGCTCCACTCCCGTTACGTCCGGCAACGAGTCCTGTATCGCCATTAGTCGGTAACCGATCGGAGCGCATCCCGCACAGCGGAATCGGAAACACCAGTCCTGATTTCCACTCCTCCTGCCGGTGACATCAGCACCCAGCGCTGGGTTCCGGCTACGCGTTTCTTGTCGCTCTGTAACAAGGTCGTCACACGATCGGCATCGATTCGGGTCGAGCGAGGCAACTCGAACGCATCGAGTATCGCGTCGAGGCGTTCGACCTCGTGCTCGCTGACTCCGTTCTCCGTCACCGAGAGCCGGGCCGCGGCGCGGATCCCCAGCGAGGTCGCTTCGCCATGCAGGAGGGAATAGTCGCTTGCTTCGATGGCATGTCCCAGGGTGTGTCCGAAATTGAGATACGCGCGGATGCCCGATTCGCGTTCGTCCGCTTCCACAACTCGCGCTTTCAGGGCAACATTACGCCGGATCGCGTAGCTGATCGCCGGTTCCTCCAGGCCGCGCAATGCGCGAGTGTTCCTCTCGAGGAAGGTCAACAGATCGCGCGTCGCTCCACCCGGTGTCGAGGGCTGGATGACCGCATGCTTGACGACCTCTGCCCACCCCTGATTCAGCTCGCGCGGCGGCAGCGTGCGCAACAGCTCGGGGTCGATCAGCACCAACGGAGGCTGATAAAAACTGCCGATCAGATTCTTGCCGGTGGGGTGATTGATGCCCGTTTTGCCGCCGACGCTGCTGTCGACCATCGCCAGCAGCGAGGTCGGAATCTGCACGAGCCCAATGCCGCGCAACACTGTCGCTGCCGCGAACCCGGCGAGATCGCCGATCACGCCGCCGCCCAGCGCTACCACCAGATCGCCGCGCTCGACGCCGCCATTCAGCATTGCGTCATAGAGGTGGGAGATCCCGGCAAGGCTCTTGCTCGATTCACCCGCGGGTACAACGATCAGCTCCGCGCCCAGATTCCCCGCTCGCAGCGATGCCTGCAAACGCTCCGCGTGCAGCGCAGCGACGTTGGCGTCGGATACGATCCAGGCTCTTCGGGCGGAGGAATAGTGCGATTGCACCAGCTCACCGACTCGCGCCAGCAGTTCGGACTGCACATAGATGCGCGAAACTCCGCCTGGTGCATGCAGCGTGACACTCGGCGACGTGTCATCCATGGGCTCCGCAAGGAGCGTGACGATTTCGTCGGAAACCATTTCAGGCGAGAGGTTATCGACCGGCAGCGTGATGCGCGACCGGTCGTAGGCATCCTGCCGGCGCGCTTTCAGCGCGGTGATGCGGGTGAGGGGATCGTCTCCCTCGATCATCGGCCGACGCACCGCGTCCCCCTCACTGGCATGCTGTTCGACCAGTCTGCCAAGCGATACATCCGGCGACGCATCGAGCGTGACGGTCAGTGTCTCTGGATGATTCAGGAGCTCGTTCGTCCACGCGCTCTCTTCGGCGGGCGCGCCTCCGCCAGTTGCAACAACGACGCCTGTTTTGCCGCACGCTGCCTCGAGCTGTTGCCGCTCGGCGGCACGGAAGACCGTTTCGCCCTGCGAAGCGAAGACCTCGGGAATGGTTGTCCCGAAGTGGCGCTCGAGATCCTCGTCGAGATCGATGACGCCCCAGCCGAGCTTGTCGCCGAGCAATCGCGCCGTCGTGGTCTTGCCACTGCCACTGAATCCGACCAGCACAATTCGTTTCCACATGCTCGAGTTGCCCGCTCCTTCGTCTCTGGTCAGCGCCCCGCGCTCCACCAGTACACTCTATCCGATCCGGACGGTCGCGCTCCAAACTGAAAGTGCTGACGACGCATGACGATACTGGCAATCGATCAGGGGACTACCTCCAGTCGCGCGATTGTCTTTGACGCGGAAGGAAGTGTTCGCGGTGTTGGCCAGCGACCGACGATCTCGACGTTTCCCCAACCGGGACACGTTCATCAGGACGCCACGGAGATCTGGCAATCGACCTTCGCATGCGCACAGGAAGCCGTTGAAGCGTCAGGGTCAAGCTGGAACGACATTCGCGCCATTGGCATCGCCAATCAGCGCGAAACGACGATCGTCTGGGACCGTGTCACTGGCGAACCGCTCGCGCCGGCAATCGTCTGGCAAAGCCGGGAGTCAGAACCGTGGGTCGAATCGATCCACCAGCGAGGAATGAGTCAGCGCTATCAACAGACCACTGGACTGGTCCCCGACGCCTACTTCTCGGCCACGAAGCTGGCGATGCTCCTTGACAACGATTCCGAACTGCGACAACGGGCCGGGGCGGGGGAGGTTTGCTTCGGCACGGTCGACAGCTGGCTTCTCTGGAAACTCACGGGCGGCAGTGTACACGCCACTGACATCACCAACGCATCACGAACGATGCTTTTCGACATCAGGCAGCGAGAGTGGTCGCAACCACTGCTCGACGACCTCTCGATCCCCCGCGCCATGCTGCCGGAGGTCAGGCCCTCGTCAGCGGAATATGGTGTCACATCCGCTGAAATCACTGGCATCGAGATTCCATTGATGGGCGTCGCGGGCGATCAGCACGCCGCGCTCTTCGGGCAGGCATGTTTCGCGGTTGGCGACGTGAAATGCACTTTCGGCACCGGCGCATTCATGTTGATGAACACCGGCGGTGAACCAGCGCCTTCGTCGCACGGGCTGCTGACGACAATCGGCTGGCAAATTCCCGAAGGGTTGACCTACGCCCTGGAAGGCAGCGTTTTCATTGCCGGCGCCGCCGTGCAGTGGCTGCGCGACGGTCTCGGCATTATCGAATCGAGTGGAGAGGTGCAGGCGCTTGCGGAATCGGTCCCGGATAGCGGCGGAGTTGTCTTCGTGCCGGCGCTGGTCGGACTTGGTGCGCCGCATTGGGACTCGAACGCGCGCGGCTCGATTTTTGGCGTTACGCGCGGAACGACAGCAGCGCATATCGCCAGAGCGACGCTCGAAGCGATCGCCTTGCAGGTCACTGATGTGATCGATGCGATGCGACGCGACAGCGGCGTCCAGCTTGCTGAGGTCCGCATCGATGGCGGAGCAGCGGCTAACGATCTTCTCGCCCAGTCACTCGCCGACTTCCTTGGCATCCCGGTGGTCAGACCGACCCAGTTGGAGACGACCGCGCTCGGCGCAGCATTTCTGGCTGGATTAGCCGCTGGCGTCTGGACAGATCTCGATGCGATCGCCTCGACCTGGCAGGAAGAGCGGCGTTTCGAACCGCAGCTATTGGAGTCAGCGCGAACTGAGATGTTTAGTCGCTGGCAGGAAGCGGTGGAGCGATCGAAAGCCTGGGTCTAGCTGACGTGGCCGTTCGTGGAGGGCTCTTCGATGCGGTCGCTGACAACCGAGAACTCGGCTTCGACTGTTTTCCTGTCTCTGAACAGGAATTCGCGGCGCTTCAGGCTTTCCATACCGGTGTCGAAGAACGATTTCATCATCCCTTTGGAGGGTTTCTCACCGAAGCGGTAGAAGTAGTCCGCTGCTTTGCCGATCGCCACGGTGCCCGAGTAGGCGATCGCCACCTTGGGAACGGTGCCTGACGCCATCGGCAACAACGTCGCCGCTTCCCGGGCGATGGTTCGCCAGAAGAAACCAGCTCCCGCAACGGGCGCCAGCTCCTTAATAATCTCGGACTTGTTGTTCAGGTCCTTGCCGTGAATTGCAGCGATTTTGTAGGTGAGCAGGAGCTGATTCTTGGTCAGCACGAGGAAATCGGCGGACACGGTGGCCAGGGTGCCGAGCACCGGTATCACCGACGGGATGTTGGCCAGGAGGGCGAACTGCGCGTTGGCAGAGGCCGTATCGTCGATGACCTCCTTCACTGCCGCGCTTATAAATGCCGGCATGTGGCGACCGAAAGAGACATTCCGCTCCGGCAGGTGCTTGATCATGCGGACACGCGCCGCCTTCGCGGCCAGCTCATCGGTCGGACTGGTGCTCATCCAGGTGATGATCAGCGCGCTCGAGTCCCTCTTGCCAAGATTCTCGATCAGCGTACGCGTTTCGTTCCGGGCCTCCGGATCGAAGATCACCGCCGCGTCATAGGTGTCGAGCCGGTTGACCGGCGTCTCGAGCTGTAGCGCCGTCACATATGGCGAGCGCGCCTCACCGGTCAACGTTTGTCCAACCGCATCAGCGGCATCGAGCGTTGTTGCCAGCACGAGGAGACGCGGAGGCCGTTCGGCCTCCGACTGCAAATCGTCGAGACTCAGCTCTTTCATAATCTGAGCGAGATTCTTCAGATTGTTGATGGCGCCCATCGGCTTCATATGGATATTCCTGCGATCGTCGCTTTCCGATCGGGTCAGGAGCTGGCGAGCTGCTTCATTGCGTCGACAAGTCCCTGCACTGAGGAAGCAGACTTCTCGAGTGCCGCCTGTTCGTCGCTGGTCAGCGTCAGCTGCACGATCTGTTCCAGACCGCTCGCGCCGAGCTTGACCGGCACGCCAACGAATAGACCGTCGATGCCATATTCGCCCTGCAAAAGGACACTGCATGGCAGAATACGCTTCTTGTCCAACAGAATCGAATCCACCATCTCGACGGTGGATGTGCCGGGCGCGTAGTACGCACTTCCCGTTTTCAGCAATCCAACGATCTCAGCGCCGCCATTCGCCGTCCGCTCTTCGATCGCCTTCACGCGGTCGGCAGAAAGGTACTCCGTGATCGGAATGCCGGCGATCGTCGAATAGCGGGAAAGCGGCACCATCGTATCGCCGTGACCACCAAGCACCATGGCCGAGACATCCTGCACGGAAACGTCCGCCTCCATGGCGATGAACGTGCGGAAGCGGGCCGAATCGAGAACCCCCGCCATGCCGATCACCCGCTCGCGAGGAAAACCCGCCGCGTCGAAAGCAACGTGGCACATCGCGTCGAGCGGATTCGAGACAACGATGATGATGGCATCAGGCGATGTCTTGACAACCTGCTCGGTCACTGAGCCGACGATGCCCATGTTGGTTTTCAGGAGGTCGTCGCGGCTCATGCCCGGTTTGCGGGCAATCCCGGAGGTAATGACAACGACGCTCGATCCAGCGGTCTCCTCGTAGCTGTTGGCGCCGGACAGATTCGAATCGAATCCCATCAACGGGCCAACCTGCATCAGATCGAGCGATTTCCCCTGCGGCAATCCTTCGACGATGTCGACGAGCACGATGTCGGCATAATCCCGCAGGGCCAGCATCTGGGCGACGGTGCCGCCAACCATTCCGGCTCCGACAACAGTGACCTTTGGACGATTGCTCACAGTTCGTTTCTCCCGCTGGATAGTGAATGGCTGAATCCGTGGCGACGAGGACCGGTCCCGATCGCCGGGGCTGATAGTATAGGGGGCCGAATCGATCCCCACGCGCACTATTACGGGAATCTCCGACCTGATGACTTCGATTGCACCCATAACCATCCCATTTGGCCGCTCAACCATCGAAATCGCGCCTCCGGACTGGATACGAGCCGAGGTAGTCGTCAGCGGATCGTTGCCGCTGAGCCACGAGCCCTCGACGCTGATCCGCGATGCATTGATGGTGCCGGTCGGATCACCGCCGCTGCGCGAACTGGCGCGTGGGAGACAATCGGTCTGCATCGCTGTGACTGATGCCACCCGCCAATGCCCCGATCATCTCCTCGTGCCGCCGATGCTTGCCGAGCTCGAAGCGGCGGGCGTCGATCGCGATGCCGTCACGATCCTTGTTGCCGTGGGCACCCACCGGGCGAGCACCGACGCCGAAAAACGGGAGAAGCTGGGCCACGACCTCGTCGACGCCTATCGTGTCATCGATCACGACCCATACGATCCTGCCGAGCTTGGCGTCTGCGAAGCAACTGTCGATGGACTGCCTGTCCAGCTAAGTCGCCACGTACTGGAGGCCGATCTCGTACTTTCCACCGGGCGTGTCGAACCGCACCAATACGCGGGATACAGCGGAGGCGGAAAGACTGTCGCCATCGGTTGTGCGGCGGAGCCGGTCATCGCCTATACCCACGGTCCGGCGATGCTCGACCGTGAGGGGACGCGACTCGGTGTGCTGGCAGGCAATCCGTTTCAGGACGCCGTACGGAACGTGGCGCGGGCGGCAAAGGTCGCATTCGTCGCCAACTGCGTGCTCGATGATGACGGAAACCTGGCCGCTGTCGCCTTCGGCGCTCCGGTAGCGGTGCAGGATCACCTGGCGGCAATCGCCGCCGAACTCTATGTTTCGCCGATTCCGGAGCAGGTCGACATCGCCATCGCCGGGGTGGGCTATCCGAAAGACCAGAATGTGTATCAGGCCAGTCGCGCCGCCAGTTATCTCCATTTCGCCCCAACCCAGGTCGTACGCCCCGGAGGAGTGATCGTCGTACCGGCCTCATGTCCGGAAGGACCGGGAGAGGGAACAGGCGAACAGCGCTTCTTCGCCGCAATGTGCGAACCGCGGCGGCCGTTCATGGAACGCATCCGCTCAGGTTCGTTTCAGCCCGGCGAGCAGCGGGCATACATCATGTCGCAGTTGCTCGAATCGGTGCACGTCATCTTCGCCGGTGTGGTCGATGCGGAACCACTGGAAGCGATGGGATTCCTCACCGCGCCATCCGTCGAGGCGGCGTGGGAGCAGGCGGGCGAGATCACCGGCAGGCCAGCGAAAGCGCTCGTTGTTCCCCATGCTTTGCTGACGATGCCCGTCGTCACTCCTGGTGCGGTTGCCTGATGATCGATCTCCATTCCCATCTCCTTCCTGCCGTCGACGATGGATCGGTGTCGGTGTCCGAGACGGCTGAAATGCTGCGGATATGGTCGGATTACGGTTTTACGACAATCGCCGCAACGCACCACCTCTTTCCGGACGAGTCGCCGGAGAAATACATCGAGCTTGTCGAGAGGGCGGTCGACGAAGCGGGCCCGGTTATCGATCGCTCGGGGATGACGGTGGTCATCGGGGCCGAGATCATGCTCGATCCCGGGTTGCCGGACAGGCTACGACGAAACGAACGATTGACGTTGGGCGGATCACGAGCGGTTCTGGTCGAGGTCCCCTTCCTGAGCTGGCCAGCCTACACGGAAGAGGTGATCTTCGCGCTGCAACTGGCGGGATATCAACCAGTGCTGGCTCATCCGGAGCGCTACGATGCCGTCCAGGCCGATCTCTCGCTGGCAACGTCCCTGGCTGACCGGGGTGTTGTGCTCCAATTGACTTACGCCAGTCTGGCGGGAGCCCTTGGCTCGCCCGCGAAGCGCGCTGCCGAACGGTTGATCGATCGCGATCATCCCATCATTCTGGCCAGCGACGCTCACGGCCCTCGGCAACGTCTGCAAGCCATTCCGGACGGGCTGAGGCGGGCGGAGGAGCTCGTAGGTACCGACCGTCTGCGACAAATGACAACCGACGTTCCCGCCGCGTTGCTGGCGGATCGCGAGCTTCCCGAACCTCTGCCCGCGCGGACAGCTGAGAAGAAGCAGGGCCGCTTTGGGCGCATCCTGCGCGGTGGGTGATGTGCTAGAATCTCGGGCTGAACGAACGAAATCGTTCCCCGATAGCTCAATGGTAGAGCGCCCGGCTGTTAACCGGTAGGTTCTAAGTTCGAATCTTAGTCGGGGAGCCA
>CAYWSE010000089.1:5918-14651 GCA_964461025.1 uncultured Sphaerobacteraceae bacterium | reverse complement strand
GTTCGTACGAAATCAATGGCGGGATGCCGACTGGTCGCATGGCTGCTTTCACTGGAGTGCCGGACATCATGGGATGGCAGGGCCATGAGTCGCAGTGGAGGGCCGGTCAGCCTGAATTGCTGAACGGAATCAGTCAACGGGTATCCGATATCGGCGCGATGTACGCCGATCCGCGAAGCGGGCTCATCGATCAGTACGACGCGACGTTGATGGTCGTGGGAACGTTCGAACGGCTCGGTTCCGGAGAAAGATGCCCGTCCGGCGGACCTTATCCGGAGGTCAACGATCCGGCCTTCCCCGGCGCCGGTTGGGAGCTGGTCTTCGAATCAGGAACGACATCGATTTTCCGGCGAGAAGGCTAGCAATCAGAAATCCACTCGAACATTCAACGGTTGCGTGTTCGTCACTTTTTGAAAGCTCTTGCGTTTGGGAAAGCAAGAGAGGGTTCACTTGTGACGAAGACCACCAGTACAACCGCATTGCTTGTATGCCTCATCGCGAGTGCCACGCTGCTCCTCATCCGTGCGGCGACGCTCGCGCCTGCCCGTCAGGTGACCTCAAATGGACCGACGATCGAAGCGGCACGCGACTATGTCTCGGCGATTGAGACATATCTCGTTAACGGCGATCTCGACACGTTGGGCGGTGGATGGAAAGACGCGATCGAACTCGCCGCGCTCAGACAGACCTATCCGGCGATCGACGTTTCGCTGCTGGATGTCCAATCCCAGACAGATTCATTCATCTTCCATCTCAACACAGGTGAGCCAGATGTTCCGGCATGGATGCGAACCGAATCAGCGTCCGAAGGATCTGTACAGGTCGTGCAAGGCCCGCTCGCAAGCGATTCCGCGGCTCCGGTGTTGCCTCGCGGGCTGATCTCCTGGCTGCCAATGACGCCGGAAGACTTCATCGTGCATGGGAATGCGGGTGATCAACTCCTGATCGTCAGATTGAGCATCAATGATGCCCAAACGATCGGCAACTACTTTCCGCTGCCCGGTCCGGCCGCCTATGTGATCGAAGAGGGAGCGTTTGAGATAGCCGGCAACGGAGTAGCGATGATTGCAGCCGGGGCCGGAATGGAACCGGTTCTCACTCGGCCAGGGCAAGAATATGAGGCAAAACCGGGGACGACACTCCTGATTCCGAACGACCGCCTGGTCATTCGCGTTCCGGAAGGAACGCTGCCGATGATAACCGGCAGCCTGATCGTGTCGACCGCAGTTGACCTGGCCTTTCTTCAGGGGACTCGGGGAGAAGCGGCGTTAACCGATCCCGCCAGACAGATTGCCCAGGCAGCGACGGATGGGGAAACAAGAATGACGGCGATGCCGTTCGGAACGCTGGAGATCCTTGGTGTCGGAGTGAATCATTCAAAGGGAGGGCGACTCGCGCTCGATGCTGGCTGGATCGTTGTCCCGGCGAATTCCCATCTTGCCATCGATCGTTCTGCGAGCGAGTTTGCGATTGCAGCCGTCAGCGCGGGCGAAGAATTGGCGCTGATAGACTCCGGAAGTCAGCAGTGGGTCATCAACAGCGGCGACCGAACCGTTCTCGTGCTCGTGACATGGATCGAACCGGTTCATTGATGCGCTCGTTACCGTCCGTCATATTTCCCGGCTCGAAACGTCTTACGATTAGGCGGCACGCCAACATGCCGAGCTGACCGAATAGTGGTCACTGATCAACCGGGTTTCGCATGCGGATGGATCAGTCGTTGACGGGAAACGAGAGCGATGAGGTCCTGGTGGCCGCAGCGAAAGCGATGCCGCAGGACTTCGCGTTGCTGTACGACCGGTACGTTGGTCCAGTTTTTCGATATTGTGGCCGGCGGCTCAGTGACCGGAATGCCGCCGAGGATGCGACGAGTCAGACGTTCGAGAAGGCGTTCGCCAGCCTTTCTCGCTGTCCTGATGAAGCCTTCCGGGCGTGGCTCTTCACGATTGCTCACAACGTGGTCGTAGATCAGCAACGCAAGGGCCGTCCGCAACGACCAATCGAGGATGCCGCTTTCGTGGCCGATCACGAACCGGAGCCCGAAGCCGCTTTCCTTTCCCAGGAATCGATCAGGAGTGTCCGAGACTTGCTTCCGCACCTCACTCCCGATCAACGAGCAGTCATCGAGCTGCGGCTAGCAGGACTTAACGGCACGGAAACGATGCAGGTGCTCGGCATATCCCGGGACGTACTGGGCGCACGAACGTACCGGGCGCTGGCCAGAATGAGGAAGCTTCTGACGACCGACGACGCGCCGAGTGTGGAGGTGTCGCTATGACTGGCGCCAGCTCCGTGAATCCTGAGATGTCGACCCTGGAGTACTGGGATGCGTTGCTGTCCGGCAGCGCGGTTCTGCCGGAGGTCGACCATCAAATACAGGAAGTCATCGGCTGGTTAGTCGGCCATGATGATGCTGACGGCCCCGCGCCGGAGTTCGTTGCCCGAACGCGGATAAGGTTCGCGGCCGACGCACCGGAACGGATGTCTCTTGTTGAGATGGACGAGGGCGAAATTCGTCCTGCGATTCCGAAGACGGAGTCCGAGGTCGAGGGTCCTGTCTGGTGGAGACGGTCGATCTGGCCAATCGCGGCAGTTTTGTGCCTGGCTTTGGGTCTGGCCTATCTCTTCGGCGGAGGCTCCTTGACGGATCGCCTTGCCGACCGGTGGAACGATGATCCGACTGCGCCGGTCGTTGTCGTGCCTGCTCCCACGGCACTTCCGTCCTCACCTGTGCCGGACTCATCGCCAACCGAAGAGACGGAAGGAAGCCCGCAGGGCGCCTCGGCGGAAATGCCGATGTATCTCGGGAACTCCGCCCGGACGGGCAATTCAGATGCCGTGGGTCCAGCGTCCGATGCCGAAGTTTCCTGGGCAATCGAGACCGGAGGCGCCACTGCCGGGTCGCCCGTTATCGCCGCCGGCGTCATCTTCATGGGCGGCGTCAATGGGATTCTCAATTCGATCGATGCGGAATCAGGTTTGGAGCTGTGGTCGTTTAGCGGTGGTGGACCGATCCGCACGACACCTGTGATCGTGGACGATCTGGTAATCACTGCCACGGGCCAGGCATTCAGTGATGGTTTCGTCTATGGAGTCGACAAAGCAACGGGCCAGGAGCGCTGGCGATTCGCGGTGGGGAACCAGATTCTGTCTGATCCGCTGCTCCACGATGGGCTCTTCATGTTTGGCAGTGACGACGGCTTCGTCTACGCGCTGAATCCGGCGGATGGTGCACAGGTGTGGAGTTACGACGCGGGGGCGCCGGTCACCGCCGCTGCGGCGGCAGAATCCGGCACGGTGGTGTTTGGCGGAACGGACGGTGTCCTCACAGCGCTGAACGCCGCTGACGGCGGCGTTCGCTGGCAGTTCACGCCGCCTGAGGAGCTTGTCGCCAATCCTGGGGACCCGAATCCCGGCCACATTTGGTCGGTGCCCCTTATCCTGGGTGAAACCGTCTTCATTGCCTACAACCTCAGTCAGCAGATCGCGGTCACTCCGGATCTCGTTTTCGCCCTGGATCTGGAAACGGGACTGTTGATGTGGGGCAAGGACGACATATCGGCATCCCTCCTGATGCCGGCAGGCAGCGATACCGTTTATGCATCGGGCGTGACAGACAGCACGACAGGCGTCAGGATCACAGAGTTCAACCGGTCTGACGGCGTCATTGTTCGTGAGATCGAGGACTTTCCTGGCAGCGCGAATGCCTCCCCGTTCTCCAGCGTCATTGCCGGTAACATGTTGTATGTCATGAATGCGGGAACCGCCGGCGAGGGGACCGCCAAGGTCATGATCTTCGATCTGGATGACGGTTCGCTCATTGCCGATGTCTCACTACCTGGTCCAGGCGACTCAGGCGCTTTGCGGAAACATCCGCCACTGGTCATCGATGGGGCTGTCTACGCCGGCAAGAGCGATGGGACGATCGTCGCGATTCGCTCGTCGCTCGCCAACGCGACGCCAGCAGCGAGCGCCTCGGCTTCTCCTGCTGCGTCGCCCGAAGCGCCCGTGGCGCAAGGGGCCGAGCAAGCGATGCTTCTTGCCAACCCAGCCAGGATTGGCGACTCCGTTGCGCTCGCTCCTGCCGGACTGCCAGACATCGCCTGGTCTTTTGCTACGGGGAGCAGGATGCGGAGCTCGCCCGTTCTATCCGATGGCGTCGTTTACATCGGCACGACTATTGGTCAGATGTACGCATTCGACGCTTCGAATGGCGACATTGTCTGGCAGGTCGACACGGACGGAAGAATTCAATCGACGGCATTGGTCGCGGGCGATCTGGTGATCGTGGCAGCGGCGGATACGGCCCAACCCGGTTTCGTGCTCGCGTACGATCGGGCGACCGGAGTGGAGGCATGGCGATATCCGGTCGGGGATCAGGTGTCGTCGGATCCACTGCTTTACGAAGGTGTCGTCTACGTCGGATCTGACGACGGATTTGTGTACGCGCTGAATCCCGATGACGGGAGCGAAGTCTGGAAGGTGGACACTGGCGCACCGGTCGCCTGGCCCGCCGCGGCAGACGCCGGATTCATTGTTGTTGGCAACCGGGGAGGGACATTGTTTGCCCTTGATGCCACAACCGGGGCCGAACGCTGGAGATTGGAGCCCGACCTGGTGGCGATCGGCCTGGATCCAAACAACATCGCGGACAACGCCTGGTCGATGCCCCTGATCGCCGACGGCAGGGTAATCGTTGCCTACCGCCCGATCACCATGGAATTCAGCGGTTCGATCGTCGTCGCCTATGCACTGAATCAACAGAATGGCGAGATTGAATGGCTACGGACCGATCTGCTCGGTGGAGGCCCACAACTACTCCATTGGCACAACGGCGTGGTTCGCGCGGTGATACAGGGGATCACTCTGGCGGCGTCGCTCATATCGTTCGATCCTGAGACAGGCGAGACGATCGGAGAATCTGTCGATTTGGACAGTAGCCAGGGCACAACACTCACAGAAGGTGTGATCGCCGGCGACAGGCTTTATATGTACATGGGCTCTCCGACCAGCACCAGCACGGCGCCGGCCCATCTGAATGTCTACGACCTGCCATCTGTCAATCTGATCGGGCGCGTCGACTTGACGGGCGCCGGTCCGGCCGGCGAGATGGGGGACGGGCGTCCGCCGATCGTTGCCGGGGGAAGCGTCTATTTGGGAACGTCGGACGGGGTGGTGTTTGCACTTCGGATGCCGGACGATGGCGCGGGCGCGTCATCACGTTCGGCAGCAATGTATCTCTCCAACCCTGCCCGGACTGGTGAGCCGGACGCAGTCGGCCCGCTGGTGTCCCCCGAGATTCGCTGGACAACCGATCTCGGCGGCTCCGTCGAAGCTGCTCCCGTCGTGGTCGAGGGATTGGTATATGCCGCTGCGTCGGACGGGACCATTGCTGCATTGGACAACGCCGACGGCTCGATTGTCTGGGAATTCCCGGCCGAGTTCCCGATCCGGCTTTCGGTCGTCGTCAGCGGCGAATACGTCTATGCGGCAGGAGGACGACCGGGGACAGGTGGAGCGCTCTACTGCCTTGACAGGCTGAGCGGAGACCTCATCTGGGAATCGGCGCTTCCGGATCAGCCAACGGCGGAGTTTGCGTATTCTGAGGGTCTCATTTTGATCGGTCTTCGAAATGGTCTTGTTCAGATGTTCGATGCGCAGTCTGGTGTGGCGACCTGGGAATTTGACACTGGCGAGTATGTAGAAGGTGCTATCGCGGTCTCTAATGGCGTCGTGATCGTGACCAACCGTGCCAGGACTGTGCAGGCGCTGGATTTGCAGACGGGCGCGCGTCAATGGGAGTTCCGTGCTGAAAGTGGAGGCATGCCGAGCACCGTCCAGGGAGCGCCTAGCCAGGGAGCGCCGTGGACCCCGCCAATGGTCACTGAGGAGGCCGTTAATGCTGGACATTCCGCGAACGGAGTCTGGACGGTCGTATCAATCGACCTGGGATCTGGTGAAGAACGTTGGCGCACCGACTTGCTCGTAGAGAACAATTTCATCTCGAACAACCTCCATTTCATTCCGATCGACGAGGGGATCCTGGCCTGGGCAAGTGCTGACTCGCTCGTGCTCCTCGACGGAGCATCGGGCGCAGAGCTGGAAGCGACAACAATCGACGGAGGCATCTTAGGAGCGCAGTATGCGATTGCCAGGGATGCGGTCTACTGGGTCGCGACAGGCCCTCCCAGGATGGTTGCCAGCGGCCTCGAGACCGGCGAGCAACTGTGGGCAGTCGAACTTCCAGGTGGGGCAAACGAGATCCTGTATGAACCGCTCGTTGCTGGCGGAACCGTCTATGTCGGCGGTTTGAGCGGAAATCTGACTGCAATCGGTTCAGAGAGTGATTCGGCAATAGACCGTGAGCAAAGTACCGAAATCGCTGAAGTTTTGCGAAAGGACAGTACCTGACCGATAACAGTCTTCGGTCGGTTCATATCCATTCCGATTCAACGAGTATCACGACTCGCGGTGGATCCTTACGAAGTGGCTACGCGGCACTTTGGTCGCCGGTCCAGAGTTGCAATCCCTCGATGTCCTCGAAGTGGCGGCTATTGCGAGTAACGAGCACTGCACGATGCTTGATTGCGGTGGCAGCGATCTGAATATCAAGCGCCCGGTGGCCAATCTGCTTTCGACCCAATCGAAGGTCACGACGAATCCTTGCAGCGATAGAAGCTGTCTCGAAGTCAAATGGCAGGATGGACATCTGTCCAACTAACGTGTCGAATCGATCAAGTGCCACCGCGTCTCCGGGGCGAACTCCTTCCAGTACTTCCATGAGCGTTACTGTGCTCACACCCATGTCAGATTGCTCAAAGGATCTCTTCATTGCTTCAGAAAGTCCGGCCTCAAGCCAATCAATGAACACATCGGTATCAAGAATGAGGATCACTCGCCGTCGTCTTCATTCTCGTAGACGTACCATTCTCGGCCTTCTTGGCCGCGACTGGCATAGATGTTTCGCTTGAGCAGCTCCGTGTCCACGAGACCCTTCCACGAACCATACGTTGATCTCAATGCGGTCAGTCGCTCCTCGCCTGTGAGCTTGGAAGCGGGAGGAATCTCGAACTTGGCTTCGTTGTCGCCGAGCAACACGAGTGGTTCGCGCTCGATCTGAGACTCCTCAACCACCTTGCTCAGGTCGTCGAGATTGTTGATTTCGATGCGCTTGCCTTTGACCAGTGCCGTAACCATCGTGCGTCTCCAACTGAGTGCGTGTCTGCAGCAAGTGTACGCCGGTGCTCAACTGGGGTCCCGAACGTCACTGACGCTCAAGGCTCTTGTCGATGGACCAGAGCAGCAGTCCGTCGATGTCCCGGAAGTGCCGGACATTGCGGGTGATGAGGAACACGCCGTGATGAATAGCCGTCGCGGCGATCAGCAAGTCCATGGAGCGCTCGTTCACAGGAAGACGGCGTGCGCGGAGATTGCCCCGAAGAGTAGCAGCGGTATCGGCAACATTCATGTCGAATGGGATGATCTGCACCCCCTGGACAAAGTCGTCATACCGTTGGCGCATCGTATCCGCGTTGCGTCCGAACTTGATTCCTTCGAGAACTTCGACTGCAGTGATGACTGAAAGTCCGATGCCCTCTGCAACCAGATCGTCCAGGAGCTGGACGATGCCAGGCTGATCGAGCAGGTAGTCGATGACGCCGTCCGAGTCGACTAAAAAACGCACTCTTCCCAATCACGGGCGCTCTGGCCACGGCTCTCGCGGATTTGGCGCTTCAGGGCTTCGCCGTCAATGAGTCCCTTCCAGCCGCCAGCCGCAGCGTTGAAGCGCGCGATCTGTTCCGGAGTCGGACGCCAGGACTTGATGTCGACCTGGGGAACGACCTCGAAGCGGCGACGATGTTCGTCCAGCAGGATCACCGGCTCATTCGCACGACTGGAGGAGGCCAGGAGCTCCTCCAGTTGTTCGATGCTTCGAACCTCGATTGACTTGTCTTTAATGAGTGCGGTGACCATGGTTTTGACCTCAAGAGCCGCCTTGCGTAATCAGTTTACTGTAGGAGGCCGCCACTCGTGCCCCTGGGCGACGCGGGCGGCGAGCACTTCGGCGAGGTGGACGGTCTTGCGGCCGGTGAAGTGTTCGATCTGTTGCCGGCAGGACACACCGGCGACGGCGATGACCGTTTCGGGGTTCGTTGAATTGACGGCCGGGAAGAGGCGCTCTTCGCCGATCTTCCTCGAGACGTCGTAGTGCTCCGTCTCATAACCAAATGAACCGGCCATGCCGCAACAACCGGCGCCGCTCTCGCTCGCAGCGCAACCGGCGGCTGCCAGGAGCTTCATCGACGGACCCATGCCGATCAGCGCTTTCTGGTGGCAGTGTCCATGGAAAAACACATCCTGTTTGGTCCCGTCGATCCAGGTGATGCCGAGATCGCCGGCCGATTCCAGTTTCGCCAGGAACTCGTCGAACATGAATACCTGGCCGGCGACGACCTTCGCGTTCTCGTTGCCAGGGAGCAAGTCGAGATACTCATCGCGCAACGTCAGAATGCAGCTCGGTTCGGTGCCAACGATCGGAATGCCTTGCTTCGCGTAGGGAGCAAGCACATCGACGTTTCTCTGCGCCGATTTGCGGGCTTCGGACACCAGACCCTTAGAAAGCATCGGTCGGCCACAGCAAGCCCGTCGTTCTTCGACGATCACCTCGAAACCCGCCGCTTCCAGCAATTTGACCGCCGCTTGGAATGCGACGGCGGGGCGTGATGGCGCTGG
>CAYWSE010000089.1:0-5908 GCA_964461025.1 uncultured Sphaerobacteraceae bacterium | reverse complement strand
GCCGCCATCCCGATCCCGGGGTAGTTGTACGTTGTCCATGTATCGTGAAAATAGACGACCGAGCCACGCGTTTGCCGTTGACCGACCGACTTGCCGGCCTTCTTTTTCCATTGCCGGGTGAAGGTGTTTGTCGTGAACGTCGAGAGCCTCCGCTCGGGATGGACGCCCGCCAGCCGCATGAGCGGGCGCCCCAGCGGCGTGCGAATCGTCAGATTGGCAAGGGGAGCGAACGCCGATCCCAGGCGCGACAGCGTATGAATGTGTCCCATGAGTTTGGCGCGGCTTGGCGTGCCGTGAGCGTCGTAGTAATGGGCCAGGAACTCCGTTTTGAGTTTGGCCATGTCAACGCTGGAGGGACACTCGGTCTTGCATGCTTTGCAGGAAAGACAGAGGTCCATCACCTCGTAGGTTTCGCGCGATGTGAAGTCCTTCGGTTCGAACACATTGCCGGCGAGCGCGTTGCGCAAGGCGTTGGCCCGGGCGCGGGTGGTGTCTTGCTCGTCGCGCGTCGCCATATACGACGGGCACATCGTGCCGGCCTTCAGCTTCCGGCACACCGCCGCGCCATTGCACATCTCGACGGCGGCCAAGAAGCCGCCCTCGCGCGAGAAATCGAGATGCGTCTTGATTTCGATCGGCTTGTAGGCGGGCCCGAAACGGAGATTCTCGACCATCGGCGGTGCGTCGACCTTCTTGCCGGGATTCATGACGCCCATGGGGTCGAAGATCGATTTGAACTCCCGCATCGCCTGATACAGCTCGGGGCCAAAGATCACTTCATTCAGCTCGGAACGCTGCAATCCGTCGCCATGCTCGCCGCTCATCACGCCGCCGAAGCGATGCGCCAGTTCTGCCGCGGCGTAGGCCATCTCCTTCATCGCTTCGACGCCCGCTGCTTGCTTGAGATTGACCAGCGGGCGAATGTGCAGACACCCCGAGGAGGCATGCGCGTAGTACGCGGCAGTGGTGCCATGCGAAGCGACAAGCTCCTCGACCGCGCCGACGAATTCGGCCAGGTGAGGCACCGGCACTGAGACATCCTCGATAACCGGGATCGGTTTGAAGTCGCCCCGGATGCTGTAGAGCAACCCGAGACCGGCCTTGCGCACCGACCAGACATCCGATTGCCGCTTCGGATCGAGTACGGTAAGCGGGTCGGCCGCGAGCCGGACCTTCGCCTTCTTAAGATGCGCGATGAGTTTCTCGCAGTGTGCGGCGACCTCGGCTTCTGTTTCGCCGTAGTACTCGACAACCAGCACTCCGGCGGGATCACCTTCGATGAAGCTGATCTGCGACGCGTAGCCGGGTTGAGCGCGGGTCAGGCTAATCAGCATGCGGTCCATCAGCTCCACGGCGGAGGGGTCGGTCTGCAGGATCTTCGGCGTTGCGGTCATCGCTTCGACGAGCTCGTCGAATTGGAGAATGACGATGCCGGTGCGTTCGGGGACTGGAACCAGTTTGAACTTCACCTGCATCAGGGTGGCCAGGGTCCCCTCCGAGGAAACCAATAACCTTGCCGGGTTGAAGTCGTTCGCCGGTTTGAGGAATTCGTTCAGCGAGTAGCCGGTGGAGCGTCGCCAGTGAGGCGGAAAGTCGCGCTTGATGAGCCGCTTGTGCTTCGCTCCGAAAACCTGCAACTCTGTCAGTAGTCGACCACGTGGGTCGCTCGCGGCGGCCTGAGCAGCCAGTTCTTCCGGGGTGACCTGGCTGAGATCGACGATGCCTCCTTCCGGGAGTACACAGCGAATCCCGAGGACGTTGTCGCCAGTCATGCCATACAGAATCGAGTGGGCGCCGGTCGAGTTGTTGCCTACGACGCCGCCCGCCGTGGCTCGGTTGCTGGAGGACGGGTCGGGACCGAACATCAGTCCATTTGGCCGCAGAAGCTTATTGAGGGAGTCGAGATTGATCCCCGGCTCGACGGTGACGGTCTGTTCCTCGGTGTTGATGTCGAGCACACGGTTCAGGTATTTCGAGAAGTCAATGACCAGAGCCGCACCGACCGTCTGGCCCGCCAGCGACGATCCGCCCCCGCGCGGCAAGATCGGCACACCATGACTCGCTGCCAGTTCGACCGCGCCTGCCACGTCGTCGATCGTCTTCGGCACCACAACGCCGACCGGCTCGATCTGGTAATTGGAGGCGTCGGTGGAATAGAGCATCCGGGAGGTGCGATCGAAACGAACCTCGCCGTGGATACGGCTGCGGAGCTCGGATTCCAGGACGCGCCCTGTTTCGGCTGTACCGCGAGCCTGGCGAATGTCCGGATCGATCGGCGCCAGCAGTTTGGGGGCCTGACTCTCGGTGTCGGTCGTGGCGGTCACGTGGGTGGTGCTCCTGATGTGAAGTGGTCTGAGTTACCTATTTTGGCAACCCGGACGCGACCCGGCGAGTGTATCAAAAGGAAGTCGCCTTTCTCCCGCTACGCCAGAGTGAGATGTCATCCCTCGGCGACGATTTGACGTAGGACTCTATATGGAGAATCTGTTTGCTTGTTCCCGAATGAGCCGCCGCGTCGCTGCTCTGATGTTGCCGTTGTTCGCGCTCCGTGGTTCGAGTCAGGTCGCCGCGCAGGAGAGCAGATCTCTGCCGATTCGCTGGCCGGACCGGGCGCCGGGCGATGGTTTCTGGATACGGCACGGATTCGCTGTGGAGAACACCTGGTACAACCCCGGATGGTGGCACTGTGGGGAAGACTGGTATGGGCTCAACAGTGCCGAGACCGGAGGAGCCGAAGTGATTGCTATTCACGACGGTGAGGTTGTCTATGCCGGTTCGGAGTACCCGGGAAGGGTGGTCATCATCAAGCAGGATGACGGTCTTTTCGCCATGTATGGACACCTTGCATACGAGCCGGACGTCGGCATGGGCGACAGGGTCAGCGGCGGAGATCGTATCGGGCAGGTGTTCACACGCACGGACGGTATGGCGCCCAGCCATCTTCACTTCGAGCTGCGCACGTTTCTGCGGAACGACCGGGTCAACGGCGAGCATCCGGAACATGGCGTTCGCTGCGGGTTCAATTGCCCACCTGGGCCGGGATACTGGCCGATGAACGCGGAGCATCCGGTCGAGCTCGGGTGGCTCAATCCCCTCTTGACCCGCATCGGATCGCTCTATGGCAGAACGGTCGTAGCGTCAGCGGATGTGGCAGATGCGACTCCATTCTTCGCCAGTCCGGAACCGGACGCTGTGCAGATAGGCGTGCTCGTGACGTCGCCTGGCGACCGTCTGGAAATTGGTGCGATGAGCTTCATCCAGAACTGGATGGCGGAAACGAGCTCGGAACCGTATCGCGTCTGTGCGGAAATCGAGCATGATGGTCGCGCTGGCTGGATTGTGCTCGTGGAGCCGTCAACGGAGGAATCCGGCTCGGACGGCAGACCGTCTGCGGCACGTTTTCGTTTTTTGCCGTCGCCATGATGAGTCTGGCCCGTGGTGATAGTCGAGTTGAGCGACCAACCCTGGGGGGCATCCTGAGCGTAGCGAAGGAGCTCTCGTTGCCGAGGATCGCTGCTGAGTCATGCGGGCATTCGCGAGATGCCCGCTGCGGCGGGAGATTCTTCGCAAGCTCAGAATGACATCGCTTTGTAGAGGAGCATAGGACAATTCACGTTGGCAATACGCATGTTTCAATCAACCGGACCTGATCTGACCGGCCCTGGGCTGAGCCACTTGTCGAGACGGGCGTTTGGCTCGCTGCTGGCGGCGGCCTTCCTCTCTCCGCGCCTGTCTGTGGCGCAAGAGATCATTGAAGTCGAGTACCAGCTGCCGATGGGGCTGCCAAGCCGGCAACCCGGCGATGGTTGCTACATCCGGCATGGATATGCCTGCGAGAACACTGCTTTCAACACCGGTTGGTGGCATACCGGTGAAAACTGGTTCACGAACGAGGGTAATTCTGCAGGGGCACTCGTCTATGCGGTTGCGGATGGCGAAGTTGTCTACGCAGACGCCGATTATCCCGGTCGTGTTGTGATCATTCGCCATCCCGATGATCTGTATTCGATGTACGGACACCTCGATTACGATCTCGCGGTTGGAGTGGGTAACTTTGTGCGTCGCGGGGAAACGATCGGTACGGTGCTCTTTCGCACCGACGACCGGTCGCCAAGTCATCTGCACTTCGAGATTCGCGGATTTCTGTTCAATCCGGTCGTCAACGGCGATGCTCCGCGTTTTCAGTTCGCGTGCGGACGCAACTGTGCGCCGGGACCGGGTTACTGGCCGATGGGAGATGCGGATTTGCCTGCCGATCTCGGCTGGCTGAACCCGACGCATGTGATCGGGCGAAGCGCGTTCGGCGCGGTTTCGTCTGGCATCGTTCCCGGGGCCCCATTCGAATCGGTGTTGACCGTATGGACCTCTCCTGGCGACCGCGACGGCGCCGTCCCGATCGGCGAGATCCGGCTGGAACCGGGAGCTGTCTGGCCGGTGGTGAACCGGTCCGCCGGTCGCGCGAACACGCGCGAAACGAGCGCGCTGGCCTACCGTCTCTGGGTGAAGATCAAACTCGACGATGGGAGCAGTGGGTGGATTGCCGCGCTGTCCGCTTCCGATGAGACTGTTGGCGTCGATGGGAGACCGACGGCGGTTCGATTCAATCTCCTGCCGATCTCTTCCGAACAACTTGGCTGAGTCCGCGCGTTCGGCGCTAGACTGCCGTCCGATTGCAGGAGCAGCAAAGCCGTGACTAGCTACGCGCGCATCGAATCGTTTCTCGACCAGTTGGTTGCCGATGGCCGGACGCCCGGGGCGGGCTTGGCCATTGCCGTTCGCGGCAACCCGGTGTTCGAGCGCTACGCCGGAGCTGCCAGAACGGGGGTGAAAGCGGGGCCAGAGACGATCTGGCCAGTCGCGTCGATCTCGAAACTCTATACGGCCGCCGCGATCATGCGAATGATCGAGCAAGGACGCCTGACGTTGGGGTTGCGGGTGTCGGAGGTCATTCCGGAGTTTCACGGAGATGGCCGCGACGAGATCACGCTGCGGCAGCTCCTGACCCACACCTCTGGACTGCCGTATGAGTCGGCGCAGCACGAAGAGCGGCTGGCAAGCAGCACACCAGTTGAATCGATGATCGACGAGGTCTATGCGGTCGATCTCGAATTCGCGCCCGGAACGCGGCAGAAGTACAGCGATTTTGGCTACGCGCTCGCCGGCCGGATGGCGGCGCGGGTTGCCGGCCGCTCGTTCGAAACGCTCGTCAGGGAGGAAGTGCTCGAACCCGCTGGTTTGCAGAGGACATGGTTGCCGGCCCCGGTGGAGATTCACGATCGCGTTGCGCATGTCGATGGCACGATTGGCCGGACTCCCGAAACCGCGATGTACAACTCGGCGTATGGACTCGGATTGGCGCATCCAGCCTTTGGCGCGGTGGCGAGCTTGTCCGATCTACTCCGATTCGGTCTACTCTTCGATCCTCATGCTGCGTCATGGTTTGTCTCTCGGGCCGGGCTGGCGGTGATGACTACCGATCAGACGTGCAGCGACGACCCCGGCGATTCGGTCATCGAACCCGAGGGCGTCATTCACCCCTGGGGAATCGGATTCATGCTGAAGGAACGCGCCGCGTCACCCGAGCTCGTGTCTAGGGGCAGCTACGGGCATGGCGGAGCGACCGGCTGCTACCTCTGGATCGATCCTCTTTACGAGGTGACCATCGCGTTCGTCTCGAACCGGCATTACCGGGCCGATCCAGCCGACTTCATGCCCCGCCTCGATCAAATGCTCAACGTCGTCCTCGCCGAAATCACCAGATAGCACCGACCACCATCTCGACAACATTTCGCGACGCGTAGGCAGTCTGCCCTTTGTAGCGGCAACGCCTGCGTTGCTCGTTTCGTCCGGCGGCGTTGGCAGGTGTCGAAAATGTCGTTTCCTACAGAAAGGCAACGCAGGCGTTGCC
>CAYWSE010000088.1:0-15119 GCA_964461025.1 uncultured Sphaerobacteraceae bacterium | reverse complement strand
ATCTGGCGTCGAAGCTCACCTATGCCGGTACGCAGGAGGTGCGGGAGGAGATCGCTCGCGTTGTGCCGATGTACGACGGTATCCAACATCTTCACAAGACGGGCGATCAGTTCCAGGCCGGTGGCGCGCACCTCTGCGAGGGGTGGGTCTTCCCGACCGGGGATGGCAAAGCGCATTTCGCCAGCGTCCAGCCGGTCATCGATGTGATTCCGGAGGGGTGGTTTGCGCTGGCCACCCGTCGCGGCAAGCAATTCAACAGCATGGTCCACGCCGCGAAGGACGCCATCACCGGCGCCGAGCGGGAAGCGGTGCTGATGCATGAGGAAGATGTCGCGGCGCTTGGGTTGACCGATGGCGCCCCGGTTGTTCTGCGCAGCAAGCATGGCGAGTATGTGGGCCGGGTGCTGGTCGCGCCGATTTCGCGGCGGAATGTCCAGGTCCACTGGCCGGAGGGGAATGTGCTGCTCGATCGTTCCGACCGCTCCCCCCAATCCGGCGTCCCCGACTACAACACGCTGGTGACGATCGAGAAGGGGCAAAGGGCAAATGAGAATGGGCACTAGGCAATAGGGGAGACGAGGCACTGGGCGCTGGGCATTGAGCAAGCCGCCCCTTCGCACAAGTGGGCGCTATGCTGAGCATTGTTGCCCGTCATTCTGAGCGTAGCGAAGAATCTCTCGTTCGGGCTCCGGGCGGCGCCGTGGGACGCTTGCCGCTGCGGCGGGAGATTCTTCGCAAGCTCAGAGTGACAACGCTTTGTGGAGCAGCAGCAGGACGATGAACATTGGTCACTTTGATCAGGACGACATCCGTGATGAATGCACTTCTGACGGGATGACAATGTGATGGCCGAGCGGAAGGCCGGACAAACCCGGGTGCGGATGCGGTCGGTGGAGGCGGGGAAGAGCCGCTCGCACATCGACCTGCTGGCGACCGAAGAGCCGATGGAAATCCGTATACGGCATGGCCACGATGTGCAGCCGATCGCTGTAACGATGCGCACCCCCGGCGCCGACTTCGAGCTCGCCGCTGGTTTTCTGTTCGCGGAAGGTCTCATCGAATCCCGCCACGAAATCGCCCGGATCGAATACTGCCTCGACTGCGAGGACGCCGAGCAGCGGTACAACATTGTGACGGCGGTGCTTCGGGGCAATGGGCAAAAGGCAATGGGCAATAGGGACGGGGCACTCGGCACTCGGCACTCGGCACTCGGCGAGGGGCAAAAGGCAAAGGGCAAAAGGCAACAGGACGAGGCACTGGGCACTGGGCACTCGGCACTGGGCAGTAGTGGTTTGGACCGAGGAGAATCGTCGCTGGTTCGTGATAAGTCTGAGCTTGCCGACAACCCACCATTGACCATCAACTATCAACCATCGACCATCAACCATGCACCATCAACAATCCCCCATGCACCCACTCGCAACTTTGCGATGACCTCCGCCTGCGGGCTGTGCGGCAAAGAGCGGCTCGACGATATCGAACGGCGGGGGATTGCGCCATTGGGTCCGGGACCGGTGGTCGGATGGGAAACGATTGTGGCGCTGCCCGAGAAGCTGCGGGAGGCGCAGGGGTTGTTTTCCACGACCGGCGGGTTGCATGCGGCAGCGTTGTTCACCGCGGAAGGTGAGCTGCTGGCGGTGCGCGAGGATGTCGGCCGGCACAATGCAGTCGACAAGGTGGTCGGCTGGGCGTTCTTGGAGGGGTTGCTTCCTTTAAATAGGCACATCCTGATGGTCAGCGGTCGCAGCAGTTTCGAGATCGCCCAGAAAGCGCTGGCGGCCGGCATTCCGGTGTTGTGTGCGGTGTCGGCGCCGAGCAGTCTGGCCGCCGATCTGGCCCAACGTTTCGGCATGACCCTGGTCGGCTTCCTGCGCGGCGAGCGATTCAATGTCTATGCGGGGGCGGGGCGGATCGCTGCCGGTGGGAAGGGCGACGTCTGATGCGAGCGGGATCGAGCACCATACATGGCGAGGTTACGCAATCGTGTCCGCGAGGCGCCGCTCGAGACCATCGAGGATGAGAGCGAGCCCGAAATCGAACTCGTTGGCGTAGGAAAAACCCTGACCGACGAGGTGGTCAGTGATTGTTTCCGCGAGGTTGGGGTAGTCACTGGCGGGGATCATCTGCTGGATCTCGTCGATGAATCCGTCTATTGGCTCGTCCACGTCGAAGGGCATGTTGAGCTCGCTGAGCACAAAACCATAAACATACGCATCGAGCGCGGAGGCCGTGTGGATTGCCATTGGCAAGGAAAAGCCGTTGCTGCGCAGGCAGGCGAATACGGCTTCATGGTGACGAAGCTCATCAGGTCCAGGTGAGGGGCGCGATCCGATCAGGCCGAGGGCCCACGGGTGCAGCAATAGGGCGCGGCGAGCCGATGCGGCACGGGCTTCCATCTCCTGTCGCCACGGTCGCTGTGATTCGGGCAGCATGATCTGCGTATAAATCCAGTTTGCCAACGCGTCGAGCAGTGCGTCCTTGCCAGCCAGATGGTGGTAGAGCGACATCGCCTCGACACCAGCTTCTTTGCCGACGTTTCGCATGCTCACGTGGGTGAGTCCGCCCCGGTCAGCGACGCGCACTGCCGCGTCGATGATCTGTTCCAGAGTGAGGGCCGGACGCCGGGACATCGCCAGAACTCCCTGCCAGGGTTGAAACCTTACACGTGTAATGTTACCATCCGGTTTCGGAACTTACGGGTGTAAGGCTCCGTTTTAAAGATCACGAATCGACGTGCCTCCTGCGAAGGACCTGGCATGAACATGGCAGACGCAATCGATCTGGCAGAAAGGAAACCGATGAACGAAGAAGCGACATTCTCACCCTGGCCTGGAGACTGGGGGCACCCAGCTGGTGTTGTTCACCAGTGTCCGCACGGAAAGGCGCCGCAGTGAAACGTCTCATTTCGACTTCAGGGCTGGCTCGATTCAGCTCCCGGCGCCCCTGGCTCGTTCTTATCGCCTGGGTTTCCATCCTCATCCTGGCAATCGTTGCTCAGACCTTCATGCCCGCCAACATCACGACCAATGCTGGTCTCCTGAACAATCCGGAATCACAACAGGGATGGGCCCTTCTCGAAGAGCACGGCATTCGCGAGGAACGCCGAGGCACGGAAACACTGATCGTCCAGTCCTCAAGACTGACGGTTGATGCTGCTGACTTCCAGGCGACTGTTCAACGCGTCACCGATGCGTTTCGCGCCGAAACTGAGTTGGTTGACAGCGTTGTCAACTATTACGAGCTCAGCGAACGAGATCCGCAAGCGGCCAGCCTTCTTGTCTCGTCCGATCGCAAAACAACCATCGTTCCTGTGACACTCGTCGGATCGGTGGAAGACGCCGTCGACCACGGCGCCCGGGTTCTGGAGTTGACGCATACCCTGCAGGATGCAGCTCCAGCATTCACGGTCCTGGCGGTTGGCGACGGCAGCATGAATGAAGAGGTCAACACTCTGGCTGAAAGTGACATCGCGCGTGGTGAAAGCATAGGCGCCGGTATCGCTCTCCTCATCCTGATTGTGCTTTTCAGCGCGATCGTTGCGGCGCTCGTCCCGCTGATCCTGGCGGTCGTCTCGATCAGCATCGCTTTCGGACTGGCTGCAATCCTCAGTCAGTTCAACGAAATGTCATTCGTCGTGAATTCCGTCATACCCATGATCGGTCTTGCTGTCGGTATTGACTACGCCCTGTTCGTCGTCGAGCGTTATCGCGAAGAGCGCCGTCGGGGAGCGACCAAGCACGATGCAATCGAGCGAGCCGGCGGCACTGCCAGCCGGGCCGTGCTGTTTTCTGGCATGGTCGTCATCCTGGCGCTGGCCGGGCTGTTCATCGCGCCCACCAATGACTATCGATCGGTCAGCGTTGGGGCGATCCTGGTCGTTGGTGTCGCCGTGGCCGCCACCTTGACGCTGATTCCCGCCATGATTTCTCTGCTCGGCGACAAAATGGACTGGCCGCGGCGGCGTAAGTACGATGCCGAAACGGCGGCCAGGCAGGCCGCCTGGGACCACGAAACGGTCCACCGTGGCTTTTGGGGAACGACCAGCAGGGTTGTCATGCGCCGGCCGGTTGTCAGCCTGGTCCTGGCCGGGGGCTTCCTGATTCTGTGTGCGACGCCGTTTCTCAATTTGAACGAAGGTTTCAACTTCGCGTCATCACTCCCGGACGAGCTGGAAACAAAGATTGCGTTCGACATCCTCGATTCCGAATTCTCAGCTGGGCTGATTTCGCCGGTTGAAATCGTTGTGGAGGGATCTGCTGACGACCCGGCCACCGAGCTCGCCATCGCGACCATCATCGAGAACCTGGGCAGCGCAACGACCGACGACGGTCGCTCCCTGTATGGTCCTGCAACGACAACTGAAAGCGCTGACGGACAGATTGCGCTCATCTCCGTGCCGATGAATCTCGATCCCGATTCGGAAGCGGCGACAGTCGCGATTCGACAGCTGCGAGATGACATCATCCCGCCCATTGCCGCTTCGCTGCCGTCAGGCCGAATTCTGACGACGGGCATTACCGCGAACAATGCCGACTTTCTGGATGTTCTCGGCACCTACACGCCGATTGTCATTCTCTTCGTTCTTGGTGTGAGTTTCGTGCTATTGGTCATTGTGTTTCGCTCCCTGGTTGTGGCCGCAAAGGCCATCGCCATGAACGTTCTCTCGGTCGCCGCGGCCTACGGTCTCATCGTGTGGGTCTTCCAGGAAGGAAACCTGATCGACTTCTTCGGATTCCAGCAGACGGACGTCATCGAAGCGGGATTGCCACTCTTCATGTTCGCGGTGCTGTTTGGTCTTTCGATGGACTACCACGTTTTTCTGCTTTCCCGAATCCGGGAGCACTATGACCTTACCCACCGCAATGAGGAATCGGTGTCGGTCGGACTGCAGCGGACAGCGAAGATCATCACCGGCGCGGCATTGATCATGGTTGCCGTTTTTGGTGGGTTTGCGTCGGCCAGCCTGGTCTTCATTCAGCAGCTGGGCTTCGGACTTGGGGTCGCAATCCTTCTCGACGCCACAATCGTCCGCTCGATCCTGGTCCCCTCGGCAATGGTGTTGCTCGGCGACCGCAACTGGTACCTACCTGACTGGCTACGCTGGCTACCGGATATGCGTGTGGAACGCGCCCCCTCCCTTGCTATTCCGCCCATCCTGGCGCCGGTGCCGATCGGTGCTCCACCGCTTGATCCGCAGACGGGAGACTAAGGACCAACCCAGGAGCGATTGGTCGGAAGATGCCAGAAGGAACCCGTCATTCTGAACGGAGTGAAGAATCACTCGTTCGGGGAGAAAGCGACGTTGCCTGGGAGTTACCGCTGCGGCGGGAGATACTTCGACTGCACTCCGCTGGCGCTCCGTCTCGCTCGGGATGACAATGCCATTTTCATGCCGCGCCGCCGTGAAATAGATGTACGCACGCAAGGAGTTTCGCCCGATGACCAGTCTCGAAGCGGTATTGGCGTCTCTCGAAACGCATCGGCAGCGCGATCTCGATGACCTGTTCACCCTGATCCGGCAACCGAGTATTTCGGCGCAGGATGTTGGTGTTCCGGAGTGCGCCGATCTGGAGCGTGCCCTGCTGGAGCGCGCGGGATTGGCGACACGGTTGCTGCCGACAAAGCGGCACCCGATGGTCTTTGGCGAACGCTGCAACCAGCCGGGCAAACCAACCCTGCTGATCTATGGTCACTACGATGTGCAACCTCCCGAGCCGCTCGATCTGTGGGAAACGTCGCCGTTCGAGCCGGTGATGCGGAATGGGCTGATTCTGGGCCGTGGCGCAGGCGACAACAAAGGGCAGCATTTCGCCAACATCTGCGGTATCCGGGCCCGGTTCGAGACGGTGGGCGAGTTGCCGGTCAATGTGAAAGTTCTTCTGGAAGGGGAGGAGGAAATCGGCAGTCCGCACATCGAGGATGTGGTGCGCGAGCACCGCGATTTGCTGCGGGCCGATCTCGTGTTCACTGCGGACGGACCGGTGCAGAACGATGCCTTCCCGCAGATCAGCTACGGCGTGCGCGGGGTGCTGTCGGCCGAAATCCACGTGCAGGGAGCGGCGAACGATCTCCACTCCGGCAACTGGGGCGGCGTGGCGCCGAACGCGGCGTGGTTGCTCGTGCATCTGCTCGGCACGATGATGAACGCCGACAACGAAGTGCTGGTCGAGGGGTTTTACGACGACGTGGCCGAGCTTTCGCCGGCGGCGCGCAGCGCGATCGCGGCGATGCCCGATGACGTGGCGGCGAGCCTGGCGTCGATCGGCGTTTCCGAACTGCCGCCGCCGAAAGGGGTGAGCTATTACGACCGGCTGGTCGCCCGGCCGACGATGACGATCAACGGCCTGACGAGCGGTTATCAGGGTCCGGGCAGCAAAACGGTGATCCCCAGCAGAGCGTCGGCAAAACTCGACATGCGATTAGTGCCGAATCAGCGGTGCGACGATCTGTTCGCGAAGGTCGAGGCCCATGTGAAGCGGCATGCTCCCGGCGCGACGATCGTGCGGACGGGGTCGATGGAGCCGTCGTCGACTCCGCTCGATCACCCGATGGCGGAGCCGGTGCGTCGGGCGGTCGAGCTGGGGTTTGGGCGAAAACCGCTCGATGTGCCATTGCTGGGTGGGAGTCTGCCGGACTCCGTCTGGACGCAGATCCTCGGTGCGCCGTCGTTCGTCGTCCCCTACGCTCAATCGGACGAGCGCAATCACGCCCCCAACGAACGCTTTGAAGTCGCCCGCTTCCACGCCGGCGCCCGGACAATGGTGGCTCTGATCGGAGAGCTGGCGGGGATCGACGACGCATCGGAGTGGAGTCAGGAATCTGATTCGATCGGGCGCGCCCGAAATCCAAAAATGTTCGCGGCACCCTGAGACTGACCGCTCCTGTTCAGAAGCCACTCACCCAACGCCCGCCAGCGAACGCGGTTCTTCAGATTCCTCGTGTGAGGCGACATGATCATGCTGCTCGATGCCTCCGGCCAGCAATGCGACGACCAGCTCGCCGCCCATGTACACTACCCGCTGGCGTGCCGGGAAGTCTGGTCGGCGTCTGCTCGCGGTTGTGCGGGTTGGACAGCACTACGGCCATGGAGACATCTCTGGCGGCGACTTCCCCACCCTCTTCGCAGCGCACGAACCTTCGCCGGCTGCTTTCACAAGACGTCACCGGCGGGATTCTGCTCCTCGCCGCGACTGCGCTTGCCCTCTGCTGGGCGAACTCGGCGTGGCGCGACAGCTATGAACGACTTGCCCACACGGTCGTCGGATTTGGCGGTCTCGACTTGACGCTCGCCGCCTGGGCTTCCGATGGACTACTGGCGATCTTCTTTTTCGTCGTGGGCGCTGAGCTGAAACACGAGCTGGTTGCCGGCAGTCTGAGCAACCGGCGTGAAGCGGCGGTGCCGGTGCTGGCAGCGATCGGGGGCATGGCCTTGCCGGCGATCGTCTATCTGTCGGTCGCCTTCCTCTCGGGCGATCGCGCCATTCATGACGGATGGGCGATTCCGACGGCGACCGACATCGCCTTCGCGCTTGCCGTGCTGGCCATTTTTGGCCGGGGCTTGCCGGTCGCCTTGCGGCTCTTTCTGCTGACGCTGGCAGTAGTCGATGATCTGCTGGCGATCGTCGTCATCGCGATTTTCTATACGCGTTCGATCGGCTGGCTGGCGCTCATCGGAGCGTTGTTGGCGATCGCGGTCTTTGCCCTGCTGGTGCGGCGAGCGGTGCCGCCAGCCATCGCACTCGTGACAGTCGCGCTAGTCGCGTGGGTCCTGATGCACGAGTCGGGTGTGCACGCGACGATCGCCGGGGCGTTGCTCGGTTTTGTATTGCCGGCGCGACCGCTGTTCGGCGAAGCGGCGCCGCGCACGCAACGATATGAGCATTTGCTGCGCCCCTTCGCGGCGGGACTGGCGTTGCCGGTCTTCGCGTTCTTCTCGGCGGGCGTCAACGTCGTCGATGGCGAGTCGATAGTCGAGGTCGTCCGGCAGCCTGAATATGTGGCGATCGTCGTCGCGCTCCTCTGTGGCAAGCTGCTGGGCGTCATGGGGACCACATTCGTCGCGACCCAGCTGACCCGGCTGCGATTGCCTGATGCGATCGGGATGCGCGATCTCCTACCGATCGGATTCCTGACCGCGATGGGCTTTACTGTTTCCCTGCTGATCACCGAGCTCTCGTTCGAAGGCACGATCCACGCCGAACCGGCCAAACTGGCGGTGCTCACAGCCACCGCGTTCGCCGCCTTTTTGGCGGCATCGACGCTCCGCAGGGATGCCCGCCGTTCCCGCTCACCCGACATGAACCTCGACAGCCTCCCCGACCAGAACACCGAAGCGATCTAGCCCTTGGGACGGAGTCGGAGAGTCGGCGAGTCGGCAAGTCGGCATGCCAGAGTCTTGGACCTCGGACCTCGGACTTCGATCCACGGCCTCCGGTCTACGGCCTACGATCTACGGCCTCCGATCTCCGATTGACAGACGGTCTACAGTTCCCAGGCGGCGCTCAGCGATCGCGCCGCGCAGCCTCGAGTCACCCGTTTGGGGAACCTGCCGGATGGGGCGTCTGGCCCACTATCTGAAACCCTTTTTGCTGCCGATGGTGGTGATGATTCTGCTGCTGCTTGGGCAGACAGTGGCGAATCTCTCTCTGCCCGATTACATGGCGACGATCGTCAACGACGGGATCGTCGGCAACGACAACGACGTCGTCTTCGCCACCGGATTGCGGATGCTGGCGGTGGCGCTCGTGGGTGGGTTGTGCACGATCGGCGCGGCATTTCTGGCTTCCCGAATCGCCACCGGTTTCACCCGCGATCTGCGCAACGACACCTTCGAGCAGGTGGAGTCCTTCTCACCGCTCGAATTCAGCAAGTTTTCGACCGCTTCGCTGATCACCCGCTGCACCAACGACATGCAGCAAATCCAGATGGCCCTGTTCATGACCTTGCGGCTGGCGACGATGGCCCCTTTGATGGGGATCGGTGCGGTGATCAAGGCCTACCACCTGGCCCCGTCCATGACCTGGATCATGGCGGTGGCGGTCGGGGTGCTGTTCGTGGTGATTGCGGTGTTGCTGGCGCTGGCGATGCCCCGCTTCGCCCGGCTGCAGACGTTGGTCGACCGCCTCAATCTGGTGACGCGCGAACGCCTGACCGGGATGCGGGTGATCCGGGCGTTCAACCGTGAAGCGTGGGAGCGGGAGCGTTTCGAGCAGGCGAACAGCGATCTATTCGGCGTCAATCTGGTCGTCAACCGGATGATGGCGATCATGCAACCGGTGATGATGCTGGTGCTCAATATCACATCGATCGCCATCGTCTGGGTGGGAGCGCACAAGATCGATCAGGACGAACTGCTGATCGGCGACATGCTGGCCTTTATGCAATACGCCATGCAGGTGATCATGTCGTTTCTGATGATTTCGATGATCGCGGTGATGTTGCCTCGCGCGGCGGTTTCGGCTCGGCGGGTGGTGGAGGTGCTCGAGACCGAGCCGAGCGTGCAGGAGCCGGCCGTGCCCGTGGCGGCACCGAAAGCGGGTGGACGGATCGAATTCAGGAATGTGACCTTCGCCTATCCGGAGGCTGAGGAGCCGGTGCTCGAAGAGATCACCTTTTCGGCGCAACCGGGTGAGACGACGGCGATCGTCGGACCGACGGGCAGCGGCAAATCGACGTTGATCGGATTGATCGAGCGCTTCTACGACCCAACGAACGGAACGGTACTTGTCGACGGCGTCGATGTGCGCCAGATGCCGATTGCCGATCTGCGTGGTCGCATCGGCTATGTGCCGCAGAAAGCGAATCTCTTCTCCGGCACGATCGAAAGCAATATCCGCTATGGCAAGGACGACGCGACGACCGCCGAGATCGGTCAGGCGGCGGAGACAGCGCAGGCAGATGAGTTCATTTCTCGCTTCGACGACGGCCTTCAGCATTCCATCGCTCAAGGCGGCTCGAATGTCTCGGGCGGACAGCGACAGCGCCTCTCGATCGCCCGCGCGGTCGTGCGCGAACCGGAGATTTACATTTTCGACGACAGTTTCTCTGCACTCGATTTCCGTACCGACGCCAATCTGCGCGCCGCGCTGGCCGAGGATACCGGCGACAGCACCGTGCTGATCGTCGCTCAGCGGGTCAACACGATCATGCACGCGGAAAAGATCGTCGTGCTCGATGCGGGCAGGATTGTCGGTGAGGGAACGCACCGCGAGCTGTTGCGCAGCTGTTCGGTCTATCAGGAGATTGCGGCCAGCCAGCTTTCTGAAGAGGAGCTGGCCCGGGAAATGGGCTTCGATTCGTCAGCAGGGTCGAACGGACGGGAGCCGGTATGAGCAGCTCCCGCTCGTCCAGCCAGCAGCAGATGCGTGGCCCGTCCCTGATCGGACCGCGCGGTGGTCCACCGCCGGTCGGGCCGCCGGTGGAGAAGGCGAAGGACTTCAAAGGCACGATCAAGCGGTTGCTGGCGTTTTTGCGGCCGTTCTGGACGCAGATGATCGTCGTGCTGATTTTCGCCATCGCCAGCACGGTTTTCGCCATTGTCAGTCCGCGCATCCTCGGCGATGTGACGAACATGGTCGTTGGCGGCTACTCGCAGGGCCGTCTCTACGACCGGGTCCAGGAGGAACTGCCCGACGGCATGGAGATTCCGCCCGGTACGACCGGCGCCGATCTGCTCGAACGGGCAACGCCGGAGCAACTGGAAGGTATCCCCGAAGCGCAACGCGCCGCCATCGCCGATATGGATCTCTCGCAGCGGCATGGCATCGACTTCGATGCGATTCGCCGCAAAATCGAGCTGCTGGTCATTCTCTTCCTCGTCAGCGCGCTCTTCGGTTACATCCAGGCCTGGATCATGGCCGGCATCTCGCAGCATGTGACCTACGATCTGCGGGAAGCGATCTCCGCCAAGATCGACCGGTTGCCGTTGCGCTATTTCGATTCGCGCACGCATGGCGATGTGCTCAGCCATGTGACGAACGATGTCGAAACGATCAGCCAGACGCTCAATCAGTCGCTGATGCAGATCGTCACGTCGGTGACGATGCTGATCGGCATTCTGTTCATGATGATTTCGATCAGCTGGCAGATGACAATGGTGGCGGTGCTGATCGTGCCAGTCAGCCTGCTGCTCATTCGGGTGATCACGAAGCGGTCGCAACCCTATTTCATCCAGCAACAGGCTTCGCTGGGACGGCTGAACGGGCATGTCGAGGAAATGCTCTCCGGGCATACGGTGATCAAGGCGTTTGGGGCGGAAAGCCGGTCAATCGCCACCTTCCGGGCGATCAACGACACGCTGCATGGCAGCGCCTGGCGGTCGCAGTTTCTCTCCGGTCTGATGTTTCCGGTGATGATGTTCGTCGGCAATCTCGGGTATGTCGGTGTCGCGGTGATGGGCGGTTGGCTGGCGGTGCAGGGTCAGTTGCGGATCGGCGACATCCAGGCCTTTCTGCAATACCTGAACCAGTTCAACCAGCCGATCGTGCAAACGGCGAGTATCGCCAACATCATGCAATCGACCGCGGCGGCGGCGGAGCGGGTGTTCGAGTTTCTGGACGAAGAGGAAGAAATTCCCGATCCGGTGGCGCCGGTCGTTCCGGGAGCAATCGAGGGGGCGGTCGATTTCGATCATGTCGTGTTTGGATATCTGCCGGGTCAGACGATCATCAGAGACTTTTCGACGCATGTCGAACCGGGTCAGCGGGTGGCGATCGTCGGGCCGACGGGGGCCGGCAAGACGACGATGGTCAATCTGCTGATGCGGTTCTACGATCCGGACAGCGGGGAGATTCGCATCGATGGCGCCTCGACCGGGGCGATGCGGCGAGCGGACGTGCGCCGGCAGTTCGGGATGGTGTTGCAGGACAGTTGGCTCTTCAACGGCACGATCGAGGAAAACATTGCCTACGGGAGGGAGGGCGCCACACACGAAGAGGTGCGCGATGCGGCGATCGCCGCGCACGCCGATCACTTCATTCGCTCGCTGCCGGGTGGATACAGTCTGGTGTTGAACGAGGAAGCGGACAACATCTCGGCCGGCGAGAAGCAGTTGTTGACGATCGCCCGGGCGATGCTGGCCGACGCGCCGATGCTGATCTTCGATGAGGCGACGAGCTCGGTCGACACGCGGACAGAAGCCCTGATTCAGGCGGGCATGAGCAGGTTCATGGAGGGGCGGACGAGTTTCGTCATCGCGCATCGGTTGTCGACGATCCGCAACGCCGATCTGATTCTGGTGATGAAGGACGGCAACATCATCGAGCAGGGGACGCACGAAGAGCTGATGTCGCAGAACGGCTTCTATGCCGATCTCTATTCGAGCCAGTTCACGGCGCCGGTTGCCGTGGACGGAGGCGGATAGGCAAAAAAGGCGGCGAGGCGACAAGGCGGCAAGGCGGCAAGGAATGTGTAGCGGAAACGCCTGCGTTTCCCGAAAGCCGCAGGCCAGGGCATCGACACCCATTCGACTGCGCTCAGGGCAGGCTCAGGTCGATGCGTACGGTTGGTTGGGTCGGTTGCCGGCAAAGGGCCGGAGTCTACGGTCGACTGATGAGGCTAATTTGCGGCGTCACTCGTAAGCCAGCGACTCGCGGACGCTGAGGCTCCAGGCGCTGCGAGCCGGAAGCAGACTGGCCACCACCGACAGTACGAGCACCAGGATGAGCCAGACGAGAATGCCGGTCGCCGAGAACGCATGGGAGAGCGGCGCTCGAAGGAGGGCATTGCCGATCAGATTGCTCAGGAGCCAGCCCATTGGCAGCGCCAGCAAGGCGCCGAATACCCAGCCGAGAAGCCCGATGACCACTCCTTCGGTGACGACGATGCGCGAGATGATTTGATTCGAAGCGCCGATCGCCCGCATCAGACCGAGCTCCCGCCGTCGCTCGATGACATTGAGCGCGAGTGCTCCCATCAAGCCAAGCGAACCGACGATCACCAGCAACACCGATACGACCACAAGGACGGCCACCAGGACATCGAACAAACTCTCTGTTCCCTGTCGCAGATCGCTGAAGGTGTGGACCTGCTCAACCGGCAACCCAGATGTGCGCAGCAGCTCATCGACCTCCGCCGCCACCGCTGACTGCGTGCCGGCGTCGTGCTGATCGGTCACCAGAACAACCCGGTTCGTCTCACCGCGCATCTCGAGCGCTTCGCTCAACGGTTCGTACGCCGCGAAGGCGACGGGACCGGTCAGCTGCGTAGAGACAATGCCGACGATCTCCCACTCGAGTTCCTGCCCTTCGACCCGGAGCGTGGCCAGATCACCGAGCTGGAGATCAGGCTCGTCTGCCCGGAAATCGACATTGACGACCAGTGCCTCGCCTTCGCCCGGTTCCAGCCAGCGACCTTCGATCAGGGTCGGTGTGATGAGTGCTGACCCGGCCGGGGGAGCGGTGAGCCAGATATTCGAGTTCTGCGTGCCATCCGGGCGTACCCGCGATGCATTCGTCGCGATCCAGGCCTCGGTTGAAGTCACGCCGGGAACACTGCTCGCCAGGCCGGTGACTTCCTGTGCCGGAACAGGGCTGATGAAGTCGATCTGGACATCGTACGCGGTGTACTGCAGGACTTCGTCGAGCGTGTTGTCGAGTGAGGACTGAATGGTGGCGATGCTGGCAAAGATCGCGCCGCCCAGCGCCAGGGTGACAAGCGTGAGGGCCAGTCTGCCTCGCCGCCGGAAGGTGTTTCGCAGCGAAAGCAGAACCGGTCGTGAGAGACTGGGAATGTGCTGGATCAACCGATCGATCCCCCCTGCTTCATACGGCGACTCGCTCAACCCATATGACGACAACGCCTCCCGGACCGTGATGCGCGTGCCGCGAAGGACGGGAACGAGAGCAGCGAGAAGCGGCACGAGCAGTCCAAGAGCGAGTTCGATCGCCAGCACCCACGATGGAAACCAGGGTCCCCGGACATCGATGTTCAGGAGCGATTCGAAGTAGCCGGAGAAAATGCGGGCAGTGAGCGCGGCGAGTGGGATGGCGATGACGACCGCCAGCACTCCATATCCAAAGGCCGTCGCCAGGTAGAGCGCAACGATCTGCCGCCTGGTTCCGCCGATCGCTTTCATCATGCCGATTTGCCTCGTCTGGTGGGCCAGACTGGCATTTGTGGTGTTGATGACGAGAAAGACACCAAGGAGCAACATCAATAATCCAAACAGGGTCAGGATCATAAAGAGCGCCGCACCGAGATCCTCGCTGTGATACCGAGGGGTGTCATGCACCGCGATGCGATGCACCGTGATGCCGGCTGGCTCGAGAACGAGGTCTCTTGCCTGCGCGGCGACCAGCTCTCCCTGCTGCAAATCTCTCGGCTGTTCGGCGGCAAGAACACGTAGCTCGTTGAAGCCAGGCTCCACTCCAAGAGTCGCCAAAGTTTCGGCCGAGACATAGCCGGCAAGGAGATCCTCACTCAGGCTCGGCGAAACCATGCCCGGGTCGTAGACCTCGCCACTGACGATCAGCGAGTGGACCACACCGTCTGGCATTTCCAGGTCAATCGCCTCGCCGGCGTTGATTCCGGCTTCGGACATCGACTGCCGTTCGAGGAGAATTTCGCCGGTCGCCGGCGGCCAGGCGCCAGATTCCGGCACAAGCCGGTCGATCTGGATCGCGTCGAAATCGGCAATAGCAGCGAGAGCGAGGTCGTGCCATGTGCCGTCACCGGTTCGCATTCTGACATCGAGAGATGTCCTTCCCTCGGCATCAGCGATATCGGGCAAGGCATGAACGGCCTCGACGATCTCCTGGTCAAATGGTTCGGTCATCAGCACCGCTGAGGCCGGATTGGCAGCGTCGAAGCTGTCATCGATCGCCTGCTGAACAACGACCAGCTCGGTCAGCATCGTGCCCACGGCGAAGACGCCGATCGCGATCGAAAGCACCACGAGCGCCGTGCGCGAGCGTGACACTGTGAGATCGCCGATGACTTTGCGAATGCGCGGGCTAGCCATCACGAGCTTCCTCTGACCGAGGTGAGAAGCGGAGCCATGCCATTTTGGGTAGTGGAGGCGCCCGCAACGCGGCCATCGGAAAGTACGACATGCCGCCCAGCGCGCCGGGCAAGCTCCTCGTCGTGCGTGACCATCAGGATCGTTTTTCCGTCGCTGGCCA
>CAYWSE010000087.1:0-15200 GCA_964461025.1 uncultured Sphaerobacteraceae bacterium | reverse complement strand
GGAGGTTCTCCTCTCTTCAAGTCCCTTCCCAAAAGTGCCAAAGTTCAGGGCGCACGCCGTGCGCAGCTACCGGGCGCCGTTCCGACCAATTACGTTTGTTGCTAGCTGATCGCTCGGTCGACGTCAATGCGGCCGGCGGCGATGGCGGCTTTGAAGTCGGCGATGGTGTCCTTGACTCCCTGTTTGAATGGACGCCATTGCAGCGTGCCTAGCGCGGCATTGACTGCGCTGTCGTCCATGTCGGTGGGGAAGGGCATGTGCGATCCAGAGATGCGAATCGATCCTTCCGCCTCAGGCGCGGCTTCTTCAATCGCTTCGACGACCTCGGTCATCGAAACGGTGGTGCCGCCAAGGTTGTAGACCTCAGCGCCGCCGAGACCAGCCCGCGACGCGGTAATGAACGAGCGGGCGACATCTTCGGCATGCTGGAGCGTAGCCGATCCGTCGAAGGTGATTTCGTAGGGGCGACCGGCAGCGGCGGCAAGCATCGCTTTGGATGGGAGTGAGCTGATGCCCTGGTCGCGGCCTGGGCCATACACGAAGAATGGCCGAAGACCGGTAGAGGCGAGCTGATAGTCCTGCCAGTAGATGCGTGCGGTCCACTCATTGTCCTGCTTATTGACGCCATAAAGGGTGGTCGGCAGGAATTCAGCGTCGTGAGCGATCGGGCCCGGCGGGTACTTGTCGAGCGGTCCGTAGACGGCAACGGAACTGGCATAGGTCACAGACTGGACCTGATCGCGGAGTTCTTTGGCAGTTTCGAAAACGATTGTCGATCCCACCACATTGACCTGAGCGCCGAGCACTGGATTGGCGCGAACAAAAGGCACCTGCAGCGCGGCGAGGTGAACGATTCGGGTGATGCCATTGTCGGCGACGGCGCTTCGGAATTGCTGCTGATTGGTGATGTCGCCTTCGATGATGTTTATGTCGGCCAGTTGAGACTCATCGAGCAGGAGCTTCAGCCGATGTGGATTACCGGGCAGGTCGTAGGTATAGACCTCGACTCCCTGGTCGCGCAGCAGTTTGACTGTCCACGAGCCAATGCATCCAAAAGCGCCAGTGATCAGATACCGTTCGTTGCTCATGCGTGTGTGGCCTCGATAAGGTGCAAGCGTCGAGAGTCGACGGTCGGTAGTTTAGCGCTCCTTGCGGCGCTGGGGGTGGCGTGGAAATCGGTACGCAATCGCGTGGGCGCCATATGGGGCGAGGCTGCGAACGCTTTGCAGCCAGCGTTCGGCAACGTGGTTGTAGACAACCGAGCGGCAGCGGATGAGAAGGGTAGGGACGAGCCCCACCCCTTCAGAGACGTGATTTGGCCAAGGAGCGCCTGCTATGCGGCGGCCTGCGCGCTGAGATTGCGAGGTACGAAGCCTACCGCGCGACCCGGTCCCGCGCTGCCGCCGAGTATGTGCAGGGGCAGGTAGACGAAGAAGGCGCCGCGGGGTGGCATCCGCTTCAAATTCGCCAGCAGCTCGATGAAGAGCATCCCCTTGCCGAGTCCGTGGTGATGCGCGGGGACGGGATCGTGCACACCACCGACGCTGACGCCGTCCAGCCCCAGCGTCATGCAGCCACGATCGACGAGAAGGTCGAGACAATCAATGCCTGGCGCTGGCCAGCCGGGACCCTTGCCGCGCAGGAACGGATCGGCGCCATAGGCGCCACCATCGGGCATTGGCTGGTAATGGGCATCCCAGTCGCTTCGGAAGAGAACGACTTCGGCGCCCTTGAGACGACCGTGTTCTCGCTCCCAGCGCTCGACGTGTTCGGCACGGATCTCCGGACTGACGCCATCATCACCAGTGTCCTTCAACTCAGTGACATCGATGACCGCGGCGGGACCCATCATCCGGCTGAGCTCGACCTTGTCCAGCGTCACATTGCCCCACTCATTCGCGGCAGGAAGTCCGGACTCGGGAGGCGGAATCATGTGACAGGGAGCATCGATATGCGTGCCACAGTGCTCATCGAGCGTCAGAAAGGCGGTGTAATACGGTCCGCGAAAGGCGTGAAGCGGCTGAATCTGATCGGGCCGAGCTTCGTACCAGTTGTAGATTTTCCGTTGAAACGGAACGTGTGTCGGCCAATGCCCGGGCAGATTCTCGGCCAGAGGGACCGTCAGGTCGACCACTTCATAACCAGCAATGACAGCAGCCAGATCCTTGGGGTCAATGAGTTCTGCGGGCATGCGGGAGCTTTCTCCTTGAGCGTGCCGGTGATGCGGTCACCGGCGCGGGGACGTCCAGGCAGCGAAGATTCTAGCCTATGTGCTAGTCGCTGCGACGCTGCACGTTTTCCAGTCGTAACGCGACAACGTTCAGCAACAAGGCCGCTAGAAGAATAATGCCGGTCAGTGCCTGCTTAAAGTAAATGCTCAGCTCAGGGAGCAAGTTCAGACCGTTCGATAACACTGCGAAGATCAGCAGTCCGAGCACGGTATTCAGCATGCCGCCTTCGCCGCCGAAGAGCGACGTGCCGCCGAGCACGACAGCCGCGATCGTATTGATCAGCAGATCGGGGTTGCTCTCGGCGCCAACCTGACCGACGCGGCCAAGAAGAAGCATTCCGGCGATGCCGCAAGTCAGTGCGCAGATCGTCATGACCAGCATGACCACACGCTTGGTGTCGACACCGGACATCTCTGCGGCTTCCCGGTTTCCACCCGTCATGTACACCTGCCGGCCGAATCGGGTGTAAGCGAGGATGACGTGGCCAATGGCCAGAACGATCGCCGCTATGATGCCGATGACCGGGATCCCAAAGAAGAGATTTCCCGCGCTGGAAACACGCCGCAGGATGTCTGGTTCTTCGAAAATCGGTTTGCCGTCGTTGACGTACGTAGTGAGACCCTTGGCGATCGTCAGCATAGCCAGCGTCATCATGAATGACGGAATGCCAATGTAGGCAATGAAGATGCCATTGATGAGACCGAGAAACGCGCCGATCAGCACCCCGGCCAGGATCCCCCACGAGCCAAGATCGATCGGATCGCCAACCCAGAACCAGGCGGCCATCATGGCGGAAAAGGTCGCGACCGAGGCAATGCTCAGGTCGATCTCGGCGCAGAGCAGAACAAACGTCACACCGGTCGCAGCGACGGCAATAGGCGCGACCTGCGTGATGACATTCTGGAGATTGCGTGTCGTCAGAAAGACTTCGGTACGCCAGCTAAAAAACGCAAACAGGGCGACCAGCGTGATCAGTGGAGCCAGTAAGCGAGCATTTCTGCTTGCCCAAAGCAACACCTTGTCGGTGAAGGTTGGGCCCGCCGAAACTGGCGACGCCGCCGGACTCACACTACCCATGGTGACCTCCTGAATCTCCCTGATCGATAACGCCCAATTGTCAGGCGTAGAGCAACAAATCTTCCTTACTAACCGTCTCTTGCGAAAACTCCCTGGTGATGCTGCCCTTCGACAGCACCAGAATCCGGTCTGACTCAGACAGAATCGTTTCTGGTTCAGTCGAGAGGAGCAGAATCGCCACCCCTTCACTCTTCAGCTCTTTGACCAGATCGAGCACTTCTCGTTTTGCGCCGACATCCATGCCGCGCGTCGGTTCGTTGAGGATAAGCACCTTGGGTTGTTGCGTCAGCCACTTGGCCAGCACGACCTTTTGCTGGTTTCCCCCGCTGAGATTGCCGGCGGGAAGCTCCGCCTTCGCTGGACGCACACCGGTTCGCTCGATGAGCGGGCCAACGACCGCGATTTCCGACGGATGTCGAAAGATTGGCTTGACGAGATGCTCGAGGTGAGCGAGTGTCACATTCTTGTAAATCTCATGCTTGGGAAAGAGGGTCGCCCGCCGGTTTTCGCTCAGATAAGCCAGTCCAAGCTTCTTTGCCTGTGTCGGGTTTTTCGGCCTGAAGCTCTGGTCGTTGAGCGTGACTTCACCACTCGTGGTTTTCATTGTGCCAAAGAGAGCCCGGGCGATTTCGGTCATGCCTGCCCCGAGGTACCCGAAGAGCCCGAGAACTTCGCCCTGGTGGGCATCGAAGGAAATGTTCTGAAACTCTCCTTCGGCGGTGAGGTCGCGAACACTCAAAACGACGCGAGTCTCGATCGGTGGCGGAATCGTCACGCCTGATTCATAGCTTTCGGCGAGTGTGGAATCATCCCGGCCAATCATCAGATGCACAAGGCTGTGTTTTGTCAGCTCAGATGCCTGATAGGTGCCAACTTTGTTCGAGTTTTTGAGCACAGTCACACGATCGGAGATCGCCAGAACATCTTCGAGGAAGTGCGAAATGAAGATCATGCTCTTGCCGCTGGCTTTCAGATTGCGCATCAGACTGAACAGCCGCTCGGCCTCTGGCGGCGAAAGAGCGGATGTTGGTTCGTCGAGAATAATGACATCGGCGCCGGAGTTGATTACACGGGCGATCTCGACAAGCTGTTGATTCCCCAGTGAGAGTTTGCCAATTCGTTCGGTAACATCAATATCAATATCGAACTCGGACAGCTGCTCGCTTGCTTCGCGCCTGATGCGTCGCCAGTCGACAAGGCCAAAACGCGTGGTGGGCTGACGGCCAAGAAAGACGTTCTCTGCCACTGTCAGCGCGGGCATCAGCGTGAGTTCCTGAAAGATCATGCCGATGCCGTGCGCTTTGGCGTCGGCGGGTGATTTGAAGCGGATCGGTTCACCGTTCAGCAGCACTTCACCGCTGTCCGGTCGCTGCACGCCACTCAGGATCTTGACCAGCGTGCTCTTGCCGGCGCCGTTTTCGCCAACCAGTCCGTGGATTTCACCCGGCAATAGATCGAAATCGACGCCATTCAACGCGGTGGCTCCGCCGAACCGCTTTGTGACGTCCAGAACCTGGAGGACCGGTTGGGAGGTGGAATACTGATCGACTGGAGAACCGGACGGGATCTGCGTTGGATTCGCGTTGGCAATCATTGTCGTGCAATCACCGTGAGTATCCTGGACACAATTCCCGCCCGGTTCATCTTGAAAAACGCTAGTACTGGAAGTTGTCGTGCAACCAGATGTAGCCCAAGGCGTTATCCGCCGTGATCGGCCCGCCGTCGGTGCGGATGAACTTCGGCAACGGATCGGGCGAATTGTCGGTGCCTGAACCGTTCAGGTACCCCGCCCAGATGGCGCCACCGTGAATACGTCCGCTCGGGTTGATCACGGATGCCAGAAGTGTCCCCTCGAGAATCGCCTCGCACGCATTCCGCAGGCCATCGACTCCGACAAGCTTGACCTGATCTTGCATGTTGGCCTGCTGTACAACGCTGGCCGCGGCAAGCGCCATGTCGTCACTGTGGAAATATCCACCGACGACGTCCGGATAGCGTTGCAGGAGATCCTGCCAGAGACTGGAAACGATATCTGCCTGCCACTCACCCGGTGTCTCATCGACGACCTCGATGTTGGGGTATTTGGCGACCGCGTCGTTGAATCCCTGAGCGCGTCCCTGGGCGCCGGTGTGACCGAGCTGTCCCTGGGTGTGGATGACCTGGCCCTCGTAATTGATCGCCTTGAAGAGCTCTTCGGCGACTGTGGTGCCCATATAGATGTTGTCAGGCTCCAGGTAGGTCAGGAAGGGATACTCCATGTTCGCGACTGGGTCCTGGATCAACCGTGTGTCCATTATGATCAGCGGAATACCAGCGCCGGTTACCGCGTCGGCGCCATCGAGGAGTGCGTCGGAAGACTGCGGATGAACAGCAACGAAATCCCAGTCCTCATTAGCGATCGCCAGCAGTGCATCGAGTTGGTTCTCGGCCGCGAACTGACCATCGAACGACTGAACCTCAACGCCAAGAAGGCTGCCGACAAACGCCGCAGTCTCCATACCATGAGATACCCAGGTCGAAGCCGCCCCGACTTCGACGGTTGCGGCTCGCATGCTGGTCGCCGGCAGGTCTTCCGGCAGAATGTTCAGATTGGCGAGCGCCTCGGCCGATGTGACGCCGGGCCGCAGACCACCAGCCATGGCCAGAGCACCTATGATCGCGCCGCCTCCGACAAATCCGCGTCTGCTGATGGTGTCCAGCACTTTGCGATGTTCCTTGCGGGACATCTGCTGGAATCGCTCACGAACTTGCAGCATGATCGATTTCCTCCTGATCACCGTTTCCGATCAGCCGGCGCGCCTGCGCCGGCGCCTGAAGTCCCGAATGAATATTCGGGACAGAAAGGCCAGAACGACTGCCAGAACATCACACAATCGAGCATCGTTGCCGCTTTCCGGTCCGTGAATCCGGTCTTTTCTGGCCCCAGGTTTGGGGACGAAATCCAGGCAGTCCGACCGGCGCTGCAACAATGTCGAGGGCAACATTCTGATTGGGGTCAACCTATCACAACGCGCGGAAATTGGTCAACCGGTGGAGGGATTTGTGAGTTTTGCACGAATCGGTGGGAACTGAGCGAAATCCGAGGTGCTGCACGTCACACAATGGTTGCGGTCGAAATGCCTTCCGCTTCGGCTGCTCTCGATAATGCAAAATCGGCGGTGACCAGAACTCGATCCTGGGCGGCGAGTGTCTCAGCCGAAGCCAGGTGCACCGCGTCGTATCCTCGAAGACCGTGGATTTCAGCCAGATCGCCCGCTCGCTGCACCAACTCCTCGTCCAACTCGACCAGTAGGAGCCTCCCATACAGGTGATCGAAATTGCGGACGCTGCTGCGCAGTTCGTCAGCGGTCACGCGACCTTGTCGCGAGGCCTGCGCAAGCGCGGCCCTGGCTTCCGCGTAGATTAGCCGCGTGCTTGCGAGTGTGGACGCTTGCCGCCAGAGTCCCAGCACTTCCAGACTTCCAGGTTCGTCGATGACGAGTTTGACCAGCGCTGAGGTATCGAAGTAAGCAATCACCGTCGCTGTTCGGACACCAGATCCGATACGGTGCCCCGCGTCTTGATTGGCGGGGGTAATTCCCTATCCTTGTGCTTTGCGGGAGTTACCCGACCTTCCGCAATGAGTCGATCGATGACTCGTTCTTCATTCATCGGGATGACGCGAGCGAATGCTCGACCATGGTCTGTGACGACCAACTGCTCCCCGTCTCTGACTCGTTCGAGATAGCGGCTCAGGTTATCCCGAAGTTCTCGTATCCCTACTTCCATGTTCGATCTCGACTTCTAAGTGGCGCTTTTGTTACCGAGATTATAGCCACATTGTCACCCAGGGGCGATATGCCTTCTCCGACAACGAAAGTCATCTGGCTGGGCGCGTTCCACCTCGCGAAGCAGTGGGTCGCTGGTATCGTTTCCGTCTGAGGGTTCCGCTGGTGGGCATTGGCCCGACGTGGGAGATTGGAGTGGGAATGTTGACAGGGAAGGTTGCCATCGTTACCGGCGCGGGTTCGGGAATCGGTCAGGCGTGCGCGCTGGCGCTGGCCAGGGAAGGCGCATCGGTGGCCGTCACGGAACTGCCGGACCGGCGTGACCGGGCCGAGGCAACGGTCGGGACGATCTCCGAGCATGGTGGCGTCGCCATGGCTGTCGATCTGAATGTGCTCGACCTTCCTCAGATCGGCGCTTGTGTCGACGCCGTCGTTGATGAGTTCGGCCGGGTCGACATTCTCGTGAACAATGCCGGGATCAACATCCGGCGCAACGCCTTCGATGTGAGCGAAGAGGACTGGGACGGCGTTCTCGACGTAAATCTGAAGGGTGTCTTCTTCATGGCCCAGGCGGTTGGGAAGCAGATGCGCGATCAGTCGCCAAAGGGCGGTGCGATCGTCAATATGGCCAGCATCATGGGTCTTGTGGGGTACTACCAGCGCGCGGCGTACTGTTCGAGCAAGGCGGGCGTGGTGAATCTGACCCGCGTGCTCGCGGTCGAATGGGCGGAACACGGTATTCGGGTCAATTCGGTGTGCCCGACCTTTGTCGACACGCCATTGACGCGACCGATGTTCGAGGCTCAACCCGAGTTCCTCGACGATATCCTGCATCGGACGCTGCTGGACCGGTTGGCGACACCCGAGGAGATTGCGGCCGCGGTCGTTTTCCTGGCCGGACCTGGCGGCGCCATGATTCACGGTCATGCGTTGCCAGTGGATGGCGGCTGGACGGCGATGTAGCGAGCCGCTTGCGATCATTTCAAGGAGCACGAATGACTTTTTGCGATTTCACGTTGACCCGCCGCGCCGCGCTCGGTTTCTCTGCTGGTTTGGGCATTGCATTTGCAGCTGGCGACGCCGGCGCGCAAGATGCCGCCTCTTTTTCTCTTTCGTTGCTCGCCGAGGGACTCGACAAACCGCTCTTTCTGGCTGATCCGAACGATGGCTCGGGACGACTTTTCATCGTCGAGCAAACGGGCGCTATTCGCATCTTGCGCGACGGCGCGATCGAAGCAACCCCGTGGCTCGATCTGACGGAAAGCGTGAGTGGTTCGAACGAGCAGGGACTGCTGGGGCTGGCCCTGCATCCAGAATTCACGTCGAATGGTCTGCTCTTCGTGCACTTCACGAATCTGAATGGCAACACCGTCGTCCAGCGTTACCAGCAATCGACTGACAATTCCGATCAGGTCGACATGGACTCGGGTTTCACCGTACTCACCGTCGAACAGCCGGCGCCGAATCACAACGGCGGTATGCTCGCTTTCGGTCCCGATGGCTATCTCTACATCGGGCTGGGCGACGGGGGAAGTCAGGGCGACCCGAGTGGCAACGGACAGGACCTCGGCGTGCTGCTCGGCAAGATTCTGCGCATCGATATCGATTCGGATCCTGGTGACGGTGGGTACATCGTCCCGGTGGACAATCCATTTGTGCAGATCTTCAGCGCGCGCGGCGAAATCTGGGCGACCGGTCTGCGCAATCCCTGGCGCTTCAGTTTCGATCGCGAGACGGGTGATTTGTGGATCGGCGATGTCGGTCAGAACTCGTTCGAGGAGATCGATTTCCAGCCGGCTGGCGTCGGTGGATTGAACTATGGCTGGAGTCTGGCCGAAGGTCCTGTCTGTTACAACGATCCGTCGTGCGACACCAACGATCAGCTGACCTGGCCGGTCTTCACGTATGGACGTGATGTTGGCCTCTCCGTTACCGGCGGGTATGTCTACCGTGGAGAGACGGTCTCCGGACTCTACGGTTCCTACTTGTGTGGTGATTACGGGACTGGCTCCATCTGGGTTCTGACTCCGGATGGCAATGGGGAGTACAGTGCTTCCGACCCGATTCCGACCGATCTCCTGATCAGTTCGTTCGGTGAAGACGCAGCGGGCGAGTTGTATGTACTCGATTTGAATGGGTCGGTCTTCCAGATCGTCGCAGGCTAGCGCGGATCCCGGTGAGAGAGCCGCAAACGCACACAGGGGTTTCGTTCAGTGACAAGCTTCGACGCCAGCCCGAACCCGGTCGAGCCAGCGTCGCAACGAACCACCGTCGCTGAACTTTCCATTCCGCAGCTATCGAGGCGAACCGGGAGGATCAGGGCGCCGCGGCGTGACAAGCGGCGCGCCGCGGACGCGGAAACTGGCTGGTCGAAACCGCTGCTCTGGCGTGTTGTCGCGCTGCTTGTGGTTCTCCTTGCGTTTGTGGCGCCCCGCCTGACTGAGCTCGACCGGATGGTGACACCGGATGAACCGATCTGGCTGGCGCGTTCGGCGAACTTCTATGAAGCGATTTCCAGCGGCGACCTCGGTTCGACTTATCAATTCGCGCATCCCGGCGTCACCGTCATGTGGCTCGGCGCAGCAGGATACTGGTGGAAAGCGCGCGACTACACCGACCGAATCGATGGCCAGATTCCGCAGCGCCTGAACTACATTGCCTCCACGCTGGCGAAGATGGGGCATGACCCACTCGACGTGATGGTCGCCGGGCGGGTGATGATCGTCCTGGCATTAACCGTTGTCTTCGCCTTGTCGTTTCTCTACGCTCTGCGCTTGCTCCCGTTTTGGACCGCCGTGTTCGGCTTTCTGATTGCCGCGCTCGATCCGTTCCCGATTGCCCTGTCACGTCTCTATCACATCGATGCGACGGCCTCGTATCTCATGCTGCTCTCCGTGCTGGCCGGATCGGTCTACCTCTTTCGGGGCCGGAAGCGTGCGGATTTGATTGTGTCCGGGATCGCTGCCGGACTGGCGGTGCTGACCAGGTCGCAGATGGGAGTTCTGGCAGTCTGGTTCGCCTTGATGCTCCTGATCGAAGTGAGGAACTGGAGGTTTGGCGGTGTTGGTTGGGTCGAGTCGATCAGGGTCTGCGTTCGGCCGCTCGTCGCCTGGGGTGTAGCCGCCTTCCTGACCTGCCTGCTCCTTTGGCCGGCTCTCTGGGTCGATCCAGTTGGCACGATCAGGGGCATGCTCGACTTCGCGGAAACGGCGGCGATCGAGGGTCACGAGCGTACCGTCGTCTTTGCCGGGCAGTTGTACGAGGGGGATCCGGGATTCCAGTTCTATCCGGCGTCCTTCCTCTGGCGAGCGACTCCCGGCGTAGTTATTGGCATCGTGCTGGCTCTGGCAGCGGTCATCTTGACGAAGCGACTCGGCGTTTCGCAGGTACAGCGGCGGATCGCCATGTCGCTGACGCTGGCGATCGTCTCCTACGGTTTGCTCATGACGCTCGCGGCCAAGAAGTTCGATCGTTACCTTTTGCCGGTCTATCCTCTGGCCGCGCTTCTGGCTGCGTGGGGATTGCTCGTCGTCGCGCGCAAGCTTGCCAGCCTGATGCCAGGACCATCCTGGGCTCCCTCAGCTGCCGCCGTTGCGTTGACCCTGGCAGTTCTGGTCGGCGGTGTACGGGGCACTGCTCCCTACTATCTGAGCTACTACAGCCCGATGCTGGGCGGCGCCGAAGCAGCGCCAGATTCGATGATGGTTGGTTGGGGCGAGGGACTCGACCAGATGGCGGCGTTTTTGAACAGTCTCCCGGAGGGGTCGGAGGTCGTGGTGGCGACAGAGGCGTGGCCTTCCAGTCTCTCGTACTTTCTCGATGAGGCCGACGCCCGCATCGCGTCATTCGTCGACGATCCTCGTGGAGCGTATCGGTGGTCGCGGAGCGACTACTACGTGTTGTACGTCACCTCCCTGACGCGTGGAGATATCTGGCAGCCCTGGCTGCAGGAACTGGCAGAGAAAGAACCGGTGATGACCGTAGCGCTCAATGGACTCGAATATGCCCGGCTGTACGACATTCGCAACGATCCTCTCCCTCCATTCCTAGAGCGAGGTCGAATCGGCATGACCATCTGGGAGGGACTCGGCAGGATGGTCGCGTCGACCAAAGCGGACGTTGCTCGTGCCGTGGAACCTGGAGGATCGCTCGAACAGACGCTGTATTTCGATCAGCTGGCCACGAACGATCTCGCCGTCATTGCCGATCGTTTCTCCGTTCGGATTTCGCTCGTGAACGCTGAAGGCGACGTCGTCACGGAAGCTTCTGGGCCGCTGCAGCTTGGTGAAAGCGTTCGGCATGACCAGTACGAGACGACGTTCACCATCGATATTCCCCAGAACCTTCCGTTCGGAACATACACGCTCGAAATGGAGATCATCGCGACGCCCGCCGGTCAAGCTGTGCAGGGATTCAGCTTTCTCTACGGCGATCGGCTGGCTGCTACAGTTGCGCTCGATACCGTGGGTGTCGTTTCGAGTGAGGCGGTAGCCGAGGAGACCGGTGATGCCCGAGACTAGTTGAGTCCATGTCCGAGCGGCTGATCAGGTTCGGGTTGCACCTTCCAGAAAACGAACGTGTCGTTCCCTGGAAGGAGATCGCCGACCTTTGCCGTGCCGCTGAGGATGCCGGGTTCGATTCACTCTGGGTGCCGGATCACCTGGTCTACCGGGACGGTGATGGAGTCGCTACGGGACCATGGGAATGCTGGTCGCTCCTCTCTGCCGTCGCCGCAGTCACCACGCGAGTGACGATCGCCCCGCTCGTCCTGTGCACCAGTTTTCGCGAGCCAGGACTGATTGCCAAGATGGCGGCGACCGTTGATGAAATCAGCGGCGGGCGGTTGATACTCGGTCTCGGCAGCGGTTGGAACGAAGTCGAGTACAACGCTTACGGATTTCCGTTCGAGAGTCGTTTCCGCCGCTTCAGGGAAGCATTCACGATTGTCGCGACATTGTTGCGAGAGGGGGAGATCGATTTCGTCGGCGACTACTACACGCTGCGGGAGTGCGAGCTGCGGCCGCCTGGACCCCGACCTGGGAAGATTCCGTTACTGATCGGTTCCCGAGGCGAGCGTGTGTTGCGGCATGCGTTACCGCACGTCTCGTACTGGAACGGCTGGCCGCGCTGGTGGAGGAACGACCCGGGCGAGTTGCCGCCAATCCTCTCCGAGGTCGACCGACTGACGTTGGAGGCCGGTCGCCAGACCGCAGATATCGTCAAGACGGCGGCGGTCTTCGTCCAGCTCGATGGTGGCATCGTCGCCGACAATCCTGAAGCACCTGCGTTCCGTGGCAGCGACGAGGAGATGTGCGAGTATCTGGCGAAGCACCATGATGCTGGAATTGACCATCTGCAGATCGTGCTCGACCCGATCACGACATCAGGTATCGAGCGATTCGCCCGTGTGTTGCAGCGAATGCGGTAAGCGGTTCAGTTGGGAAATGGAAAAGAGGAAGAATCATGACTCGTCCGCTCAAAGTCGGCATTTTCATCAGCGCCATGAATGGTGGCATGAAAGACGGCGCTCTCGGCTGGACTGATCTGCACGAGATGGCCACCCGCTCGGAAGCGCTCGGGTTTGATTCGTTCTGGATACCCGACCATCTGATCTTCAAGAACCCGGGAACAGATCCACATGGTCCCTGGGAGTGCTGGTCGCTGATTTCCGCGTTGGCTGCAACCACTTCGAAAATGGAGATAGGCTCGCTGGTCAGTTGCATCGCGTTCCGGAATCCGGGTTTGATGGCCAAAATGGCGGAAACGATCGACGAGATCAGCGGCGGTCGGTTGATTCTTGGATTGGGCGCTGGTTGGCACGAACCGGAATACGAGGCATTCGGCTATCCATTCGACCACCGATTCGAGCGATTCGACGAAGCGGTGACTGTCATCCGCTCGCTGCTGACAACCGGACGGAGTGATTTCTCCGGCGACTACTACGCGCTGAAGGATTGCGAGCTGCGGCCTCGTGGGCCTCGTCCGGAAGGTCTGCCGATCATGATCGGCGCTCTGGCCAACCGGCCGCGCATGTTGGGACTTGCGGTCAAGCATGCCGACATCTGGAATGGCTGGTTGCTGAATACGCGCAGCGATGTTGCCGAGCTTCCTCCGATGCTGGAGGCGCTCGATCTGGCTTGCGAACGAGCCGGACGCGATCCGGCCTCGCTGGCGAGATCGGTTGGCATTGGCGTCGATCAGCGTTCTGGCGCCAATGTCGGGGCCGGGATGGTCTCCGGTGCGGTGCCGATGACCGGCGAACCTGAAGCGATTGCCGAGCACATCCAGCGCTTCGCGGAAGCGGGAATTTCACACATGCAGATCGCGCCGATGGTTCAGGGAGTTGCCGGAGTCGAAGCGCTGGCGCCGGTGCTGGAGCTGCTCGACGCGTCTTGATGCGTGCACCATACGACAGGCAGGAATCAGCCCGGAGAGAGGCTAGAATTGCTTCCGTATGAGTTGATGACCCTGGGAGCGATATGACCGAGCTCGATCCGTTGAATCCCGACGCGTTTGTCCCTGATGCCATCGATCCAACTGAAGGAACGGTTGCCGTCGCCGATCATGCGACGGAGGACTCTGCACATCTACTGAAAGAGGACGCGCAGGAGCCGATCGATGCGGTCGTTGTGCTCGATTTCGGGTCGCAGTACAGTCAGCTTATCACTCGCCGGGTGCGGGAAGCAAGCGTTTACAGCGAGCTGTTGCCATATGACGTGGCGTGGGAGCGAATCGAAGCGTTACAGCCGAAGGGTGTGATCCTTTCTGGCGGACCTGCGAGTGTCTATGAAGAGGGTGCGCCGCAGCTGCCGTCCTGGATTTGGGACGCTGAATTGCCCGTGCTCGGCATCTGCTATGGCATGCAGCTGATCGCGCGGGATCTGGGTGGCGCTGTCGAACCGGCCGATCGCCGCGAGTATGGACCGGCGGAGCTGGAAGTCGACTCCGATTCGCCGCTCTTTGCAGGATTACCAGTTGAGCTCGACGTCTGGATGAGTCATGGCGACCATGTGGAAGCGGCTCCGGCCGGTTTCGAGCTGATCGGCAGAAGCGCGAACGCTCCCGTTGCTGCAATCGGCAAGGGCAATATCTACGGCATTCAGTTTCATCCGGAGGTGGCCCACACGCCGCTCGGTTCGCGGGTTATTGAGAACTTCCTGACCAGGGTCTGCGGCGCGCGTCAGAACTGGACGCCGGAGTCGTTCGTCGACGCGACCGTCACCGACATTCGGGAGCGGGTCGGCGACCGTCGCGTTTTGCTTGCGTTGAGCGGTGGGGTCGATTCGTCGGTCGCCGCGGCGCTCATTCATAAGGCGATCGGCGATCAGTTGACGCCGGTGTTCGTGAACAACGGGTTGCTACGGCAGGGAGAAGCTGAGCTTGTCCGAGAAGTTTTCGCCCGGAACTTCGGGATGCACCTTGTCTATGCCGATGCAGGCGACAGCTTCCTCGGCCGTTTGGCAGGCGTTGTCGATCCGGAAGAGAAGCGCAAGATTATCGGCGACGAGTTCGTACGGGTGTTCGAACGGGAAGCGGCGACGCATGGTCCGTTCGAGATCCTGGCTCAGGGAACGCTCTATCCCGATGTGATCGAAAGCACCACCGCCGACACGAAAGCCGCAGCCAAGATCAAGACGCACCACAACGTTGGTGGATTGCCGGAGGACTTGCAGTTCGAACTCCTGGAGCCATTGAAGTTCCTGTTCAAGGACGAAGTGAGAGCGGTGGGGCAGGCGCTGGGTTTGCCGGATGAGATCGTCTGGCGACAGCCGTTCCCAGGTCCGGGTCTGGCGGTGCGGCTGCTTGGCGAGGTGACGGATGACGACCTCGATCTGTTGCGGCGAGCAGACGCCATCGTGCGCGAGGAGATCGAATCGGCTGGACTCGCTCGCGACATCTGGCAATTCTTCGCGGTCTTGCTGCCGGTTCGCTCGACCGGCGTGATGGGCGACTATCGCACCTACGCGAAGGTCTGTGCGATCCGGGCGATTACCAGTCAGGACGCCATGACCGCCGACTGGGCGCGCATTCCGTACGATGTGCTCGCCGTCATCAGCAACCGCATCGTCAACGAGGTGCGCGGCATCAATCGCGTCGTCTACGACATCTCCTCGAAACCTCCGGC
>CAYWSE010000086.1:0-15315 GCA_964461025.1 uncultured Sphaerobacteraceae bacterium | reverse complement strand
GCCAATCTGCTCAAGCCGATGCTGGCGCGCGGTGAGCTGCACACCATCGGCGCAACGACGCTCGATGAATACCGCAAGTACATCGAAAAAGATGCCGCGTTGGAGCGTCGTTTCCAGCCTGTGCTCGTCGGCGAACCCTCTGTCGAGGACACGATCTCCATTCTGCGTGGTTTGCGCGAGCGCTACGAAGTTCATCACAACGTGAAGATTCTCGATGCCGCGCTTGTCGCTGCTGCGGTGCTCTCGAATCGTTATATCGCCGATCGCTTCCTGCCTGACAAAGCGATCGACCTCGTCGATGAGGCGGCCTCCGGCCTGCGCATGGAAATCACCTCCATGCCGATCGAGCTCGACGAAATCGAACGGCGCGTCATGCAGCTCGAAATCGAGCGCGAAGCGCTGAGGAAAGAAAAGGACGACGCCTCCCGGCAGCGGCTGGAAGGCATCGAAGCGGAGCTCGCCGATCTCGTCGAGCAGCGCAATGTGATTCGCTCCAAATGGGAGCAGGAAAAGACGGCGCTGCAAAGAATCGCCGAGCTGCGCAACGAGGTCGATCACACCCGCCTCGAAATCGAGCAGGCCCAGCGAAACTACGATCTGAACCGCGCCGCCGAGCTCCAGTACGGCAAGCTCGTGCAGCTCGAAAAGCAGATCGCCGATGCCGAAAAGCAGCTGGCTACGTTGCAGGAAACTGGTAAGTTGCTCAAGGAAGAGGTCGATGCCGAAGACATCGCCGATGTCGTCAGCCGCTGGACCGGCGTACCTGTTTCCCGGTTGATGGAAGGCGAAATCGAGAAGCTGCTCCATCTCGAAGACCGGCTGCACGAGCGCGTTGTCGGTCAGGATGAGGCCGTCGAAGCCGTTGCCGCGGCGATTCGGCGATCTCGCGCCGGTCTCTCCGACCCGAACAAACCGATCGGCAGTTTCCTCTTTCTCGGTCCCACTGGCGTCGGCAAGACGGAGCTCGCCCGGGCGCTGGCCGAAGTGCTCTTCGATGATGAGGAAGCGCTCACACGCATCGACATGTCCGAATACATGGAGAAACACTCCGTCAGCCGCCTGATTGGCGCGCCTCCCGGCTATATCGGATACGAGGAGGGCGGTCAGCTCACCGAAGCCGTGCGCCGCCACCCATATAGTGTGATCCTGCTCGATGAAATCGAGAAAGCGCATCCGGACGTCTTCAACGTCTTGCTGCAGGTGCTCGACGACGGCCGCCTGACCGATGGCCAGGGTCGCACAGTCGACTTCCGCAACACCGTGCCGATCATGACCAGCAATCTCGGTTCGGCGACGATCGCCGCATTGGCCGGCAGCGGCGCCGGTGACGATGAAATGAAGTCCAGGGTCATGGATGTCCTCAGAGCGGAGTTCCGGCCCGAGTTCCTGAACCGCATCGACGAGATCGTCACGTTCAAGCCCCTTTCCCGTGAAGAACTCGGTGAGATCGTCGAGATTCAGCTGAAGCGCGTTTCTGACCGCCTGAGCGATCGTGACATAACCCTGCAGATCACGCCTGCGGCGAAAGCGCTCATCGCCAAGATGGGATACGACCCTGTCTACGGTGCGCGACCGCTGAAGCGGGTGATCCAGAAGCAGATCCTCGATCCCCTCTCCCTCAAACTCATCGGCGGGGAAATCGTCGAAGGTGAAGCAGTCGTCATTGATGAACGCGACGGCGCGCTCGACTTCCACGCCGAAATGAGCGAAGCGCCAATGGTCGCCTGAGCCGCTACAACCGAATCAGACGCGACTGGAGCGGCCAGAAATGGCCGCTCCCTTGGTGCGTGCGGCCCCCATTCGCGACCGGAGAGCGTCGTGGAACACCCTCGGGTCAATTGGGGTTCTATAATGAGTGCTGTTATTGCTGGGTTATCCAGGAGTCCAGAGCGTGGATTTTCTCGAGAGCCTGTTGTCGTTTGTCCTCATGTTGGGCGCAATCGGATTGATCATTGCTCTCCTGGCAGGGTTGTTCATGATCATTTTCAGCATTGCCACGGGTGTCGACGAACACATGCAGGAGTAGGGAGCAACGACGCATCGTTTCCCATCCTGCGCTGATGGTGAAGCGGTTGCTGCTCGAAACAGGAAGCAGGAATGATGAAACAACGAATACCGCTGGTGGGTCGTCTCGGTTCGAATACGCTGCGAATACTGATGTCAGCGGCACTGCTCCTTGGCGTTGCCGGGGCAATCGGCGCTCTGTCTGTTCCGGGCGCCCGAGCTGCCGATCCCGCTGAGTTTGCCGCTGCGTCGGTAACGCCGGCCGACATCTCAGGCTTTGTTGCCATGTCGGCAGACCTACAGTCACCGCAGTTCCTGCTTGCCCAGGAGCTGGCCGCGCGAATCTCCGGCGTCGACCTTGAACCGGAAGATGTCGCCATGTCGGTCGAGGAGATCATCCCCGTCGAAGTGAGCGATTTCCCCGCACTCGTGGACGGCGAGGTTGCCATCGCGGTGCAATCCGCCGAGTTCCAGCTCGGAATGTCCGAATCCGCGCTGGATTTGGAAGGCGTGAGCGTCGCAGGCGTCGGACTCGATGAAGTCGCCGATCCCCTCGACGACGTTGAGATCAACTCGTTGAACGGGATCACGTTCATTGTCACGGCATCCAACATCGATGAAGTCAGCGAGTACCTCATCACCGAGCTGCGCGAAGAAGCCGCCACAAACGGTCTGGCAATCGGAACGATCGAGAACCCCGACGGAACGAGCATTCTCGTTCTCGAAGCCCCCGATGATGACCAGGCGTTCGAAGACGAGCCCGGCATTCGCGCGATCGCCCAACTCGATTCAGCCCTCGTGCTGGCCTCTCGGGTCGAAGACGTGCAGTCGTTCGTTCAGACTGCCGCCGGTGAACTGCCTTCGCTTGCAGACGACGATGGTTATCAGACGGCGATGAGCCACATGCCGGGCGATGTCCTCGTCGCGGGGTATTCCTCCGGTCTGACGCTCGATCTGCTTTCGCAAATCCAGGAGGCTCTGAACCAGGCCTCGATTCCCATCGCGCTCGATCTGATTACCGGCGGCATCGGCCCTTCCGCCTTCGCCGTCTACGCATCTGACGAAGGTTTCCGTTTTGAGATGGCGACATTGCCTGGGGTTACGGTGCCGGGCACGCCGCGTGCTGAACAGCCGCCGGTCGACCTGACACTTGCGGAGCGCGTTTCGTCGGACACGATGGTGTTCATTGCCGGAACCGATCTCGGCAACTCAATGGCCATACGAGCCGCAGAGCAGCTGATTCTCTTCATCCTTGCTGGACAACCAGAGGAAGAAGGATCGGCGTTTACGCCAATCACGGAGCAACTCATTGCCGACCAATTCCGTGGCCTGGAGATGCTGTTGGGATTCAATGCGCAGACTGATCTCTTCCGGCAGCTAGTCGATGAGTTTGGCTTCGCCGTCAGCTCCATCAACCTGATGGATCCGGACAGCTTCGGGGTGCTCTTTGTGACCGGCGTCGACCATCCGGAGATCGTCGACGACACCTTGACGAGCCTGGGACGGTTGATGCAGTTCCTTGGTGACGATATGCCTCCGGTGGAGCAGGTGAGGGTCGGAGAGTACACGGTCAATCAGGTGACCGTCACAAGTGACGGCTCGACGACTGACGTTCAGTACGGCGTCGTCGGTGACGAACTCGTCGTTGGAGTGGGCACGGCGCTTCTGGACTATGTACTTGGCTCGACCGAGACGCTTTCAGAGAATCCATTGTTTCAGGAAGCGTTGACCTATCTGCCTGAACCTCAGACGGGTCTGTTCTACGTCAATACTCCCGAAGTCCTCAACATTGGGGCGATGTTCGCGTCACTCTTGATGGTGGATGCCTTCAGTGATTTCTCGACGGGTTCGACCAGTGTCGATATCGACTCGGGTATCGTCGATGCCGCGGAGCGATGTGAGGCGTTTGTCGATCAGGCAGAGGCCCAGGCTGCATATGAAGCCGATCCAATAACGAACTTCGATCTCGACTTCGATTTCGACGGCGTGGCCTGCGATGATTTCTTCACGGAAGTCAGCGTCTCGTCGGACGAGCCCGCGGCACCGTCGATTGATGATCTGAATATCGGTGCGCTTGCATCCGTCAGCTATCTGGATGGCAACATTGTGAGGATTGCGGGAATCCTCGTTGTTCCCGAGGATCAGTAAGGCCGCTCGACGTCCAGGGTTGGGAACGTCTGGGGCCACTCAATGCCTACCTGTTTGGCGGGCGTATCGAAACCGGGCGACCGGTCGAGTCGTTTACGAATGGAGAGCGTCTGCGCAGGGAGCATACGGAGTACTCTTGCAACGACGTGTACGTCCACATGGTATCAACGACAGGGAACGCACCTGATCATCACATCACCCGGCAGGGTGATCGTTCATGCAGCGAAGGGAGCGATTGAATGACGACGCAACCCAGGGGGAAAATCTCGATGACGTGCAACGAGAGACAGGAGCTGGGTGAGCTGCTGAACGTGCTTCGATCGGGCATGCCCGGCATGAATCGTCGCGAGCTCTTCCGGATGGCCGCGCTGGCCGGCGGAGCGGCGGCATTCTCCGGAACGAGCGTTGCTGGCGCGGCGCCAATTGCGTCGCGCCCCCGGAGCGCTTCGTATCAGGATGGCGATGTCGAAACCGACGTCACGATCACCGTTCCCTTCGATCCCTACGGCCAGCCGGTCACGCTCGATCCGCACCACACGGTCAACTGGGGGCCATTCTGGGTGATGTTCCCCAATATCTGGAATGGACTGCTGGGCTTTGACGAAAACGGCAAAGTCGTCCTCGACCTCGCGGAAGACATGTCGGTCAGCGAAGACGGCCTCGTCTACACATTTACGATTCGCGAAGACGCCATGTTTGCCAGTGGCAACCCCGTGACATCGGATGCAGTGATCGAATCATGGGTTCGGGCGCTCAACCCTGACTTCCTTTCTCCGATGTCGAACTTCATGTCCTCGATCTCCGGATACCGCCGCTACATTGCGAAACGAAGCGACCTGCTTGGTCTCGACAATCCCGATGAGCGCACAGTCCAGGTCTCGCTCGATCATCCATTCACATTCTTTCCGTCGCTGATGGCGTCGTTTGTCTGGAGCGTGATCGATCCTGCCGTGCTCGAAGAATACGGGGACGACGAGTTCTACCTGCATGGCGCAGGCGCCGGTCCCTGGCAGGTCAGTGAGTTCGATCCATCCACCCAGTTGGTGATGACGCCGAATGCGAATTACTACGGGGGCAACTCCCCCTCGATTTCCAGCATCGTCTGGTCGTTCCTCACCGGTCCGGACGCCGCCAATGCGGCACTGGAGATGTACTCCGCGGACGAAGTGATCTCAGCCGACGTGCCCCTCTCACTCAAATCGACGGTCGAAGGCGATGAAACGCTTGCCGCGGAGCTCGTCGCGATCAGCCCGCAGGGCAACGTGACCGCGATTGGTATGGATTTCCGTCAGGAGCCGTTCAACGACGTGCGTGTGCGTCGCGCCATCGCTCAGGCGATCGACAAGGACGCGTTGGCCAGCGACGTCTGGCAAGGAACCTGGAGCCCTGCCTCGTCGTTCACACCACCGGTGCTCGGTGTCATTGCGAATTATGAGGCGCCGGAAGGGATCGGATTCGATGTCGATGCGGCCAATGCCGCGCTCGACGAAGCGGGATACACGAACCGGGAAGATATTGCCCCCATTGTCTATCGCCAGCCGTCAGAGGACTCTGACTCCGACAAGAATCGCGCCGCCGCGCTGCTGGCGATGATCGAAGAAAACATCGGCGTGGCGATCGAGCACGACACCTCGCTGACGCGACAACAAATTGCCGATCTCGATGCCGATGTCGGCGGACGTCAGTTCGACATTATCGGCTGGTGGAATCTCTGGGATACGCCGCGCATCCTGAACGAAGTCTGCTCCCCCGACTCCCAGTACATGCGCGGCATCTTCAACTGGGACGAAGACCTGGAAGCGATTGGCGGCTTCGATCCGGGCGCCGACGCCTCCGAGTTCGAGAGCATCACCGACGACGCCGATCAGGATCCCGACGAGGCCAGCCGCAACGAAACCTATCGTCGCGCCGAAGAGCTGTTGCTGAACAACGCTGTCTACATTCCCCTGGGTTACTGGATTCAGATGTACGTCCAGAAACCTTACGTCCAGGGGACCCGGCAGGGACCATGGACTGGTCGCCTGCCGGTCATCTTCGACGCCGACGTCGTCGTTTTGCCGCACGAGTCCTGATCCGGCCACTCAGTCTCGGTCCTGCCCTCCCGTCGCCAAATTCGGCGACGGGAGGGCTGTTTTCTGCCAGATGGAAGCGCCTGCGCCCATACTCCGCGTAAACTTGACATCGATTGAACGGACTCCTGCATGTCGGGCATCGGTGGCGTTCGCCTGACCAACAGAGCGGTGGATCACGAATGATGCCCAATCGACCGGATTCGCGCCGATGAGTCAGAGCGATCTTCTCGATCTCCTTCTTGGGCTGATTCTCGTACTGGTCGCGCTGATCGGTCTCTGGCAGGGCATCGTGCGCACCCTTCTCTTTCTGGCGGGCTCCCTGCTTGGTTCAGAACTGGCGCTCTGGTGGTCCGACAACGTTGGTGATCTGCTTGCCGACTGGTTCCCGCTGTCGATCGGGACGGGTCGTTTCGTGGCAGCCACTGGTTTGATCGTTGCGACGATGATCCTCGTCGGCTCGGGGTTCAGTCCGCTCATCTGGCGCTATCCACGCGATTGGCGCAACCGTGCCGGGGGGTTGCTGTCCGGCATCGCTCTTGGGGCGCTGACGCTCGGGTTGATCCTTCGTTACTACTTCATCTTCTTGCAGGACAACGCCGACGCTGCGCTCGGTGACACACGCATTGCCAGTGCGCTTTGGTCCGACTTCCATTGGGTGGTGGCCGCTGCGGCGCTCACGCTGGTGGCGATGGTGATCCTTGGCTGGATACTCGGTCCACCCGAACCGGATCATTCAGCGCTTCTCAGTCAGGCACGACCGCAAGTCGTCCCTTCTCGTTCGGACCACCGGACGCCTCCACCTCCACCTCCGCGGCCAGACGCCTACTCGTCTCTTGAACAGGCGCCTCCGATACCAAAGACGTACGTCGCATCCGCTGACGAATCGCTCTACGCCGGTCCGGCGACGAACGGCCCGGTCCGAGTGCAGGAGTTCGACGTGCCGAACGCCTGGGATGATCTCGAACCGGCTGCCGAAGCTCCCGCCAGATTGGAAAGCGTTCCCGAATATGGGACACAACGAGCGACTGCATCCGATACCGTCAGTTTTGCCACGGAAGAACCGCGCGAGCGGCGCGAGAGTGCAGGCATCTGCCCGAATTGCGGCATGCTCCTGCGCAGTGGCGACGCCTACTGCCCGGATTGCGGGTTCCCTGTCGAGTCTTGAGCGCCATTTTCCGGTAGATCATGCATTCGAAGGTGCGTAGCTTCTCCGGCATGAATCCGTCGCCGCTCGGGCTGCCACGTATCGTCGTCGGGGAACGCGTCGGCGAAATCGCGGCCGGACATCGATGAAGCCGGCAGACTGATCGATGCGGGGCCAATCGATCGCAAGCGCTCAGATTCCGGGATCGATCCATCAAGCTGCACCCACGCTCCCAGTTTCCCCGAAATCAATTCGATCGTTTGGGCAGGATCACCCCACGCCACCGCAGCGCACCGCTGCTCCTGCGTCAGGTGCGCGATCCAGCTTGCATCGCCCGTTTCCGCATCACGACGCACGTTCAGGTCGATCGACAACGCACCGGGCAGTTCAACGCTCATCTTGTCCGCAACAGACTTCTCCACGACGATACCCGCGTCGAGAAGGTTGCGCTCGTCGCCAATCACATACAGATGCTCGTAGTCGATTTGATCGAGCGATGCCCGCACAAATGTCGCACCGGCGAGTTCGTTGGCCACGATGACGATGTCGACGCGCTTGAGGAGCGGCGTTTGCGCGCGGCGGAGAGCATTGCCAAAATCTGCCGGATCGCTCCCATTGAGAAAGAGAAGTCGCGACCGGCCGGAGCTGACCAGGACCGACATACCACTGCCGCTGCCCAGCATCGTCAGGCTGGCGGAGCGCTCGCTGTTGAGGAGCAGCGCGGACACCCCACCAGACAGCGCCAAACCACCCGCAAATGCCGCCGCCCCGATCGCCACTCTCCGCCGGGTCAGCCGTTGTGCTGCTGTCGTCGACGAGTCCATGGCGTCTCAGGTCGCCTTCCTTCCTACTCGGACAATGCACTGAAAAGCTGCGAAAGCTCCGATGGCAGCTCCGCAATCGACGCCGCCGGTCCGGACTCGTCGTCCCAATAGACCAGCGCGATCGTGGCCACGATCGCGACCACCAGCAGAAGCGTCAGCCACCTCAGTACAGGCGGTTTTCGCTCGGCTTGAAGCGTGACTGCCGTTACGCCATTCACATCCCGATCGCGACGGTAAGCGGGTTCCGGCAATGCCCAATTGAATGCGGGAGGAACTGGTGAAGCAGGTAACCGTGTGTCGATGGCGTCGGTGGGATATCCGCTCACGGAATCTGCCCCCTGCATCGTCCATGAGCGCCAGTGCGTCAGCGCATGAGAAAACTGCATGGCGGTCAGACCCGATCGCACATCGAACGCCCGCAGTCCGAGCAGAACCGTGTCGCCGGCTCGGGCTGGAATGGCGGCATTGACCACGGAGGGTGAATACGACTCCTCGTCGGCCTTCACTTTGGCGCCGGTCATCATCTCAAACGCAATAGAAGCCAGTGCATGGACATCGAGCGCCTGGGTGATCAGGGAGTTGCCGCGCAGGTTGGCCGGTTGATACGGTCCTTCCGAAACAACGCCTCGCGTGCCCGTTTCACTCAGCATCTGGCCTTCGATCATGCCAAAACCAGTGATCTTCGCCAGCCCGGCCGAATCGATAATCACGGCGTCCGGCGACAACACCCCGTGTACGATCCCCCGGTTGTGCGCGTAACTCAGCCCCTGTGCCAGTTGCTCGATGAGAATGGCCACGTCGTCGGTGTCGAACGGCGCTTCATTCCTGATGATCGCGCCGAGCGTATCTCCCGGGAAATACTCGGATACCACGTACGGGTAACCGTGGTCCTCACCGATATCGAGCGTCGCCAGGATGTTGCGGTGATGGAGCGCCGATGCGACCTGCCTGCGATAGATGAACACGTCGGCAGGAGAGCCCGCATCGACCGGCAATTCGACAGTCACCGAGCGCTGCAACAAGGCATCGAACGCGAGAAACGATTCGCTCTCCGACGAAACTCGGGTTCGTTTGTCGAGGCGATAGCGCCGGTTGAGTACGGTGTTTGGTCTCAGAACGGTTTGATCCTGTCTTGCCTGAATCTGGCGATCGTCGGCGGGTGCGCCTTTCTCGGTAACGGTCAACTATTGCCCACCGTTCCGCTTCATGTCGAGTGGACCAGGTCCATTCATCGTGCGGGCAAGATAGAACGAGCAGCTGGCCGGTCCCAGGTCCCGACTCGCTCGACGCAACAACGACGTCGCTGACTGCAAATCTGCACAAAATGCGTAATGCGCTGGACCCGCTCCCGACAACTGTACAGGTGAGTCCGCGAGTGCTTCGAAGCGCTCGCGGACGTTCCGCAAATCCGGGTGAAGCGTATAGATCGCTCGTGTGAAAGCGTTCTTACGGGCGCCGCGTTCGTCGTGGTCGTCAACCGCGGTGGTAGGAGTGTAGTCACCCGGCCCAAGCGCCTGAAAAAGGGAAGCCGTTTTCTGTTCGATGACCAGGTCCGGATGCGCGATCACCAGCCACTGTGCCGGGCGGTCCGGCAATTGCTCGATCGCTTCTCCCCGCCCGGTCACCAGCGCCGGACCTCCGCGCAGAAAGAACGGCACATCGCTGCCAGTCTCTGCTGCTGCTGCCTGAACGTCTGGATCGTTGATGTTCAGCGACCAATGCGCACAAAGCAGCCGCAGAACAGAGCCTGCATTGCTGCTGCCGCCGCCGAGCCCTGCCGCCATCGGAATGCGCTTCTCGAGTGTGAAATCGACGTCGAGCGTTCTGCCAGTCCGAGCCGCGAGCTCTCGGGAAGCGCGCAGCATAATGTTGTTCTCCGGTTCGAGTCCCGGCGCATTCGATCGCACCGTCCCGGTGCCGTCCGCGAACATCGATATGCGGTCGAACAGCGTGATCGACAACATCTCGGAGCGAATCTCATGAAATCCATCTTCGCGCTTGCCGAGAACGGCCAATCCGTGGTTGATTTTGGCTGGTGAAAGTGCGTGACCGAGCAATTCAGCCACCTGACTGCTCCGAAACGCGATGAAGCGCGATCCACTCATCGACCGAAACCGTCTCGGCCCGCCGCTGCGGATCGATTCCGGCGCGTTCCAGCATCGATTGCGCGACATCTTTTTCGATCGCCAGTCCTGCGGCAATCGTGTTGCCGAGCTGTTTGCGCTTCTGGTGGAATCCGGCGTGGACGACGCGGAAGAACCCCTCTCGTTCGTGCCGGTCCAGAAGCGGCTCGGCATGGGGTTCGATCACCAGAACGGACGATTCCACCTTCGGACGCGGTTTGAACGCACTGGGAGGCACATGAAACGCGACACGTGCCGTCGCGTAGAGCTGAACCGCAACGCCAAGAATCGACATGTTCGGCGGAGTGGCGGCGATGCGCTCGCCCACCTCCCGCTGCAGCATCACCACCATGCGCTCCGGTGGGTGATCGAGTTCCAGAAAGCGCCGCACGATCGCTGCCCCCACCGAGTAAGGGAGGTTGGCGGCGAAGAGATATTTCCGGTTCTCAGGAACGAAGAGACTCTCATCGAGCGTCATTGCGTCGCCGGCGATGACCGTCAAGCGTTTGCTGCTGAACGTCGTCAGAAGATGATCCGCCAGGCGCTCGTCGAGCTCGATTGCTCTGACCTCGCCTGCCCGCTCGACAAGCGCCTCCGTCAGCGCGCCCAGACCCGGGCCGACCTCGATGACCAGATCGTTCGGTGTCGCTTCGACCAGATCGGCGATCCGCTCGACGACCGATAGCGTGGTCAGAAAATTCTGACCCTTGCCCTTCGTCGGCCTGATGTCGAGCGCTCGCAGCGACAACGCGACCTGCCGGACAGCTTCGTCACGTTCAGGCATCAGGCGATGACGGCGAACGCTGAAGGCTTGACGGAGAACGTCACGGGCGATTCTCCGATTACTTCACCATCGACCTGGACCAACGCTCGCTCGGCCGATGTGACACGGACTGATGTGACCGGCAAATGAGTGAACTTGACGTGTCCAGTGTGCTTGCCGCGGTAGACACTGGGGATGTTGTATAGCAGCTCCAGCAGGCCAAGATCACCGATGATCGCCAGATCGAGCCTGCCATCGTTGATGTCTGCCATTGGCGTGATGTTGAAGCCGCCGCCAAAGAACTGCGCATTGGCGACCGTGACGAAGACAGCTCGCGTTTCTATCGTTCGTTCGTCCGCTTCGATCCGCACCGGAATATTCTTGTAGTTCACCAGGCTGATTCCCGTCGCCGCGAGATAGGAGACTTTCGGCCCCGGGAGCTTTGTGCGCGCGGCGCGCTCGGCAACGGTGGCGTCGAAGCCGAGTCCGGCGACATTGAGAAAGTGCCTGGAGGTTCCTGACTCCAGTGTGGCCAACCCGATGTCCATGATTCGCGGTCCGGCTGTGGCCGCGAAGATCACTGACTCGCGAATCGACTTCGTCGGAAGATCGAGTGAGCGTGGCAGGTCGCATCCGGTTCCTGCCGGAACAATGCCGAGGGGAACCGGTATGGAAGCTTCCAGCATCCCGTTCGCCGCTTCATTGAACGTACCATCGCCGCCAACGGCAATGACCCGCTCTGCGCCGGTTTCAGCGAAGTCTCTTGCCAGCGCCCAGGCATCCATCGGACCGCTGGTCGTTCTCAACGTGAAGGGCGCGCCGATCGATTGCAGCGCGCTGGTCACCTGCGGCAATGTCTTGATCGCGCGACCGCCTGCCGCATGTGGGTTCACGATGACGCCGATGTCGCCCTCTTGCATCTTCCCCCCAACCCGCCTCAGGCGACGATGTCGACTCCCTCGCCTGCAAGAACATGCCCAATGCGCCAGAGTGGAAGATTCGCTTCAACCGCATCGCCCTCGAAGACATCCGCATGATGCTGAGGGACAGCGAAGAGCAATGGCCCCGACGTCTGAGGATCGAAACAGAGCGTAGCGATGGACGCATCCACACCCGCTGCTATGCGAACTCCCTGTGCGGAGAAGTATCGTCGATTGCGCGTCAGTCCGCCCGGAATCTGCTCCATTTCGACTGCCTCGAGCGCACCATCGAGCAGCGGAATGGAGTCTGAGTTCAATGTGATTTGGACGCCGCTTCTCGTGGCAACTTCTTGACAGTGTCCGGCCAGACTGTAGCCGGTGATATCGGTGCAGGCATGGACGACATGTTCCCGGCCGAATGCCGCCGCCCGGCGGTTCAGTGTCAGCATCGATTCAATGGCCGCCGCGCCAAAAGATGCCGGCGCCCGATCGTTCTTGATAGTTGTGGTGATCACGCCGGCGCCGATCGCCTTGGTGAGAAAGAGAACATCCCCTGGCCGCGCGCCCGATTTCGTCCACATCGCGTCAGGATGGACGTCTCCTGTCACACTCAGTCCATAGATCGGCTCGACGGTCGTGATGGTGTGCCCTCCGGCGATCACCGCGTCGGCCTCGCGAACTTTGGCGGCGCCCCCTGCGAGGATCGCCGCGATGACGTCGGCCGGAAGCGTATCGGGAAAGGCAGCGATGTTCAGGGCGAATCGCACTTCGCCACCCATCGCATACACATCGCTCATGGCGTTGGCGGCGGCAATTGCGCCAAACGTCCACGGATCGTCGACGATCGGCGTGAAGAAATCGGTCGTCTGCACGATGGCCGTTTCCGGGCGGATCTGATAGACAGCAGCATCATCGGAGGTCTGCAATCCCACCAGCAGGCGAGGATCGACATGTCCTGCAAATGCCGGCAACATGCCTGCCAGCGCCTCGGGAGAGATTTTGGCCGCGCAGCCTGCGCAGGTCGCGAGCGAGGTCATACGGATAGCGTTGTCAGCGATCATCGTGAGTGCAAGTATCCTTTTCGAAAGAGCGAGATGAAACGCGCCGGCTCGATGGCAGGAGTGTCGTCGCGCCGGCGAAACGATCGCGCGAAGACACCTTAGCGATGAGCATACTGCACATGGATACCTCCGCGACCCCCAATCACACTGCACCCGGCCACCGGACCTGGCACATGACGCCCCGGCCAGTCTGGGAGGCGCAGAATGAGAACGACTCCTACCTGCCTGAGGCGTATGCGGCGGATGGGTTCATCCATTGTACTGACACCGAAGACGAGCTCATAGCCGTCGGCAACCGCTACTACCAGGCCGATCCACGAGCATTCGTCGCTCTGGAGATCGATTGCGACCGCGTCACCGCGCCGGTCATCTATGAAGACGACAATCGCATGTTTCCGCACATCTATGGCGCATTGCCGGTGGCCGCCGTTGTCTCAGTTGTGACTTTGCTGCGTGACGCCAGTGGACAATTCGTATCGTTCGGCGACCGCCACCCGACCCGGTAGCCCATGAGGACCCTTGGTTGATGTTCGAGTTCCTGGGACGATTCGCCGTGCGGCACGGACGGCTAATCGTCGCGCTCTGGGTGGCAGGATTTGTTGCTGCGATCCCGTTTCTGCTGCGAGCCGAGGAACCACTCAAAGTCGGTGGATTCTCTTCTCCATCGATCGAATCATCCCAAGCATCCGCGCTGGTCCAGGAGCATCTGCGTTCCTCCGCCTCAACGGTCGTCGTCCTCTTCGAATCCGCGACGCTCAACGCGACGGACCAGCTCTATGACGCCGAAGTGCGTTTCGCATTGCAGCCAGTCGAAGACCTCCCCTGGGTCGATTCCGTCATCTACCCAGGTGATGATGCCCGTCTGGTCGCGGCCGATGGCAAAACGTCGTACGCGATCGTCGGACTCGAGCTGCCCGCTGAAGACGCCCAGCGGCAGATGGAGGAGTTCAGGCAGGCGCTTCGCACGCCACCGGATCTCGAAGTTTCCGTCGCCGGCGCGCCAGCCTTCTACGCCGACATCGAAACGATGAGCCAGAGCGATCTTCGCCGCGCCGAGTTGATCGCATTGCCCATCGCGCTCGTAACGTTGGTCGTCGTCTTCGGTTCTCTGGTCGCGGCCAGCGTTCCCCTGATCGCCGGCGGACTGAGTGTCGCGGGCGTGCTGGTGACCCTCTTCGCGATCGCCCACGTCATGGACCTGTCGATCTTCGTGCTCAATCTGGCGACCATGCTCGGTCTCGGACTCGCCGTCGACTATTCCCTCTTCATCACCAGCCGCTTCCGGGAGGAGCTTCGCCGCGGTGGCGATAACGTGGAAACCGCAGTGGTCAACACCTGCGCGACTGCCGGTCGTGCCGTCTTCTTTTCCGGCTTCACAGTGCTCATTGGTCTGTCCGGATTGACCCTCTTCGACTTCATGTTTCTCCGTTCCGTGGGCATTGCCGGTGTCGTCGTGGTCGCATTCGCCGTCGGCGCAGCGCTGACGCTGCTGCCGGCGATACTCGGCGTCATTGGCACCCGAATCGACATGCTGCGCATCGTCCCCGATGCCTGGACGGCCGGCAGCAGCGCGCCAGGAACGTTCTGGGTGCGGCTCTCGAGCTGGGTGATGCGCCGGCCGCTGCTGGTCATGATCCCGGCTGTTGTGTTTCTCGTCCTGCTCGGTTCGCCCTTTCGGCACGTAGTCATCTCGTCTCCCGATGCCACCATTCTGCCCTCTGAACTCCCGTCCCGGCAGGCCTTCGATCTGATGGTCGATGCCTGGGGTCCCGGCGAGATCTCACCTTTTCTCGTCGTCCTGTCAACCGAGGGCGACATGTACGACCCGGAGAACCTTGGCACGCTGGTCGATCTGACGCAACAGCTGCAAAACGATCCCCGCGTCGCTCACGTGCAGGGCGTCGTGCCTCTTGACGAAGAAGTCAGCCGGGACCAGATGATCGCTCTGCTGCAGTATCAGCCTCGACTGCAGGAGCTCGGTCTCGCCGACCAATCCGATCGCTTCATTGGCGATCGCGCTGCTCTCATCCTCGCCTATGGCGACGGCTATGCCATCGACGAGCAAAATAAGGAACTGCTGGCGGATATACGGCGATTCGAGCCCGGTGGCGACGTCCAGATCGTGGTTGGCGGCGCCACCGCGGAGATCGTCGATGTCGTCGACCGCATGTATGGACAGGCGCCCCTGGCGATGCTCTGGATTCTCGCCGCGACGTATCTCGTGCTGCTCGTCCTTTTCCGTTCCGTCATCCTGCC
>CAYWSE010000085.1:0-15373 GCA_964461025.1 uncultured Sphaerobacteraceae bacterium | reverse complement strand
GTCCGTAGTCCGTAGTCCGTAGTCCGTAGTCCGCAGTCCGCAGTCCGCAGTCCGTAGCCCGTGGATCGAACGACGCGTCTCACTGATGTAGCGGCAAGGACCGCCTTGCCCGGGGCTATGAAATCGGGTAGAGGCGAATGGCATCGTGGGGCAACACGACTGCGACGCGTTGCCCGATGTCGTACAGCTGCGCGGTTTCGGAAACGAGATCGACCATGACGGGAGTCTCGCCGGTGGGCAGCCGAATATCGAACCGGGTCAGTGGCCCCATGAACGTGGCCAGCTCGATGACTCCCACGAGCGAAGCGCCAGGAGCAGGTTTCGTGGCCAGCATCGCCGATTCCGGTCGCCAGACTGCGCTGACGCGTTCGCCGATCCGGGCCTGAGCGTCGTTCACCGTGAGATGGTCGCGTCCCCAGCGGATGGTGGGTTTGCCTTCGATCAACTCAACGACTGTTTCGCACCGGTTGCTCGAACCGACAAACCCCGCCGCGAAGCGGTTCGCGGGAGCGTGGTAGATGTCCTGAGGAGAGCCAATCTGACTGACCACGCCCTTGTCCATCACCACGATCCGGTCCGAAAGCGCCATTGCCTCTGCCTGGTCGTGGGTGACGTAGATCACCGTCAGATCGAGTCGTTTCTGCAACCGCCGGAGCTCGCCGCGCAGCTCATCGCGAATAGCGGCGTCGAGTGCTGAAAGGGGTTCGTCGAGGAGGAGCAGGGGAGGTTCCATCGCCAAAGCCCGGGCCAGTGCGACTCGTTGCTGCATCCCGCCCGAGAGCTGATGGGGAAAGCGTTTTGCGGCGTCAGTCAGGTGAACCGTCGCCAGCAACGCTTCGACGCGCTCCGTGATCTCCTGTTTCGGAAGGCGCCGGAGACGCAGGGAAAATGCGATGTTCTCCCAGGCGTTGAGGTTGGGAAAGAGGGCATACTGCTGAAAGACCATCCCCAGCCCGCGCCGCTGGACGGGCGTCTCGGTGACATCCTTGCCGTCGATCAGGATCCGGCCGGCGTCGGGCGACTCCAGACCGGCGATCAGCCGGAGGGTCGTCGTCTTGCCGCACCCGGATGGCCCAAGCAGCGAGACGAATTCCCCGGCATCGACGGCAAGATCGACGCCATCCACGGCGCGGGCGTCGCCGAGATGTCTGATCAATCCGATTGCTTCGAGGTTTGCAGGCATAGCGTCACTTATTCGAAATCAGGCCGGTTTGGCCGCGGCGGCTCGAGAGAAGGATCAGCCCCATCGACACGATCCAGGTAAATGTGAACCCGAGTACCGCCAGGGCAGCGGCAACGCGTCCGTCGATCGATTGCCATTCAGCCTGATAGAGCGCGAAGGTGCGCCAGCCTATGCCGCCAAGTAGCCGTGAGAGGACATATTCTCCAGAGGCCAGTGCAGCCGTGAGCAGCGCCGCGCTGAGAATGCCGGCCGAGATGTTCGGCAGAATGACGCGTCGCAGAATAGTCAGCCAGCCGGCGCCAAGTGTCTGGGCTGCTTCGGACATCGTTCGCAGATCGACTGCGGAGAGCGAGGCATCGATCGCCCGAAACATCAGCGGCAAGGCGCCGAGGGTGTAGGCGCAGATCAGAATCCAGGTGCGGCTGACATTGTAGGGACCGACATAGGTCCGAATCAGGGCCAGGGCGAGCACGATGCCGGGCAGCGCCCAGGGCAGAATAGAGAGAAACTCAAGCCACTTCTTAAACCGGGGCGCCCGCAGATGCGACCAGACGAGCGCTGGAATCACGACTCCGAGGCCGAGCAGGATCGCGCAGGTTGTGGCGAAGAGACTTCGCCGGATTCCGGCTCGCACGCGTGCGTCGGCAAAGCTCTCGCGATACCAGTCGAGCGTGTATCCCTCCGGCAGCACGGTTCTGCTCCAGACAGTGGCCACGGAGAAGAGAAACGTGGAGATCAGCGGCAGCAGAAAAAAGACGACGACGAGCACGATGACCATACCCCGGAAGATCGCTCCGCTCCGTTTCTGTCCGGCCGTTCGCGACGCTACTGCAGCCATGCCTGGGCTCGCTGTGTCAGGATATGGGCCAGGGCGATGCTGATCGCCATAAAGGCGGCCAGAATGAGCGAAAGCGCGCTGGCCTTGCCGGGATCGAACTGCAGATCACCCTCGATGTAGTAACCGATCTGGATCGTCAGAATGTTGAGATTGCCGCCGACGAGCGCATAGGCAGTGGCGTACGCGCCGAGTGCGTTGGCGAAGAGCAGCGCCATCGCGGCAATGAACGGCGCCGCCAGCACCCGGATGCCGACTTTCCACCAGAAATACCAGACGGGCGCTCCCAGCGTGGTGGCGGCCTCCTGCCAGACTGGTCTCACCCGGGCGATGGCCGGCGTGAAGACGAGAATCATCAGCGGCAGCTGGAAGTAGAGGTAAACCAGCGTCAATCCAGTCCAGGAGTAAATGGTGAAGTGAGCGGGATAGAGGCGGAAGTCGAGCGCCTCCCGCAGGAAGAGCGTGATCATTCCGTTTGTACCGAGGAGCGTGATGAAGGCGAACGACAGAGGAATGCCCGAGAAGCTCGATGTGACCGCGACGAGACCCAGACTCAGCGATTGTCCGCGTGCGCTGCTGCGCACAATGGCCCAGGAGACGATGCCGCCGAAGATCGCTCCGAGCAATGCGGTGCCGAGCGAGAGTTGCAGGCTATTGAGCAATGCATTGCGGAAGAGCGGTTCCTGAATGGCGTTGTAGTTCGTGAACGTGAAACTCCCAAACCCCTGAACTCGCAGACTGTCCCGGATCAGCACGACGATCGGAATGATTTCCATGAAAAGGCAGAAAGCGGCAAACGGAAGCAACGGCCACGGGATGCGCGAGAGAAGACGACCGGCACGGTGAGTCGTGCTGGTCGCCCGGTCGGTTGGTTTTGTCAGGACGGCCGTTTTGCCTGGGTCTATGCCTGCCTGAACGGACATCCAATGCCTCGTTTACAGCTCCCCTCTCCCGCGGTCGGGAGAGGGGTCGGGGTGAGAGCGATCGCGCGGGACAGGGATGAGAGACTACTGACCGAGAACGAACGGCCCCCATTCGTTGGAAATCGTCTGGAACGCGACGAAACCCTGATTCCAGTCGTTGATCGTGCGGACGCTGGCGTACTCCTCAGCTGTTGGCCGCTCAGCGAGCACTTCTTCCGGGAACTCGATGCCGGGCAGAATCGGCGTCGCATTGCCGCCGGCGTAGATGGTCTGTCCTTCCTCGGAGAGAATGAAGTTGCGGAAGAGGCGTGCGGCGTGTGGATGCGGCGCCCAGCGGTTGATGATCGAGGCATATGGCCCGGCGACTGACCCGTCCTGAGGGACCGTAACCACGAGATTGACCTGACCTTCGAGCTCTTGCTTGTACTCGATCGCCAGATAGTCCCAAACGAGACCAATCGCAGCCTCACCGCGCTGGAAATTCGCCAGATCGGGGCTGCTGCTCAATTTGAGATTGCCGGCGTCGTTGAGTTCCTTGAAGTAGTCCAGTCCCGGCTGCACGTTGAATTCGTCGCCGCCGTTGGCGAACGCCGCGGCCATGACCGTGTAATTGCCCTGCGCGGCGCCCTTCGGGTCGCTTATCGATACGGAGCCGGCGTATTGGGAGTCGAGCAGGTCGGCGAATGAGACCGGCACGTTCTCGATCAGATCGGTGTTCACCAGCATGACGAGATTGCCGTAGTACTGCACCGCCCACAGTCCGTCCGGGTGCTTCGCCCAGTCGGGAATCTGATCCCAGGTGTCGTTCTTGAATGGAGCGACTGCGCCCATCTGGACAGCCGTCGGCGCGAACTGGATGCCGATGTCGCCGACGTCGCCGATCGGGTTCTCCGCCTCGGCCACGAACTTGGCGATCTCCTGCGCGGAGGAGAGATCGTTGTCTTCGTGGTTCTCGATGCCGTACTTCTCCATGAAGGTCGACCACATCAGGCCGAGGTTCGCCCAGTAGTCGGGCAGTCCGTAGGAGTAGATCGCGTTTTCTTCCTGGGCGCGGGCAATGAGTGTTTCCATATCGGAAGCATCGACCGGAAGCTCTTCTTCCTCTTGCCCAAGCGCCCGGGAACCAACGAGATTGGCGGCGCCGAGAACACCAGCCGACGCGGCGGCGCCCTTGACGAGCGTGCGGCGGTCGAGCATCTGCTGAAGGATGTTGATCACAGCGGGATTTCCCTCCAATGTTGTCACGAGTCCAATGACACTTTGGTGATTTTGAAAGGAGCGATGCTGGAGTGGCGTTATGGGGAGGTCAGGAAATGGTTAATTTGTGTAAAAGGGCACTGGGCACTGGGCAAAAGGCAAAAGGCAAAGGGCAAAGGGCAAATGTGACGGGGACCTGCTTTCCCGGTGGGTCGCAGGGCATCGACACCCGTTCGACTGCGCTCAGGGCAGGCTCAGGTCGATGCGTACGGTTGGACTCCATCCACAATGCGCCATCTACCTATAGATACATGGGATTGCTCCAGGCGCGGCGGCCCTGGTCGTCTTCGAGGACGACGCGGATGTAGCGGAGTGGGTATGAACCGCGAGGGAAAATCGCGCCGGTCAGGTTGTCCCCGGAGATGATGCCCTCGAGGGCGTGACCATCGGCCGTTGGAAAGCGACGGGCATGAAAGCTGATCTCGTGGTGACCGGCGGTCACCCTGGCACCGAAGGGTGGATTGGCCAGCACCGTGACTGATTTCACCGGAGAACAGTGGATTGTCAGTTGGTCGTCGTCGATGGAGATCGAGGAAAACCGCGGTCCCATGGTCGAGTAGAAGTCCCCCGCTCTCAGGGCGGCGATCACCGCGTCGCGAGAACGGTCAGCGGCCCGGACCATCGTCCACGAGCGAAAAGCCTCGTAACCGGGATAGTGAAGATCGTCTGTGGCGATACCGTTCAGCCGGTGTCCCTGCGACAGCCAGAGATCCCAATGCGCATCGGCGTGAGCCCGGTCCTGTTCGATCGCGCAGCTCGAGTTGTAGATCTCGATGCCGTCGGCTCGTTCGATACCACCGACTTCGTCGGTGAGCAACCCACTCCAGACCGGATGGGCGACGTTCGAGAGACCACCCTTGGCGCCAACAGCCGCGATCGCTTCCTCCAGGGTGCTGTCGCGGTGTACCTCGGGTATTTCGGAAATGCCAATCGCCAGGAGGTGCAGTGGTCCGTTCGATTTCGGCGCCACCAGACTGATCTCCGTTGCTCCGATGACCAGGAGGGAATCGTCTCCTTCCGGCTCCGGGGTATAGCGATCGTGATCGGTGATCGCCAGTACGTCATATCCCGCCAGTGCGTGGTATCGTCGAAGCATCACCGGCGAAAGCCAGCCATCGGACTCGGTCGTGTGAGCGTGCAACGCACAGCGAAGCCAGATGCCGGTATCCCGATCGAAGGGAGCGACAGAATCAACCTTGGCGATCATCTGGCAGCAGTCCTTTCAAGCGTATTGGCGCGACGTCATTGCAGGCGATTGTATGGGCGGTCATTACACCGGTTGGTTATGAGATTGTTAGCGAGAAGCAGCGACAGCTCGATTTCGTGGGCGTCGTAAATGTCGCGTTCAGGAGGCGTTATGCAGGAGTCACCGCCAGCGCCAGGCATCGATACCGCCGCTGCCACCAGCCATGGGGTGTCCACCTATCTGCCCCGGTCGCCGTCTGAACGCGACGGGATCGCGCTCTGTCTGTCGGGTGGCGGCTACCGGGCGACGCTCTTCGATCTCGGCGCGATGCGGCGTCTCGATGAACTCGGCATCCTTTCGCGCGTAAAAACATTTACCTCCGTCTCAGGAGGGTCGATCGCTGCCGCCTTTCTCGCCGCTCATCTCGTCGATCGGCTGCACGGTCAATGGCCGGCGGCGGGTGATCGGATTCCAGGCTTCGACGAGGGAATCGCCCAGCCATTGCGGAGGCTGGCGAGCACGAATATCCGAACTCAGGCGGCGCTGACTCGCCTCAATCCGCTCAACGTGCGTAATCCCAACGCCGCCAGCGAAAACCTGGAATCGAGCTATGCCGAGTGGATCACGGCATCGACGATCGCCGCGATTCCAGCGTCTCCCGGATTCGTCTTTTGCGCGACCGACCTGACCTATCGGTGCGGCTGGACGGTCAATACCGGTCGTCAGCTGATCGGCAATGACACGTCTGGGTACTTCCGTCCGGTCGACCAGAACTGGACGATCGCTCGCGCAGTCGCCGCATCGTCCTGTTTTCCCGGTGTATTCCCACCGATGCGGGTCGATGTTCGAGACACGGTCGTGTCAGGCCGGTCGGTGAAACGAACAAGTTCGGAGGAGAAGCCGGAGACAATCGACGTAACGGACGGGGGAGTTTTCGACAATCTCGGTCTGGAGCCGGTCTGGCAGGATCATGCCGTGATTCTGGTCTCGGATGCGACGCCTTCGTTTGGAACTTCGCCCGATCTGGGGCCTATCTGGCCAGGTATCCGGCCGATCGTCGCACTGCTCGAACAGGCGACAGTCGTACGCAAGCGGTGGTTGATTGCGAACTTCCTCAAGGGGGAGCTGGCGGGCGCCTATTGGGGAATCGCCAGTTTGCCGTCGCGCTACGAGGCGGAAGGCGATCCGCTGGTCTATCCAAATGAGTTGATCGCGAAGGTCATTTCGCAGGTGCGCATCGAGCTCGACGCGTTCAGCGAAGCGGAACAAGCGGTGCTTGAGAATCACGGCTATCTGATGTGCGATCTGGCGATCCAGAAGCACCTGCCCACATTGCCGTCGCTGGCGACACCGTTGCGCCCGCCGCATCCAGAGTGGCTGGACTCTGCAGAAGTCGCGGAGGCGCTGAGGTCGAGCCACAAGTACCGAATTCTCGGCAGGGGAGAATGGCGATGATCGTCGATCGGCTGGCCAGTCTGATTCCGGGAAAATCCGCCGCGGAGCGCCTCGATGAAGTTTTCGCGCAAGCGAGCCGGCCCGATCACGTCGTGCTCTTCGACGACAGCTCCCGGATTGTCATCATGAGCGATTCGCACCGCGGAGACGGCGCCTGGACCGACGACTTCGCGCAAAACGCGGCGCTCTTCAACTTCGCGCTCAACTACTACTACGACAACAAGTACACCTACATCGAAGCCGGCGACGGCGATGAGCTCTGGGAAAACGCCGACTTTGCGCCAATCAGAGAGTTTCACCATCGCATCTTCGACACGATGGTGAAGTTCCACCAGCAGGACCGCTTCTACCTGATGTGGGGCAATCACGACATCGAGCGGCAGGATCCTGAGGTCGTGACCCGCCAGCTGGCGACCTATCGCGACGAGCGCGAGCGGGACGAACAGGGTCAGCCGAAGGAAAAGCGGTTCTTCGGACCGATCACGGCGCGGGAAGGGATCGTGCTTCAGCACCGTGTGACTGGTCAACGCTTCTTCGTTGTACATGGTCACCAGGGAGGTGGAGTGAACGACGAGCACTGGCGGATCGGGCGCTTCACTGTCCGTCACTTCTGGAGCAGACTGCAATTTTTTGGCTGGAAAGACCCGACCCGTCCATCCCAGAACGTGCGTCAGCAGCACGAAGTGGAGAACGCGATTTCGAGCTGGATTTGCGAACACAAGCAACCGGTTATCTGCGGGCACACGCATCGTTCCGCGTTCCCGCTCAAGCACGGCATTCCGTATTTCAACACTGGTAGTTCGGTCTTTCCGCGATTGGTGACTGGGATCGAAATCGTCGACGGACAGATCGCGCTTGTCGGGTGGGAAGCGATGCCGGACGGAAACGGTGTCGTTCGCTATTGCCGGGTGGGAGGCGTCGGCGGCAAAGACGTGAGCTGCTTCCCGCCACCGGATGAAGAGGACGCGATCGAGCGCGTGCCAATCGAGCAATTCACTCCGGTTGCGATCGAGGAGTACCGTTCTGACAACCCCGACGCCTGGAGAGATTGCCGGGCGGAGGAAACGCCGATCCGGAGCAAGGGGATGTAGGGTCGAACGGTGTTTCAGCGTTGCGCGTTGCCTTCGGGCGTGGTTGTGGCTTCGCTGCACTACGCTTCACTGCGTTCGCTTCGTTCCGCTCAGCCACCGGTGGGCACAGGGCGCCATTGCTACGTCCCCGCTGCAGGCGGCCAGCGCCATGAATGGCGGGGCCACGCATGGTTGTGATGACGGGTTTGGTTACTTGCCCGAGACGACGCGGAGCATTGCTTTCCACTGGGCGACTCTGCCCGCTGCCGAGATGATCGGTTTGACCGCCTCTTCGGACATGAATTCGGTGGTGCCGCGGACCCGATTCAACGTTTGGGTCGTTTCCTGCAGGAGCGGGATCACCTGGTTTCTGATCTGCAGGATGAGATAGATCAGCGCCGCCGTGCCGGCAGCCATCAAGACGACGATGATCATCGACATCAGCACGATGTAAATCACTGCGATGTCGCGCAGTCGCTCCAGTGCCGATTGATCGTCGTCGCCAAGACTATAGAGTCCTGCGGTGATCAGGGTGAAGAGGAGGAGCAGCCCGACGCCGCCCAGAATGGCGTAGAGCTTCGTGCGGTCATTGGTGTTTTCGTCTTCTTCGACCGCTGCGTTTTGATCGACAGCTTTCGAAGCGGCGGTGGCATCGTCGATTGCGGCCGATGGCGATGTGCTGGTGCTCTCCATGCCCTGTCGTCCCCGGAATCCCAATAGCCCTGGTCAGGAAGCGGCATTGCCCGCAAGCGCGGGAGCGCGCTCAGCGGCGGGCCGCACGATGGATGCGATTGTACCCCCGCCCAGCACTTCATCGTCGCGGTAAAAGACGATTGCCTGACCTGGAGCGGCGATTGGCCGTGTATCGGGAAAGACAACGCGGGTCGCATCTGGCGATTCGGCGTGAATGACCGCTCGGGCCGGAACGCCTCGGTAGCGCACGGAAACCGAGCACTCGAATGGCTCGTCCGGCCAGACGCCGCTCGTGAATGTCACCTGTTCGGCCAAAACGCCGGGTGATTCGGCGTCTTCGCGATTGCCGACGACGAGCTGGTTACGGGCCGTGTCGAGACGCATCACATAGAGTGGTTCGGCCCGGGGCACGCCGATGCCGCGTCGCTGCCCGATCGTGTGGCGAACCAAACCCCGATGTTCGCCGATCTTCTCGCCGTCGACGGTGACGATGTCGCCAGGCACGGTTACATCGGGACGTCGTGCCGCGACGAAGTCGGCATACGAGCCTTTGCCGACGAAGCAGATTTCCTGGCTCTCGGCCTTATCGGCAACCGGCAGACCGAAATGACGGGCCAGCTGACGCACCTGTGGTTTGGTCAGATTGCCCAGCGGAAACTGGATGAATCCCAGCTGATCCTGGTTCATCGTGTAAAGGACGTAGCTCTGGTCCTTGCGGCTATCGACGGCGCGGTAGAGTCGGTGCGGTCCTTCTGCGCTGTGGACGATTCGCGCATAGTGACCGGTGGCCAGATAATCGGCGCCGAGCTCCCGAGCGCGCTGCACCAGGTGCCGAAACTTGACGTGACGGTTGCATTCCAGACAGGGATTCGGCGTGCGCCCGGCAGCATATTCGCTGACAAAGCGATCGACGACCGCCTCAGAAAACTCCGATTCCATGTTTATCGCATAGAAGGGCACGCCGATCAGGGCGCAAGTGAGGCGCGCGTCTTCCACTGCCGGGATGCCGCAGCAGGGATTGACGGCGTGCTCCGGATCACCGGGCGAGAAAAGACGGAGATTCATGCCAACAACCCGGTAGCCGCGCTCGCGCATGACCAACGCCGTCACCGCGCTGTCGACACCACCGCTCATGGCCACAACGATCGTTTTGCCCGCGCCGTCGCGCGGGCCGATCATCGACTCGGAGAGCAGGTCATCGACCGGCAGCTCCGGCGCGTCCTGGCTATTCAAATTGAAAAGTGGCTTGAGGTTCAGGTCCATGGTTGGCCGGTGAGATTTCCGAATGCGTGATAGGACAGGTGTTGCCGCGAGTGGACATACCCGCTGACAGATTCGCAGCAGACAATGCTACCAGTTTGTCAGGTAGGTGGAGAAAAAGCCCTTGCGATTTGCTCGATCGGCGTTCTTGGAATATCAGTTGTGTTGGTCGCTGCTCTGAAATGGACTATGCGAACCTCCATCCCGGGACACGGTTCCAAGGATTCGAGCTGCCAGTCGGGAAGTTACCGCTGCGGCGGGAGATTCTTCGCTCCGCTCAGAATGACAGGGTAAGGGGAGCGCTGACAGGGCAAATAACGTTGGACGCGCTACTCAGGTTGGCAGCTCCGCATTGTGACGCGATCGTGCCGCGCACGGAATCACGTTCGTTGGATCAGACGATGCGGGTGCCGCGAATGACGATACGCTCCTCGTATTCGCCGGCTTGATAGTCGAAGGGGCCGCCGCAGGTGATCAGGGTGATCGTTTCGACATTGGTCGGTCCGACGATCTCACTCTGGATCACTTCGGGCGTCAGGTCGTCGACCGTGAAATTCTTCACCCAGTCGACTTCGAACTCGTAGATTTCGTCGTTCTGGCCGAGCACCTGAATTGTTTGTCCCGGTTCCAATTGCCAGACGTTGAAGAAAACCGCCTCGCCAACATCCCAATAGTCGAGGTGACCCGCAAGCACCATGTTGTTGACTTCGCCGAGGCGGCCAGTTTCCTGATACCAGGAGACGACGAACGGACCGGATGGATCCTGCATTACGCCGTCGAGGATTTGCTGTTTCTCGATGGGGGCATCGATATCGACGGCTTCGATGCGCAGCGCAACCGGGATGATGCCGGCGCGCACGGAGCCTGGTAGTTCACCAGCCGGGCCCGGTCGCAATCCTCCGGTTGTCGGCATTTCTCCGAGCTCGCGGGGGGTGACTCCCTGGGCGAGTGCGCTGGCGGGAATGATTCCGCCGCCGATAATCAGCGCGATAGTCAGGAGCATCAGGCGACGTATCAATGATTTCTTCTTTCCGTGAGTCATCCGGGTGCCCTTTCCTCGCCATCCCGCGTCGCGCGGGACCTCTGTCATTCATAACGCATCACGGCAGCAGTCGTTTCGGGAACCGGCCGGAACAGCCGGTCTTCCAGTATAGAGGCTACGTCCAATCAGGCTCGGGAGTTTTCCCCATGTCATAAAGGCATGGACCGGTCCGGCCGTGGCATTCCGATGTGAAACCGTCCTTGCCCATAGATCGTTTACTGGAATGAGTGAACGGACGGCGCTCCACCGGTTTCGCATCGCTTGCGGCAATGGGACCATTGCCGCCGAGAACCACTGAACATCCGCATACGTACGCGATATACTACGCGCGTATCCCGCAATTTGAAATGGCCTTCCGAAAGGCGCAAAATCGGTTGAGTTACACGCGTTCCAGTTCCTACTACCACTCCACTGGCGCTCGTCGCGGCCACGAGGCGATTTCGACGCTGCTGAAGACGATTGGTCTTCTGTTGATCGTCGGCGTGGCGATCATTGGTGGTGTGGCGCTCGGGTCCGGAGAGTCGCCGAGCGAGTGGATTGCCGAGATTCGGGACCGAAACAGCGCGCCGGAAACTCCTCAGGCGCCGGCCGTGGCCCAAGCGCAGCCGACGGAGACAGCGGAGGGGCAGGAAACCCTCGCCCAGCAGCAATCGCAACCGCCGGCGCCGACTGAAATGCCAGACGGTGCATCTGACAGTGAAAACGGGGCGTCCCAGGGCGAACCCGACGAGGAAATATCAGGAGGCGACACCGAGGCCTCCCGGGTGAGCAGTCCACAGGAGGTCGTGACGCTCTTTGGGCAGTTCTGGGCGGCGGGCGAGTTTGGCACGATGTACGACCTCCTTTCTGCCGATACCCAGGCCGGGATCGAGCGCCAGGCGTTCATCGACCGCTACACCGGCATCACCGATGTTGCCGGAATCACCGATGTGAGCGTCGAAACCGGCGATGCCGACGGTACGACCGTGCCAATCCACACGCTGTTGACGTCGTCGCTGGTTGGCGCCATCGAGCAGGACAACACATTGGAAACGGTCGAGGAAGAAGCGGGATGGCGCATCGTCTGGACGCCGTCGGCGATCTTCGCCGGTTTGGGCGACCGGTGCGTGCAGTTCAACGATGAGTCATTACCACGCGGCAGCATTCTCGATCGCGACGGCGATCCGCTGGCGATCGAGGGGATTGTCAATCAGGTAGGCATCGTACCCGCCCAGCTCGAGAACGAGCGGCAGACGATTACCGAACTCGCCCGCATCCTGAATATGAAGGAAAGCGATATTCGCGACCGGTACGAGGAAGGGAATCCGGAGTGGTTCTGGCCGATCACTGATCTGCCCGATCCGCTCGATACCACGATCCTCAATGCCATCTCGGACATGTCTGGCGTGGCGCTGCGGGAAAAGACATCGCGGCTCTATCCGGAAGGCGCTGTTGCGGCGCATATCACCGGGTATGTGACATCGATCACGGCGGAAGATCTCGAGAACGATGACACCGGCACGCTGGTGGCAGGAGCACTGATCGGACGAGCCGGGATCGAAGCGGCGGCGAACGACATTCTGGCCGGGGAACCGGGCGGCAAGCTGGTGATCGTCAGCTGTGCGACACGCCTGGCGCAGGAGGTCATCGCCGAGAAGACATCGGTGCCGCCGCAGGACGTCATTCTGACGATCGACATCGACTTCCAGCGAGTGGTCGATGCGGCACTCGGTGAGGTGCAGGGCAGCGCGGTGATCATCGATCCGCAGACCGGCGCAATCATGGCGATGGTCAGTCATCCGTCGTTCGATCCGAATCTCTTCGTGAAGGGACTAAGCGACGCCGAAGCGCGGACGATCTACGACGAGACGAAGCGTCCACTGCACAATCGCGCCACCCAGCAAGGCTATCCGACGGGGTCGATCTTCAAGGTCATCACCTTTGCCGCCGGTATGGAGTACCTCGGATATGAGGGAAACAGCGAGATCTACTGCCCGCGCGACTGGAGCATTCCCAACACCGATCAGATTTGGCGCGACTGGACGTTCGAGTACGGTGTTGGTGATCAGGGGATGCTCACGCTTCATACGGCTCTGATTAATTCATGTAACACCGTGTTCTACGAATTAGGGTACGAGCTCGATCAGCAGGACAACGAGCTCCTGCCGGGGATGACCAGGGCGTTCGGGCTCGGTGAGATCACCGGCATCCCGTACTTCCAGGAGATTCGCGGCACGGTGCCGACGCCGGAGTGGAAACTGGAAAGCCTCGACGACTACTGGGCGACTGGTGATGCGGTGAACCTCTCGATTGGGCAGGGATACCTGGAAGCGACGCCGCTGCAAATGGCCAATGCGTATGCGGCGATCGCGAATGGAGGAACGTTGCTGCAGCCCTTCATTGTCGAATCGTTGCGCAAACCAGACGGGTCATCGACGATCGTCGGTCAGCGGACGGTGATTCGCGAGCTGCCGCTCGACGATTCAGTGATTTCGGAATTGCAGAGCGCGTTGCGTGACCAGACGAGCAATTCGTGGGGTGCGGGATCGGCGAGTGTGTTTGGGGACTTCGGCTGGCCGATCGCCGGCAAGACGGGCACGGCGCAGAACCAGATCACAACATCGCAGCAACCGCACTCGTGGTTCGCGGCATTTGGGCCGTATGGCGAAGAGGCTGAGATCACCTCGATTGTGATGGTCGAAAGCGTCGGCGAGGGCGTCAGTTACGCGGCGCCGATCACGAAGCAGATTTACCTTTCGTGGTTGAATAGCGAGTAGCGTCTGGCGTCGGTGGGATGAACGGTCATTTCGAGCCTGTCGAGAAATCTCTCCTTCGGGTTCAGCATGGTCGGCACAGCAGACGTTCGCGCACCACAGCGAGAGACTCCTCCGCTTCGGTCGGAATGACCCGGTGTGGGTGTGGCGCTCCGGTCGAACTGACGGGGGCTCAATAGAAGATCGTGACGGTGCGATGGTAGGGGCGGTCTGCGGCATCGATTGATTGACCGGCTTGCCAGAGCGCCCAATCGATTTCGTGGGCGGCGATGTGCCGTCCGTGTGCATCGAGTGACTGCCGGAGCAGCTCGACTGCCCAGATCGTGGCGGCACGAATCTCGATTTCTTCTTCCGATCCGGCCGATATCAGCTTCCGCGCGTCGATGCGGGCGGCGAGATCGTTCGAGTATTCGAGGATGCCCAGCCGCCGGAGCACCTGCGGCACCTTGTAGTCGGCAAAGGCGGTCAGCGCGGCCAGATCCTTGAATTGGCCGAGCCCTTGCCCGGCGAAAGCCGCATGCAGGTCAGCAACAAGAATCTGGGCGCGCTTCAGAAAGCGAACTTCTCGGTTCTCCCAGATGACAACGTCGTCGAACGACGGGAAACGCGAGCGAACGATGGCGATCAATGCCGCCACCGAGTGGTTGGCGTGTCGCAGCAGTGTCTCGACTGGCGCTTCGTCCGGTGTTGATCCGTGTTCGTTCTGGAATGCCAGAAGGCCGACGCCGAGTTCGGTCAGATTGCGCCAGCGCGCTTCCAGCAGCGGGATTTCCGGGTCGTTTCGGTCGTCCGGTCGAAGCAGGTGAGCAACGGTGGGCACGTCGAGGTCGCGCAGGAACGCCGCATCCCAGAGCGGATATCCGTCGTCGAGCGCCCGGCGCAGAGCCGCGACAAGTGCCCAGTAGCCGTCATGGACTTCGCCCTGGTAGGCAACGCGCCAGCGGCGCGTCGGGTCGATCGACCAGAAACAGAAGTTGAGCGCATCGAGGACGAAAACCCACGCTGCGGTGCGCCACGTGCCGTCACGGAAGTGGAGATCGTCGCCCCAGGCAGGCGCTGTCGAGGCGAGGTCGGGAAGGGCGGTCGCCACGGATTCAATGGCGCTCTCGTCGATGTGGACATGGCTCGCGGCATAAACGACGGGTTTAGTTGATGCAAGCACGCCGAGCAGATCGTCGGCAACAAGCGGAAGATTCATAGCTGCCATGGTACGCTGCAAGCCTCCTGAGACGCGACGCGTATCCAGATGAAGGCAGACCGACATGCCCAATTCACCATTGCCGTTCGACACGAAACCGCTGCCGGCGGAGGTCGATGCGTTGGCGCCGGACACCTCGGAAATCCGGGTGCTGCTGGCCGGCAAACAGGGCAGTATGGCGCACGGCACACTCCAGCCCGGGGCAGTATCGATTCCGGTCCGTCATCGCACGGTGGAGGAGATTTGGTATGTCCTGCACGGAGAAGCGGATATGTGGCGGAGGCAGGATGAGCGCGAGGAGATCGTGCGGCTGCGAGCAGGTCTCTGCATCACGATTCCGCACCATACGTCCTTCCAGTTTCGCACGGTGGGGGAGGAGCCGTTTCGCTTTCTGATGGTCACCATGCCGCCCTGGCCAGGTGGACAGGAATGCGAGGTCGTGGAAGGTTACTGGAGCTTCACGCCAGGGCTTACGCATCTAAATTCGGTTCACTATTCCGTGGGATGTTGGCTATAGT
>CAYWSE010000084.1:0-15391 GCA_964461025.1 uncultured Sphaerobacteraceae bacterium | reverse complement strand
GGCCGATCCTCAGGCATTGCCCTTGACGATGGCCGCCCAGCAGGCGGTCCATTTCATCGGATTGCCGGAGGGGGCTCTGGCCTTGGCGGAAGCAGTGGTGTATCTCTCACTTGCGCCGAAGAGCAACGCGCTCTACCGGGGATACGGCGAGGCATCGGCGGATGTGGCGAACACGCGCAACGATCCGGTGCCGATTCATCTGCGCAATGCGCCAACCCGGTTGATGAAGGATTTGGGGTATGGTCGCGGCTATCGGTATGCGCACGATTTCGAGGAAGGCGTGGTCGGGCAACAGAATCTTCCGGAGAACCTGACCGGTCGCCGATACTACCAGCCGACAGAACGCGGCTTCGAGGGGGAGTTACAGCAACGCATGCAGCGCATTCGCGAAATCTACGAGCAGACGTCCGGTACGGCCAACCGGGATGAGTAAGAGCGAGATATCACCCAAACGCGCCGGCGAGCGCGACGCCGAGTCGCTGCGTCAGCTCGACATCATCGCCGGGGTGGCGCCCTACGCGGAGGGCTCGGCGTTGATCAAACTCGGCAATACGCATGTGCTTTGCACGGCGACGGTCGAGGAGCGAGTCCCGGGCTGGATGCGGGGCAGGGGCAGCGGCTGGGTAACGGCGGAGTATTCGATGCTGCCGCGGGCCACCCGCGAGCGGACGCGGCGGGAGTCGGTCGATGGCAAACAGGGCGGCCGAACGGTGGAAATCCAGCGGCTGATTGGCCGGTCGCTGCGCACCGCGGTCGATCTGAAAGCGCTGGGCGAGCGGCAGATCATCGTCGATTGCGATGTGATTCTCGCCGACGGCGGCACTCGATGCGCGGCGATAAGCGGCGGGTATGTGGCGCTCGCTCAGGCGATCTATCGTCTGCACAACGAAGGGAAAACCCGCAGTAACCCGCTCAGGCGAGCGGTGGCGGCGGTGAGCGTCGGGAGCGTGAAGGGCGCTTCCATGCTCGACCTCGACCATGCTGAGGACTCGGGCGCGGATGTCGACGTCAATGTGGTGATGACCGATGAGCATGCGTTCGTCGAGATTCAGGGCACTGCCGAGGGGGAGCCGTTTTTGCCGGCGACGCTGGACGAGTTGCTTGTGCTGGCCAGCAGCGGTTTGGACACGATCTTCGTCGCTCAGCGCAAAGCGCTTGGCCAGTCCATGCCCCGGTGACGAGCTCCGTTCGCACGAATTCGTCGTCTGGAGCCAACATGCCCGCGCCCCGGCGCCAGCGGGGAATGAAAGCCCATCGTCATCCGGGCGAAATCGAAGGATCACCGAGTCCGACGAGCGTCATCGCCAACCCGTCTCCCCGTCCGGATCCGCGGACACCGTCGTAGGGACACGGCTTGTCCGTCTCCTTCTCAATGACAACGCCCTTTCCTCTTCCTTACCGTAGTAGCCGTTGAGAAGGAGGCGCGCGAGGCGCCTCCCTACGGCAAACCACGGCGGATCCTTCAAGAGCTGTGACGGCGTAACTGCCGCGACAGACGGCAATTGATTTACAGGTTGCGGGCCCAGTCGATGAGGGCGGCGGCGAGGCGTTCTGTCGCGGGGCGTGAGACGGCGCTAATGCGGATCTGGTTCTGAAGATCGGGTGCGTGCGGATAATGCACCCGGATGTCGCGCGATTCGAGAAACGCTTGGAGCGATTCGCGATCGCCCCGTTCGATCGTCGCCGGAACGAAGCTCGACGCCGATGGCAACGGCCGCACCATATTCAGCTTGCGCAATGTCCGGTAGAGCACGAGGCGCTCACGCATCACCTGGCGGTTCGCTGCCGCGACATAGCGCACGTCGGCCAGCGTGGCGTCAGCGAGTTGCAGGGTCGTCGCGGAACAAGAAACCTGGGGTGAGGCACTGTTTCTTGGTACGGAGCGCTTCCTTAGCGCATAGGTGAAGCTCACTCCGAGCGGCGCGAGCCACGCATCGAGCGATCGCACCAGGACGACATTCTCGAATTCCCGGAAGAGCGGCAAATGATCGCGCAATGCGAAGCCGCCGGCTCGCTCATCGATGACCAGAGTGTTGGCGTCGCGGGCAAGACGTACCGCCTCGCGAATCGGCGCCATACGGCCTGTTTCATGGTCGGGCGACGCGACAACTGTTGGATCCCCAGAGATGCCAGCCGCCGCGAGAATCGCATCGAGATCCTCGCCGATCAGCACCTGATCAGAATTGAGCTGGTGCCTGCTTGCGATTCGTTCGATCAGGCTTGAGATATGGGAAGGATTACCGGGTTCCGAGTGCGCTTCTTTCGCCAATGGCGAAGGCGCAAATGGGTTGACCAGTGTGTCGAGCCGCAAAACTCGATCGCTTCCCGAGAAACCTGGACCGTAGACGAGGATGCGGCGTGGTCTCACCGGCTCCAGCCGGGAACGTGCGTCACCGACGTTCGAGACCGGTTCGGCAATGGAATCGCGTGGTAGGAGAAGCCGTGGTGGATGTCGTATGCCACATTCCTGACCGGAACGCCGCCAGGGGTCGTACCCTCCGGCGAGCCGATGTGCGAGTGGCCGTGGAAGACGAGGTCGACGTGATGCTTGTCGACCACACGACCCAGCGCCGAGTTGCCCAGTAGCGGATATTTCACCGGTGGCTCGCCGATCAGCGTCGAGACCGTTGGCGCGAAATGAAGCACCACAATCTTGACGGGCGTCTCTGTCTTGCTGAGCGCCTGATCGAGCCGGGCAGCCTCTCGTCGCGCTCGCACGGCCATCGCCTGAATGGCACGGTTCGATGGCGTGGGCTCCGCTTCCTCGGGCCAGAATCCGCCTCCAGATCCACCCACTCCTGCGAAGCCAACATCGGGAAACCCGGGCAAAGTCGTTGTCTCGCCATCGATCATCTGAACTCCCGCTTCGCGAAGCACAGCGATGAAGTGGCGCCGGCGCGTGGTGCGACGATCGTGATTACCAAGAACAGCGAGCTTGGGAAGACTGATGCGCGAGAGAAACTCGGCCGCGACCTCGACTTCGAGAATGCGCCCGCCGTTGGTGATGTCGCCCGCGACGATCAGCACGTCAGCGCGCTTTTCCAGGTCGATCGCCTGGTGAACGAGCTCAGTGGGAACGGTCGACCGAATATGCAGATCGCCAATTGCCGCTATGCGAAGTAAAGTAGAAACCATCTGATCTCGACTGGTGTGAAACTTCATGTCGAACCGATGAGGGCTGCAACCCGATTCATCGTCATTCTACCGTGCTTGGGGGCAAGTGACGAAAAACGCGGGCCGTTGCCTCACAGGCCCAGCCTGACGCTATAATCGAATGCTGATGCACTGGGGCAGTGCTGGTCTGCCGCATTCGAGGGATCAGGGGGTTATTCCGGTGGGTTTTCGTTCGACCGGACGGTCACGTGGTGTGCTGGCGAGCGTGATGGCGCTCGTTCTCGTTTTCGCATCCGTTCTATTTGCCAATCCGGCGACCGCGCTCGATCCAGTCTCCCCTCCTCCCGTCACCGCCCAGGCTGTCTACGTTTTCGATTCATCGCTCGGCATTGTGCTCTATGAACTCAATAGCAATGAACAGCGCTCTCCCGCCAGCTTGACCAAAATCGTGACGGCGCTCCTCGTGGCACGACTGGCGCCGGATGTGAGCCAGTTGGTGACAATCGATCCCGCCGATGTTCTCGATGCCTCAGATGGGCAATCGATGATGGCGCTGCTGGAAGGAGATGTCATCTCGATCGAGGATCTCCTCTACGGTCTGATGCTCAACTCGGGCAATGACGCTGCGAATACGCTGGCGCGCTATCTTGGACAGCAGCTGCTCGACGCGGAAGGCGCGACCGGCGATCCCCGCGCCCGGTTCGTTGATGAGATGAACGCATATGCGACGGAGCTTGGACTGACAGGCAGCCATTTCATGAATGCCGAGGGGCTGTACGACCCGCAGCATTACACGACCGCTCACGATCTGGGAGTTATGGCCGGGTTGTTGCTCGAAAATGAGCTGCTGGCAACGATCGTGTCCACGAAGGAGATCACGGTCACGTCCGAGCTCGGCAATGCGTATACCCTCCAGAACACGAACAAACTCCTTGGCGAGCCCGGAATCACCGGCATGAAGACGGGAACGTTGCCAGAGTCGGGAGCTTGCCTGGCGGCTTCGAAAATCGGTCCGGCCGGCACAAATATCGTGTCCATCGTGCTGGGCAGCGACATCGAGTTTTCTGAAGATGGCATTCAGGATGCGGAAACCGATCGCCGATTCGAGGATGCCCGAACGATCTTCAGTGCAGTCGAAGCCGACTATGCGTGGGTAGCGCCAAATTCCGACGCTGAACTTCCCGGCCTGAACTCGGCGCTGGCCGTCTGGGACGTGGCGCTTACCGACGACGATCCAGTCATCGTGCGTAGCAGCCAGGTGTCGAGTCTGCGGTACATTCTGCGTCTGGGACCGCCAGTCGGCGCCGATCAGACGGCCGGAGAGGTCCTGTTCTACGATGGAGCGACGCTGATCGAGTCGCGGCCCGTCGTTCAGCTCGACCAGACTGCCTGAGTCGCAGCTTTTTTGCCTCATCCGGGAGTGCCGAGCGTGGATGAACCTCGCGAGCTTGAGCGCCTGCAGCGCATTCTCTCCGCTGCGGGCATCGCGTCGCGGCGCTCCTCAGAAACGCTGATCACCGAGGGACGCGTCTCGGTCAATGGAAAGGTTGTCGATCAACTCGGCGCCAAAGCCGATCCAGTCAACGACGAAATCCGGGTCGACGGCAAGCTCGTGCGGCCGCAAACACCGCGTTATGTCATGATCAACAAACCAGCCGGCTACATCACGACGATGCAAGACGAACGCGGCCGCCCGACGGTCATGGAGCTCATTCCATCGAAAGAGCGGATCTATCCGATTGGCCGGCTCGATCGCGATACCGAAGGATTGCTCCTCCTGACGAACGATGGTCTGGTGGCGCACCGGATCATGCATCCCAGCTTTGAGCTCGACAAAGAATACGAAGTGCTGACTCCCGTCTACCCGCACCCGGACAAACTGGCGAAGCTGCGGGCCGGTGTGCGCGTCGACGGCAAACGTGTCGTTCCGGACGAGGCTCGCATTCTCCGCGAGACTGGCAAGGGCGCGATCATCCGGCTGACGCTCCACGAAGGGATGAATCACGTCGTCCGCAAGATGATGAGTGCGCTCGACATCCCGGTGACGGCGTTGCGACGGACCAGAATCGGACCGATTACGATGAGCGGTCTGCCAACAGGCGTCTGGCGCGAACTGCGGCCGGGCGAAATCGGTTCGCTGTTCGAAGCGCTGAAGATCGACGACACCACCGAGACGGGGCCGAACGCATGACAGAAATGCCCAACACGCTGCCGGTCATCGCCATCGACGGACCCTCCGCGGCGGGCAAGTCGACCGTGGCCAGAGCGGTCGCGGACGCGCTGGGCATTCGGTTTTTCGACACCGGTTTGCTTTACCGGACCGCGGCGTTGCTGGCGCTGAGAAATCGTACGTCGCCCTCAGATGTGGTGGCGCTGACGCGGTTGATCGACGAATCGGCGATCGAGCTCGACCCAGCCGGTAAGCTGCTCGTCGATGGCGAGAATGTCTCCGCTTTGCTGCATACACCGGAGATCGAGTCGGTGGTCTCTGAGATCTCGGCGCACCCGGATGTGCGTGCGAGACTGTTTCAAGCGCAGCGGCGCATCGCGGAGACCGCGCCAGTCGTCATGGTCGGCAGGGATATCACGTCTGTTGTCGTGCCCGACGCAGCGGTCCGTGTGTATCTCGATGCTTCGGCCGAGGAACGGGCGAAGCGACGGCATAGAGAGCGATTCGCCAAGGACCCAACCGCCAGCTATGACGTGATTCTCGCTGACCTGCAGGAGCGGGATCGGAGGGACTCGTCGCGGGAGACTGCGCCACTCCGCGCGGCGGAAGGTGTGACAGTGATCAACACCGACGTTAAGTCGATCGAGCAGGTCACCGAACAAATTCTGGCGCTCGCTCGCCTGAAGATGCCGGTCAGCACCCCTCCGGAGTCCCCAAAACGCAATGGGATACCTACGACGACGCCGGGAAGATATTTCGAAGGTAGCGCTCATTACAGTAAGAAACGCCATGCCGCGCAACTCATGAACGGCTGGTGGATCGACCTCCTCACCAATCTCGAAGTGGAGGGCGAGGAGAACATTCCTCCCTGGGGGCCGCTGCTTTACGTGTCGAATCACCTGCATAATCTCGATCCGGCAATCGAATACAAGGCCTTTCCACGACCGATCCATTACATGGGCAAGCAGGAATTGTTCAAGTTCCCCATCATCAAGCAGATTGCCGAAGCGAGCGGCGGGTTTCCGGTCGATCGCGGCAAGGTCGATCGTGAGGCACTTCGTAATGCGGAAGACCGCATCGAGCGCGGCATCCCCCTTGGCATCTATCCGGAGGGGGGCCGAAGTCCAAACGGGGCGCTGATCGAGGGCAAGGCGGGCGCCGGAATGCTGGCGTTGAAGTCGGGCGCACCAGTCTTGCCTGTCGCAATAACCGGCTCAGAGCGGCTTCCACTTAATGGCGGCAAAGGGAAATCGCAGCGTCAGGCGCGAGATGTGAAATCTGGCGGCAGAAAAGTGCGCATCGTCTACGGTGCGCCGTTCACGGTGCCACGCCGGTTCGAGGGCGAAAAGATCGGCGCCGACGAGGCAACCGAGATCATCATGCTGGAGATCGCCCGACTATTGCCCGAGGAATACCGAGGGGTCTACGCGGATCGATTGCGAGCACAGAGCGTCCGCAAGATCGTCCCCTACTCGTTCTCCGATTGGGCGTCCGAGTCTTCTTCAGCGTCGTCTTCCAAGTCGTAGTCGGTCTCGAGCTCCGTCTCCTGCTCGAAGTCGTCATCGAGCGACCCGAAGCGGCGAGCTCTGGCTGTGCGTCGAGGTGGAGCTGGTTCTTCGAGCTCATGTTCCTCGCCCCAGGTCAATTCCCAATTGGCGATCATCACCACGTGACCGGCTTCGATGCCCTGTTTTTCCAGCTCGGGACCGATGCCGCTGGCCACGAGGACGCGCTGGAAGCGCGTCACCGCGTCGGGCTGATCGAAGTTGGTCATCCGGGTCAGGCGCTCGATAGAGACGCCCTTCACTCGCCACAAGCCCTCCTCCAGCCGTTCGATCGTCCAGGCGCGTTCGTCGGCGTCCTTCAACGTGTAGAGACGGTGCTCCTGCGGTTTCGGACCAGGCGGCGGTTCGGCGAGTCGCATCTCTTCAAGCTTTGCGCCCACAACGTCGAGCAAGCGTTGCACGCCTTCGCCCGTCACGCCTGATATCTCGAACACCTCGTAGCCTCGCGACCGCAGCTCGGCGCCGAGTGCCTCAAGACGATCGCGCGCTTCGGTGAGATCGATTTTGTTCAGAGCGACCAACATCGGTCTCGATCCGAGTTCCTCATCGTAGGCGGAGAGCTCGGCGTTGATCAGTTCGAAGTCGGCGAGGGGGTTACGCTCTTCCAAACCACCAGAAGCATCGAGGACATGGATGAGCAGCCGGGTGCGAGAGACGTGCCGCAGAAATTCGTGGCCGAGCCCCGAGCCATCGGCGGCGCCTTCAATGAGTCCGGGTACGTCGGCCATGACATAGGTCTGACCGCCTCTGCCGCCGATCTGGACGACGCCGAGGTTTGGTTCGAGTGTCGTGAATGGGTAGTCGGCGATCTTTGGTTGGGCGCGAGTCGAGGCCGCCAGGAGCGTCGATTTGCCGGCGTTCGGCAGGCCGACGAGGCCGACATCGGCGATCAGCCGCAGTTCGAGGCGCAGATTGCGCTCTTCGCCCGGTTCGCCGAGCTCGGCGATGCGGGGCGCTTGCCGGGTCGAAGTCTTGAACCGCGCATTGCCCATGCCCCCTTTGCCGCCGCGAGCAACCACGACACTTTCGCCGGGTTCCGTCAGGTCAGCAAGGATTTCGTCCTCGTCGTCATCCCAGACGATCGTTCCGGGTGGGACTTTGACGATCAGTTGCCTGGCTGATTTGCCGTGCTTCTTGCGAAATTCGCCGGGGTTGCCGTTCCTGGCGACGAATTTCTGGTTGTACTGGAACTCGATCAGGCTGGTGATGTTGTCGGCGACTTTGAGAACGACATCGCCGCCGCGTCCGCCGTCGCCGCCATCGGGACCGCCGCGCGGTACGAACTTCTCGCGCCGAAAGGAGAGAGCGCCGTTTCCGCCGGAACCGGCGCGGACATAGATTTTTGCACGGTCAATGAGCACGAAAGTTTGTCAATCGTTGAAGATCGCGGAAAGAAAGGGCGCCAGAGGTTGGTGCGCCGGTAGATGATACCGCGTTGGTGGGTTTGGGTCCGGGGTCCGGAGTCCGGAGTCCGTGAATCGTAGACCGTAGACCGTATGTCGTGGTTGTAGGGGGCGAGAACCCTCTCCCGCGGTCGGGAGAGGGCAGGGTGAGGGACATTTCCGCGTCGAAAGCAGCGCGTTGGCCGCTCCGGACTCCGGACTTTGGACTTGTTTCAGTCGTCGAGGAAGTCCTTGAGGCGTTTGGCGCGGCTGGGATGTCGGAGTTTGCGCAGCGCTTTGGCCTCGATCTGGCGAATGCGCTCGCGGGTGACGTCGAATTCCTTGCCGACCTCTTCAAGAGTTCTGGCGCGTTCGTCGTTCAGTCCGAAACGCATCTTGATGACTTCCCGCTCGCGCGTCGGCAGTTCGTTCAGCACGGCTTCGATCTGCAATCGCCTGTCCTGAATGCTCGCTACGTCGGAGGGAGCAAGCGCTTTCTGGTCCTCGATGAAGTCGCCCAGGTTGCTGTCGTCTTCTTCGCCGATCGGCATTTCCAGCGAGACCGGTTCCTGGGAAATCTTCAAGACCTCACGCACGCGCTCCGGTGCCATGCCCAGCGCGGCGCCGATTTCTTCCGACGTCGGTTCGCGCCCCAGCTCCTGCTGAAGCTGACGACTCTTGCGAATGACCCGGTTGATCGTTTCCACCATGTGGACCGGTATCCGGATCGTCCGCGCCTGATCGGCGATCGCCCGGGTGATCGCCTGCCTGATCCACCAGGTAGCGTAGGTGCTGAACTTGAAGCCTTTGTGATAGTCGAACTTCTCGACCGCGCGCATCAGCCCGAGGTTACCCTCCTGGAAGAGGTCGAGGATGTTCATGTTCCGGCTGACATGCTTCTTGGCAACCGATACGACAAGCCGCAGATTCGCTTGAATGAGCGCGGATTTGGCTCTCTCGGCCTGCTCGATGGTGTCATCCCAGCGACGCTGCAGCCGATCCAATCGCTCACGGATCACCATGTCGACCGTTTCATCAGTCGGCCAGGAATCGCATTCGCGACAGAGCGATTGCAGGCTTGTCGGCAGGAGCTCCCACTCGACGAAGCGATCGCGCAACGACTCCTCCAGCTCGTCTGGAGAGAGTTCGAACATCTCGCAAACCCGTGCGACGGTTGTTTCGTCGTGCTGACTCAGCGGCAACATCTGACTGAGCAACACGTCTTTGGTCGGTAACGACTCCTCGCCATGCACAGAGACATAGACGGTGCGCGGGTGAATCCACGCTTGCCGGAAGGAGTGGTAAATCGCCCTGGCGAGCACGTCTGGCGCCGGCGGGTTGCCGAAATCGTCGGTGAGCTGGGTCATGCGACGAGAGAGATACGCGCCCCGTTCCATTGCCGAGGCAAGCTCGACCTCGCGCGGACCGTCGAGCAGTTTGACCTGACCGATCTCACGCAAGTACATGCGCACCGAGTCATCGAGACTGATGTCGCCGATATCGAAGTTGACGTTGTCGAACTCAATCGCCGACGCGAGCTCGCCGTCATCGGCTTCGAGCGCCAACTCGGCTTCCTGCAGCGCGGACGCGTCGGGTTCCTTGACGTGCGCGAAGGCTTCGAGCGCGACGCCACTGGCAATCACAGCGTCGCCGACACTGATGATCGCTTCGACAACCGCCGTGTTGTCGTCAGCGTCATCGAGTTCGAGCAGCAAGTCGCCCAGCGACAACTCTTCGTCGTCGGCAGCGCTGTCGGCGCTGCTCTTCGAGGCGCGAAGCGGGTCGGGCGTCGACTTTTCGCCGGCTCCGTTCTCGGAATCCTGTTCGAACATTGCGTCGTCCAGGACCTCGCTCTCCGATTGGAGAAAGTTTTCCCGTGAATCTTGCATGAAATGGAGCTCCGCTGAGGAAAGTCCGGGTAGGTCGAAACGGAGTGATGAGAGATCGGCGTCGCTGGAGTGTCGCCAGCCAAGCCTGGCTTCAGGCGGATTTCGGGACGCCAGAGGCGTCGCGCGTGCTTCTCTGCCCAGGATGCAAGACGTCTGTTGCCACCATCGTAATCCCCCCTGATTCACCGAGACTGCGCCAATATGAATCGAAGTGACCCGTTGCCATTCTGTCGCAGCGCAGGGAATCATACCCGCTGATGCCGTTCTGTGTGAAACGCACCCGCGTTGTGGCGCGTGAGATATCAGGGCAGAATCGACGTGCAGAGCAAGTCGTCGAGCGTCTCCCGGCGGCGCATGAGGGTAACGTTGCCGGCATCGACCAGGACGACCGCGGGTTTGAGGGCCATGTTGTAGTTGCTGGCCAATGGAATGCAGTAGGCGCCCGCGGCGGGGAGGGCGAGCAGGTCACCAGGTTCGAGATGCGGAAGCTCGATGTCCTGGATGAGGATGTCGCCCGACTCGCAGTATTTGCCGGCAATGGTGACTCGCTCCAGAGCGCCATCTGCGGCTCGATTGGCAATCTCAGCGTCATAGATTGCGTCGTAGAGCGTGGGTCGGATGTTGTCGGCCATGCCGCCGTCGACGGATACGTAGGTGCGGACTCCGGGGACCTCCCGCCGCGCGCCGACTTCGTAGAGCGCCACGCCCGCTTGCCCCACAAGATACCTGCCTGGCTCGAAGACGACGTTTGGGGCGCCAAACTCTTCTCTTGCTGCGAACTGGGTCACGGCTTCGACCGTCCGGGCAATCCAGTTGGAGACGGAGACCGGATTGCTTCCCGAGGTGTAGGCGATGCCCATGCCGCCGCCGGGGGAAATGACTGACGGCGCGTAGCCAGTCCGGCGGTGGACTTCGCCGGCGAACGACAAAATCCTGTCGGCGGCGGTCACCGGGGCATCGAGGTCGAAGAGTTGCGACCCGAGATGGCAGTGGTAGCCGACCAGATCCAATCCCGGAATGCGCAGAACGCGATCGACGGCTTCGGCGGCTTCACCAGTCCAAACAGGAAAACCGAACTTGGAATCGATGACGCCGGTGGCGAGCTTGCCATGGGGGTGCACGGCGAGGCTCGGATCGACCCGGATCAGCACCGGCTGCGGAGCCTGTTGGGAATCGACGAGATCGGAGAGCATGTCGATTTCGAGAACGTTATCGATTGCGATGTGCCCGATTCCGGTGTCGAGCGCCATCGCCAGCTCCTGGCGGGATTTATTGTTGCCGTGAAGTGTGATGTGACCCGGTTCAATGCCGCTGGCGAGCGTGACATGCAGCTCGCCGGCCGAAACAACATCGATGCCGAAACCATGGGCATGCAGGCGCTTCAGGATCAAGGGAATCGCCAAAGCCTTGGCGGCGAACACGGCATCGGCCCCGGCACCGGAAGCGCGCAAGGCAGCGCGGATTTCCAATGCCCGGGTATCGAGCGTTGCCGCGTCGAACACGTAAAGCGGTGTGCCGTACGCGGCGGCGAGATCGAGGAGCGAGACGCCGCCGATCGTCATGGCGCCGGTGTCGTTGCGGGATGTCGTTTCCGGCCAGAGCATGCAATCCTCACTTCTTCGCACGAGTTCGGGTTTCGGTCTCGATGTCACCGCAATCAGCGACCAGCTGACGGTGAAGGCTATACTCTACGGTCGATTGTCCCGTCGAGGACATCCATTTCCTCAATGGGCAGGAACCCACGCACATCACATGGCGCCAGTCCCAATTCTGACAGCGACGAATCTGCACAAGCTCTTTGGCAGCGAAGAGATTTTCAACCATGTCAGCTTCCAGATCGCCGAGCGGGAGCGGGTGGCGCTGGTCGGCGTGAACGGGGCGGGAAAGTCGACCATTCTCAAAATCGTCGGCGGCATCGAAGAAGCGACCAGCGGAACCGTCGCCGTGCTGGGCGGATTGCGCATCACCTATCTGCCACAAGAGGCAAAATTCACGTCAGATCGCACCGTTCTCGAAGAGGCGACACTCGCTTTTGAGCCTGTCCTGCGCTCTGATGCGAGGATGCGCGAGATCGAGATGCTCCTGGGCGACACCGACCGCGCCGACTACGACTCCCTGCTCGAAGAATATGGCCACTTGCAGCACTACTTCGAGCTGCACGGCGGGTTCGAGATGGAGCACCGCACCGAGCAGATTCTTACTGGACTCGGGTTCAGCGAAGAGCAGTACGGCGAGCCGGTCGGTCATCTCAGCGGCGGCCAGCGAACGCGCGTTGCGCTGGCCAAAGCATTGCTTGGCGAACCGGATTTGCTCCTGCTCGACGAACCAACCAACCATCTCGACCTGACGATGCTGGAGTGGCTGGAGGAGTTCCTCACGTCGTGGGGCGGAGCCAGCCTGATCGTTTCGCACGATCGCTATTTCCTGGACCGGGTCACGTCGCGCACGCTGGAACTTTCGTTCGGCGGCATCGAGGACTATCCCGCCGGCTACACCGGTTACCTCCGGCTGCGCGCTGAGCGGATGGAGCGGCGCCAGAAAGAATACGAAGAGCAGCAGGAGTTCATTGCGCGGACGGAAGAGTTCATTCGCAAGTACAAAGCTGGTCAACGAGCCCGGGAAGCGAAGGGACGTCAGACGAGGCTCGACCGGCTGGAACGGATCGCCGCGCCGCAATCGCATACGGCGTTGAAGATTTCGATCGCACCTGCTGTTCGCAGTGGCGACACCGTGTTCCGCACCTCGAAACTCGATGTCGGCTATGGAACGCGAGAGGGTCGAGAGGGCCGCAAACTCCTGTCAACGCCGGAGTTGACCGTCGAGCGCGGCGACCGCGTCGGCATCATCGGACCGAATGGCGAGGGCAAAACGACGTTGTTGCGCACACTGATCGGTGAACTGCCACCGCTGGCCGGGACGATCGATCGCGGGGTCAATGTGTCGATCGTGTATTACGCGCAGGCGCACGAACAGCTGCCGCCGACTGGTACGCCGATTACCGTCATTTTGCAGGCTCAGCCGATGGGCGAAGAATCCGCCCGGAACTACCTCGGCAGATTTCTCTTTTCCGGCGACGACGTTTACAAGTCGGTGTCGTCACTGTCGGGCGGAGAGCGGTCCCGGCTGGCCCTGGCGATGCTCCTGCTGCAGCAGTCGAATGTGCTGGTGCTCGACGAACCGACGAATCATCTCGACGTGATGGCGCGAGAGTCGCTGGAGTCGATGCTCGAATCGTTCGACGGCACGATTCTCTTTGTCTCGCACGACCGCTATTTCGCCGATCGCATCGCCAACCGGATCTGGTTGGTCGAAGAGGGTCGACTGACGAGCAGGCTGGGCAATTACAGCGACTTTCTGCGCTGGCGTCACAATGGCTCGCCCGCCGTTGCGCAGGTTCGCGCGACGACAACACCTGCCCCAGAGGTCATCGCCGAGCAACCACGGCGCGAGCGGTCGATGGGCGACGGGCAGCGACGGAAGTCAGTCGAGAAGGTCGAACGGGAGATTGGACGTCTCGAAGGCAAGCTGAATCGCATTGCCGACGACCTGCTCATCGCCGAAGTCGATCAGGATTATGATGCGATGGCCCGGATGAGCGCCGAACATGCCGAGGCGGAAGCAGCGCTGTCCAATGCCTATGAAATGTGGGAATCGATGCAGACCGAAGCCGACTCCGGCGCTGTGATAGCCCGGTAACCGCCTGATGCAAGATGCTCCGGCTATTCACGACGATGCACGCCCCTATCTGATCGGCGTTACCGGCAATATCGCCTGCGGCAAATCGACTGTGACGGATCAGCTCGCGCATTTTGGCGTCGCCGTCGTTGATGCCGATCGTGTCTATCACGATCTGATCGAGCCAGGTAAGCCGCTCTGGAGCCGGCTGCTTGCACGGTATGGGAAGTCGATAACGATTCCCGACGGCCGCATCGACCGCAAAGCGCTGGGTCGAATCGCTTTCGGCGAGCCAGGTGCGCTGGCAGAACTGGAGGCACTCACACATCCCGCGATTCGGGCGGAGGTCATGCAGCGTGCCCTCGACGCGACCACGCCGGTGGTCGCTGTTTCTGCGATCAAATTGCTCGAGGGCGGCTGGAAAGAATTCTGCGACGCGATTTGGCTGGTCACCTGCACCGACGATGTCCAACGACAACGGCTGATGGTCAACCGTGGTCTGTCGGAAGAGGAAGCGAACGCCCGGCTGGCGTCGCAACCTCCTGTCGATGAGAAGCGCGATATCGCGGATGTCGTGATCGACAACAGCGGAACGCTGGAAGACACCGCAGTGCAGGTTGCGCGGGCGTGGAGCGCATTGCTGGAGAGAATCACAACAGTCTCTGCCCATGCGGCAGGTTGGGAAGGTGCGTCGACGTGACGCGACGAGAAACGGAGGAACGTGTGCCGGAATCCATTACCATCGACGTCTACTACGACTATGGCTGCCCATATGTCTACGCTGGCGCGAATTTTCTGCGCGATGTGCAACGCCAGCTGGGCGATGCAGTCAAAGTGAACTGGAAGTACTTCCCGCTCGAGCAGGTGAATTCGGGCGAAGGTCCCGATTGGAAGTTGTGGGAGCAGCCACTTGATTTCGCCAGCCGTGGCCGCATGGCATTTCATGGCGCCATCGCCGCCCGCAACCAGGGCGATGAAGCATTCGAGGCCTTTCATTTCGCGGTGCTCGACGCAAAGCACGTCGACGGCGAGAATCTCGGTCGCCGGCAAGTGATCGTCGACGTCGCCCGCTCAGCAGGGCTGGACATGGAGGCGTTCGAGCGCGATCTCGACGATGCGTCGCTCCTTGCGAAGGTCGGCGCGGATTACGAGCAGGGCCGCAACGAACATGGCGTGTTCGGTACGCCCACCCTCGTTTTCCCGAACGGCGAAGCGGCGTATCTGAAAATGCGACCAGCGCCGGAAACCGTGCGGACGCTCGAGGTCTGGAACAAGGTTCGCGGTCTGATCGAAGGTGAGCCGGATATCGCCGAAATCAAGCGGCCGATCAAACCAGTGGCTGATGACTGAGCCAAGTCCAAGCGACGACGATCGCGACCGTCGTGGCGCCATCAGGCTTGGAATCCTGACCTGGTTCGACCGGCATCAACGGTCGTTGCCGTGGCGGGAAACACGTGATCCCTACAAGATCCTCGTTTCGGAGGTCATGCTCCAGCAGACGCAGGTGGACCGGGTGATCCCCTACTACGAGCGGTTTCTGGCTACGTTCCCCACGGTGGAAGCACTCGCCGCGGCGCCGGTAGCCGACGTGATTCG
>CAYWSE010000083.1:4679-16001 GCA_964461025.1 uncultured Sphaerobacteraceae bacterium | reverse complement strand
ACGAACTTCGCCTCCGGCTCGTACGTCCATGACGTGATGTACAACTGCGGCTGGGTGCCGGAGTTCGCCTCCTTTCTTTCACCGGTCGGCGGCTATATCTCCGACGAGCTGCGCGCCGATCTCCCCGGCTCCAGTTTCAGCACTGTGACCTGGGATGGTCAGGAGCTCGGAGTCGTCTTCTCTCTTTCGCTGCTCACGCTTTTCTACAACCAGGCGCATCTCGACGAAGCAGGCATCACCGCCCCTCCAGCGACCTGGGATGAGCTGAAGGGGTATTCCGAGGAACTGACCCGCGACGGTCGCTACGGCTGGGTGCTGAACTATGGCGCCCCGGAAGGGATTGGCGGCGTCGCGTCCTATTGGATGGTCTTCCTGCAACAGGCGGGCGGCACGATGTACGCGGAAGACGGCTCCCCTGTTTTCAATGACGCGCCCGGCATCGACGCCCTTCAGCTGATGATCGACCTGATGCCCTTCACAGAACCAAGCTCGATCGCCAATGTCGGCATCAACGACGCCACCAATGTGCTGACTGCCGGCACCGCCTCGATGATGATGAACTGGCCATTCATGTTCACCGCCGCCGAAGACCCGGACACGTCACTGATCGTCGGACAGCTCGGCACGTCGATTTTGCCGGCTGGCGCGGCCGGAACGGCCTCGATCGACGGCACCGACGCCTGGACGATCGGCGCGAACTCGCCGAATCCGGAACTGTCGTGGGATTTGATCGACTTTTACCTCGGCGCTGAAGTTCAGAAACGGCAGGTGCTCGATACCGGCTGGCTGCCGATTCGCCTCTCGGTGCTCGAGGATCCGGAGGTGCAGGAAGCGTCGGCGAACGCTGCAGTCGTGCTGGAGCAGGCCCAACATCCGTACGAGAGCTTCGTCACGCCCGACTACAATCAGATCACGCAGGTGATCGGTTCGGAGATTCAGAAAGCGCTGCAGGGTTCGCAAACCGCCGCCGAGACGATGCAGATCGCCTCGGACGCCGTCGCGGAGATCGTCGCGGCGCGGTAATCCCCTATCCCCCGGCTCCTTTGTGAAGCTGAGAGAGGTAGGTATTGAGGGTTTCATCCAGGATTGAACCTCATGTGTCCCAAACAAACCCCTTCCTCCCAGCCTCCTTCCCCTTTGCGAAGGGGAAGGAGGAGCATGCTCTGCTCAATTACAGCCAGTACTCCCCTTACCCCTCCGCAGAGGGGCAAGGGGTTGGGGGATTGGGGTTGGTCTGGGTAAGCTCGTGCACTGATCTCACAAAACCTACCTTTCCCGGCTTTGCTCAGGAAAACGGGGAGTCGTTCATCGTACTGGCACGCATTGTGAGAGGCCCGGGGCCGTAGCCGTGGACATGCCGCTGGGGAGAAGTCTGGAAGAAAAGCGACAGCGGCTCGGTCTAGTCCTGGTGGCGCCGGCGCTGCTCGTGCTGGCGCTCGTCGTGCTCTACCCCATCGCCCGGTCGGTGCTCTATTCGTTTCAAAAGGTCACGCCCAATCAGGGAAAGTTCGAAGCGCGGTGGGTCTGGTTCGACAACTTTCGCTTCATGGGCAGCGACCCGGCGGTGAAAACCGCGTTGAGGAACACGGTCTTTTTCACAGTTGGAGAAGTTGTCCTGGTCATCGCCATTGCACTGGTGACCGCCCTTCTGCTCAATCACCCTTTCGGCCGGTTTGGCGCCTTTCGGGTGATTTTGCTCATTCCATGGGCGATCGCGCCGGTCGCCAACGCCGTGCTCTGGGAGTGGATTCTGCACGGCAGCTACGGCGTGCTGAACGCGGTCCTGCTGCGGCTCGGTCTGATCGACCAATACAAGATTTGGCTGGGCGACGCTGATCTCGCGCTGCGAATGGTGTTGCTGGCCGACATCTGGAAGTCGGTGCCCTTCATCGCCCTGTTACTGCTCGCGGGACTGCAAAACATCCCGCACCACCTCTATCGCGCCGCAAAGCTCGATGGCGCCACCCGGTGGCAGCGCTTCCGCTTCGTCACGCTGCCCGGTTTGCGCACTCCCCTCACCCTTGCCGTGATTCTGCAAACGATCTGGGCGATCAAGGTCTTCGATCTGATCTACGTGCTGACCAAAGGCGGCCCGGGCGACGGCACCCTGATGGCCAATTTTCTCGCCTACCGGGTGACCTTCAACTACCTCGATTTCGGCTACGGCGCGGCACTGGCGAATGTGATCTTCCTGGCCATGCTCGTCCTCTCCTTCGTTTATATCAAGGTACTCAAACCGGGCGCCCCACGCAGCCGGAGCGCCGCATGATGCATGGAGGCACGCGGCGACGGCTTTCCCTGCTGCTCGGCGACGGTGTGGTTGTCGCCGGGCTGGCGGTTTTTCTGCTCTGGACGCTGGCTCCCATCGTCTGGATGGTGCTCAGCAGTTTTCTGCCCCACAGGGCGCTGATCTCGCGTCCGCCAAACATCAGCATCTCGCAATTCACCTTCAGGAACATCCAGGGAGTGATGGAGGATCGCGAAACGCTCGTCTCGGCGTTTGTCAATTCGGCAATCGTCGCGACCGCCACGACCGCGCTCGCCCTGGCCCTCGGCGCCCTGGCCGCATATGCCATTGCACGGCTTTCCGTACCAGCCGGAAATCAGCTGATGCTGATGGTGTTGGCAACCCAGATGTTCCCGGGGATCGTGCTGGTCATCCCCATATTCATTGCGCTCAGCCGGGCGGGCATGATCGATACCCATTTCGGTCTGGTGCTGGTCTATCTCTCCTTTGTCCTGCCGGTGGTGATGTGGATTCTGAAGGGATTCTTCGAATCGATCCCCGCCGAGCTGGAGCGCGCGGCGATGATCGACGGCGCCAGCACCCTGCAGACCTTCCGGCTTGTCGTGTTGCCGATGTCATTGCCGCCCCTCTTCGCGGCAGGCGTTTTCGCCTTTATCGAATCGTGGAACGAGTTCTTCTTCGCCGTGATTCTGACCCGCACCAGCGTCAAGACGGTGCCGATCCGCATTTCAGAATTCTCGGGTCAGTACCAGACCGCCTTTGGCGAAATGCTGGCTGCGGCGATGATCGCCAGCATTCCGGTTGTGGCGGTGGCCGTCATCTGTCGCAAGTACATCCTCCTCGGGTTCGCCGAGGGTGCAGTCAAGGGGTAGCTGGTGACCAGAATCGAGCTGATCGACGTCGTCAAACGCTATGGCGGGGTGAACGCCTGCGATGGCGTCGATCTGGTGATCGAAGAAGGCGAGTTCGTCTCGCTGCTCGGACCGTCCGGGTGCGGCAAGAGCACGACCCTCAATTTGATCGCCGGTCTCGACGACGTGACCTCCGGCGTCATTCTGATGAACGATCGCCGCGTCAATGAGCTAAGCCCCTATGAACGCGACGTGGCGATGGTCTTCCAGCAATACGCCCTATACCCCCACATGACCGTGGCCGAGAACATCGGCTTCACCCTTCGTCTCCGCAAACGGCCGAAACAGGAAATTCGCGATCGGGTGGCGCGAGTCGCCGATCTGCTGGAGTTGACGCCATTGCTCAACCGATTGCCGCGCGAGCTGAGCGGTGGTCAGCAACAACGGGTGGCGATCGGGCGGGCCGTCATCCGGGAACCGGGCGTCTTTCTCTTCGACGAGCCGTTTTCGAACCTCGATGCCGCCTTGCGCGTGCGCATGCGCAGCGAGGTCCGGCAACTGCACGACCGTCTGGGCGTCACCTCTGTCTTCGTCACCCACGATCAGGAAGAAGCGATGTCGATTTCCGACCGCATCGCGGTGATGCGCCTCGGCAAGGTCGAGCAGTTGGGTTCTCCGGAGGAAATCTACGCCGCGCCAAAGACCAGGTACGTCGCGCAATTCGTCGGCAGTCCACGCATGGACATCCTCACCGGCGAGCTCGTTCGGGACGCGGCAGGACCGGCATTGCGTCTGGGCAATCTGGAGATCGCGCTGCCCGCGTGGATCGCGAATGCAACATCAACCGGCGTCATCGAATTGGGCATTCGTCCAGAGCACATCGCCATCGTCGAAGACGGCCTGCCCGCCATCGTGCAGCTCGTGCAGCCGATCGGCCCGGAAACGCACATCACCGTTGGCTGGGACGGCATGGATGAAACACTCACCGCCCGCGTGCCCGGTCTCGCCCGCTACCACCACGGCGACCTCGTCCGCATCGCCCTTCGACCGGACGCGATAATCTTCTTCGATCCCGAAACCGGCAAACGCATCGCTCTTTAGCGCCTGGCAACGCCTGCGCTGCCGCTACAACCGGCGCGTGTAGGGGCGAGGCCTGCCTCGCCCGTCTGGATCACGACGTTCCGGGTGATTTCTGCTTCCACTGCGCGATCAGGTGATCGGCGAATTTGCCCGCGCAGGCGGCGATCGTCAACGATGGGTTGGGACCGATCGGACCCGGAATGACGCTGCCATCAGCGATATAGAACCCCGGATGACCAAACACCTCGCCATTCGTATCGACCACTCCCTCGTCCGGCGACGTGCCCATCGGACAACCGCCGAGTGGGTGAACGGTGATCACCCGGCTCAGGTGCGTGAGCGGGTTGTCGTGGAAACGCGCATGCAATACCCCGGCGATTTGCCCGGCCGCTTTGCGCACGTTGGCGAAATAGGGCGCTGAGCTCTGCACCGACCAGTCGAGCGCCAGCCGTCCCTTCGCGTTGAGCGACATCACCCCATCCGGCGTGTCGCGTCCCATCGAGAGCAGGGGCATCGACGTGCTGGAGAGATTGCAGTCGCCGAGCAAGGCGGCGATCTCCTGACCGATGTCGGTGTCGTCGCCGGCCCTGCGTCGCAACCATCGCGGCGCCAGCATGCGAGCGATTCTCGTGAAGCGTTTGAGCAGAGAGAAGAGATCGGTCGCTTCGATCAGCCAGTTGGCAAAGTCGGGATACCCGGCATCTTCGACGTAGAAATAGCCGCGCGACCCACCATTGGCGTCCTTCTCGTCGAAGCGAATCGCGCTGGTGATGACCGGTCCGTAGCCGGGATCGAGCACACGTGGCCGGGCTCCTTTCTCCGCTTCCTCCTGCGACCGGTAGAGCAGCGTCAGCAGATCGCCATTTCCGCAAAATCGTGTGCCGAGCGCTTTGCGGCTCAACTTCGGGAAGCTCTGGGCATTCTTCAACAGGAGGAAGGTCGAGCCGAAACTGCCGGCCGAGAGAACGAGGTAGTCCGACGTGATCTCGGTACGCTGCATATCTTTCGCGGCAACCGCCCGCTTCTGGGCGACTGGTCCGTCCTGATGGACAACGTACCGAACCCGGTACCCGCCGTTGAACGGCTCGAACTCGCGCACTTCCGACCGCGCTCTGATGTCGGGCGGTGTGCGGAACTGCATCGCGGCCGAAAGGTACGTGAGATCGCAGGTGTTCTTGCTGCCGTAATTGCAGCCGAGGTCGCATTCCCCGCAGAGCTGACAGGTGAGCCGCGTGCGATCGAACATGCTGGGCGGCGCGCCGGTGATCGGCGCCGCCAATCGCGGTTCTTCACCCGGATTGGCGAACGTCACCGCCAGTTTCGGCAGCTCGAAGCGAAGATCGGGATTCGTTTTCCTGAGCTGATTCGCGGCAATTTCCATGGCCATCGTTTTCGATGTCCGGTTGTAGGGCTGATTGGCCGCGGTGCGCGCCTCATCTTGAAGCTGGTAGGGATAGCGCTGCCCATTGAGCATCATCTCGGCATGCTCGTAGTAGGGTTCGAGATCGGTGTAGGTCAGCGGCCAGCCTTCGCGTTCGAATGTCTCTCCCGGGTTGCGAAAGAGGACATTCGCATAGATCAGCGAACCGCCGCCCAGCCCACTTGAAACGACGCCGCCGATGTTGTCGAACGACCAGATGTTGAACATCCCCTGCAACCCCTCGCTGGGGTCCCAGAAGTTCGTTTTCATGCGCCATGGACTGCGGGGAAATGAGCCGGGAGGATAGGCTTTACCGCGCTCGAGCAGGCAGACCTTCATCCCCGCTTCAGCGAGGCGATACGTCATCACCGATCCCCCAAATCCAGAACCAATGACGATGGCATCGAAGTGCTCGGCCACGACGTTCTCCTCCCAGGCCAATCGGCCAGCCGGCAATGATTCGGCAGGACTCTATCCTAGCCGAGAGACGGAGAGGCGAAAAGGCGGACAGGCGGACAGGCGGACAGGCGGAGAATCCCTCACCCTGCCCTCTCCCGACCGCGGGAGAGGGTTCTCACACCATTTCCCATCCGCTATCTACTATCTACCATCTACAGACTTCGGACTCCGGACCTCGCCCCCCACCCCCGTTTGCTATCCTCCCCCTGACCGGTTCGCGTCTCAAACGGGTCGTCCATGAATCTCTTGCACCGGCATCCGGCCGGGGAATCTGATAACCACCACCATCATCACGACCACGGCGACGTGAAGCGCCGCAATCTGGCGATTGCGCTGGGCATCACCGCCACCTTCATGGTCGTCGAAGTGATCGGCGCGATCGTCACCGATTCGCTGGCTCTGCTGGCGGACGCCGGACATATGCTCACCGATGCCGCCGCCCTGGCGCTGGCGCTCGTGGCGGGCTGGCTGGCCTCGCGACCAGCCACCGATCGCCGCTCCTTCGGATTCGCCCGGGCCGAAGTGCTGGCCGCTGCCGTCAATGCGGCGGCGCTGATCGCCATCAGCGTCTACATCTTCTGGGAGGCGTGGCAGCGTTTCTCCGATCCTCCCGAGATCGAAAGCAATCTGATGCTGGCCGTCGCCATTGCGGGACTGCTCGCGAACGCGCTTTCGGCATGGGTGCTGTCGCGCGGCGGTGGTCATACGCACGACCTGAACACCCGGGGCGCATTCCTTCATGTGATCGGCGACATGCTCGGCTCTGTCGGCGCGATCCTCGCGGCGTTGGTGATGATGGTGACGGGATGGTATCTGGCTGATCCGCTCCTTTCGGCCGGGATCGGACTGTTGATCCTCTATGGCGCCTGGCGGCTCCTCCGCGAATCGGTCGATGTGCTGATGGAAGCGACACCTCCAGACATCGATGTCGACGCAGTCCGCGCAACAATCACCGCGACTCCAGGCGTGGCGGGCGTACACGACCTGCATATCTGGACAGTGACCTCGGGGCTCGTCGCCCTCAGCGCCCACATCGAGGTCGACAACCGCCGGGGGTGGGACGAGCTACTGGTAGCCCTGCATGAGCAGTTGCAGGAGCGTCACGGCATCGGCCATCTGACCCTGCAACCCGAAACCTGCGATGTGCACCAGGAGATGTGGCGCGGCTGTTCGATCGATTCCCCCGCCGGGCAGCATGCCTGTGTCGCGGCACGTACCGCAGCCACCGTAAGCGGGAGCGCCGGTTTGTGAGCGACCGGGTCCGTTTTCATGTTTTGCTGCTGCCGAACACCGATTGGTCCGAGCTGAAACGTCGCGCCCGTTGGCTGGAGGCTCTGGGCATCGAGGTCCTGGCGCTGGCCGATCATTTTGTCGACTGGACCAATCCGGCCACTCCCTGGTTCGAAAGCTGGACGACCCTCGCCGCGCTGGCCGACGCCACCTCATCTATCCGCCTGACCACGCTCGTTTCGCAGATTCCGCTGCGCAATCCTGCCGTGCTGGCCAGACAGGCGCTGACGCTCGACCACATCTCCGGTGGCCGGCTGGAGGTCGGCCTGGGCACCGGTCTGACGATCGATCCAGCGCATCCGATGATCGGCGTGCCGAACTGGAGTGCCGGCGAGCGCGTCGACCGGTTCGAAGAGTACGTGCAGATTGTCAGCTTGTTGCTGTCACAAGAGGTCACATCGTTCGCGGGCCGGTACTACCAGGTCGAGGGATCGGTGATGCAACCACGCCCGGTGCAGTCGCCCCGGCCACCGCTGATCGTTGCGGCGCTCGGTCCGCGCATGTTGCAGCTGGCGGCGCGTCACGCCGATATCTGGAACAGTCTGTCGTTCAAACCCACGTTTGCCGATCAAGTGGTCGAAACACGAGAGCGGATCACCGCCATCGACGCGGCATGCGAGGCCATCCATCGCGATTCAGCATCGCTGCAGCGCTCGTACACGATGTTCGACGGCCAGGCCCGCCCACGCGGCGGCCGGATCGCGTACTACGACTCGGCGACGGTCTTTGCGGAGCAGGCAGCAACGATCATCGACCTCGGCATCACTGACATCGGCCTGTACTACCCACTGAATGCCGATCAGATTCCTGTCTTCGAGGAAATCGCCCGGGAGGTACTGCCACGATTGCGCCGATCGTAGCCCTATCACCGCAAATGTGGCAGGGATAACTGCTCGACCACCGCGGCGATGGTTTCCGGGCTGGTGGTCGCTGGGAGCACGGTCACGTGATCGCCGTCAACTACCCGCCGGGAATCATTCCCCACGATGATCCAGCCTTTCGCCGGTTCCGGGATCGAACGAAGCGCGTCCTCATCGATCGTCGCCCCATCCGCAAGCACGACGACATCGACATATGGCAGCATCTCCGGATCGACCGTCGTACGGAGGGCATCGACATATGCGATGGCGATCTCGACATTCGGGTTGTTCAGCAGTGGTCCCACATCGAGCTCAGCATCTCTGGCATGTGTCGCCAGCCGCACGCCCCGGACCTCCACCTCGCCGTTGCTGACCACGCCCGTCACCATTCCGCGGGCGGCAAACGCTGAATCGATTGCCCGAACCAGACCCAGGTCTCCGCCGATGACCAGAATCAGCGGCGCGCGCGTCGGCATTCCCGCCGGATACAGCGCATCGATGATGATCGAACCGACATCGATCGGCGTTCCCGATCCCGGCAAAAAGTGGTCGTGCAGACCAGGACTGGAATTAACCTCAATGATGCCACCGCCAGTTTCAATGACCGAACGGGTGATGTCCGGCGCGATGAAATCGACGCCGGCAATGCCGAGTTCGCAGACGCGGGCGGCCGTTTCGCATATGAACGCGTTGTCTGGATGCACCAGGGCGGTTACTTCCGCCGTCGACCCGCCACCGCTGGCATTGCTCGCTCGCCGCACAAGCTGACGTTCCCCTGCCGGCAAAACAGTGTCGAGCGAGCGGCCGGTCTTGGCCAGCAGCTCATGAGTCTGATCGTCGATCAGGATGTGGCAAAGAGCGCTGCCGGTTCCACCCGGACCTCGCTCGGGGCGCGCGTTTTCCCGATCGACAAGCTCGCAGATCGTGCTGACGCCGTCGCCAATCACCGACGGTGGAATGCGATGGTTGACCGCGGCGACCTTGCCGCCAATCACGAGCACCCGGTATTCCTCGCCCGCCACGAACTGCTCGATCAATGCGCCGCCACGTGGATGAATGCGGGATAGCAGCTTCCACGCCCGTTCAAGTTCTTCGTCTGTTTCGATTTCGATGTAGACGTCGTGGCCCTTGTTTCCGGATCGTGGCTTGAGAACGACCGGGTAGCCAAGACGTTCGGCCCGGGCCAATGCCTGCTCGACCGACCTCACCCCATACCCGGCCGGCGTGGGAATTCCCGCAGCTGCGAGACGTCGCTTCGCGTGGACTTTGTCCTGCGCGATTTTGACGCCATGGTCGCCATCGGTCGAAAGCGACAACCCCCAGTATCGATGTTGATATGCTCCCGAACCGAGCTCGACCCGTTGGGAAGGGACTGACACCGCGCGCACCGGGATGTTCCGCCGCTTGGCGGCATCGATCACGGATTGGACACCGGTGCGCAACGAATCCCTGACCGGCGCTTTCTCACGCGGTTGGTCGTCTTCAGTTTCAGGCATCTCCAGAATATCGGTCGAGGAGATCAGAGCGCACAGCGCATGCGCCACATCGTCGAGACGGGCAGTCGTATGCGGCCCCGCCAACCAGTCCATGTCGTTCATCGCTGACGCGGCGGCGCCGAGGGGAGCCTGTGCTGTGAAGAAGGGCAGTGCCTTCTCAACCTGCTGGCTGCATTCGGCCGAAAGCACGAAATCTGATTGCCGTGCCGCCAGGAGCCTAATCGCATTCAGCACCTCGAGACGAACGGCGGTTCTGGCAAGCGGCTCGGCAGGCTGGTCATTGACCGGCGAGGTTCTCAATCCGATGGCCTTGTGAACGCCCCTGCGCGCGGATGCCAGCTGCAGCTCGATCATCGACCGTGAGGGGCGGCTTTGCAGGCCGTCGGGCATCTCGGACAAGGCCCGTACGAGCCAGAGATCGAGTCGCTGAGACTTCCCGAGCTGGAGGACATCCCCGTCGCGTTCATTGAGCTGATAGTCGAGCGAACGCTTGAAAAGCGCTTCTCTCGCGTCATCCGGGTACACCACGTTCAGGCGCGCGAGCGAGCAGAGCGTCTGACCGGGAGAGGACTCACTGATCGGTGTGGTCAGATAGCGAGTTTTGGTCATGTCGATCGACTGAAAGAACTTTCCCGGTTGACCAGGTTGCTCCATTCGCTGAAGGACGATGCCCAGATCCTGAATCAGCTGATCATCTTTCTGATCGCCAGTGACCCGGCGACGTTCGAGCAGCGCCAGGATGGCGATCGCCTGACCGCCGAGTCTGACCTTCCGGTTCGTCCCGTATCCGGTGCCGCCCGTGCGCATCCGCTCACACGACTTACGGAGAAAGCGGGTGGCGTTTTCGGCGGCATCAGTCCACTGGTCGCCGCCGGGTGTTTCGGTCGCTTGCCAGAGGGCCAGGGTCGCCAACGCATGGCGGGAGTCGTTGACGTCTGTTGCAGTAGCAGCATCCCGGAGCGCTCCGTCCGGTCGCTGCGCGCGGACGATCCAGGCGATCGCCGCCTCGACGCTCTGTTGGATGGCCTCCAGGGAGGGTGGTTGCTGAGTTGTGGACATAGCCAGCGCTTTCCATTGCCCGTTCAGGCATGGAGCTCGTTCATCGTGAAGCGTTCAGGCAGAGAACGCTACCACATCCATTGTCGAGATCGCGTATCGCGGCACCGGCTTCGAGCAAGCAGCGTCACACCGCACTGGAGCTTGCTGCATGGATAAACAGTCGTCAACCAGCTGAGTTCATCCACTTCTCGCGCAGAATCGGAAGCCCGCACCTGAAATACACGTCAGTCCCGGGCAACAATCATTGCCCCCCAGCGTGCATTCGCACGCACTGAACGTCCCCATGCACGTCGCGCATGCCGCATTGCCGATTCCATCTGAGTTACAGTACGGCGCGCTCTCACAACACGCTTCGGTGCCCGAACCGCACGCAAGGCAAAACTGCCCTTCACAGATCACTGGCGGCGCCGTCGTCGGCGGCTCAGTCGATGACGTGGTTGGGGCGGCGGTCGTCATGGTCGTGGTCGCGCTCGCCGTCAGCATCGTGCCGGAGGGGCTGCCGGCGGTCATCACCATCACGCTCGCCATCGGCGTGCAGCGCATGGCGGCGCGGCGGGCG
>CAYWSE010000083.1:0-4669 GCA_964461025.1 uncultured Sphaerobacteraceae bacterium | reverse complement strand
TGGTCGTCGTGGTCGTCGTCGTTGTCGTTGTCGTTGTCGTGCAGGAGTCTCCCTCGACACAGAAGTTGCCTGCCGGATCGAAGCAGCAGGTGTTGCCGTCGCCACAGCGGCCATCGTCAGCGATCCCCGTGCAGCACTCGCCGAGTTGGCAGAACCCTCCACAACAGGCGTAGCCCTGCGGGCAATCCGCTTCTTCCGTCAGGACATTGCAGCAAATCCGGTCCGACGGAATGCAATAGCCTGCCGGACAGCACTGCTGTCCAACTCCACATTGCGGAGTACAACATTCTGGATCGCCCGTTTCCTCGCACTGGAAGCCAGTGCAGCGAGCGACGAGACACTCACCGGTCGGTGGCGGACAGTCCCCAGCGTTGCAGCAAGCCCCCTCGACGGTCAGGTCGAGACAGAACGACAGATTTCCCAGGATGCAGCACGTTTCAAGCCCATCGCAATCATCGTCAATGCAGCAATCGCCATTGAGGCAAGCGTTGTCGCAGCAGACGGCATCGTTGCCTTCACACTCATCGTCGATGCAGCATTGACCATTTTCCAGACAGAGCCAGGCAGAAGGATCAGTCGAGACTCTGCAGCATTCATCGTCTTCGCACGCCGGTACACAGACCGTTGCCTCGCACACTTCGCAGCCGTTCTCGCATTGTGGGGTCGTGCAGCAGACTCCCTCCTGACTGACGTCGAGGCAGATCGGATCGGGCGCGTTGACGCAGCACTCCTGCCCCTGTGGACAGCTCGGATAGTCGCAAAGGTAGTCGACGTTGCAGATTGCCACGGTGCACTCGTCCGCATCGGATGGCAGCGGCAGACAATCCTCGGTCTCGCAACACCCATCGATCGGGGCGCAGAAGGCAACGCCTTCGACGAGACAGCACTGCTCGGTCTCATCGTCGCAGCAGGTCGCGTTGGCCTCTCCCTGACAGACACTGCTCGTCGGCGGACAGCACGCTCGCATAAAGAAGCTGGACGGAATCGGGAAGCCACTCACACTCAGCGGTGGTCCCTCCGAGAAATAACACTCGCCTTCACAACATCCGCCATCGCAGGTCAGCTGGCCGGGACAGCAGAGTTCTTCCGGCAGGCCCGGGTAGATCAGATTCAGACAAACCGAGAGGTCGCCACAGCATTCACGGTCGCAACACTGCTGAGGATCCTCGCAGCATTCGAACCCACAGACGGTATCGCCATGGCCGAGCGTGCCATCGCAGCAGATCGCCTGGTTGCCGGAGCGCGCGCAGGCGCCGGTCGGGCAGCAGAGCGTGCTGTTGGGACATTGTTCCTGACCCGGGCAGGGAGCGGGCGTGGTGGTGGTGGGAGGAGCGGGAGGCTTGGTCGTCGGCGGGGGAATTGTGGGCCGTGTCGCGATCGCACGGGCGTCAGCGGCATCCGGCAGCAACGAGCCGCCTACGACAGCGCCGCCGAGTCCCAGAAATCCCTGAATTGCCGAACGACGCGATGCTCCGCTGCTCAGCAATTTGGTGAGATGATCGAAACGCTTTCCGTCCATGCTTCCCCCTCAATTCCGAGCGAACCGATCGCCCCTTTTCCATCAGGCCGCACAGCTCGATCTGCAGGTGTTGTCTTCCGGGCAGCAGGTCAGACCGAGGGCCGACGAACAGGTATTCACACAGATGATTCGGAAACAGCACTGATCCGGCGGGCAGGGTTCGTCGCGACAGCAGTCTTCGTTTGAAACGCACTGACCATTACAGCATTGCTCGGTGCTCGAGTTGCAGTTGAGTCTGCCCTGGCAGTGGGCGCCACCATCGTCATCTTCCACGCAGACGCCGACGAAGCACGCTTGCGGATTGTTGTACTGGCTGCACTCATCGTCATCACAGCAACTGTTATTCACGTCATCGAAGATGCACTGGCGAGCGCCGCTCGAACGCTCGCAGCAGTCTGCGGAGCTGCAGCAAACGCCGTCGCAGCAGACCTGGCCGGAGCAGTCGTCATTGCTCGTGCACGTCGAAGGACAGACATCTTCGAAGAGGCAGTCGAACCGTCCGCCCGAGACCGGACAGCAGGTCGCATTGCTGAAACCACAGCGGGGCGTGCAGGTTCCGTTATTGCAGAACTCGCAATTCGATGCCTCGCAATCGCTGTCGTAGCAACATTCGCCCTCGACGCATTCGAAGTACCCGTCGTCATAGTCACAGCAGAGGCCTTCGCAGCACTCCCCATTGCAGCAGACGCCGTCATCGCTGCCGCACGGATCGACCGTTTCATCGGGCACGCAGTGCCCCTCACTGCACACCAGGCACGTGTTCTCGCACGACTCTCCGTCTCCAGACGGAACGCAGGTGTGATCGATGCAGTCGAAAATGCAGTCGAAGTCAAAACCCAGCGCGTCGCAATCGTTGAAATCACAGCACTGCGTTTCGGGATCGATGCAGGTCAGCGTCTCAGTGCAGCAGGTAAGACCCGATCCGCAACTAGTCGGCGAACAGGTGCCGTCGGGAAGACAGCTCACCGTCGTGCAGGCATCGCCAGCCGGACCGCAGTCGTCGACCGTGCAGCAACCCGGGTCAGGACGGCAGGCGCCGGGCTCACCCCGCTCGTCCTGACAGCACTGCCGGCCGGCGCCACAGCCGCAATCGATCAGCGCGCCGCAATGGTTATCGAGACCATCGCCGCAGATTCCTTGCTGAGCGAAGGTTTCACATGTCTGATCCAGACAATCACACCGATTTGTCGACAAGTCGCAGAAGCTGCCAGGAAAGACCGTGCAGTCATCATCAGAGCAGCATTGATCCGGGCCGATGCACAGCACGGTCCGTGTTCCATTGACCTCTCGCTCGCAGCAGTCGTCACCGTTCGGGCAGCAGACATTGTCGAATCCAGGACAACAGTGTGCTTCGGCCCCACAGACATCGACCGCGGAGCAAGTGAAGTCGAGGCACGCCCCTTCGAGGCAGACAGTGGGATCGGTGAGGTGCGCACATTCACCGTCGGTGCAGCACTGTTCCGGAGTCAGGCAAATCGGGCTGCCGTCGCCGTGGTGACAACAATCGAACGCGTCTCCCGAACAGCAGAGCGCGACGCCACTGAAAGGACCTTCTCCGCCGCAGAGATTGGCCGTTGACGGACAGCAGCTCCGGTCGAATCCCGTCGCACCCGAACCGAGCGGGGTATAGCAGGTTCCCTCACAGCACTGACCATCGCAGGTCAGCTCGATTGGGCAGCAGTATTCCTCCGGGAGCCACGCAAAGATTCGGTTGAGGCAGACCATCCCGCTCGCGCAGCATTCGCGATCGCAACACTGGCCCGGTTGGCTGCAGCAATCGAATCCGCATGGATACTCGACGGAGGGATCGCAGCAATAATCGGTATTGCCGTTGATCGCGCATGACGCCGAAGCCGCGCAGCACTTCGACCCGCACACCTGGCTGCCCGCTGCGCAACAGGTGCCGTTGCTCGTGCAGAGCCCGGTATCGCAACACGCTCCACCACACAGAACATCCCCGGCGTTCGGACAACAGACGCCTTCCTTGCAGTGTCCCTCCGGGCAACACTCGCCGCCGCACATCTGCATGGGAAGCAGACAGTCCGGACCGGATGGCGGCGGCACGGTTGGCCGTGACCGAATCGTCCGGGCGTCACCAGAACGCGGGATCGTCGAGCCAAGAACAGCGCTTCCGCCAAATCCCAGCAGTCCCTTGATGATCGTTCTTCGTGACGTTCCACTGCTCAGGAGTCGCGTGAAATGATCGAAACGTCTGCCGTCCATATGCCACCTCACATGGTGCACGGCCATTGAGAAAATCACGTTATGTCATCATCGTAGCACGTCAACAGCATATGTCAATCGCTCTCGGAAGAAGCTTCCACGGCGAAGCAACGTGCCGGTATCACCGGTCGCGCGTCGGTTGCGAGTCCAATACGTTAAGAGAGTCGCTACACTATGAGCCTTGTGCTTGATGTCATTGAGAATGCTCATGTCGCTTCCCCTGATCAGCTGCATCTGCCCGACCTACAACCGGCCGCCGGGTCATCAGCATCTGATCGAAGAAGCGATCGAGTCATTTCTTCGGCAGGACTATCCGAACAAGGAACTGTTGATCCTCAACGATACGCCCGGTCAGGAGCTGCACTGCGATGCGCCCGGAGTGGTCGTGGTGAATGTCGGGGAACGCTACGCCACGCTTGGTGGTAAGTGCAACGCGGCGGTCCGCATGTCGCACGGGGAACTGATCGCGCCCTGGGACGACGACGACATCAGCCTGCCGTGGCGGCTCTCCCTCTCCGCCAAAAAACTGGGCGATGCCGACGTCTTCAATCCTCGCGCCTACTGGATGTTGTGGGGCGCCCAGCTAACCTCCGATCACCCGGTCGGATACGCGCACAATGCGAGTCTGTTTACGCGCTCGGCCTTTGAGCGCGTCGGCGGCTACCCGGAGATCAATGTCGGCTACGACCGCGATATCGACAGTGCGTTTCGCGCCACGATTCAGGAGATGTACGACCCGCACGCCAGGGAATCGGCGCCGTTGTCGCTGAATGAGTGGTTCTACATCTATCGATGGGGAGTCTCATCGCTTCATGTATCGGCCGGCGCCACCGACGACGACGGCAAGTACCATGAGATCGGCGCGCGGGAGATCGTGGACGGGTGCTACTGGCTGCACCCGAACTGGAATCAGGACTATGTTGCGTT
>CAYWSE010000082.1:7308-16035 GCA_964461025.1 uncultured Sphaerobacteraceae bacterium | reverse complement strand
CGCTTTCCGGGCATGCTCTACGCCAGACCGGTCGGCAGTCCTTCCGCCCATGCGAAGATCGAAAGTGTTGATGCGTCGGCGGCGCTCGAAGTTCCGGGCGTTGTGGCAGTGCTGACTGCCGACGATCTGCCGATTGCGCGCGACAGCAATGGCAATCCATACAAAACGCCGATCGCTCAGGGCGAAGCGCTCTACGCCGGGCAGTTTGTGGCGCTCGTGCTCGCCGAAACCGAGGCAGCAGCGGAAGACGGCGCCCTCGCGGTGATCGTCAACGACTCGCCGCTGCCTGTCGTCAAATCACTGTCGCAGGCAATGGACTTCGGCGCGCCTCTCGTCCGCATGCATGGCACCGCGGGCGGCGACGATGAAGCCTCGATGCACAATGCCGACGCCGCGGCCAAGGTTGAAACCGAGAAAGAGCCACTACCACCCAACGCGACCGGCTCCACCCACTTCCAGCGAGGGGATGTGGGCAAGGGATTCGCAGAAGCGGACGAGATCGTCGAGCTGGAGATCTACTCCGACACCGTCCATCAGGGATATCTCGAACCGCAGGCGTGCGTCGTCAATATCGGACCGCTCGGCGATCTCGAGGTCTACACCAGTACGCAGGCATCGTTCTATTGCCGCACCAGAGTCGCCGAAACGGTTGGTTATCCAGTCCACAAAGTCAAGGTCACGCCGATGCCGGTCGGCGGAGGCTTCGGCGGCAAGTTCGTGCTGATCGAGCCCATGGTCGCTGCAGCGGCGGTGGCCGTCAACCGGCCGGTCCATCTCGTCTACACCCGTATGGAAGATTTCATGGCCGGCAACCCGGCCCCCGAATGCGAGATTTCAATCAAGGTCGGCGGGAAGCGCGACGGCACGCTGACCGCCCTGCAGGTCAGGTCGGTGTTCGACAGCGGGGCCGGAGGGTCGGCGCCGATGGAGATCGGCATGATCCTCCTCGGTGGCTACTATCGCACCGACAATCTCGATATTCGCGGTTACTCGGTGACAACGCACAAGGCTGGAGGTGGAGCCTACCGTGCCCCCGGCGCCCAGCAAGGTTCGTTTGCCATCGAATCGGCGGTGGATGAGCTCTGCGCCCGGCTCGGTCTCGATCCACTCGAGTTCCGCCTTCAGAATTGTGTGGTTGAAGGCGATATGCGCCCGAATGGCCGGCCATGGCCGGACATAGGACTCAAGCAAGCCCTTGAGGCAGTGCGCGAGCATCCAGCCTGGAAGAACCGCAACAACGCGCTGGCGAACGGCAAGGGCATCGGTATCGCCATCGGCGGATGGCCGGGCGGCGTGGAACCTGCCACTGCTGTCTGTCGGCTCGATGCCGATGGCACATTCACGATCGTGCTCGGCACGGCCGACCTGACCGGATCGAACACGGCATTTGCGCAGGTGGCCGCACAGGCGCTCGATCTGTCACTCGACAAGGTATCCGTTACCACGGGAGACACCAGCGCTGCCCCATACGCGGGTGGCACCGGAGGCTCTAAAATTACCTATACAGTTGGTCCCGCGGTGCTCAAAGCCGCGGAAGAGGCTCGGCAACAGGTGCTGACCATCGCCTCGGATCACCTGGAAGCCGCCATCGACGACCTTGAAATCAGCGACGGCATGGTCCGGGTCAAAGGTGTTCCGGACGCCTCGATCTCGCTGAAACAGCTCGCCACGATGAGTATGCAGGTGGCGGGCAAGTACGAACCGGTTTACGGGAAGGGATCGACCGCGATCACCGACACCGCCCCCGGATTCGCTGTGCATCTGGTCGAAGTGGATGTCGATCAGGATACAGGCGATGTCGAGATCACCCGCTACGTCGCGGTGCAGGATGTTGGCTTTGCGATCAATCCCGCCCTGGTCGACGGGCAGATTCGCGGCGCCGTTGCGCAGGGCATCGGCTGGGCCCTCTTCGAGGGACTTGTCTTCGACGACGACGGTCAGCCGGTCAATCCGACCTTCATGGACTATGCGCTCCCGAAAGCGGACCACATTCCACCGATCGAAACGGTCTTCGTCGAGGTGCCCTCCGTGCACGGCGCTCATGGATCGAAGGGTGTCGGCGAACCGCCGGCAATTCCCGGTCCGGCGGCGATTGCCAACGCGATTCGTCATGCCACCGGCGCGCGCATTACCAAATTGCCGATGACGGCCGAGGTCATCCTGCAGGGCCTCGGCGGTCCAGTGGCGACCGCTGCCGACTGAACGTTTGAACGCGTGACTGATCAGTTCCATGCGCATTCAATCGCCGGTCATTCCGAGACAACAAGCTGGCGTCCGGCACCAGCGCCGCATGAAAAACGGCGCCGTCATGCTGAGCGGAACGACGCGAAGCGGAGTGCAGTCGAAGCATCTCCCGCCGCAGCGGTATGTCGCCTTCAGCGACGGTAACGGATGGAGCAAGATGAACCCTCTGCAAATCGCTCTACAGGCACTCTGGAAACTGTGAAGTGACCGCAACGCAATCTGCTGCCACAACCGTCACAGCCGCCTATGGCGGCGACAAGTGGGACCAGCGCGTCAACACATTCCGCCAGGACATGCCCCTCTGGTGGGGCGATTGGGGCGTCTCTTCTGAATGCGGGGAGCTCCGGTCGGTTCTCCTCAAACGCCCCGGCCCCGAGCTCGACGGCATCGACGATTTCGACGCCATGCAAATGCGCGCTCCCCTCGACGCGGACCTGGCCCGGGCGCAGCACGACGACCTTGTCGCGGTCTATCGCGCTCATGGCGTCGATGTCCATCTCGTGCAAGGCGGCCGGCTCGACAAACCGAACGGCTTCTTCATTCGCGACTTGATGCTGATGACACCGGAGGGCGCGATCGTCACACGGCCGGCATCGAATACGCGGGCAGGCGAGGAGCGATTCGTCGCCGAAACGCTCGGTGCGCTCGGTGTGCCGGTGCTGATGTCCGTCCACGGCAGCGGAACATTCGAGGGAGCCGACGTCAGCTGGATCGACGATGACCTCTGCTTTCTCGCCGAAGGATTGCGCACGAATGCCGAAGGCGCGGATCAGGTCGAACGGATGCTGCGGGAAATCGGTGTCGCCGAGGTCGTCAGAATTGGGTTGCCCTGGGGCGCCATGCACCTCGATGGTCTGCTCAACATCCTCGATCGAGATCTGGCCGTCATCTGGCCGCGACGAACCCCGCACAAGGTTGTCGAGACGCTGCGGAAGCGCGGTTTCCGGTTTGTCGAGATTGTCGATGAACAGGAAGCACAGAGTTGCTTGCCGATGAACTTCGTCGCCTTGCGCCCCGGTGAGATTCTCATGCCCTGTGGTGGCGATCGAGCCCGGGAACGCTACGAAGCGGCCGGGGTGATCTGTCACACGATTGAAATCGGCGAGCTGATCAAAGCGGGCGGTGGCATACACTGTATGACTGGTTTTCTGAAACGCGAGTCAGACTGATTCCGGCTTGCGCGCCCGACCGATCACTGCCCGCCCATGCTCTGCCAGCTTGTCATCCGCAACTTCGCAATCATCGACGATCTTTCCGTCTCATTCGGTTCCGGTCTGAATGCGTTGACCGGTGAAACCGGGGCGGGGAAGTCGATCCTCATCGTCGCACTGGGCATGGTGCTCGGAGGACGCGCCGACGCGGCGGCGGTTCGCACCGGCGCGGCGAAAGCGACGATCGACGCCGAGTTCCACGTCGAGCACGATCGCGACGGCCGGATCGCGGTGTTGCTCGAAGAACTGGGCATCGACTGCTCCGAACTCCTGCTCCTGACCCGGGAAATCCAGCCGGCCGGCCGGAGCGTCGCGCGAATCAACGGCCGCCCAGTCACCGTGGCGGCGCTCAGCTCGGTCGGTGCGGCGCTCGTCGATATCCACGGCCAGAGCGATCACTTGTCGCTGCTCAATCGCAACCGGCAACGCGAAATCCTCGATGAATGGGGTGTCGACCAGCAGCTGGTTTCTCGCGTTTCGGAACTGGTGCGGCAATGGAAATCGACGCTGGCGGCGCTCGACAGTGTGTCCCGCAACGCCAGAGAGACGGCCCAGCGCGTCGATCTACTCACCTTTCAGCTCGACGAGATCGATGCGGCACAGCCCGTCGCCGGTGAAGACATCGAGCTCGAGCAGGAGTTTTCCCGGCTTTCCCAGATCGACAAACTCTCAGCCGAGGTGCAGCTTGCCCTGTCCTTGATCGATTCCAGCGATGCCGAAGCTGGTGTCGAGACGAGTAGCGTCGCAGTCTCCCTTCGCCTCGCCGATCGGGCTCTGACAATCGTGTCCGAGATCGACGGCAGCCTGACGCCGGCTGCCGATCAGCTTCGTGAAGCGCAGTTCGCGCTCGACGACGTTGCACTGTCGCTGCGACGCTACCTCGACAATCTCGAAGCCGATCCCGGCCGGCTCACCGTTGTCGCCGACCGCATCGCCCGGTTGCGTGATCTGAAGCGCAAATATGGCGCAAGTCTCGACGAAGTGCTCCGGTTCCGTGCTGAAACCGCCGCCGAGTTGGAAGCGCTCACTGGTGCTGGTCATGACGAAGAGTCGCTCCGCATCAAGGCTGTGGAGCAGGAGCAGGAACTGACTGGAGCATTGGAGTCTCTGACCTCCGCGCGCCGGCATGCAGCAAGCACGTTGAAAGACGCGGTTCAGGGTGTGATTCACGATCTCCAGCTCGGCGGCGCCAGTTTTTCGGTCGCTGTCTCGTCGCGTGTGCTTGCCGGTGAGCCTCTGAATCCGTCCAGCGTCGATAAGCATGGCGCCGACGACATCAAGTTTATGTTCGCCCCGAACGAGGGCGAAGAGCCGAAACCCCTGGCTCGCATCGCTTCCGGCGGCGAGATGGCGCGGGTCATGCTGGCGCTGAAGGCGACGCTTGCCGGATCGGACGACATCCCGACCTATGTCTTCGACGAGGTCGATGTCGGCGTCGGCGGACGGTCAGGCGCGACCGTCGGCGAGAAGCTCTATCAGCTCTCGCGAGACCGCCAGGTGCTGGTCATCTCTCATCTGCCGCAGGTGGCCGGTTTTGCCGACCTGCACTTCCGGATCAGCAAACAGGTGGACCAGGGACGAACGCATTCGGTCGTCGAACAGCTCGACGATCATGAGCGCATCGAGGAACTGGCGGCGATGTTCGACGGCGAGCCACCCACCCCTGCCTCCCGCGCCAACGCCCGCGAAATGCTCGAACGCATCGGCCAGGTGCAATCGCAGTTCGCGAAGTGATAGGAAACGCCGAACGGGGTGTCGGGTTCGCTGCCGTATACTCGCCACTTGAATCGAGCGCCGCTTCCCGGCGCGCCTCATCCACACCGACCAGGAGAAACCCCAATGGGCGTCAACATGAAAATGATCCAGCAAATGCAGAATCGCATGGCCAAGATTCAGCAGGAGCTGGAGGAAACTGTCGTCGAGGGCACGGCCGGCGGCGGTGTCGTCACCGCGCGAGTGACAGGTAGCCGCGAGTTCAACGGAATCAAGATCGATAAGAGCGTCGTTGATCCCGACGACGTGGAAATGCTCGAAGACCTGATCACCGCGGCGATTCAGGATGCGATGACTCGCGCCACCGACCTCAGCTCAGAGAAGCTTGGTGCATTGACCGGCGGCATGAAGATCCCCGGTCTGATGTAGCGATTCGAGGCGCCATACGCCATGCCCATCAGCAAGGATGGTCCGCTCGAATTCCGGGTCGGCGACGTTGTCCGCCTCCGCAAGGCGCATCCCTGTGGTGGTTTCGACTGGGAAATCTACCGGCTCGGCGCCGACATCGGCGTTCGCTGCCAGGGATGCCAGCGACGGGTGATGTTGCCCCGTCGCGAGCTGGAGCGTCGCATGAAGGCATTTGTGTCTCGCGCCGAACTACCGGTCTGAGGACCATTCTCCGCTCAGCAAAAGCTGTAAGAGCGCCATGCGGACATACACGCCGTTGTGTGCTTGCCGGAAGTACGCAGCGCGAGGATCGCTATCGACCGAGGTGGCGATTTCATCGACGCGCGGCAACGGGTGCATGAGGATCGAGTCCGGTTTCATCGCGTCCATCACCGTTTCGTCGATCAGGTACATCCCGGTCGATGCCTGATACTCGGACTCCGTCGCAAAGCGCTCTTTCTGGATACGAGTCTGATAGACAACATCCGCCCCGGCGACCGCGTCCCGCAGATCGGAGCTGTCCTCGAACGGAATGCCTGCTGCAGTGAGCGCGGCGCGCACATCGTCACCCATCGGCACTGCGGGCGGCGAAACGAACAACAGCCTGCACCCCCGTGTGCGCGTAAACAGCATCGCCAGCGACCGCACCGCCCGACCGAACCGCAGATCGCCCACCAGCGCGACGGTCAGATCGTCGATTCGACCGAGTTCGTGCTGGATCGTGTAAAGATCGAGCAGAGCCTGGGTTGGGTGCTCCCCCGGTCCATCGCCGGCGTTGATGATCGGCACTTCCGAGACCGACGCCGCCCGGCGTGCAGAGCCTTGTTCGTAGTGCCGAATGACGATCGCGTCGGCATATCCGTTGATGATCCGTGTCGTGTCCTCGACCGTTTCTCCTTTGATCGCGGAGGAGAATTCACGGGCGTTCTCCGTAGAAACCACATTGCCGCCGAGCCGGTTCATGGCCGACTCAAAGCTCAGCCGGGTTCTGGTCGACGGTTCGTAGAACACGGTTGCCAGAATGCGCGACTCGAGCCGCTTGTCGGGCGGCGGTCCCTGTCGCATTTCGTCCGATCGCTCGAACACCAGCTCCAGATCGTCGCGACCGAACTGACCGACTTCGACGATATGACGTACGCCCACCAATCACCCTCCTTCACCGCGGACAGTATAGTGACGGCCGGGAATTGAGACACGATGCTTAGGGGGAGTGGTCGATGCCGGTTGAAATGTTGTCGAGTGTCGCTGGATTCATTCCTGGCGGGGTGAACGTCGGCGTCGTTCTTGGTGAGCATGGTTCGGTCGCCATGGTCGATACCGGACTCAATGACACCAACGCCCGCAAAGCCCTGAAAGCGATCGAGCAAGACCTTGGCCGTCCGGTCACCAGGATTCTGACGACGCACGCCCACGCCGATCATTTCGGCGGCAATGCCACCGTCGTCAAACGCACCGGAGCTGAGGTCTGGGCGCCGCCGATCGACGAAGCGATCATCCGCAATCCGATCCTGCAGCCCGCATTGCTCTTCGCCGGGGCCGATCCACCGCCGGCCCTGCGCAATGGCTTTCTCCTCGCCGACCCAAGTCCGGTCGACGTGGTGATCGACGATAAGCGGATCGACTTCGAGCAGGTGCCGATCCAGGTCGTGCCCCTTTATGGACACTCTCCTGGGCAGGTCGGGTTTCTCGTCGATGGAGTCTTCTTCTGCGCGGACATCGTGCTTCCGGCCAGTGTGCTGGAGAAGTACCGGATCCCATACCTCTATTCGGTTGGCGACCATCTCAAATCACTGGAACACGCTCTGACGATAGAGTGCAGCGTTGCGATTTCCGGACACGGCCCAAAGCACGAAGAGCTCGCGGGAGCGGTCGCGCTGAATCGATCCCTCATCGATCAGGTTCTGGACGTCGTCCTGAACTACTGCGCCGAACCGCGTACAGCCGAAGAAGTCTTTCACCACGTGCTCGACGCATTCGAAGCGCCGGTGAGCGATCCCTCCGGCTACTACCTGCTTCACCCGACGATTCACGCCTTCCTGAGCGAACTGACGTCCCGCGGCAACCTCTTCGGCGAGGTCATCGACCGCCGCATGCTCTGGCGGCGCGTTTAGCAGCTACTGCCGCAAGATTTGGCTCCCGAGTAAAGCCTTGTTTCGCCGAACGCCGCCGGACATGGCATCGACACGGAGATCGATGCCTACGGTGCGCGCCCGTAGGGACAAACCTCCGTGTTTGTCCGTGGTCGAACGGAGCGGAGGAACGAAGCGGAGTGAGACCACAACTGACTGGCCGAGCGCGCCCCCTTGTACCAGAGGACCGCTGGTCAGGGCATCGACACGGAGGTCGATGCGTGCGGTTTGTTTCTCAATCGCTGTTCAATCTGCCGAGACCCATGGTTCGCCCGACCGGGAATCCTCATCGACCAGCGCCGCAATCCGGTTGCCGAGACGCACGCTGTAGTTCGTGCCGCGGTCTTCGGGATAGATCTGGCTCGTGTTGGCCAGGTAGAGGTTTTCGACGGGCGTCCGGTGTCCCGGCAGTCGTTCACTGTAGTTCAGCGTGATAATCGGTTGCGCGGCTCGTTCTCGAAAAACCCAGCTGTTCGACATCCAGGACGTCTCGAACTTTGGATTGATCTTCTTCAGATACCCGGCATACTCCGCGATGAGCGCTTCATCGTCCTTTGTGAAGTAGGGCTGATCGGTTTCCAGGTATTTGCTCAGGTAGACGTAATGTCTGCCGCCATAGTGCTCTGAACTGACGAAGTTCGTATGCTCGATGACCGCCGTGAACGGCAACGCCGGATCGGCGATGTTCATCCAATAGGTCGAGCTGAGTGGCCGGTCGAGCTCCAGCAACGCCACCACCGCCGCCTCATAGGTCAGGCTCGTGATCTTCTTCTGGTACGACTCGGGAAGACCGGGCGTCAGTTTGGCGAAGATGGGTGAGGGTGTCGTGATTATCACCCGATCGAGCGTCGCGTCGTTTACGCCCGCAGAGAAGGAAAGAGTGACGCGGCCATCGCCCCCTGCAGCAATTTTCTCTGGACCGAACCCGGTGTGAATCTCGGCGCCTGCATGCCGTGCCGCTCCAGCCAGCGCATTGGTGACCG
>CAYWSE010000082.1:0-7298 GCA_964461025.1 uncultured Sphaerobacteraceae bacterium | reverse complement strand
TGACCGAACCAAAGCTCCCCATCGGATAGCCGAGTTTTTCCCCTTCGAGCGGCGACCGTCGTGATGTGGTCCGCAACCAGATCTTGCCCCAGAACCAGACCATGGCGATCTCGGGGGCATACCGGCCGAATTTCGCATCGAGCTGCGCGCCAAACGTTGCCCGGTAGGCGCGCTCGCCCATCGCCCGCGTCAGCCACGCTTCGGCGGTCACCGACTCGAATTTCTTCCAGTCCCTGACGCGTTGCAGATACGCCGTGACCAGACCAATCCGCACCCGATCGTGAATCGGCACAACGTCAAGCTTGAGTAGATCGAGCGCGCCGTTCAATGGCTGAATGCGACCATCCGCGAAGTACCCGACATCGGAGGGCAGCCACGCCAGCTCATCCCCGAGACCAAGCTCGTGAATCAAACTCGTGATTTCGGTGTCACTCTGAAAGAGATGGTGATAGAAGTACTCGAGCTGACCGTGTGCAACCGGAAAGGAGACTGCCTGCCCGCCCAGCCGGTTGGCCCGCTCCCAGAGCGTCACCTGATGCCCGGTCTGCGCGAGCCGGTAGGCCGCGGTCAGCCCCGCGACTCCGCCCCCTATCACCCCCACGTGCATGACATCGTCCCTCGAATCAATCCGGCAAAAGCCAACCGGGCGGCGAAGGAATGCATCGCCGCCCGGTGTTGATCAGACGTAATTGCCCGCGCCTAGATGAAGAGCGGCGCCAGCACCAGCGTAACTGTCGCGAAGAGCTTGATCAGGACGTGCAGCGACGGACCGGCAGTGTCCTTGAACGGATCGCCGACGGTGTCGCCGACGACTGCCGCGGCGTGCGCTTCTGACCCCTTGCCGATCGACTGGCCATTCTCATCCTTGAGCAAACCGGCCTCGATGTACTTCTTGGCGTTGTCCCAGGCGCCGCCGCCATTGTTCAGGAAGAGCGCCATCAACACACCGGCGATCGTCCCGATCATCAGCAGACCGGCGGCCGCTTCCCAACCGAGAATCACGCCAACCGCGATCGGGCCCGACACTGCCAGCAGACCGGGCAGCACCATTTCCTTCAGCGCGCTCTGCACCGAGATATCGACGCACTTCGCATAGTCCGGCTTCGACGTGCCGGCCATGATGCCCGGATCGGCCTTGAACTGGCGTCGGACCTCTTCGATCATATCGCCCGCCGCATTGCCGACCGCGCGGATCGCCAGCGAGGTGAACAGGAAGACGATCATCGCGCCGATCAGACCACCGACGAAAACCTTGGGCTCCGCGACGTTGACGACGCGCTCGACTTCATTGCCGACGCCCTTGAAGCGATTGACCTCTTCCAGGAACGCCGAGAAGAGCAGGAACGCGGCAAGAGCGGCCGTGCCGACGGCATACCCCTTGGTCAGCGCCTTGGTCGTGTTGCCGGCCGAGTCGAGTGCGTCGGTGACAACCCGGATTTCCTCGGGCTGATCGGTCATCTCCACGATGCCGCCTGCGTTGTCGGCGATTGGTCCGAAAGTGTCCATCGCCAGAATGTAGGCGGCGGCCATCAACATACCCATGGTCGCGACGGCGGTACCGAAGATGCCGGCTGAGACCGCGGCGTCAGTCGGGAAATCGACAGACTTGCCAATTGCGTAGGAGGAGAGCAGGGCGGCGGAAATGACCACTGCCGGCAGACCGGTAGTCTCCATACCGATGGACAGACCGGAGATCATGTTTGTCGCAACGCCCTTGCGAGATTGCTCGGCGATCTCTTTGACAGGACGGTACTCACCCGCAGTGTAGTACTGCGTGATGTACAGGAAGGCGATCGATGTCGCAATGCCGATAACGCCGCACACCGCAAACTGCCATTGACCGTAAGGAAGCACACCATAGCAAACGGCGAACATGCCGACCACGGAAAGCCCGGCGACGATGTAAAAGCCCTTGTTCAGCTCCGCCATCGGATTGGTGATCGATGCGCTGGGGCGCACAGAGAGAATGCCAACGAGCGAACCGATGACGCCGACAGCGCCGATCAGCAGCGGGAAGAAGATCCAGGCGATCGAATCGGACACCGTAGCGCCGCCCGACGCCTTGTACAGCGCCACACCGAGCACCATCGCGCCGATGAACTCAGCCGCCGACGACTCGAAGAGGTCGGCGCCGCGACCGGCGCAGTCGCCGACGTTGTCGCCGACGAGGTCGGCAATCACGGCCGGGTTGCGTGGGTCGTCTTCGGGGATTCCCGCTTCGACCTTGCCAACGAGGTCGGCGCCGACGTCCGCCGCCTTGGTGTAGAGGCCACCACCGAGCTGCGCAAACAGTGCCACGAAGCTGGCGCCGAACGCGAATCCGACGATCCAGTAGGGCGTCTCAGCGACCGTCGGCAATGCGCCTTCCGCGAATTGATAAACGATTCCATAGATTGCGCCGACACCGATCAGCGAAAGCGCCACGACGAGAAATCCGGAAACCGCGCCGCCGCGCAACGCGACCGTCAGCGCTTCGCCGAGATTCTTGCGTGCGCCGGCAGCGGTGCGGATGTTCGCCCTCACCGCCACATACATCCCGATGAAGCCGGAGATGCCGGAGAGCGCCGCGCCCAGGATGAACGCGCCCGCAGTCACCAGAGCGCGCTGCGACTGGTGCTCGTTCTCCACCAGATAGACGACAACGCCGAGCACGGCCATAACCACAACCGCCAGAATGGCGATCGTTCGATACTGGCGTCGCATATACGCCATGGCCCCCTCAAAGATGAGGTCCGAAACGGCCCGCATTTCCGGGGTGCCTGTTTCGCGGCGCATGACATCCCGGGCGAGATATGCCGCGAATGCAATCGCGATCCCGCCAATGATGAACACGGGCAACAAGTAGGAACTAACGTCGTCCAAGCCTTCCTCCTCGATGTCCTTTGCCGCAAACGGCTCGCGGCGCTTTTCGATTAACTCGCGACCTGCGGACTATCGAATCCGCTGTCGTTTCTGCGAATACCCATGTTGTGCGGAGAATCACGTGCTGCTCACACGTAAACGCGTGGTGAGCACTCTTACCCGCCACGCGCGACCACGAATTCTACCACTCTCCCGGAATTTCGCCTCGCATGGCATTCCCATCGCCACGGGCCGCTAATGCAGTCGCAGCAACCGTGCGTCGATGCGGAGCTACTCGTTGGCGGACTGGAGTTGTTACGCAGCTGTTGCTGGAGACGGGTTTCGCCGGAGCAGTTTGTTCCACCACCGCTGGAAGTCGCCTTCTTCCCATGACACAAGCAGCTGAGCGGCCGTGAAGATCGACGACAAGGTACCGATAATGATTCCGAGGAGGAGAGCCAGCACGAACGTGCGAGTCGATTCACCGCCGAACAGGTAGAGCGCCAGCAACGTGAAGAGCACAGTCAGCGAGGTGTTCACCGACCGAACGAGCGTCTGCGCCAGACTGTAGTTGACGACGCCGAGAAAGGTCGGATCGGATTGACTGGCCAGATTCTCGCGGATTCTGTCGAATACCACGATCGTATCGTGTACCGAGAAACCAATCACCGTCAGAATCGCGGTCACAAACAGCGCATCGACCTGTGTATCGAAGAAATGCCCCAGAATGGCGAACGCGCCGACGACGAAAATGACATCGTGCAACATCGCGATGATCGCGCAAATGCCGTACAGCAACGGGTTCTGCGTGTTGCGAAACGCGAACGCGATGTACAGCAGGATGCCAATCGAGGCAGCCAGGACCGCTATCACGGCCTTTTGACTGATCTCGCTACTGACCGAGGATCCGACGGTTGAGATTTGCAGTTCGGTGAACGGCCCGATTTCGCTTTCGAGAGCGTCCTCCAGCACCTGCTTTTCTGCGGAAAGCTGTGGCAGCTCCTCCATCCGGATGATGGCAACGTTGTCCTCGAGTTCATCGGATGAGGAAAGTTGGATCGTCGTTTCCGACCGCCCAGCACTGGCCAGCACGTCTCCAACCTGCTCTGTTGTCACCGCCTGCTCGAATTCGAGTTCCCAGATCGTGCCGCCGGTGAAGTCGATGCCCAGATTCAAACCCCAGGCGATCAAACCAACGACTCCCGGCAGCAGGAGGAGCACGGAGATCACATACCAGCGGTTGCGATGAGTGGCGAGTTCGAACATGGTCTCCTCTGATCCCTAGTCCGCTGTGCCCGGCGCGGCGGCAGATTCGTGATTGACGCCATACCACCAGAGATCGTGGATCGGTTTGGCGCCAAGGATGACGCGCAGGAAGGTCCGGGTCACCGTGTATGCGGTGAACATGCTCACCGCCACGCCGATGAAGAGCGTCAGGGCGAAACCGGTGACGATGCTGGCGCCGCTGAACTGACCGAACCAGTAGAGAATCGCCGCAGTGATCATCGATGTGATGTTCGAGTCACGAATCGACGGCCAGGCATGCCGGAAACCGTCTTCGATTGCATAACCGAGCGGCCTGTTCTGGCGAAGCTCTTCTTTCAACCGTGAAAAGATCAGCACATTGGCATCCACCGCCATGCCGATCGAAAGAATGAACCCGGCGATGCCAGCAAGCGTCAACGTCACCGGGATGATTTTGAAGATCGCCAGCACCAGCACTGCATAGATGAGCAACGCCGCAACTGAAACGACCCCCGGCAAGCGGTAATAGAGAATCATGAACAACGCCACGATGCTGAGCCCGACTAGACCAGCGACCAAGCTCTTGTCGATCGAATCCTGGCCGAGCGTCGGGCCAACTGTGCGGCTCTGGACGACCTCGAGCGGCACCGCCAGCGATCCGGCTTTGAGCTGAACCACGAGCGAGTCGACTTCGTTGGCCGGAATGCCTTCGATCTGGCCCTCGCCGGAAATCGCCGAGTTGACCGTTGGCGAGGAAATTACCACGCCGTCGATCACGATCGACATGGGCCGTCCAATGTTCTGGCTCGTGAAATTGAACATGATGTCCGCGGCGCCGCCATTGAGCTCGAAGGCCACGACCTGCTCACCCAGCGGTCCGGTTGCCCGATAGGCATCCTTCAAGTCACTGCCGCTGATAATCGTTTCATAGATCGGCCCGGCCGCGACAGGTGTTCCGGTCGCCGCCGCCACCGCAACCGGCGTTGCTTCGGGGCTCGCAGCGGGACTGGCAACTGGACTGGCAAGAGGACTGCCGTCGACCGCAACAGGCGACGCACTTTCGGTGCTTCCGGTATCGCCCGGGTTGAGCGACGTGCGAACCCGCGTGCCGGATGGCAGGTACTGCCCCTGTGGATCGATGATCTCCAGCAAGGCTGTTTCGCGCACAACCTCAACCGCCTCATCCGGATTTTCGACGCCGGGCAGCTCGACAATGATCTGGTTGTCACCGCGTGTCTGGACAACCGGTTCGCTGACGCCCAGCGCATTGACCCGGCGTTCGATCGTGTCACGCGTCCCTTCGAGTGTCCCGGAATCGATCGATTGACCTTCTGGTGGGCGCGCTTCGAGCGTCACTTGCACGCCACCCTGCAGATCGAGACCCTGTTGAATTGGGTGGTCCGCTTTCCAGCCGCCCACATCGAGCGTATCGCCGGGGAGCGCAACCCAACCGGCAGCCAACGTGAGAAGCAGGATCAGGAAAAGTGATAACCAGGGAGGGATTCGCAAAGACGATGTTCCTGATGGTTTCGCTGCCTTCGCACCGCGATCGGAACGAAGCAGGCATGCAAAAGACCCCCGAGACCGGTCTGAGGGTCGCGACGCGGAGTATAGGAGTTGACTGACAGTGGGTCAATGACCGCATGGCAAACACAACCGGCAGGCATAATGGTCATCGGTAGAGCCCGTGGAGCTCGATATACCGCTCCACGTCGAGCGGAACCTGATACCAGAAATGCTCCCCAACACTGACTCTCTGCCGGATCGTCGTCGACGAGATGTCGATCAAGGGCATCTGCACCTCCTTGATGCGGCCCTCCAATGTCGGCGTTTGCGCAACGACATCCTCCAGATCGTAGGGCGCATTCGATCTTCGCGCGACCACGATCGTGGTCAGTTCGGCAATCCGGTGAGGTTCATACCATGTGTGAAAATCACGCATCGAGTCGCCGCCGATGATGAAGAAGAGCTCCTGATCGGGAAGCGACCGCGAAATGCGTTCGACGAGATCGGCGCTGTAACTCGGGCCGTCGAATTGCAGATCGATGCCGCTCAGTTGGAACTCCGGTCGCCCGGCGATCGCCAGTTCGATCATTGCGCAGCGATGATGGTCATCCGCGAGTTTCTGTCCAGGCTTGTGCGGCGGCTGACGAGCCGGCAAAAAAAGGACGACGTCGAGACTGAGCTGCCGCAACGCCTCGCTCGCCGCAATCAAATGCCCGACATGGATTGGATCGAAGCTGCCACCGAACAACCCGATCCTTCCACCACTCGGTATCTCAGCACTCTGCCCCACTGGACTCACCGTTCATTCGTGCTTGCTGTCGAAGACTATCGCCGAACCGAAAACCATCCGTAGCCTCGCCATTTATGGCGCTCTTCGCGGCGCCATGCTGATTAGTCGGTCTGGCGCGAATTGTCATGCGCGCATGGCAACCAACTTACTACGTTGTCACTCAGAATAGCGCTGCCAACCTTGACTGCCCCATTGCTCCACCCCAAGGTCTGTCATTCTGAGCCCACATGCCGGCCCGCCGGCACCAGCGCGCATGAAAACCCACCGTAGCCTCGCCATTTATGGCGCTTCCCGGATGCCACGTACGTACACACTTTTCACAGTAGCGCCAGCGAAGAATCTCCCGCCGCAGCGGTACGCATCCCAGTCCGATGTCTCTTTCCGCCGCCAAGCTTCCCAGCAATCAGTCCGGCGTCTTCGCCTTCGATTTCAACTGGAGGTCCGACTGGAGCAGCGGTTGGTATAGTTCGAGCGAGGAAAGCGCTGACTCCACCCTGAGGAAACTGACGGTGTTCGACTATCACGTTCATTCCGAATTCTCTGTCGATTGCAAAACGCCCCTCCGTGACAACTGCCGCGCGGCCGTGGAAGCGGGGATCACAGAAATCGCCCTGACCGACCATATCGACCTTCGCCCATCCGATCCCGGATATGGCTACTATCGGGCCGAAGCCTATTTCGATTCACTCGAAGCCGTTCGCGCCGAGTTCGCTGGTGAACCACTGACGATTCTCGCCGGAGCGGAAGTCGACTTCCATTCTGACACGGAACCGAGCGTCCGCACGTTCATCGAATCGTATGGCGACAACTACGACTTCATTATCGGCTCAGTGCATTATGCCGCTGATGGAGAGCTCATTTACCCCCGTACGTTCGCAGCGAAATCCCCTGAGAATGTCTTTTCGGATCACTTTCG
>CAYWSE010000081.1:0-16329 GCA_964461025.1 uncultured Sphaerobacteraceae bacterium | reverse complement strand
ACTATAGCCAACATCCCACGGAATAGTGAACCGAATTTAGATGCGTAAGCCCTGCCGGGTTGCCGGTTTCACTTGCGAAAGGCCTGCCGGGCGTGATAGGGTGACAGCAGGTGGCAAAGGTCCGTCTCATTGGCGTGCGCATCGACGAACAATGCCGGTCCTTGCGGTGAAACGGGAGGCATTCATGACCCACAGAGACTTGGACGCTTTGAACCGACGAAGTTTGCTCAAGAGCGGTTTCGTCTTGCTCGGCGGCGCCGCATCGGCCTTGATCGGGCGATCAGTGCTCGCTGACGAGAGCGAAGGTGGTTCGGGAACCGGCGGCAACAGCTCGGGCGGGAACGCCAGCAGCGGCAGCGGCACGGGCGGAGGCGCCAGCGGTGGCGGCGCCAATGGCGGCAACACCACAGGCGGCTCGAACGCGGGCGGCAGCGGCGGTTCTGCCAGCGGCGGTTCAGGCGTCGGTGGCGAGGGCGTCGGCGGCAACGGCGGCAATGCGGCCGGTGGATCGGCTGCTGGAAGCGCCGGTGGGTCCGGTGGCAACGGCGGCAGCGGCGGCAGTGCCGCGAGCGGCGACGCGGCTGGCGGCAATGGCGGCAGTTCGTCGTCCAGTTCCAGCGGCGGCGGCACAGCAAACAGCAGTGGCGGTTCTGGTGGAGGCGCCAGTCAGGGCAGCGCCAATCCCGGCGGCGGTGGAAACGGCGGACAGTCGGGGAGCGGCGGTTCCGGAACATCCGGATCCGCGGTCAGTTCGGCAGGCACGGGCACCAGCGGTGATGCCGATTCGCAGGATGGTTCGGCTATTGCCGGAGAATCGGGCAGTGTGATCGAGCCGATCGTTTCGCTCTCATCCGAGGAGCTCGACGAGTTCTGGACGACGATCACGCCCTGGTAGCAAATCCCCAGCTTACTGGTATTTCCTCGGGCGGCTTCTCCAGAAGCCGCCCGTTTTCATGACTTCTCGGCACTATACGCGCTGGAGATAGCATGAATTCGTTCGAATCTTTCGTTCACAATTATGAACATCAGTGTATTCTGGAAGGTAAGGCTTCGGACTGATGCAGGTTCTTCGGGGAGGTGTGCAAGATGGCGACGGTGGATCAGTTCTCGGAGACTCTGACACAAACCGCCAGGGAGGTGCTCGATCTCTGGTGGTGGTGGATCGTCAAGGGCATACTGGCGGTTGTTTTCGGCATTGCGGCGTGGGCATGGCCCGAGTTGACGCTGACGACGCTCATCTGGTTGCTGGGCGCATATATCGTCGCCGACGGCATCATGGATGTCATCAGTCTCTTTACCTTCCGCGACCTGAGCTGGGGTAGACGCATCTTGCTCGGACTCTGGGGTGTTTTGCAGATCGTCGGGGGTATTGTGATCTGGTTCGCTCCCGGCATTGGCGTCCTGACCCTGATGGTCATTGTCGGCATCTGGCTTCTGGCCACGGGCATCTTTCTGGTCGTGTCCGCATTTACGTCAGATGGCCACCTGATGAGCCCATGGTTGCAGGGTCTGCTCGGCGTTCTCGGAGCGATTACCGGCGTCTACCTGATCATCGAGCCGGGTTCCGGAGCCGTCGCTTCGGTCTGGGTGCTCGGTGTCTGCGCGATTGTGTATGGCATCGGCCAGATTTTTGCTGGCTGGCAGATGCGCGGTCTGAGGAATCAGTACTTCCCGTCCTAGGAAACGGACGTCAGATACATCTCATGCTGGCGCTCGACGCCGTGGATATTCGAGAGCGACTCGAAATCCGCAGCGGCGAGCGCCAGCGCTTCTGCCGGTGTTGCAGTCCTTCCGGCCAGAAAGTCGATGGTTCTCCGTTCCAGCGCCGTCATATAGTCGAACGCACCCGGGATGCGCAAGTAAGGAAGCTGGCCTGGCGCATCCAACGTGAGCTCGACGGCGTTTGAGAAGGCAATCGCCTGGTCGCTGGTGAATCCCGCCTCGACGAATGCATCGATGCTCGATCCTTCGTCGCCCTCAATCTTGGGTATCAACTGGCTCCGGCGGGCTGGATCGACTCCATCATCGACCGACCATCCCCGATCGTGCTGAAACTGCGTGTTAGCGAGACTCGCCAGTGCGGTGAGGACGGCGTCTGGATGCCGTGCCGTGGATCGCACCACGCCACCCCAACAGGGTCCGAGGGCGTTGCCGACGAACTGGATGGCAGAGTCAGTGACACCGGCTTCAGACGGTTTCACTCCCGGAAGCGGGGCCACGCCGATCCTGTCGCGGTTGGGATGTCCGCGATCGATCGCCGAGGTCAATAAATCCGGCCCAGCGATGGTAAAGAGCGCTTCACCATTGAGAAACGCAGTCCACGCATCGGGGAGATACCATGATCGCTGATATGGACTCCCGGTCGAGGCCAGCGCCTGGAACGCCGCCAGCGCCTCCACATGCCGTGCCGAATCGATGCTGGGCGCGAACGACTCCCGATCGAACCAGAATTGACTGGGGTCATCTACGGGCGTAGCCCATGCCGCCGCAAATCCCAGAAATGGCATCACTCCTGAACCGAAGTCGGCAAGATTGAGGGCGACCGCATAGGCATCGCGCGATGCGTACCATTCGGTGATCTCAAGGAGCGATGCCCAATCGACAGGCACATCGAGCTGGGAACCCGACGTTGCCTCGAACTCGGCTTGTAGAGCTTCTGACTCGACAACGTCGCGCTGGTAGTACAGGAGCTGGCAGTCACCGTCGATCGGCAGCACACATCGATCTGGTCCGAACGAGCGGAGGCGGGCAACGGCGGCGAACTCGTCGTCAAAGGCGATCGTTGTTTCCAGATTGGTGCTGTCGAGCAAATCGTCAAGCGGCTGAATGATCGAGTCGGCCAGGAAGCCACCGATGTGCCACATCGGGACGATCGCTCCGTCGATTTCGTTTCTGCCGGTGCGGGCATCTTCGCGAACGGTGAACTCAATCGTTTCAGGTGGGTGCGGCACGAACTGAATCGGTTGACCGGTTTCCTCGCTGAGACGATCCTGCATCGACTGTGCGATCGAACCGAGTGGAGTGCCTGGTATCAATATTCGCACGGGCCGCTCCTGAGCGCTGGAGCGATGTCTGGTCCATGAGATTCCGGCACAGCTTGCCGCACTGGCGAGCAAGGAGCGCCGGGTTGGTCGCCACGCGCTCATGCGGGATGATGCCGGGACGAGCCGCGCCGTCGCGATTTGCGCTCCCCAAGACGATCCGTATCGAACGACAACAGTGATGACGAAACGGTGTGGGCCTGAAACCGCTCGACGCGGATCGCGCCCAGTCCAAGCAGCAGTTCGCTCACGGCGACGCCTTGCATTGGCGCTTCGACGATCAGCACGACAATTCCGTTGGTCGAGCGGGCGGCGTCATGGAACGATCCTGAAACGCCGCAGCGGACAAGCCGGGCAGAGAGCGCATCGCCCTGTTCTCGAATCATCCGGGCATGATGACCGTGTCCTGCCCGGTGAATCATCGACAGTACGTGGGCTGTTCGATCTTCTCGCACGATAGCCGCCACACTGTCACGAGTCAAAACACTCACTATGCCACCACTGCGTAGATACGCGACATAAACGCGTGACCAAGAGTCACGCGCTGATCTTACCGTGGTGAGGATGATTGAGGCCAGTCGCCGTCAGGTGATCTCGAGCATCACCGTGGCGAACGAGAAGTAAATGATCAGACCGGTGGCGTCGACCAGGCTGCTGATCAACGGCGCGGACACCACAGCGGGATCGATGTTCAGGCGAACCAGGGCGAGCGGCAGGAGCGAGGCGACCGACGCCGCCCAGACGGCGATGACAAAGACCGCGCAGCCGACGGTAATCGCCACGTCAGTCGTGCTGCTGCCGACGAGCAGCGCGCGTCCAAACATGAGCAGCGCCATGAAAATGCCCAGCATGATCCCGGTGCGCAGCTCTTTCCAGAACACCAGAAACGCGTGTCGTGGTCCCACTTCACCAATGCCAATTGCGCGAATCAGGGTCGACACCGTCTGCGAACCGATATTGCCGCCCGTGCCGATCAAAATCGGAATAAAGAAGCTGAGCACGGTGAACTGCGTGAGCAGTGAGTCGTAATGACTGATTACCGATACGGTTACAAACTGGGCGAGAAAAAGGAGAAAGAGCCAGACGACGCGCTTGCGAAACAGATGCCCCGGGGAGGCGAGCAAGTACGGTTCGGTCAGTGGCGCGGAGCCGCCGAGACGCTCGATATCCTCCGTCGCTTCCCGTTCCAGCACTTCGGCCACATCGTCGACGGTGATAATGCCGAGAATGTGGTCCTCATCGTCGATCACCGGAATCGCCAGGAGTTCATTGTCGAGCAGGGTTTTGGCGGCTTCTTCCTGATCGGCGCCCGCATGGACGGTAATCGGGCGGGTGTACATCAGCTCGCTGACCGGTGTGTGAGGACCGGTCAGAACAAGCTTGTGCAGCGACAACACCCCAAGCAGATGATCTTCGGGGTCGGTGACGTAGACATAGTTGATCGTTTCGGCTTCTTCGGCCACCTTCCGCAACGCGACTATGGCCTGATCGGCGCGCATCAACGGATCGATCGCCACGAAGGCCGGGGTCATGATGCCGCCGGCAGTGTCCGCCGGCCAGGCCAACAGCTCACGGATCTCTTCTGCTTCCTCGGGCTCCATGGCCACGAGAATGTCGTCGCCGAGTGCGGAGTCGAGCTCGCTGAAGATGTCCGCGGCGTCGTCGGGGTCGATTTCTTCGAGCAGATCGGCGGCATGTTCGACCGGGAACTGCTCGAGCACATCAGCTGCCTGCTGATCCTCGAGCCGCACCAGAAGATCGGCGAAGCGGTCGTTCCCGACGAGGTCGAAGAGCGCACGAACCTCGTCGATCGAGAGGACTTCGAAGAGCTGCTCGGCCTCATCGTCGTCGATCTGCCAGACAAGCGCACGCGCCAGCTCAGCATCCCGGCCGATCAAAGCCGCATGAAGCTGTTCCGCGATATTTTCGATTTGTTCAGTCGCCGCGCGGCGCGTTGATTCCATTACTGAGCTGTACCGTGCTCAGCGGCTCAACGACGTAGCGGGTCTGTCCGGTGCGGGATCAGTCGTTTTGTGCTGGATGACAGGCGGCTGAGACGGCTTTCAGTCGTGGCCGCCGCATCGAATTCTGCCTGCGGCGCAAGTTCGGCCGGTGATTCTGAACGGGTTGCGATCTGGACACTGCGCACAACGGGCTGATCGTTCGACTCCGTGATGTAGTAGCGCACGGGCTTGTGCATTTCGAACTCTTCCTTTGCATGAAAGGGACAGCGGTCCCTCGGGTCGTGCCCGAACCTGCCAGAAAGAGCGATTGCCACATGCAGTTGAGTGAACTGGGGAGGCTATTCGGCTCCGTGCCACCGGGAGACCGGCTTGGCAGGTCCAGGGGTTGTAGAACTGCCGGCGTCCAACGCCGCTCCCTTCACTGAGCCGAGTGCAGGCGCCGTGCCGCGTAGGGCGCACCTGCACACCAAAACCGCACGCATAGCGCGCGGCATGCGAATTCTATGGTTCATCGCAGGGCGAGTCAAACCATCTGACCGCCGGCCATGCCAATCTAGTCATCCTGAGCGAAGCGAAGGATGACTCGTTTGCGAGGATCGCTGCTCACACATGCGTCCGTTCGCCAGACCCTCGCTGCGGCGGGAGATTCTTCGCTCCGCTCAGAATGACGGACATTCATTGTGATGAGGTACACGAAGGAATGGCGAAATTCAGTCTTCCGGTCTTGCAGCCAGCCAGTCGTCGTAGAACAACGACATCTCGAAGACGTGCAACTGTGGCCGGTTGGGTCCGAGGTATTCCAGATGCTCTCCGGTCCGCTGAAAGCCGACCCGATCGTACGCCGCGATCGCACGCGGGTTATGTGCGAACACTTCGAGCCGCACCTCGTTCAGCCCCATGCCGTGAAATGCTTCTTCGAGGACCAGGCGCGTGGCTTCAGTGCCGTAGCCTTGGTTCCAGAACGCCTTCTCACCGATCATGATGCGGAATAGCCGTGCGTCGGGCGCGCTGTCATCCGTTTCGGTCAGCGCCGTGGTTCCGATCAGCTGGTCGTGGGATGCTTCGTGAATGGCGAATGCCAAACCCCGCGCGGATAATGGCAGGATGATCGAATCGAAGTGGCCGCGAGATTGGCGTTCATTGAGGGGGCGCAAGTCGTGACGCAGCAGATTGGCGATCTCCGGGTCGGCGTACCAGCGCTGAAATCGCGGCCGGTTGGCGGGGGTATGCCGGCGCAAACGCACGAGCCGCCCTTCGCGAACGACGTCGCCAGGTTTCGTTGCGTTCGCTGGGCCGAACTCTTCCAGAATCACCTGCATTGCCTTGCTGATAACTGCGATCTCTTTACGCTCGCCGAACATCCCTCGCGCTCCGCTCCAGCCATCCCGAACCCTTTGCACGACCCGTATCCGATCCCGTTCTCTGGCCGCTGACGGTCAGCGCGCGTCGCCCTCCAATCCATCCCACAGCGGACCGCCGCGATGCCGCTGGGGCGCGTCGCGACTATACCAGTCCGCCTGACAAAGTCGCGAAAGCGCGCCGCCTATAATGGCGATGTGAAGATGGGGCAGGCTCTCTCCAGTGACCGCAAACACCGCCCGCGCCGTGAGCGAGTGATCTGCGCCGTTCTGCTCGCCCTCCTGGCGCTGGTCGTTGGTTCGGGCACAACACCAGTTTCCGCTCACGCGCGACTCGTCGCTTCGGACCCCGTGGCGGGCAGCGCGCTTGTCTCGTTTCCGGACGAATTCGTCCTGACATTCAATGAAGCGCTCGATCCTGGACTGAGCAGTTTTCGACTTACCAATGCAGCCGGCGACGCCATCGCGCTGGGCGAACCATCGATCGATCCAGACGATTCCGCGGTGGTAAGGCTTCAGTACCTGGGTGAATCCCCCGAACCTGGCGTGTACACGTTGATCTGGCGAGTCCTCTCCGCCGTCGATGGTCACGTGACGAGCGGAACAGTGCCATTCAGTGTCGGCACCGGAGAATCGCCAGCGGTTGCTTCGACGGAAGCCGCGCGGCCACCCTGGTGGCAGATCGTGCCTCGCTGGCTCGAGCTTGCCGGCTGGGCCTTGCTGGCCGGGATTGCGGCGTTTGGATTGCTCAACCTGCCAGTTGTGCTCGCAGCGGGCGCGACGACCCGCCGAGTACTGGTCGATCGCTTCAGGATGGCCTGGTTTTTCGCGTTCACGCTTGCATTCGCCGGAATGGTCTCCGGGATCGTCGCGCAGACGCAGAAAGTGACGGGCGCCACGTCACTCTCATCGCTCGAGGCCAGCGCCCTGGGCGATGTCCTCGCCGAGACTGACTATGGCAGAGGCTGGATGATCCGGCTGGCCCTGGCGATCGCCCTGTTGTTGATCGTTGGTCTCTTGCCGCGCTTGCGTCAGCGCTGGAACTGGCTCTTGCTTCTCGCTCTGGCGGTCGCAGGAATCGTGACGATCTCCGCCACCGGGCATGCCGCCGGAGAGGATCGCAAGTGGTTGGCCGTCGCCGTCGACACCATTCACATGACATGCGCCGGGATCTGGATTGGTGGTCTGGTGGCCGTCGTCCTGTCTGCCTTATCCCATGCAGGGAGCGAAACGACCGAAGACGCAACTATCAAGGGCCAGCTCGTCCGAAACCACTCGCGGACCTCGCTGGTGGTCATGGCGGTGATCATCTCCACCGGTGTCCTGAGCGCGTCGTTTCATGTGGGGGGATTTCGCTCGCTGCAGAGCGAAGACTACGGCATCACCCTGATGACCAAGGTCGCGCTTCTCATCATTGTGCTCGTTGCCGCGGCAATCAACCTGCTCGTGCTCGTTCCGCGACTCAATGCATTCTCGAAGGCGGGCGCCGTGGCTCAGACGTGGCGAGAACTGCGGTCGATTGGATATGTCGCGGCATTCGAAGTTGCGCTTGCTTCGCTGATCCTGCTGGCGACAGCCGTGCTGACCGTTCTTTCGCCAGCCGATTACCCCCTCCAGGTCGATGTTGCAGGTCGCGCGCTGCTAGTCGATGAAACCGTGACGGCGGAAGACCTCACGATTCGCATGCTGGCAACCGTGCGGGGAAATCCCGGCGACGCCTACACAATCGCGGTCGCCGATGCCGATGGCCACATTCCCGCTGAGATCCAGCGGGTGATTGTCGAGACATCGCTGCTCGAAGGCGCCGATGCCGGATTGGGCGATCGATTCGATGCCGAACCAGTCGCGGGAGAACCGGGTTCCTATTCATTCGCGGCATCCCGTCTTGGACTGGAGGGCCAGTGGAGTCTGAATGTCATCGTGCGCCGCGCTGGCGTCGAGGATGTCGAAACGGCATTCATCGTCGATACGGCCGGCTCGGCTCCCGGTCAGCCGAGACTCGTCGAAGACACCTGGCGCTTGCCGAAGATGACACTGGCTGCGTGGGGTTTTCTCGCCCTTGCGGTGATCATGGTGATCATCGGTCTGGCTGGTTTGCGCCGGTTGACGGGGATGGAGCCCGTTGCCAGCGGCGTGCTGCTGGCAATGTGTATCCTCATTGCCACCGGATTCGCGATTTCGGCCACCCGGCAGACGATTCCACTCACGGCGGGGCATGATCTGGCCAACCCGGTCGAACCGGGTGACGTGTCACTCAGGAGCGGCGAGGCGCTCTTCGCGGCAAACTGCATGCTGTGTCATGGCGTCGATGGCCAGGGAGTCAGCACCGCTGGGATGTCACATACCGAAGACGAGGCTGATCTGCTCAGCCGCGATGCGCGTGAGCAATCAGACGGCGACCTTTTCACCTGGATCAGCGAGGGTGTTCCCTCCACCGACATGCCAGCCTTCGATGAAGCGCTGACCGAACAAGAACGCTGGGACCTGGTCAACTACATTCGAGCGCTGCAGAACGCTGAAGACGAGTAGCGCTTGTTCCCGTTTGTTGATCGTGCGCACCCTGCACCCGGTCATTCCGAGCTGGTCGAGGAATCTTTCGTTCGAGACCAGCATGGCCGGGACAGGAGACGTTCGCAGCGCACAACGAGAGATTCTTCCGCTGCGGTCGGAATGGCGTGTCTTCGGGATGTCAAAGGCGGCTATGAATTCCGCTCTAATAGTCGCTGTACCGCGGCTGGCTCGACCGCATCGCCTGGAAGCATTCGCGACAATAGACCGGTTTGTCGTTTCGCGGTTGGAACGGCACCTCGGTTTCGCGGCCGCAATTCGAGCAGATGGCCGGATAGAGCTGGCGGGGGCCGCTCGAGTATCCGCCGCCACCGTAGCTCCCTCCGCCGCCATAGCTGTCGCCGCCGTAACCGCCGGAATCATAGGAGCCAGTATTCGCGTTTCGCTCCGCCTTGCGGCGAGCCCGGCAGGATGGGCATCGCGTCGGCGGCGAAAATCCTCGTTCCTGGTAAAACGCCTGTTCCCCTTCAGTGAAGGCGAATTCAGTTCCGCAATCACGACATGTGAGTGTCTGATCACTCATTCCCTCGAATACTCCTCGACGTGGCTCACCCACGCGCTGACGAGAAAACTGCCGAAAAGCGACATGTCCTGCGGAACGAGACACGTCACCGTCGTTCTCAAAGGAACTCGAATTGAGTGTGCGTGCCGGGGATTCGTCGTAATTCTCTTATACTACGAAAGGCGAAAAGTCAACAGACGTGACGCAGTTTGAGTCTGGACCGGGCTCGATCGAACGATTCCGGGTGCGTCGCTGTGCTAGGATGCCGAGTCGTTGAGTCTGAGCGCTGAGGACGCACCGCGCGATTCTGGCGCGCTGATCTGAATAGTTGGAAGCCTGCCGATGAATGTTCATGAATATCAGGCCGCGGAGCTGCTTGCCGAGCGCGGCATTCCGGTTAATCCGGGCAAGGTAGCGGCCACTCCCGCCGAGGCTGAGTCGATAGCCGCCGAATTCGGCAAACTCGTGGCCATCAAGGCCCAGGTGCATATCGGCGGGCGTGGCAAGGCCGGGGGCATCAAGCTGGCGAAAACGCCCGATGAGGCGCGAGAAGCCGCTTCGCAGATACTCGGCATGGATATTCGCGGTCACACGGTGAACAAGGTGCTCGTTGTACCCGGCGTCGAGATCGACCGCGAGTTCTACCTTGGCGTCGTGCTGGACCGCCCGAATCGCGTCCCGGTGTTGATGGCCAGCGCTGAAGGGGGTGTGGACATTGAAACGGTCGCCGCCGAATCGCCTGAGAAGATCATCATGGCTCGCGCCGACCCATTTCTGGGATTGCGCGATTATCAGGCGCGCGACGTCGGGTTCGCACTTGGACTCGAAAAGGAGCTGATTGTTCCGTTCACAACGATCGCCGCAAAGCTCTTTTTGGCGTTTCAGGAGCTCGATGCGACCCTGGCCGAGATCAATCCTCTCATTGTCACCAAAGACGGTCAGATGCTGGCGCTCGATTCGAAGATGAGTTTCGATGACAATGCGCTCTTCCGTCACAAACATCTGGAAGCGTTGCGTGACCTGGCCGAAGAGAACGCCACCGAGCTCGAAGCGCGCGGTCATGGCATTTCTTACGTGAAACTCGACGGCAACATCGGTTGCATCGTCAACGGGGCTGGTCTGGCGATGGCGACGATGGACGCGGTCAAGCTGCACGACGGCGAACCTGCCAACTTCCTCGACGTCGGGGGTGGCGCGTCGGCCGATCAGGTGGCGACCGCCTTCCAGCTCGTCACGAGTGATGAAAATGTCAAAGCGATTCTGATCAATATCTTCGGTGGCATAACCCGCGGCGACGTCGTTGCCGAGGGTATCCGCGAAGCACTCGGGTGGGTTGAGGTGAAGGTGCCGATCGTGGTCCGGTTGTCCGGCACAAATGCTGAAGAGGGACGCAACATCCTGGCCGGAGCGGGACTGACCGCCTACGAAACGATGGACGAAGCCGCCCGGCAGGTTGTTTCAGCAGCGGCCTGATCGACTTCGAAACGGGGATATCCAGAGGAGTTCGAACACGGTGAGTATTCTGGTCGACAACGATACGCGGCTTCTCGTCCAGGGAGCGACCGGGAAAGAAGGGTCGTTTCACACGACCCAGATGGTCGAATATGGCACCAATGTGGTTGCCGGCGTGACTCCCGGCGGCGCAGGCAAGGATGTTGCCGGCGTGCCGGTGTACAACACGGTGCGCCAGGCCGTTGACGCTACGGGGGCGAACGTATCGATCATTTTCGTGCCTGCCCGGTTTGCGCCCGATGCCATCTACGAAGCGGTCGATGGCGGCATCCCGTTCGTGATCTGCATCACTGAAGGGATTCCGATTCTCGATATGGTGCCGGTGTACGCCTATGTGAAGGCAAAAGGCGCCCGGCTTCTCGGTCCGAACTGTCCTGGCATCATCACTCCGGGTGCGGCGAAGGTTGGGATCATGCCCGGTTTCATTCACGAACCGGGTTCGGTCGGTCTCGTCTCGCGGTCCGGCACGCTCACGTATGAAGTCGTCGATGCGCTGACCCGGGCGGGTCTCGGACAGTCGACAGCCGTCGGCATTGGCGGCGATCCGGTGATCGGCACGTCGTTCGTCGATTGTCTTGAGATGTTCCAGGCTGATCCCAGGACGTCGGCCATTGTGATGATTGGCGAGATCGGCGGCACCGATGAGGAGGTGGCGGCGGCATTCATCAAGGATCGCGTGACAAAGCCGGTCGTCGGTTTCATCGCTGGCCAGACTGCACCTCCCGGCAAGCGGATGGGCCACGCCGGGGCGATCATCTCCGGTGGAACAGGCACCGCCGCGGAAAAGATTCGCACGCTCACAGCCGCCGGGGTCAGCATGGCCAGCAAACCGTCGGATGTTCCTGGTCTCGTCAAGGCCGCGCTGGGCGGCTAGCTCCCGAAATTCCCGAAGCGACAAGCACTCTTCTGGCGCTCGAATCAGGCATACCGCTTGTAGTCGCGCACGGCGTGCGCCTCGTGGCAACCGGCAGCGACGTTGTTCATCGCGACCGCCGTTTGGGTGGCGTCAGGCGCACGCCGTGCGCAGCTACGTCCTGGTCTCGGTTCGGGGATCGTGATTCAGTTTGCCCTCAGACTTTCTTCAGTGTTCGTTCAGGTTGGTGGACGACCATTCACGGAGTGCACGGGGTGACCGGTCCAGGTCTGACCGACGGCGACGCAGACGACCCTCGCACATCGAGCAGAACACGGAGAAAGGAAACTCAATGACCGCATCAGGTCTTTCGGAATTTCAGAGCCCCAGGTGGTCCGAACGGTTGCGCCGGGCCGGGGTTGCCCTGGCAATTGCGCTGACGCTTGGTCTCGGCGCCGGCATCGCCAACGACGCCGCGCTCCTGCCATCTGTCGTGTCGGCCCAGAGCGCGACCCAGGCCGATGTCGCGGCGGTCGCCACCAAGGCGAATCCCGGCGTCGTGACAATTGTCACGATGCAGGCGATGTCGAACATGCAGGGCGGCGGTTTCCAACAGCAACTGCCGGATCAGGACCGCTCTACCGGCGAAGAGACACTCGTCCCCTACGGCAGTGGATCTGGGTTCATCATCGATGAAGAAGGCCACGTCGTCACCAACAACCACGTCGTTGCAGGCGGCAGCGCCTTCGAAGTGGAGTTCTACGACGGCACAACAGCGACGGCGACGTTGGTTGGCGCCGATCCCTTCCAGGATGTCGCGGTCCTCAAGCTGGAACTCGAGCTAGGGCAGTCAGTGCCCGGAATCGTGCAGTTTGGCGATTCCGATGCGGTTCGCGCAGGTGATGCCGTCGTGGCGATCGGCACGCCCTATGGCGAGTATGAGAACACCGTCACCAGCGGCATCGTCAACGCGGTCGAGCGTGGTCTCGATACTGGTTCCGGCTTCAGTCTCCCGAATCTGATCCAGCACGACGCCGACATCTATCCCGGCAACTCCGGAGGACCGCTGTTGAACGCCGCCGGTGACGTCATTGGCATCAATGTCGCCAAGGCATACAACCAGCAGATGGGCTCCTATGCCGAGGACGGATTCAACTTCGCCATCGAGTCGAATGCGGCGAAGGAGATCGTCGATGAGATCATCGCCGACGGTGTCTACGACCGCGCCTATATGGGCATTCGGGGTCAGGCCGCGGTTGACGGCGTCGAGATCGTCAGCGTCGAGCCCGCTGGCCCGGCCGAGCTCGCCGGACTGCAGGCAGGCGACGTGATCACCGGTGTGCAGGGTGTCGAAGGCAACGACCCGAACGAAGCACTTGACACCGTGCTGTTCGAGCACAAGCCTGGCGATCAGGTGACCCTCGAGATTCTCCGCAATGGCCAAAGCATGACCATCGACATCACCCTTGGCGAGCGTCCTGTCGAGATCGTTTCCTAGCTTCCAGCGTTCGGGACTCGCCCGCTTTTCCTCCTTCCCCGACCACGTCCGGAGCAATCCGGACGTGGTCGTTCCATACTGACCGAAGCAACGGTTGCGCAATCCAGGGGAGCGTTTCAGTGATGTCAACAAGCCGGGGACAGCAGCAGCTTGTGCTTGTGGTCGAAGATGATCCGGGTGTTGCCGCCGTCATCCGGCGGACGCTGGCATTCGAGGGATATCGCGTCGTCATGGCCGCGACGGGACCGGAGGCGCTCGCGGCGCTTGCTCAGGAAGCGCCCGATCTGATGATTCTCGATGTCATGATCCCTGGTTTCGACGGTATCGAGGTGTCGCGACGCGTGCGCGGAGGTGAGAACGACAACGGGATAGGTCGTTTGCCGATTCTCATGCTGACGGCGCGAGACGCCGTCGCCGACCGGGTCAGAGGACTCGACGCGGGGGCCGACGACTATTTGATCAAGCCATTCGCGCTTGATGAGCTCCTCGCCCGCGTCCGCGCCCTGCTGCGCCGCTCGCAACCGGCGGACGACGCTCCTCGCGATAAGGAGCTGACCTTTGGCGACCTGACTATTGACTTGCCAAGCCGCGAAGTCCGGCGCGGCGAGCGTCAAGTGGAGCTCACTCCACGTGAATTCGATCTGCTGGCGCTCTTCATGCGCAACCCCAATATCGTGCTGATGCGCGATCAGATCATGGAGCGGATTTGGGGTTCGGACTACTGGGGCGATTCGAACGTTCTGGAGGTCTTTGTCGCCAACATCAGGCGATCGCTGGAGGCGAACGGCGAGCCCCGTGTGATTCAGACGGTACGAGGCGTCGGTTACGTTCTCCGGCTGAGTCGCACATGACGTCCTTCTGGCCCCTGCGGTCGATTCGCAACCGGTTGACGGTCTGGTACGCGCTTCTCTTTCTGATCGTTATGCTACTGCTGGGCGCGGGTGTCTCCTGGTACCTCGAACGTGAGCTTCGGCACGATGTTGACCTCCGGATCGGGGAAACGGCAACCTCGATGCGCGATCAGGTCGAAGAAGCGTTCATCGAGCGAAGTCCCCGCGTCTATCTCCCTCCAGACGCATTTACGTTTCCGAGTCATCTCCTTCAGGTCGTCGACCCTGGTGGACGCATCCAGTTTCGTTCAGAGAATCTCGGCGACCGGACGCTCCCCTACCAGCGGATGGCTCTCGACAACGCGGAGTCGTACTACGACACGATCGAGCTCGATGGCGTGACGCTGCGCGTGCACTTTCTGCCGATCGACGTGGAGGGGCAGGTTCTCGGCGCGGTGATCTCAGGTGAGCCGCTCATTCAGCTGGCAAAGACACTCGACGATTTGCGACGGGCCTTTCTCATCGCGGCGACGCTTGGCGCGATCGTTGCGGCGCTGGGGGGGTGGTTCATCGCCTGGCGCGCTCTGCGGCCGGTCGATCAGATGACCAGCACGGCGCGCAGGATCGCCTCAACCGCCGACGATGCGCTCCCCCTTGCGACGAGGCTCACCGTTCCCGCGACCGGCGACGAAATCGCCCGCCTCGGAGACACATTCAATAATCTGCTCGACCGCCTGCAGGAATCGATCGACTTCCAGCGCCGTTTTGTGGCCGACGCATCGCACGAGCTGCGCACCCCGTTGACGGCGGTGCAGGGGAATGTCGATCTCCTGGAGCGCCAGCTCATTCGTGAGGGAGCCACCTCGGAAGAGAGCGCGGAAACGATCGCCGAACTGCGCCGCGAAAGCCAGCGGATGACCCGGCTCGTCACCGATCTTCTCACGCTGGCGAGGCTCGAATCGGTCGAAGCCAATCAGCTGACCATGGAATCGGTCGATGTGATGCCGGTCGTCCGCAATGCCGTTCGCACTGTTTCCGCAATGCATCTGCGAACGCCGTTTGGCATCGAAGAGGAGTCTTCCGCAACGCTGATGGCCGATCCCGGCCGGCTGGAACAGGTTCTGGTCATCCTGCTCGACAATGCCGCGCTTCATTCACCAGCCGGTTCGCCTGTCTCGGTGCTCGTGTCGATGCAGCAGGACACTGTGCGCTTGCAGATCATCGATCGCGGCAGCGGCATACCAGCCGATGCGTTGCCCCACATCTTCGAGCGGTTCTACCGGGCGGACACCGCTCGCGCACCAAAGCGCGGCGGTTCGGGTCTTGGTCTGCCGATTGCTCAGGCTATCGTCAAGGCGCACAACGGCGCCATCGAGCTCGCCAGCAAAGCCGGTTCCGGCACTACCGCCACCGTCATCATTCCGGTGACAGATTCGCGGGATGTGAATGCAACCTGACGTGGGCGCTAGATGCGTTTGGCGCGGACGATCCGGCGCGAGGTGTATTCGTACCCGTTCCATTGGCCGGCGCAGGTGATCAGTGTCAGAGCTTCATAACCGGTGTCGGCGATCAGCGGGTCGGCGGCCATGGTCGAACCAATCAACCAGGTCAACGTCACTTCGTAGGTCGCGCCCGCGCCGTCTGGCCCAAGCACGTAAATCTTGTCGCCAGGCGCGAGGTTGTCGAGACTCCAGAACACGACCGGTCCGACGCCCCACCAGTCCTTGTGGCCTGCCATTACCACATTCGACCATTCGCCGGGACTCGACATCGATGGATACCAACCGACGTTCCATTCGTCGACCGGCACCTGCATCACCCCGTTCAGGACCGTAACCGGCTCGATCTGGGCGTCGACATCGATCGCCGGAATAATGATCCGGCTGGGAATGAAGGCGCCCTGGGCGTTGGGATAGGCGCCATCCCCCACGAATTGCACATAACGATCAGGATTGAACAGAGGCAGATCATCGCGCAGGACTCGACTCGTGTCGATATTTTGCGCTTCGGCCAATTCAAGTCCGACCTGAGCCCGTTCGATCCGCGTGTTCGTGACGTCCAGTCGCGCAAACTCGAACCATTGCCGCGAGTCCACGCCAGAGCGTTCGAAGGCGGTGATCGGTCGCCCAAACATCGCACGACCGCCATACGCTTCGTAATAGGGCCGGACCTGCGCGTCGACGTGATAGAGGTACCCGCTGCC
>CAYWSE010000080.1:15437-16382 GCA_964461025.1 uncultured Sphaerobacteraceae bacterium | reverse complement strand
CGTGCGAGATCGCTGGAGACTCCGAGAGCACTCTGCAACGTGGTCCCAGACATCCCGTTGACATCCGCTGACTTGCTTGATACCGTACCGACCAGAAGACCGCAAAGGCTTCGACGAGGACGAGTAACCGGCGCGAGCGGTGCAGAGAACCGCGGTAGCTGCGAAGCGGGATCGGGACCGCCGGCGAAAAAGACCTCTGAGCCTCGCTCCGAACCCTGGCATAAGCCGGGCAGTAGGCGGCGACGGGGGTGGGAAACCACCAATCGGCTCCCGTTACAGAGTCGCCGGATCGCGCAACCGACCACACGCGCCGTCCGGAAAGTGCGTGGCGATGCCAGTCGCCACGAAGTGGGGTGGTACCACGGGCCTGACGCCGCTCGTCCCCAGATGGGGAGAGTGGTGTTTTTGTTTTCCCCGGCAATTGGGCGTCACGTTCCGCGCGCGCTCATGCGGGAGGTGACCATGGTCAGGCACACAGGTCCAGCATATTTCCTGTTGCTCGATCTCTTCAGCAAGCAATAGGCGCTCCGACCCCAAACGTCGTGGGCGCCCAACACAGACAAGCCGGCAGGCGCTGCCGGATGTCGATGCTTGTCCTTGAAAAGTTCAGGAGCCAGACAAACCAATGAATCTCACATCCACCACCCGAAGCCGCTCTTTGACCGGCGCGTTCACCGCGATGGTTACGCCTTTCCGCAACGATGAGGTTGATCTCGACGCTCTCCGGCGGATGACCGAATTCCAGCTTTCCGAGGGAATAAGCGGACTCGTCCCCTGTGGAACCACCGGTGAGTCGGTGACGCTGTCCGACCGCGAGCACGATCTCGTCATCGAAACGGTGATCACGGCGACGGCCGATCGCGTGCCGGTCATCGCTGGCACCGGGACGAACGACACCCGGCGCACGATCGAGCGGACCAACCACGCCCGGGACGCCGGCGCCAC
>CAYWSE010000080.1:0-15427 GCA_964461025.1 uncultured Sphaerobacteraceae bacterium | reverse complement strand
GCCGCGCTGATCGTCGCTCCCTACTACAACAAGCCCACCCAGGAGGGGATGATCCGGCACTTCACCTCGGTTGCCGAGGCGGTCGATCTGCCGATCGTGCTCTACAACGTGCCCGGCCGCACCGGTGTGAATATGACGGCCGCCACGACGCTCCAGCTGGCGCAGCACCCGAACATCGTTGCGGTCAAGGAGGCGTCGGGCAATCTCGATCAGATCAGTGAGATCGCCGCCGGAGCACCGGAGGGGTTCAGCGTGCTCTCCGGCGACGATTTGCTGACTGTGCCGGTGATCAGCGTCGGCGGCAGCGGCGTGATCTCGGTGACGTCGAACATTGCGCCTCGGGCCGTGGCCGATCTGGCGGCAACAGCACTTCGCGGCGATGCCGTCGCGGCGCGAGAGCGACATCAGCACCTGCTTGGACTGAACCGCGCCATGTTCCTGGACAACAACCCTACCGCGGTCAAGACCGCGGCGTCACTCCTCGGCTTTTGCACCGCGGAGTTGCGTTCGCCGCAAACCGCGATGTCCGCCGCGAATCTCAGGAACCTGCGCGACGCGATGACGACGTTCGGTTTCGACCTGACCCAGGCAATGGCGGCAGACTAAACAGATGACCGATCTGCGTATTTGCCTCGCCGGATACAACGGACGAATGGGACGAGCGATTCGCGAAGCGGCGACCGGGCTGGAGGGAGTAGCGGTCGTCGCGGGCGTCACGCGGACTGATTCCCAGTTGGCAGAGGAGCCGGTATTCCTCACCGCCAACCCATCGACCCTGGCCGGGCGGATCGATGTGCTGATCGACGTCAGCACGCCGGACGCGATGACTCCAACGCTCGAGGCGATGGTCGACGCCGGCATACCGTACGTTTCCGGCGTCACCGGACTCGAGCCGGCTCACCATGAGGAGCTCGATCGCGCCGCGAGCAGCATTCCTGTGCTGCACGCCGCCAACTTCAGCTTCGGCGTGGCTTTGATGACCCGATTGCTCGGAATAGCGGCCAGTGCATTGCCCGATGCCGATGTGGAGATCGTCGAAACGCATCATCGTCGCAAAAAGGACGCGCCGTCGGGGACGGCGCTCCACCTGCTCGATGCCGTTGCGGCGGCCAGAGATAACGACCCGACGGTGACGACGGGCCGATCCGGAATGTCGATACGGCAACCCGGCGAAATCGGCATGCACTCCCTTCGCGGCGGCGGCGTTCCAGGAGAACACCGGGTCTCGTTCCTGCTCGAAGGCGAGGAGATTGCCATCGAACACCGCGCTCTCTCCCGCGCAGCCTACGCGGAAGGCGCCCTGCAGGCGGCACGCTGGGTGGTCCAGCAGCCGCCCGGCAGGTATTCGATGCAGGACGTGGTAGAGAACCAACCTGCCTGACCGTTCGGTCGTAGGGAGGCGCCTCGTGCGCCTCCATTTCACCTGCATCGAAGACCAGATTCCGCAACGAGCGTGGCCGTCCGAATTGACCATGTGTCCTCGAGGAAAGGAGACGGACGAGCCGTCTCCCTACGAAGTCAATACCAGACTGCGAGACCGCTGGGTGGCACGCTGAAGTATGGGCAAGGCGCGATCGACCATCGCGTCGGACGCGGTCAGTGAAAACCTGACATACCCCGGCATTTCGAAGAACTGACCTGGGAGGACGAAAACGTCCTCCTCGGCGAGTGCGTTCACAAACGGCATCTCATCATCTTCGGGCGTTTTGCAGACGACATAAAAGGTTCCTTGCGGCCTCGTCGCCTCCAAACCCGCCTCGAGCAAGGTCGAAACCAGGAGATCGCGACGACGCTGCAGCGCACCGATGTCTACCGTGAGCTGTTCGAGCTTGTCCAGACTGTGGTGCAAAAGATTGTTCGGCATGGCCCAGCCAGTCGTCATCTGAGTGATCAGCAAGCCGTTTCGCAACTCCTCCCGGCCATGCATGCCGGGCGGAACGGCGATGTAGCCAATCCGCTCGCCTGGCGTGAGCAGCGTTTTGCCGTAGGTGTAAACCAGGAAAGTATGTGGATAAAACGCCGCCGGTGACGGGCAGACGCGGTCATCGAACAGAATTTTCCGGTACGCCTCGTCGGAGATGAGATAGATCGGTCGCTCCCTGCCCTCGGATGCTCGAGTCAGAATCGACGCGATTTCCCTCAGCGATTCCTCACTGGCGATCAAGCCGGTGGGATTGTGCGGAGAGTTGATGATGATCGCCTGCGTCTTGTCGGTGATGGCCGCCTCGATTGCGGAAGGATCGATCTCCAGGGTCTCAGGATCGACGCCGGCTGGCACCGGTGTCGCTCCAGCCGCACGAATGAGTGACGGATAGAAGAACCAGGGAGGGCTTGGGTAGATCACTTCGCTGCCCGGATCGACGACGGTGCGCAGCGAAACCGCAAGCCCAGCGAACGCGCCATTTGTCATGGCAATGTCTTCTGGCGCGAAATCGACGCCCGTCTGTGCTGATATCGACCTCGCAACGATCTCCTGGGATGCTGGATTGGCAATGGTGTACGCGTGCCAGTCTTGGCGTTGCGGTGGCACGGCGGCGCTCAGCGCAGCAGTGAAGCCAGGCAATACGCCGTCGTGCGGATTCCCGAGCATGAAGTCGGAGATGCCGGGTTGCCCGGCTCGTTCTGCCCAGCGTGATGTCGAAAAGAATGCAAAGAAGTCACTTAGCTCGGCGAGCTCTGTGCTCACCAATCGTGAAACCATGTTCATGTAATCTCCAGTGCGCAAAAACGAAAGTGAAACGCTGGAGGCTTGTTTGGTCGTCGTATTTAGTTGCTTACCCGATAATTCGGCGCTTCCTTGGTGACGATGATGTCGTGCGGATGACTTTCACGAAGTCCCGCCGCGGTGATTCGAACGAACCGGGAGTCACGCCTGAGCGTCTGAATATCTGGAGCCCCACAATAACCCATAGCAGCTCGCAGACCACCTACGAGCTGGAAGACCAACGTCGAGAGGGGGCCCTTGTAGGCGACCCGGCCCTCGATGCCCTCCGGAACGAGTTTATCGGACGAAGCGCCTTCCTGGAAGTACCTGTCTTTCGAGAATGAACGAGCTCGCATGGCGCCGATCGACCCCATGCCCCGGTATTCCTTGAATCGCTCGCCCTGGTAGAGCACCACTTCGCCGGGACTTTCCTCGACTCCAGCAATGAGACTGCCGAGCATCACCGCATCAGCCCCTGCGCCGATCGCTTTGGCGATGTCGCCTGAATACTGGATGCCCCCATCGCCAATGATCGGCACGCCATGCCGGGCGGCTGCTTCGGCGCAGTCGAAAATCGCCGAAATCTGTGGGACACCCGTGCCGGCGACGACCCGCGTTGTGCAAATCGATCCCGGGCCAACGCCGACCTTGACGGCATCAGCTCCCACCGCGATCAACGCCTCCACGGCGGCGCCAGTTGCGACATTCCCGGCCAGCACCGGCACCGCATACTTTCGCTTGATCGCCGATACGGTTTCCAGAACCCCGCGTGAGTGTCCGTGCGCGGTGTCGACGACGAGCAGATCGATGCCGTCATCGACGAGGGCGCCGGCGCGCTCCATCGCATCCGCTCCCACGCCCACCGCGGCGCCGACGCGGAGCCGGCCTTTGGAGTCCTTGGTCGCGTTCGGGAACTGGATTTTCTTCTGAATGTCTTTCACGGTGATCAGACCTGTCAAGTAGCCATGCTCATCGACCACCGGCAGTTTCTCGACCTTGCGTCGGTGCAGAATCTCGCTCGCTTCGTCGAGCGTCGTGCCGACTGGCGCCGTGATCAGCCCTTCGCTGGTCATCAGATTGGAAACGGGTTGCTCGACATCGTCGACAAAGCGAAGATCCCGGTTTGTGAGGATGCCGACCAACCGGCCGTCGTCCTCGGTGATCGGCACGCCGGAAATGTGATACCGCTCCATCACGGCCAGGGCGTCGGCCACTCTTGAGTCGGCGGCGAGCGTCACCGGCTCGACGATCATCCCCGATTCGGAGCGTTTGACCTTGTCGACTTCGGAGATCTGATCGGGGATCGAGAGATTGCGGTGAATGACGCCCAGTCCGCCTTCCCGGGCGAGGGCGATCGCCAGGCGCGCTTCGGTGACGGTGTCCATCGCCGCTGAGAGTATCGGGATGTTCAGCTCGAGACCCGGCGCAATGGTAGTCGCGGTGCTGACGTCGGCGGGCACGACGTCCGACTCGGCCGGGATGAGCAAAACGTCGTCAAACGTCAACCCCGTTCCGGCGAATTTCGACTGCCGGCCGGGAAAGCCATTTGTGCTCAGCACCTGTTCGTCGTCATGGTCACCATTTGCACTCAGCCAGCGGCGAGAAGTCGTTTCTTCGGTAATGCTCATGGGTTTCTCTCCTCCTGCCGGGTTGAATACTCAGTGTACGTGGATGTCTTCCGCTTCGATGCCGGATGTGACGCCGGCGAATGCTGGTTGATGCAAACCGAGTCGCTCGATCAGCTCGTCGGCAAACTGCTCGTAGGCCGAAGCGCCGCGCGACCCGGCGTCATACTCGTCGATCGATTGCCCGTAGCTCGGCGCTTCCGCCAGGCGAATCGAGCGCGGCACGATCGTCCGGAACATCCGCCGCGGGAAAAAGCGACGTACTTCTTCGACGACGTGCGCCGAAAGCCGCGTGCGGGCGTCGTACATCGTCATCAGCACGCCGGTCACATCGAGATCGGGATTGAGCGACTTCTTCACCAGATCGATCGTCGCGATCAACTGTCCCAGGCCCGCCAGGTACTCGCACTGGATCGGCACGACGACGTTCGTGGCGGCCGAAAGTGCGTTCACCGTGATCAGTCCGAGCGATGGCGGGCAGTCGATCACGATCAGGTCGTAGGTCGCTTCGGCGGCATCGAGGGCATCGCGCAGCCGGTAGGAGCGTTCATCGAGATCGACGAGCTCGACCTCGGCGCCGGCCAGCGATGGGTTCGCGGGCAGGAGATCGAGATTCGGCCGAACCGACGAAAAGAGCAATTCGTCGATTCCGGCGTCATTGACCAGGATGTCGTAGACGGTGTTTTCCAGCGATCGCTTGTCGATGCCGAATGACGAGGTTGCGTTGCCCTGCGGGTCCATGTCGATCAGCAGGAGGCGAAAACCGCGCCGGGAGAGGATCGCACTGGTATTGACGGCGGTGGTGGTCTTGCCAACACCACCCTTCTGATTGGCGATTGCCAGGATCACCGGGCCGGAATGATGCGGGTCGGAGTGGTCGACTGGGTTCAATGCCTTCCGGTCTTGCTGATCGTGCGTCAGCGGTGTCATCGCGCTCCCTGCCGCATGGGTGCGCGTAATCTGTCGATGGTAACACGGACGTGGGGTAAACGGTCCGAAGTCCGGGGTGCGATGTTTGAAGATGCACGACCGGGGCGAATGTAGGCTCCGGCGCTCCGCCGGGGCGATCGACCACCGTGATGTAGGCTCTGGCGCTCTGCCGGAGCAATCGACCGCAGGTCGATAGAGAGCCTCAACGAAGACACTGCAATAATCCGGCGTCCGACCGTGATGAGTCTGTTATGGCCCTCCGGGCCATTCCTCCGGCAGAGCGCCGGAGGCTACGATTCACGGCGTGCAGAGCCCCATAATTCCGGTTGACGGACTACGAGCGTCACGCCGTGACGATGACCTCGGTGCCAAGCGCAGCCCATCCGTAGAGAAACGCCGCCATATCGAGTGGAAGGTTGACGCAGCCGTGGCTCATTGGGTTGCCGAAGTTGTTGTGCCAGTAAGCGCCATGCAGAGCTTCGGCGTCGTAGTTGAAGTACATGACGTTCGGCACATCTTTGACCACGTATGCCTCTTCGTTGGCGCGTTCCCCGCTGCCTGCCTGATTGGCCGCTTCTTCGCCCATTGCCACGACGGCGCCCGTTGAATCAACCGTGCCCGCCATGTCCTGCTTTTCCAGCTTGTAGCGAACGTGGAAATGACCGATTTCCGTATCGTTCGGCGCCAATCCAGTGCTGACAAGGGTCTGCGTGATCATTGTCGTGCCTTGATAGGCGGTCAGGAGCTGGTTGCTGATCGAAATGTGGATGCTTCGCTTGCCGGGAGCGTTGAGATCGCCGAGTGGATTGGGATTCGGGACCGTGTAGAAGAGCGATTCATCATAGACCGGCAGACCCGAGCCATCCGCTGAGGTCCGGTCGATGCCCAGCAGATCGATCATCTCTCTGCCGAGCGGCGCCAGACTGACTCCGTTGTCAGGATGATCCATCAGGATGCCGCCTTCGAAGTATTGGACAGTCAGTCCCCGCTCGCGCACCGGCTGGCTCATCGGCTGACCGAGGTAATAAATCCCCTCCATCGCAACATAGGTGTCGTAGAAAGCGCCGGCGATCGTGTGTCCGGTTGTTTCGGACCAGGTGCCGCCGGCGTTGTAGGCTGCGGTCGCTGTGACGCCTGATGGATCGACGGACTTCCAGACGGAGGAGCGACGATCACCGCCGCCACCGCCGCGCCGGCCATCCTCGCGGAAGGCGTCGACGCGGTTGTCCAGCACTTCCTGGCCAAGCGGCATCAACGTCACCGATGGCAGATCGGTCCAGACCATTTCCAGAATGAACTGAAAGACGCCATTCTCGAATGCCTGCGAGTAGTAGCCGTTGTCGGAAGCGAAGGGCTCGGAGATCGGCAGACCATAGATCGATGCGCCGCCATTGGCCCGCCAGTAGTCGAGGAAATAGCCGCGCAGCGTGTGCTCTGTTTCCGGGAAATAGACCTGCAGCGACGTTTGCCCCAGGTCGCCAGGCAGATGGACGTTGGCGAACTGATCGAGGTTGGCGCTGGCGGCGGATACCGGGGCGATCGCCGAAACCGGAAGGAGCGCTCCCGACCCAACAAGAGTCAGAACAGCGAGCCAGCTGACGAGTCGTGATTTCATGACGGTACGTCCCTTTGAGCTTCACAGAAACAGCAATGCGGAAGGCGCGAAATGTGTTTCTGTCCTTCGAACACGAGGCTCGACTGCAAAGTGCCTCGATGGTCGCGCGGTACCCTAGCCTAGCATGCCCTCGGCGCCCGTGCTACTTCTGTGACATGAGACCAAAGTCATGTACGTACACCACGAGAGGCGTCAGACGCCGCGACCGGCATTGATGGCCTCGACGATCCCCTTTGCCGCCGCGCGGGAAGCGCTGGCGAAGTTGCGATCGGTGCTGACATAGGTGACCGATCGCGATGCATTCGGGATCAAACCCAGACCATTAGCGTCGAGCCCAACCGCCAGCGCTTTGGCCAGATCGCCCTTCTGCTCGCCGATCCCCGGCATCAGAATGGCGTGATTCGGACAGAGTTCGCGGGCTCGCTTCAGATGTTCGGGATAGGTCGCGCCGACGACCAGTCCGACCGAGGCCGGATGCTTCTCATCCCAAGCATTGGTCCGTTGGGCGACACGCTCGAAGAGCTTGTCCGGTGTATCGTCGTTGGAAGCCGCCAGGTCGAGATCCTGGAACTCGGCGCTGCCCGGATTGCTCGTCTTGCAGAGCACAAAGACGCCGTGGTTTTCCCGCGATATGAACGGCGCCAGCCCGTCCTCTCCCATATAGGGAGCGATTGTCGCGGCGTCGAATCCCCAGAGATCGAAGATGCCCTTCGCGTATGCCTCGGAGGTGTTGTAGAAGTCGCCCAGCTTGCAGTCGAGAATGACCGGAATCGCGGGATCAATCGACGCTCTGGTTTCCAAAAGCGCTTCGATGCCGGCCGTCCCATACGAGACATAGAAACCGAGATTCGGCTTATAGCAGCAGACGAGATCGGACGTGGCTTCGATGATTTGCCGGTTGAACGCGACGATCGTCGCGGTGATATCGGAGGTTACGAGATGAGGAGGAAAGAGATCGATGACGGGGTCGAGCCCCACACAGAGGAGAGAATTGGCGTTGCGCGCCGCAGCGTCGAGTTTGCTTCTGAATCCCTTCACGTTACCCCCGTCGATTCCAGAACGCCGCAACCCGGAGGAGTGTACCTGACGGAGGCGATGGGCAAAGGGCAATAGGCAAGAGGCATTGGGCAACTGGTAACTGGTAATTGGGGACATACAACTGGCACCCTCTCAGCCCCGTCTTCCCGTCTCCCCGTCATCTCGCCGACTCGCCGACTTGCCGACTTGCCGACTCTCCCACTCTCCGCCGCCTCCTCAGCGTGCTACACTGAACCGGCTTTCGCGGGAAGGGATGATGGCTGCCGCGCTGTGTGCAGAAATGGGAGCGCACGCATCATTTTCGCGAGTGAAGCAACGTTCGATTGCGTTCCCCGGCGCAGTTCAGAGAAGCCTTTCAGGCTCCCCGCCCAATTCGGTGGCTTGCCGCCGCATGGTGGTTGCGACGCATGACGGTGACCTCTACAGTCGAGGCTCAGAACCCGGCAGGAACGGCCCAACGCATCGACGATCCGATGCGAACTCCAACGCTCAACGATATCTATCGCGCTCGTTTGATCGTCGACCGGTATTTGACCCGGACGCCGCTCATCCAGTCTCCGATTCTCTCCGAGAAACTGGACTGCGATCTCTATCTGAAATGCGAGAACCTGCAACCGATCGGGGCATTCAAGATTCGCGGCGGCGTGAATCTGATGGCAAATCTGCCCGAGGCGATTCGGGCGCGCGGCGTCGTGGCCTGCTCGACCGGCAACCATGGTCAGTCGATCGCCTGGGCGGCACGGCAATTCGGTGTCCGGGCGGTGATCTACGTGCCGGAAGTCTCGAATCCGGTAAAGGTCGCTTCGATGCGCCGGCTCGGCGCCGAAATCGTCTCTGAAGGGGAGGATTTCGATGCCGCCCGGTTTGCCGCTGAGGCACGCGCGGAAAAAGATGGTCTCTATTACATCCATTCCGCCAACGAGGCGAGGCTGATCGAAGGTGTCGGCACCTACGCGCTCGAGATACTGGAAATGGTGCCCGATCTCGACGTTCTGCTGGTGCCAATCGGGGCCGGGAGCGGCGCGTGCGGCTCGGTGATCGCCGGCAAGGGGATCAATCCGAACCTCACCGTGATCGGCGTGCAGGCGGTTGGCGCGCCGGTTGTCCATGACTCAGTGAAACAGGGCACGCTCCTGACCTATGACAGCATGGAAACCTTCGCAGAAGGGCTGGCGACTCGGGTAGCATTCGAGTTGCCAGTACGCATTCTTCGCGAGGGGATTGACGATATAGTGCTGGTCACGGATGCTGAAATGCGAAGTGCGGTGCTGACTCTGCTGGAGTCTCACCGTCTGCTCGCCGAAGGGGCTGGTGCAGCGTCCCTGGCGGCGGCCAAGAATGTCAAGGAAACCTTGCGGGGGAAGAAGGTGGCGGTTGTGGTGAGTGGGGGCAACTTCACGCTCGATGCGTTGCGGCAGGCGCTGGATGAGGAGCGTCCCTGGTGACACGCCTGAAATCGATGTTTTCGGCCCGTGGCCGTGACGACGCCAACTGCGAAGCCATCTTTCAGATCGCCCGCGAGGTCATCGAGAATCGCCGGTCGATGCAGGGCGCCCTCAATGAAGTCCGTCATCCGGCCCTCCTCGACAGTCTCTCCGATGCAGATTTCCGGATGCTCGATGAAGCGATCGTCGAAAGTGCCGATGAATATCGTGAATACGCGCTGGTTCTCGCTCGCCTGACGCATGCTGCGGCGCGAGCGAAGGGATTCGATCGCCAAATCGTCGATGCCGCGTTGCGGCTCGATTCCTTCTTGCCGCTCGACGACCCCAGTCGTGAGCGGGAGCAGCTCCTGCGAGATGCCTACGTGATCGCCCAGCGGGCTGGTTACGCCAAAGGTGGGCGGGCCACGCTCTTCCGCCTCGGCGAGCGGGCAATGGCGGCTGATGAATACGACCGCGCCCGGGGGATGTTCCTCCAGCAGCTGGATATCGGCGATGAGTCGACCGACGCCGCCGCCGATGTCGATGCGGCGATCGTGCTCGGCGATCTCTTTCGCCGCGAAGGTGACGTTGTCACCGCGCAGAGCTACTACCGGCGGGCGGCTCGATCGGCCCCGCGTGTTGAGTACAACCGGGGTATCGCCGAGTCGCTGATTCGCCAGATCGAGCTCTTCAACGACTCTGGCGATGAGGACACGGTCATCCAGCTGCAGAAGCAGGCGCTGGAAGCGGCCCGTCGCACGAACGACAATGGGCTGCAGTCGCGATTGATCCTCTCGCTGGCCGAAACGCTGGCTCGCGCCGGCCGGCTCGACGAAGTCGTCGATCAGCTCGAAGATGGCGCCCAGCTTGCTCGCGAAATCGGCGATCTGAGTGTGGAGGGCGAGTGTCTGCAGGCGTTGGTCGAGGCTTACCGGCAGCGCGGCGATCTCGTTTCGGTCGCCCGCCGGCAAAGTGAGTTGCTGCAACTCGAGGAGCGGCTCGGCAACCGAGTCGAGGCGGCTCGCTGGGCGTCGCGGCTTGGCACCACGCTGATGACCCTCGACCGGCCGCAGCGCGCCGTAGAAGCGTATGCTCGCGCGCACCAGCATGCCCGGTCATTGAACGATCCACGTCTCGAACAACGCGCGCTCGGCGGCATGGGTGTGGCTTACACCGCGCTCGACCGGCCCGCCGATGCGCTCGAGAATCTGATGCAGGCGCTGGAGATTTCGCGACAGACGAACGATCTGCCGCGACAGGCCCAGTGGCTGGCCAGCATCGGGCAAGCGCTGTGGAGATTCGATCAACCCGACGACGCGATGAACGCCCTGAACGAGAGCCTGGCGATCGCCCGGCGCACCGATGATGTGCCACTCCAGTGCGAGCTCTTGACGACGCTTGGCGAGGTTTTCGACGCCACCGGCCAAATGCCGCGCGCTCGCGAGTGTTATCACCGGGCGCTCGATCTGTCGCGCCGTCTTGGCGACAAGGAACGTCAGATTGCATTGATGACCTCGCTCGGATCGATCGCCGCTCGCGCAAAACAGTATTCACAGGCCAATGCGTTGTTTACGCAGGCATTGCAGCTGGCGATCGAAGTGGGTGATCGACCCGCCGGGGCTCGTCTCCAGGGCCGCCTGGGCAAGCTCGCTCAACAGCAGCGCGACTGGGCGAAATCGCTCGACCATTACCGTCGCGCCGTCGATATCGCCGAGTCGATCGATAGCCCGCGTCTGACGAGCCAGCTCCTGTTGCATCTGGCCGGCGCGCAGCATGCGGTCGGCGATTCCGCCGCGGCGAGCTCCTACCGGCGCGCCCTGGCGCTGACGCAGCAAATCGGCGATCCGCAGCGGGAAGCGTTGATCCGGCTCAACCTGGGCACATTGCTCGGCTCGGATGGACATCGCAACGAAGGACTCGACCATCTGTATCAGGCGGCGGACCTTGTCGCTGAGCTTGGTCCGGCCGGGTCCGATTTGGCACGCGAGATCGAGGAAGCGATTATCCGGCTCGGGGGCGATGTCGTGGCGCAGCCGAACGACTTCCACCTTCCCTCAGAGCGATCGTTCGGATTCGGCATGCCGCCGGACGCCGGATTCCCGCCACAGTCCCGTGACGATGAGTTCTTCGCCGAAGCGACCTTACCGCCGCGCTGATCACCAAAGCGGACCTCATGCCGACAGCAGCGCGGCGATTGTCGATTGCGCTTTCAGACCCGAACCGGTGAGGACAACAACCGTGTCGTCGTTGCCCGGAATGGCGCCGGCACTGACCAACCGCTCGGCGGACGCTACGGCGAGCGCCGACGTTGGCTCGATGAAGAGCCCCTGCTTCGCTGACGCGAGCGTTGCCTTCGCGATCTCATCCTCGGTCACCGCGATGGCGCCACCACCACTTTCTGTCAATGCCGCAACGAGCTGAGCGCCGCGGACCGGAAGGGCGATTGAAGCCCCTTCGGCCAACGTCGGTTGCTGGGGGAAGCGTTCCGGTGTCTTGAGACCGGCATCGAGCGCAGCCACCAATGGAGCGCATGCTGCTGGTTGCGCCGCATAGAGCCTGGGCATGCGCTCGATCTCGCAGCCTTCGACGAGCATCTGGAATGCAGCCCAGGCGCCGAGAATCAGACTCCCCGAGCCTGCCGGAGCGACGATCGCCACGGGCGCAGTGAATCCGCGTTGCTCCCAGACTTCGAATGCCCAGGTGGCGACACCGGCAATGAACCAGGGATGCCAGTTGTGGGAGGCGTAGATCACGCCATTGTCCGGATCGTGACGCTGTTCAGCCGCGGCGGCGACGTCGGCGCGGCTGCCGTCGATGCGAACGACGTCAGCTCCACAGGCTTCGGCCTGAATGAGCTTTCCGGCCGACGCTCGGGCGGGCGCGAAAATGGTGCAGGGGATATTGGCTCTCGCCGCATATCCGGCCAGCGACGACGCAGCATTGCCCGATGAGTCTTCAACGAGTCGTTTGACATCTGTGCCAGTGAACGCGTTGACAAGCAACGCGCATCCACGATCCTTGAACGACCCCGTGGGGTGCAGCACTTCGAGCTTCGCTGCAACCTGACAGTTCGAGAGGGAGAGTGTGGTCAGTGGAGTCTGACGCTCCCCGAAGGTGATCCCGGCCTCAATTTCGGGGAGCGCGTTCGCATAACGCCAGACGAAGCTTGCCGACACGTCAATATCGGCTCGCGTGAACGATCCGGGCGCGTGCCAGGTCAGTGGGCCGGCACAGGATTCGCAACGCCAGGACGTGACTGGAGCCGCGTTCTCACATAGTGGGCAAAAGAGGGCGCGATCATGCATAGAGTCGTGCAAAGCGACCGCATTCCGAATACGGCAATTGTGATTTCGAACCAATCTTCAAGCGCTTCCACCATGCTCTGAGTCGTGTCTATTCGTTGTGGCGCGATTGTATACTTGTCATTGTCCGCAAGTTCGTCACCGACGAGCGCCGATGCACTTTCGAGCGGATCCAGCGCACAGTCTGAAGTTCTCTCCATCTGGAGAGGAGGGTATCAGCGATGGCCTATGTCATCACTCAGCCGTGCATTGGCACCAAGGACGCGTCATGTGTCGAGGTCTGCCCTGTCGACTGCATTCACTCGACCGATGATGCCGAGCAGTATTTCATCGATCCCAGCGAGTGCATCGATTGCGGTGTCTGTGCTGAAGTCTGCCCTGTCGAGGCGATCTTCTTCGAAGATGACGTTCCCGAGCAGTGGAACGCGTTCATCGAGCTGAACAAGCTCTTCTACGCGCGATAGGCTTATGCCTCGGGTGTTGCGGCGCCCGAGGCGTCCTCATCACTTTCGGCAACCGGGATATCGGCCTGCCAGATCGCGCCGTTCGCGATCCACGTGACCGTGGCCGTGACGTTGCTGACCACGAGATCGTCCATCAACACAAACCCCTCGTGCGCTTCTCCGTCCAGCCTGCCGTAGGCGTCCGGGCCCAACAGAAAGGTTGAGGTTTGCCCCGATTCGCTGTTCCACGCGATGAGTCGGCCCTCTTCCGATCCCGCATCCGCGATGTAAATATTCTTGTCCGATCCGTCATAAGTAATGGCTGACGGGGTAGTCAGAAGCGGCTGAACAGCCAGCGTCGTTTTTCCGACGACGTAGCCCTCTTTCAACGCGTACAGATCGCCAGATGCATACAGCACATGGATCGTGCCGTCGATGGCCATCCCAATAGCTGATTCGGGCAGAATCTCGCTGTCTCGCTGAATCCAAAGAGTCGTCTCGCCCGAATCAGGATCGATGACAACGATTTCGCCACTGTCCAGGTCGATCATATACAGACGGTTGCTGAACACCGTAGCGTCGGTGTGGCTCCGGCTGAAACTCGCCGGCCAGACTGGAGGCACTGTCGCCGATCCATCGACGGAGTCGCCGAAAAAGTACGATGCGTTGTCTGACGTCACGGCCAGCGTGGATATATCACCGCCACCATTGATCAGCGCACCGGCCGATTGCTCCGGGACCAGCTCCGGCAGTGCAACGAGCTGCCGGTTCTGTTCTGATATGACGTAGAGATCACCGCCCAGCAAGTAGAGCACTCCCGCGGCCTGAACCAGAGACAGGTCGTACTCGAGTAACGTATCGGGAATCACGCCAACTTTGCGCGGATTCTGCAACCTGACTACAGAATTCAGGTAGTCATTAGCGGCGACTATTTGCGTTCGCAGCGCGACCGCGTCGCTGGAGTTGGATTCATCGCCGCCGGCGCGGTTGAGAAGGGTATGCGCGCCAGGCAGCAGGGCATTGACGAGATCGGCGTCCTCTGCGGCGACCGCGGCCGCCACAGCCTCGCTGTACTGTTCGGCGGTTGCGCTCTCCTGGTAGGTACGCTCAGGTCTTCGTTGCGCCGCGAAATACGCCGCCACCAGAAGCATGACCAGAACTGCACCGATCAGGAGCATGGCGCGCATTGGTGGGGCGCCGCGAGGGAGTCGTGAGCGCAGAGCGCTCGGTGTCCCCCCTCTGCTTGTCGAACGATAACGGTGCAAGGCATCAGAACCCGGTGGGCGTTGCAGCAATCGAGGTCCGCCACTTGCAGACATCAATTCTCGCTTGACGTAGGTTCCGCCGGACATCGTCGCCGAAGCGACAACCTGATCGGCAGGAACGGGCGGCAACGGTTCATTGGGATCCTGGGGTTGGGGCAGTGCGGCGGGCGCCGGTTCATCCGACACTTCAAGCCAGAGAAATGAGCCGGCTGGACCAGCTGCGAGCTCAAGTGCTTCGGCGCTATTGAATGCCGCATCGGCCGCCGAGTCCGGGGCGGCCAGAAAAGCCACCCGGTCGCCCGCATTCAACAAGGTCTCCTGGATTACAGGCATGAGCAACTCTCGCTGGCCGTTCGGGGCAATCGATCCCTCTTTTGGCAACTGGAGAATCTCCCGATCCTGCCAGAGGACTGCCCGACAGGGCGACAGCACTGCGAGAATCAGCCGCTCATCTTCGAGCGCTGCCGCCGCGAGCCCGATGATTGGTTTCGTTGCGCTTTCGGCCGATGCCGCGTGGATCCGGGATAACGTCGTCTCAATTGCCTGAGAAAACGCCAAATCGACCGTGACCAGCGGAGCTCCGAAAAACGCATCGGTCAACGTATCGAGAAGAGCGTCCGCGTTGAGTACGAGATGATTGTCTGGCGCCACCGCCGAAACGACGCCCATGAGACGGCGTTGGCCCCAGCCGTGTTCGCGATCGATAACGCCGGAGGTAAAAACGGCCGGGAGAGTCGGGTCCGATTCGCCGGATTCCGGCGGCGACAGAGGCATTTCCTGTTGCGAGGAAGGGTCCGCCTGCATGATGCCGAACCGTACGAAAAGTGTGAATCCCGCTGGAGCAACCCTGACAGTGCCGTGTTCCGGACCGGATCAACTCGTCGGTCAGAGGTCTCGGGCCAGTATAGTCGTCACATGCGAGCCTCGTCGAAAGCGCGAATCGTTCACCAGCCACACCACTCGGGGAAGCTATGTGCGGGAGCGCGAGGAACTGTCGGCGAGACCGATAACGCTGAGCGCGGGATGGTGCGGTGAACGAACGAATGAGCATTGACGAATGGAGACCTCGGCTTGCGGTATT
>CAYWSE010000079.1:14221-16513 GCA_964461025.1 uncultured Sphaerobacteraceae bacterium | reverse complement strand
TTGGCGGCACAGCACTTCAATTGCCTGGGTATTGTTTTGAATCGTCGGGTGCATCACTCACCTCATCATGTTCAAGTATGCCACCGAGAAGCAGTTCTTCGGCACGCCGACAAAGCAGGCTCAGCAGTTCAGCAGCTCGTAGTCCCGCGCCCCCAGATCGACCTCCGGAACGTTCTCTACGCCCAGCCGGATCAGCATGTGCGTGATCTCCATGCGGTGTTCCGACGCGTGCAGAATCACCTGCAGGATCGTCCCTGCCATCGACTTCTTCACATCCCAGTGGTCGATAAAAATCTCGTCGAGCCGATCGTCGTCACGCAGCTGCCTGGTCAAATCGGCGAACGCGGCGAAGCGCTCGTCATACAACTGCGTGAGCTGCTCAACGGAGGGTTTGCCCCAATCCGGTTCTGGAACCTCACCGCGCCCGGTCATCAATGAGGGCCAGAACTCCAGATTCCAGATCAGATGGACAAACGTCTCCCGCACCGTGCGGTGCCCGATATCGAACTCGCGTTCGAGCTGTTCATCGCTCAGTTCACTGCTCGCCCGCAGCAGATCGTGCATCGCCCATGCATCGAAATCGAGCAACCGGTTGTAGACATCCATGACTGACCCCTTTCTCCAATGATAGGACGTAGGGGAATCAGAAATGTGAGAGATTGGGAATCGCCCGGATCCGTCAATGGCAACACAACGCACCGACGTTCGCGGTGCGCTGTTACGAGCTCGCGTCACTCACGGACTACGGACTGCGGACTACGGACTATGGACTACGGACTACGGACTACGGACTACGGACTACGGACTACGGACTACGGACTACGACGACCCTACCGCTCCCGCAACCGCGGATCGAGCACATCCCGCAGACCATCGCCAAGGAAGTTGAACCCCAGCACCAGGATGGCAATCGCCAGCCCCGGGAAGATCGCCATCGACGGCAATATCTCCATATAGGTGCGCGCCACATTGAGCATGCCGCCCCACGTCGGTTCTGGCGGTTGCGTGCCAAGTCCCAGGAAGCTCAATCCCGCTTCCGAGAGGATGGCGCTCGACAGATAAACCGTCACAAGCACGATCAGTGGCGCAAAGATATTCGGTAAAACGTGCAACCGAATCAGACGCAGATTACTCGAGCCAACCACCTTGCCAGCTTCGATATACGGCTCGCTCATCACCGATAGGACCGTGCCGCGCACAACCCGCGCAAACGCCGGCGCAAACACCACACCGATCGCGATCATTGCATTGCGGCGGCTCGGACCCAGCAACCCGGCGATCACGATCGCCAGCACGAGTCCGGGAAAGGCAAACAAAATGTCGACCACGCGCATCAGAAACGAATCGAGCCGGCCGCCAAAGTAGCCGCCAATCACCCCCAAAAGCCCACCAACCACCAGCGCGATAAGCACCGCTACGATGCCAACCTGCAGCGACACGCGGGAGCCGTACACGATGCGCGAAAATGTATCTCGCCCCTGTTCGTCCGTTCCCATCAGGTGATCCAGACTTGGTGACTGGAGGCGCGGGAAGGCGATCGACGAAGGTGAGTAGGGTGCAATGACAGGTGCAAAGATGGCGACGAAAACCGTCACAAGCACGATGATCAGCCCAACCAGCCCGATCGGATTGCGCAACAGCGCCCGAAACGACTGCCATCTGCGCTGTTTCCGCGCCACGCGCCCCGATTCGAGCGTGGAAGCGTCGGCCAGAATGGTATCGGTCATCCCTGCTTAATCCTCGGATCCAGAAATCCGTACAACACATCAACCAGCAGATTGATCAGAACGAAAACGATAGCCAGATAGAGCGTGGCTGCCTGTACCAGTGTGTAGTCTCGATTGAAGATGCCCTGCAACAAGGTGTTCCCCATGCCGTTCAGGCCGAAAATAACCTCCACGATTGCCGACGATCCCATCAGCGCGCCAAGCTGGAAACCGATGACGGTGATGACCGGAATCAGGGCGTTTCGCAGGGCGTGCCGGTAGAGCACCAACCGGTCCTTCAGGCCCTTGGCCCGCGCGGTGCGCACGTAATCCTGTCCCATCACCTCCAGCATCGTCGTTCGCGTCATCCGCATGATGATCGCCATCAGCTGGATGCCGATCGCGATCGCTGGCAACATCATCTGTTTCAGGTTGGCAATCGGGTCCTCGTAGATCGGCACGTAATTCAGGCTCGGCGTCCAGTCCAGATACTTCGACGTGAAAAGCAACATCAGCGTCGCGATCCAGAAACTCGGCAGCGACAGCCCGATCAACCCGCCAACACGCGAGGCAAAGTCGAGCGGTG
>CAYWSE010000079.1:12471-14121 GCA_964461025.1 uncultured Sphaerobacteraceae bacterium | reverse complement strand
CTCGGCAGCGACAGCCCGATCAACCCGCCAACACGCGAGGCAAAGTCGAGCGGTGTATCACGCTTGACAGCGGAAATCACGCCAAGTGGCACGGCGATAACCGTGCTGATCAGCACCGAGAGCAACGCCAGTTCGAGCGTGATCGGCAGTGCTCTGGCCAGCAGCTCAGCGACAGGCTCGCCCGACCGCATCGAATTGCCAGGATCGCCTTTCAGCATATTTCCCATCCACTTCACATACTGGACGGGAATAGGATCGGCAAGACCCATCGCTTCGCGCAGCTTCTCCATCTGCTCTTCATTCACCTGCGCGTCTGTTCCGGCGATGATGTCCAGGATATCCCCTGGCAACAGCCGCAGCATCCCAAAGATGAGGATGCTCATGCCAAACAATGTCGGTATGAGCATCACCAGTCGTCGCAGGATGTACTTGCCCATTGAATGCTGTTCCTGAGTGTCAGTCTACGAGTACGAAATGATGCCCCTGCCCGAACGATTGCCCGGGCAGGGGCGCCAGCTGTCAGCCGAAGGAAACTATCCCTCGACAGCGCACGCGTAGCGCAGAGGCCGGTTGGTCAGATCATACGCCACATACATGCCGGTCAGCCGCGTGTTGACCACCTGGAAGCGTTTGTCCTGCACCGTATAGATATGCGGCGCTTCGTCGATGATCATCTCCTGCAGCTCGTGATACATCGGCACGCGAGCGGCCGGATCGAGCTCCGCATACGCGGCGTCGTACAACTCATCGATCGCCGTGCTCTGCCAGCCGGGACCAAAGGTCGAGGCTGTTGGCGTGCCGGTGTTTCCACCATCTCCGAACCACGTCACGTTCAGCGGTGTGCCATTCCGGAAGTCGATCACGAAGTGCGCCGGGTCACCGCGCATACCGCGGCCGGTCGACGCCCATTCGTAGTTGCCGCTGCCGACGTTCTCAGCGAACTGGCCGATTTCCAGCGGCTGCACCGTAACGTCGATGTTGATTGCCTTGAGGTTCTCCTTGAAGATCTCGGCGATCAGCGTCGTGTGCCGCGGTGTAGCGATCGACTGCAGTTCGACGGAAAAACCACTCTCCATGCCGGCCTCGGCCATCAGCGCCTTGGCGCCTTCGACATCGACGGCGTAGAGCTCGGCCAGCCGGTCGTTGGGAATTGGGTACTCGCCATATCCCGGCGGAATCGGACCGGTCAGCTCGGCCTCGCCCGCGTAAACATTGCTGATGATCAGATTGCGGTCGATGCACTTGCTGATTGCCTGTCGAACTTCCTTGATTCTCCAGGGCACATCCTTGGCGGTGCTCAGCTGGACCACCCGCGGCGCCGCATACAGCCCGCTCTGGACTTCCAGGTTCTCGTCACCTTCGAGCGTCACAACGACATCCGCCGAAAGAATGCCGCCATCGATCTCGCCTGAGCGAAGGTTGGAAACACGCGCCTGCTCATCACCAAGGACCTTCAGGGTCAGCCTGGCAATACAGGGAACGCCTTCGATCCAGTAGTCGGTGTTCGCCTCGTAGACGATCCGGTCGTCCTGCACGTATTCGACGACCTTGTACGGTCCGGTGCCAATGCCCTCCGTCAGGACATTGATCTGGTCGTGGATGCCATCCGGAACGATCGAGGTGTACCGCGACCAGGCGAACACACCCGGA
>CAYWSE010000079.1:9626-12461 GCA_964461025.1 uncultured Sphaerobacteraceae bacterium | reverse complement strand
CACCCGGAATCGCCGGATCGGGCTCGGTCAGATTGACCTGCACCGTGTAGTCATCGATGGCTTCCGCGCCGGCGATGCGGGCTAGCTGGCCGATCGCCACGCCCGGCGGCGGCGGCGTCACCGCGTTGGTGATCGAGTAGACAACGTCAGCCGCCGTCATTTCGTTCCCGTTATGGAAGAGCACGCCCTGCCGCAACGTGAAGACATAGCTCATGTTGTCAGGCGCTTCCCAGGCATCGGCCAGCGCCGGAATGATGTTGAGATCCGCGTCCCACGCCAGCAATGAGTCGTAAATGTGCTCGTTGCCCCAGGCCTGCGCTTGAGAAACGCCACCGAACGGCGCGATGTTCGGCGGAGCCTGCTCGAGCGCGTAAACGACTTCGCCCGAGGGCTCGCCGCCCTGCGCGGAAATGTCATACGCCTTGACCAACGTGCCGAGCGCCGCCGTACTGAGACCCAGTGCGACACCGCGCTTGACCAGACTTCGGCGTGTGACGCGACCTCGCATCAAATCACCAAGCAGGCGCATTTCATCGTCGTAATACCGCATTCCGTGCATTCCTTTCGCTGTGGCGTTAGCCTCATTCGTCGAAAACGAAAACAGCCAGACACCGCACCCTGACTCACAATTCGGCGTGCGCTGTATTGCCTGGCCGCGGAGACTCACCTCCTTTCGACGTTCTGGACCACTCACCGCAAAACGGGCTGCTACTGCCCTCACTCGTCACCAGCACACCGACAGCTATTGCAGGGCTGCGGCATCAACAGTGATGGGACGACACAGCAATTATCACCAGCGGCGGGAATTCCGCAAATGCCTTCCGGGAAATTCCTGCTGAAATCGCTTCACACGCCCGGTCCCGAATTGGCCCTCAATCCTCCGTTGCCGTTTCGTCCTCTGTGCTGGCATGTTCGTCGAAGAGCGGCACACCGCAATGAGGACAGTAGTTTGGGCCACTGTAGGGCGTGCCGCACTGCCCGCAGAAGTTGCCGTCTCCCGCGAGACTCCCGCATCGCGCGCAATACTTCACCTTCTCCAGCGTTCTATGACATGAAGGGCAATACATCATGTGCGTTTGGACTCCCGTGACGCGCGCAATTCGTCCGCTCCACTCCCGCGCTATTGCGGCAATTGACGACGCCTGGCGCCGATCGCCATCCGGCTCTGCTCGATCGCCATCTGGTCGGCTGCGGTCACCAGATGGTCGACCGACGCATGATGCTTCCTGAATGCCAGATCTCCGGCAACTTCATAGAATGCCCGCTGACGTTTCCAGCCGTTCCAGCCAGCGCTCTGGCGAGCATGTTTCATCCTGGTGCGCCGCTGTGCCGCGCTCGTGATTTCTTCGTATTCGGCCGGAGAAAGCACGCCGAGCGCCACTTCCTCCCGCAGCTGATCGCGCATCACCGCCAGTTCATGCTGACCTCCGCGCCGGGCAACCAGATAGAGAATGACCAATGGCGGCAGCACAAAGAGCGGGGCCTCCACGAGCATTACCGTCCAGAGTGATGCATCATCGCCTTGCAGTGCAGCAATCGCCACGACGCCGCCGTTCCAGAGCATGTGCAGCAACACTCCGGCGCAATATCCAAGCACCGGCACAACAAAGCGTGCCGTTCCCTGTCGATAGCGACTTCGCGACCATCCAACCGCGGCCCCAATCACGCCCGTGTACATAGCGTGGCCGAACCCATTGATCACAACTCTGAAAATAAACAGCTCGCCAAGGCCTGAAGCGCCATCTTCCTGATAGGCCTGGATGAAATAGCCGATGTTCTCGGTCATCGCGAACCCGATGCCGATGATCGCGCCATAGACCAGACCATCGAGCACGCTGTCGAGCTCGTGCCGGTAGTACCGCAACATCAGAAGTAGAGCGATGCCCTTGAACGCCTCTTCGATCACCGGAGCGGCCACAATCAGCGTCAGCGCACTGGCCGCTTCTTCGCCCGCCGCGGCAACGGCAATCCCGGCGAAGATCGCTTCGGCAATGACACTGAAGATGACCGCGCCAATCGCGCCCCAGCAAAAGGCGTAAACCACGGTCCGCAGCGGTTCATGCTCGTACCGGTCGAGCGATAGAATCACCATCACAAACGCGATGGCCGGCACGACAGCGGCAAACGACGCAATCAGGACGGTGCTGAGGTCACCGCGCGCAGCAGCCAGATAGGCAAGGGCCAGCAGGAGCGCCCCCAGCCCTGCCCCGCCAATGAGCAAGAGACGCAACCAGCGGGAGGGTCGCTTCGGCTGAGGAAACATCGAAATCTGTTGTGCGGTGAAAACACCGCTCAGCCGGTTGCCACAGTGCATGCAGAAGTTCGGACCACCAAGCAGTTGTCCGCACGAACCACAAAACTGGCCACGACCGGCAGGAGTTCCACAGGTCGAGCAAAACGCGGACCGCTGCTGCTGCGCTCCGCATCGCGGGCAGGCGACCATCATCCCCGTCCCTTTACATACGTTTGCCGCTTTGCAACAGGGTGAACAGTACAATCAAGAGGAAAGGAGTGCCTCATGATGACAACGCTGGCCACCGAACGGTGCGTGGCATGCCGCCGCGACGCGCCCCGTGTAACTCCTGAAGAGATCGCCGAGCTCAGTCCCCTGGTGCCCGACTGGAAGCTGGTGGAGATCGATGACGTCGACCGGCTCGAACGAACCTTCAAAGTCGCAAACTTCCTCGAGGCGCTCGCGTTTACCAAGCGGGTCGGGCTCCTGGCGGAGGAAGAAGGACATCATCCGGTGCTTACTACGGAATGGGGTCGGGTCACCGTCGTCTGGTACTCCAAGAAGATCCGCGGTCTGCATCGCAACGATTTCATCATGGCCGC